>SUZL01000011.1 GCA_015059925.1 Rikenellaceae bacterium
GTAAAAAATATTAAAAGTTAAACATAAAAAAATATAAAATTGCCTTCTATTTATCTCCTCGCAAAAGCCCCTCAACATCAGCCACTTACACCCCGTTTTCAGGTCTTAAATAGACCTCCGCAAAATCCAAAACGCAACTTGTTGATTATCAGATAGAAAAAAGAACGTGGAGAAAACAGACAATGAAATTATTCTCCACAAGTCCTCCCCCTTTCGCCTACGGCCGTTACCTATATTTATTATATTGCCGTTCGCAGTCTCGCCCCAAAGTGCCTTCTCGCCCTCACGAAGTGCGGCTGAATCTACGTGCCACCCTCGCCGTCGCAAGTTTTTATGCTCAAAAGTGACCAAAAAATTGTTTTTGCCGCCAAAACTTGTTAAGTTTGTATCTAATAGATGATTTTGCTCAATTAAAAATTACAATTATGCGTACATTCCTCTCTACGTTGTTGGCGTGCCTTGCTTTTGTATGCTCGGCTTTTGCTCAAGGCGAATCTGTTTATACAGAGCGTTTTGCCGATCCTAATGCGCTCTTCTTTACCCCCGAGGCATTCGGCTTCGAGGCGGGCACGAAGGCTGATGTGAGCGATGCTCTCCAGTTGGCTATCAACTGCGTGAAGCAGGAGAAGAACTTCGGTACGCTCTACATCCCCGAAGGAAAATACTACATCTCAAAGACCATATATGTTCCCGGCGCTGTGCGACTTATCGGCTACGGCAAGGAGCGCCCCGAGTTCATTTTGGCCAAGAATAGCCCTGCGTTCCAGAGCGAGGAGTGCTGGATGTTCTGGTTCACGGGCGGCCTTGTGACTGCCGATCGCGCACCGAGCGATGCGGGTGCGGGCACATTTTATAGCGGTGTGTCGAACATCAACTTCCGCATCGAGAAGGGCAACCCGATGGCCATCGCCCTGCGCACGCACTACGCCCAGCACGGTGTTGTGAGCCACTGCGATATATATGCGGGTGACGGCTACGCCGGTCTGCGCGATGTGGGTAACGAGATGGAGAATGTCCGCTTCTTTGGCGGTCGCTACGGCATCACTACGGGCCGCACCAGCCCGGGCTGGCCGATGATGATGGTCGATACCTATTTCGAGGGGCAGCGCGAGGCGGCTATCGTGTCGCGTAATGCGGGCCTGACGATCGTGAATATGGTGATTAAGAATGCGCCGCAGGGTGTTGTTCTGGAGCGTAACACCACCGATCGTCTCTATATCGAGGCTTCGCAGATGGAGAACGTGCAGACGGCGTTGGTTTCGACCGTCGAGGACGAGGCGTGCAACCAGATCAACGTCATCGATCTGCGTTGCAAGAACGTGCCGACGGTGTTGAGCCTGCCCACGAGTGGTCGTGCAACGACCTCGCAGCATAGGAGTTACATCGTTAAGGATCTCACCTACGGCCTTGTGAGCGCCCAGATGGGTGCCGATTCGGATTATGCGCTGACGTGCGCCATCGAGCCCGTGGCCGATTTCAAGGCTTCGTACGCGCGCACAATTCCCGCTCTGCCGCCTATGGGAGAGTGGGTTAGCGTTCTCGATTTCGGCGCGAAGGGCGACGGCGTGAGCGACGATACGGAGGCTATCTGTCGTGCTATCGCAGCGGCCGACAATGTCTATTTCCCCGAGGGCTGGTATCGCATCTCGGAGGGTTTGAAGCTGCGCGAGAAGAGCGCACTTATCGGTATGCATCCCTTTGCTACACAGCTTGTTCTAACGGAGAGTACCCCCGCCTTCAGCGGCTTTGGCTCGCCCGTGGCGATGGTGGAGACCTCGCAGGGGGCAGATAATATCATTAATGGAATCGGCATCTCAACGGGCGGATATAACAATCGTGCCGTAGGTGTGAAGTGGACGGCGGGCGAGCGATCGCTGCTTAACGATGTTAAGTTCGTAGGCGGTCACGGCACTATGGCACGTCCCAACCCCAATGCTCAAGGCTCGCAGCGTCGCGCAGCACGCGCCATCAGCTCTCCGACCAACCCCGTAGCGCATCAGGGCTTGGATCAGGCGTGGGATAACCAGTATTGGAGCCTATGGATCACCGATGGCGCAGGCGGAACAATCAAGGATATCTGGACAGCCAACACCTACGCCGCAGGTGGCATATATATCAGCAACACTTCGGCCGAGGGCCGCATCTACGCCATCTCGATCGAGCATCATGTTCGCTCGGAGGCGCGTATGCGTAACGTGCGAAATTGGAAGATCTACGCAATGCAGTTCGAGGAGGAGAGCCGCGAGGGTAAGGATTGCGTCAGCCTTGTGATGGACAACTGCGAGAATCTCCGTTTCGCCAACACTTGGTTCTATCGCGTCATTCGCGTCAATACCCCGCGCGACTACGGTATGTTGGTGTCTAACAGCCGCAACATCGACTTCCGCAATATGCGTTGCTGGACGCAGGTGCTCTACCTCACGGCCGCAACGGCCTACGATGCCAACAAGAACCTCTCAATCTTCCCCAACGACTTCGCTCGTGCCGTAATTACGGGTGATGAGCCGAGCCGCCGAGAGGCGGGAGCAGTGGGCGATGTGGTGAAGATCGGTCAGGGCTACACCTTTGCAACGGGAGCTGTGGCCGACAGCCGCGGAAATGTCTATTTCTGTGAGAATCAGCTTAAGAAAGTCTATAAGTGGGATGCCGCAACGGGTGCCGTAAGTCTGCTTGCCGACTACCCGTGGAAACCCTTCTCGCTGGCAGTCGATACCGAGGATAATCTGATTGTCATCTGCCGCTACGATCCCCAGCCGGGACGTATGGTCGATGGCCGTCAGGAGACGGTGGGAAAACTCCCCGACGATAATCCGATGTATAGCAGCTGGGGCAATGGCGGCTGGGCGGCTCTGGCCTACGCCATCGACCTGAAGACCGAGGGTGATACGATGATACCGCTCGAGCGCGTCGCAACATTGAGCGTCTCATCGCCCAAGCGCGTGATTCTGCCGACGCATCGCTGGCGCGACGACTTCGAGAAGGTCGTGCAGGCTATGCCCACGACGAGTTTCCTCGCTCCCGATGGCGTAACCATCATCCCCGAGACCTACGATCTGGGCCGCTCGGTGCAACTCTTTGCCGTTGAGCCCGGGCAGTCGGAGCCTGTATATGTGGCGTGGGAGGATCCCAAAACCACCGCAAAGTATAAGGTCGAGGCCGATGGCCGCCTGACTCGCCTTGAGGGGCAGCCCATCAAACGCGGCGAGTATGGTCTGGCGGTGGATGGCGAGGGTAAATTGTATCTGGCCGAGGGCCAAATCTTCATTTATGATCAAAGTGGCAAGGTTGTGGATAAGATCGACGTTGAGGAGCGCCCGCTCTCGATCGCCTTTGGCGGCAAACAGGGCGAGGAACTCTTCATTACCACCAACAGATCGCTTTATAAAGTAAAAGTTAAATAACACACTATGAAAGAGATATATCTTGCTGGCGGTTGCTTCTGGGGCACGCAGCACTTCCTGAAGCAGATTCGTGGCGTCGTGGCCACCCGCACGGGCTATGCCAACGGCTCGACCGAAGATCCTACCTACGAGCAGGTCTATACCGACTCTACGGGCTATGCCGAGACGGTGGCTGTCGAGTATGATCCTACGGAGGTGTCGTTGGAGCTGCTGCTCGACCTCTATTTCCGCACCATCGATCCTACGTCGCTCAATCGTCAGGGCGAGGACTCGGGCACGCGCTACCGCACGGGCATCTATTACACCTCGGAGGAGGATCTGCCCACGATTAGGGCCGTGATGGAGCGCGAGTCGGCCAAGTACGCAGAGCCGATCGTGGTTGAGGTAGAACCCCTAAAAAAATTCTACTCGGCCGAGGAGTACCATCAGGATTATCTGGATAAGAATCCTGCGGGCTACTGCCACATCCCCGTGGCGTTGATGGAGTATGCCCGCGAGGCAAATAAATAGTTATCAATCAAAAACAACCTGCGATATGAATAAAGAATTGGAATTAAGCCCCAATCGGCTCGTAGCCTATCTGGGCAAGCCCTGCAAGGCCTTTACTAAGGCCGACATCGTACGCTATATCAAGGAGAACGACATCCGTATGGTCAATTTTATGTACCCTGCGGGCGATGGCCGTCTGAAGACCTTGAATTTCGTGATCAATAACGCCGCCTACCTCGACGCTATCCTGACGTGCGGCGAGCGTGTCGATGGCTCGAGCCTCTTCCCCTTCATCGAGGCTGGCAGCAGCGACCTCTACGTCCTGCCGCGCTTCTCGACCGCCTTTGTCGATCCCTTTGCCGAGATACCTACGCTCTCGATGCTCTGTTCTTACTTCAATAAGGATGGCGAGCCGTTGGAGAGCTCTCCCGAGAATACACTCCGCAAGGCGTGCCGCGCCTTCCGCGATGTTACGGGGATGGAGTTTCAGGCTATGGGCGAGCTGGAGTACTACGTCATTGCCCCCGACTGCGAGCTCTTCCCCGCAACCGACCAGAAGGGCTACCACGAGTCGGCTCCCTACGCCAAGTTCAACGAGTTCCGCACCGAGTGTATGGCCTACATCGCACAGGCGGGTGGCCAGATCAAATACGGCCACTCGGAGGTGGGTAACTTTACCATCGACGGCAAGATATACGAGCAGAACGAGATTGAGTTCCTGCCCGTTGCAGCGGAGGATGCGGCCGATCAGCTGATGATCGCCAAGTGGATCATCCGCAATCTCGCCTTCCAGTACCGCTACGACATCACCTTCGCCCCGAAGATTACGGCCGGCAAGGCTGGCTCGGGCCTGCACGTTCATATGCGTATCGTGAAGGACGGCCAAAACCAGATGCTCGACGGCGGTGTGCTCTCCGCAACGGCGCGCAAGGCTATCGCTGGTATGATGGAGCTCGCACCCTCGATTACGGCCTTCGGCAACACCAATCCCACCTCATACTTCCGCCTTGTGCCTCATCAGGAGGCCCCGACCAACATCTGCTGGGGCGACCGTAACCGCTCCGTGCTGGTGCGTGTGCCGCTGGGCTGGGCAGCCAAGAGCGATATGTGTCGCATTGCCAACCCGTTGGAGGCGGAGAGTCGCTACGACACTTCGCAGAAGCAGACCGTCGAGATGCGTTCGCCCGATGGCTCGGCCGATGTCTATCAGCTCATCGCAGGTCTGGCCGTAGCGTGCCGTCACGGCTTTGAGATGGAGAATGCGTTGGAGGTGGCCGATGCAACCTACGTCAATGTCAATATTCACAAGAAGGAGAATGAGGCCAAGCTCCTTTCGCTTCGTCAGTTGCCCGACAGCTGCGAGGCTTCGGCTGCTTGTCTGGAGAGCCAACGCGCTGTGTTCGAGAAGTATAATGTATTCAGCGCGGCTATGATCGACGGCATTATCCGCCGTCTGCGCTCGTACGAGGATGGTCATTTGAGAGCCGAGATTGGCGAGGATAGGGAGCAGATGCTCGCCCTTGTGAAACGTTATTTCCACTGTGGATAGTATGAAGGTAGCAATCATTGGAGCAGGAAATATGGGCGGTGCCATCGCCCGAGGCCTTGTGCGCTCGGGTGTGATCACGCCCGCCGATATGGCCCTGACGGTTAAGTCGGAGGTATCCTTGAAGGATCTGCGTAAGCAGAATGCGGAGTGGAAGCTCTCGACCGACAACCGTGAGGCTGTCGAGCAGGCCGATGTTGTGATTCTGGCCGTTAAGCCGTGGCTTATGGAGGAGGTCATAGCGGGTTTGCGCGATAGCCTTAGCCTTGATCGACAGATTGTTGTCTCCGTTGCCGCAGGCCCGACGCTCGACGATCTGCGTCGTTGGCTTAGGGCGGATGAGGTGGCCTCGGCAGCTGTATTTAGGGCTATCCCCAATACGGCCGTTGAGGTTATGAGCGGCGTTACGTTCCTCTCCGAACGTGGCGCAAGCGAGGAGCAGCGTTTAGCGGTGAAGATACTCTTTTCGTCGCTCGGCTATGCGACCTTTGTCGATGAGAGCCGTATCGAGGCGGGTATGGCATTGGCCTCGTGTGGCATAGCCTTCGCTATGCGATACATCCGCGCCTCGGCCGAAGGTGGGGTAGAGCTCGGCCTCTATCCTAAAGATGCACAGCGCATTGCAGCCCTGACGGTCAAGGGTGCTGCCGAACTGTTGCTACACAGTGGCAACCACGCCGAGGAGGAGATCGACAAGGTAACCACCCCGGGCGGTATTACCATTCGCGGACTTAATGAGATGGAGCACGCGGGATTTTCGTCGGCTGTAATCCGAGGTTTGAAGGCTTGCGTAAAAAAATAGTTATTGTTATACAATTTCTTGAAGAGATAAAGATGGAGGGTGCCTTTCGGGACACCCTCTCTTATTTCATAAAATCTATCTTCGCAGCGCACTCATACCCCTCGTCATATAGGTCGAGCAGCTTGCGCGTGTCGCGCTCCATTCGATCCACCACGATGGGCCGCTCGGGCCTCAGAACCGTAATCTCGCCCTGCTGCTCCAATCTCTCAACCAACTCTATCTGCTCGTTATACAATAAGTTGCGATGTCGGATGGCCTCCCGTAGGGCGGGGTAGCGCAGATAGAACGGCGGAGGCACCGTGCCCCTCTTATTAGGTTTGCGGTAGCCCTTGTTGCGCGTCAGTACGACTACATTATTATCGAAGCCCAACTCGCGGGCACGCCGTAGCGGAATCGAGTCGGCAATGCCACCATCGAGCATCGGCTCGCCATCGACCTTCGCTATGGGGCAGACAAAGGGCAGACTGCTCGAGGCCTTCACGATGTCGATTATCCGTCGCGGATCGTGCTTCTCGTCGTAGTATCGGGCGCATCCCGTGCGGCAGTCGGTCGTTACCATCTCGTACCGCTCCTCGCATTGCGCGAAAGCGGGGTAGTCGTAGGGGATAATCTTCTCGGGAAAGGTGTGAAAGAGCAGATCGAAATCCATAATGTTCCCCTTCAGCAGCAGGTGTTTGAAGCTTATGTAGCGATACTTCTCCATCAGGTCGATGGTGCTGAACTTGGCTCTGCCGCGTTGCCCCGACATATAGGAAAGACCGTTGCACGCACCCGCGCTCACGCCGATCGTGTAGGGGAAACGAATACCTCTATCCATCAGATTGTCAAGCACTCCGCAGGTGAATACACCTCTCATCCCGCCACCCTCGAGAATCAATCCCGAGCGCGATGTTATCTCAACCCTTTTTCGTTCCATATCTCTCTGCATCCTCCAAAATTATACAAAAATAGGTATTTTAGGAATAATAAGAGCCAAAAAGATTATCTTTGTACCATTCATAACCAAAAAATATCCCTATGAGACATATCCTCGCGCTCTGTGTGGCGCTCTCATTTATAGCTTGTTCCTCGGGCAAGGAGTTTGAGTCCGAGCGTCTGTATCTTGATCTTGCGGGTAAGTGGTCATCGTCGCTGGGCGAGTGCCTGCTGCCGGGCACGACCGACGAGAATCGCCTCGGCGATGGCGTTCATCCCACCGACATCACCTCGCGTCTGACGCGAACCTACCCCTATGCGGGCGTTGTCGAGTACACGCGCCAAGTGCATATCTCGTCGGAGATGGCGGCCCGCCGAATGGTACTCAATATGGAGCGCACCAAGCCCTCGACACTCTTTATCGATGGCGACAGCATCGGCTCTCTGGGCCACATCTACGCTCCGCATCGCTATCTGCTGCCGCAGCTTGAGGAGGGCGAGCACGAGATTCGCATCCGCATCGACAACTCCGAGACGTCCGTCCCCGCCGAGATTCAGGGCTCGCACGCTTGGACCGACAATACGCAGACCAATTGGAATGGTATCCTTGGCGACTTCCACATCGAGGCTACGCCCTACACCTTCATCGAGTCGATGCAGATCTACCCCTCGGTAGCCGATCGCACGGCAACCATCAAACTCCGAATCGAGAGTAGCGCCGAGCAGTCGGCAATGCTCAATATCGACTCTCATTCGTGGAATAGCCGCCAGAAGCATACGCTGGAGGGCGTGGAGCAGTCGCTTGAGCTTCATCGTGGCACAAACGAGGTGGAGATTACGCTCGATCTGGGCGAGGAGATGCTGCTCTGGAGCGAGTTCCATCCCGCACTCTACGCCGTCGATTGCCGCCTGACGAGCGCCGATGGCGTTGATAACGTGGTCGATAACTTCGGCGTGCGCGACTTCTCGACCTCAGGCACGCAGTTTACCATCAACGGCTACAAAACCTTCCTGCGTGGCAAGCACGACGCTTGCGTCTTCCCGCTCACGGGCTACGCCCCGATGGATGTCGAGTCGTGGCGCAAGGTCTTCCGCATCGCCAAGAGCTACGGCATAAACTACTACCGTTGCCACTCCTACACCCCTCCCAAGGCCGCCTTCGAGGCTGCCGACATCGAGGGTATCTACTTCCAGACCGAGCTGCCGTTGTGGGGCACGATTACGGAGGATACGAAGCCGCTGAACGAGTTTCTGCTGCGCGAGGCGCGTATGATTCTCGATTTTCTGGGTAACCACGCATCGTTCACGATGCTCGGACTGGGTAATGAGCTTAACGGCGATGTTGCCGTTATGCGTCGCTGGCTCGACGAGTTCCGTAGCCGCGATAGCCGCCACCTCTACTCTTACGGCTCTAATAACTTCCTCGGCTGGCAGGGCCCGCAGGATGGCGAGGATTACTTTACAACGTGCCGCGTGGGTGGTAGCGAGGGCTACGAATCGCACGTTCGCTCGTCGTTCGCCTTTGTCGATGCCGAGCAGGGCGGTATCTTGAATAACACGCGCCCCAACACGCGCGCCGACTACTCGCAGGCTATTGCCCGTTCGCCACGCCCCGTTATCAGCCACGAGACGGGACAGTTCCAGATCTACCCCGATTACGACGAGATTGCAAAATATACAGGTGTGCTGCACCCCTATAACCTTGAGATTTTCCGCCGCCGTCTGCGCGAAAATGGTCTTCAGGATCAGACCGAAGCCTTCCACGAGGCTACGGGACGCTTCGCGGTGGAGTGCTATAAGGCCGACATCGAGTACGGACTGCGCACGCGTGGTTTGGGAGGTTTCCAGATGCTCGATTTGCAGGATTTCCCAGGTCAGGGCTCGGCTCTTGTAGGTATGCTCGACGCCTTTATGGAGAGTAAGGGTATCACCACGCCCGAGGAGTTCCGCAGCTTCTGTGCGCCCGTTGTGCCGCTGGCATTGATCGACGACTTCTGCCTCGATGGTGCGAGCGGATTTGTAGCCGATGTGGCGTTGGCAAACTATGTTGAGAGCGATTGGACGGAGCCTGTCGATTGGACGCTCAAGAGCGTCAAGGGCTCTCACTTCTCGGCCGAGGGCCGTATCGAGGCCGCCGTTGAGCAGGGTGATGTTGCAACGGTTGGCCGTATCAGCCTGCCGCTCACGTCGATCCATAAGCCTACGCAGCTTTGCCTGACACTCTCGACGGACGATTATAGTAATTATTATAATCTGTGGGTATATCCCTCATCCGAGGAGCCCGAGCACGAGGAGATCCACATCTGTGCGGCACTCGACGCGGAGGCTCGCAACGTCTTGGCCGAGGGTGGCCGTGTATTGCTCGTGCCCGATCATAAGACAATTGAGCAGCAGAGCGTTGGCGGACTCTTCACGCCCGATTATTGGAACTATGCAATGTTCAAGAGTATCTCCGAAAATGCCGGCAAGGAGGTCTCGCCCGGCACGCTGTCGCTGCTGATGGATTCGAAGCATCCGCTCTTTGAAGATTTCCCCACCGACGACCATAGCAATTGGCAGTGGTGGAGTATCGTTCGCAATGCCCGCCCGCTGGTGCTCAACGCCACACGCCACGAGTATAAGCCGCTGATTCAGGTGGTCGATAATGTCGAGCGCAACCATAAACTCGGCCTTCTGTTTGAGTTCAAGGTCGGCGAGGGCCGCGTGCTGGTGTGTATGAGCGATCTCGAAGCCGTTGCACAGACGCCCGAGGGGGCGCAGTTCCGCCGCTCGATTCTCGACTATATGCTCTCCGATGAGTTCGCCCCCACCGAACAGCTCTCTGCCGAGGAGCTCTCACAACTCCTCTCCGCCGAGGTCTCGCAGCGCGAAATCATCGGCGAGAAGAACCTCTCCGATTACGACGTACAGTAACCCCACATACCGCAAAACAAACCGAGCTGCCAACATCCGTTAGCAGCTCGGTTTTGTGTAACTATCTAATAAAATTCATCGCATCCCACGCTTCGTCGGTGGGGCGGCCGGGGGAGGGGTGGCCGTCGGTGCAGCGGAGCAGCCACGCCATATTGCGGGCAAGGGTACGCATCGTCTGCATTCCCTCGCTATCCAGCGCCGCTTGGCCCTCCGTGTGGCCATAGACGATGTTCCAATACTGCGACGTTACGATTGGCATATTCAGCATCTGGAAGGGCATATTCAGCGCCTCGAACGTAGCCGTTGCGCCGCCACGTCGGCATACGGCGATAGCGGCGGCGGGTTTGCCTGCAATGTTGGCACTGTTGGAATAGAATGCACGCTGTATGACCGACAACAACGCTCCGTTAGGCTGGCCGTAATATACGGGCGAGCCGACAATCAGGCCATCGGCCTCGGTAAATTTCTCCGAAATGCGGTTGCAGACATCGTCGTCGAAGATGCAGCGCCCGAGCTTCTGCGTGAAGCACTGCCGGCACGCGATACAGCCCCTGACCGGACCGTTACCGATCCATACGATTTCGCTCTCGATGCCCTCGCTTTCGAGTTGCTTTGCCACCTCCGAGAGTGCGATGGCGGTGTTGCCCTGCTTGTGGGGGCTTCCGTTGAGGAGTAATACTTTCATATTGTAAGATGTTTTATTTCAGTTTCTTGCCATCGGCGAAGGCGTTGCCTGCGACCTCGCCCAAGGCGATGTAGTGATGGTTGATGGGATCGTAGGTGATGGGGCGCAGCTTACGGTAGTCGATCTTGCCGTCGGTGAGGATGCTCTCGTCGGCGCTCACATTCACGATGCGGCCCACGAGGTGGTTATTCTCCTTGTCGTACGACAGCATCTCGCACTCCAGCGTCATCGGCAGCTGCTCGATAATCGGGGCATTGACCGCCTCCGAGCGTTGGGCCGTAAAGCCCGCTTTCGAGAACTTCTCGGGCTCGCAGTTGCCCGACACGATACCCACATAGTCGCACGCCGCGAGCTGCTCGACGGTCGCTATACTCACCGTGAAGGCCTTTGTCGAGAGGATGTTTTTCGTGGTCTTGTGCCCCTCGGAGATGCAGATTCCGATATGTTCGTCGGTAAACATCCCGCCCCACGCAGCATTCATCGCGTTGGGGACTCCCTGCTCGTCATACGCCGCCACGATCAGCACCGGCATAGGGTAGAGCCAACTTTTTGATCCAAAATTCTTACGCATAACGATCTAATTATCTGGTTTTATTTTTCGTGTCGAAGTTAATCCATTACAAAGATAGAAATTTCTTGCAAAATTGATTCCTCGGCGCCTATTTCCGTCGGACTATTTTACAAAAAAACTGCCTTCCAAAAGTGTTTATAGTGTTGTGTGGCACAATTTTGGGGATATCGGTATAAATCAATCAAAATCCGATATTATGCAGACGAAGAAAAATCATTTGACGGCGGAGAACGGGCGCCCCATAGCCGATAATCAAAATACGCAGACCGCAGGTGTGCGTGGCCCTGTGATGATGCAAGATCCGTGGTTTACTGAGAAGTTGGCCCATTTCGACCGTGAGGTGATCCCCGAACGACGTATGCACGCCAAGGGAGCGGGTGCGTATGGCACATTCACCGTAACGCACGACCTAACGGCCTATACGCGAGCCTCGATATTTGCAGAGGTGGGCAAGCAAACCGATTGTTTTGTCCGCTTCTCGACCGTTGCGGGCGAGCGTGGCGCAGCCGATGCCGAACGCGATATTCGCGGCTTTGCGATAAAATTCTACACCGATACGGGCAATTGGGATCTGGTGGGAAACAATACGCCCGTATTCTTCCTGCGCGATCCGCTGAAATTCCCCGACCTCAACCACGCCATCAAGCGCGATCCGCGCACGGGTATGCGCTCGGCCAATAGCAATTGGGACTTCTGGACGCTGCTGCCCGAGGCTCTGCATCAGGTTACGATCACGATGTCGCCGCGCGGAATCCCCTTCTCATTCCGCCATATGCACGGCTTCGGCAGCCATACATATAGCTTTATCGACGCAGACAATCGCCGCACTTGGGTGAAATTTCATCTGCGCACGTTGCAGGGAATCAAGAATATGACCGACGCGGAGGCTGAGGCTGTGATTTCCAAGGATCGCGAGTCGCACCAAAGGGATCTCTTCGAGGCCATCGAGCGTGGCGACTACCCGCGCTGGCTGATGCAGGTGCAGCTGATGTCGGAGGGGCAGGCGCGCAAGTCCCAGATCAATCCGTTTGATTTGACCAAGGTGTGGTATCACGGCGACTTCCCGCTGCACGACGTTGGTATTCTGGAGCTTAACCGCAACCCCGAGAACTTCTTTGCCGAGACCGAGCAGGCAGCATTCAACCCGATGAACATCATCGACGGCATTGGCTTTTCGCCCGATAAGATGTTGCAGGGGCGCCTCTTCTCCTATGGCGATGCGCAGCGCTACCGCTTGGGCGTAAATCATCACCTCATACCCGTCAATCGACCCCGCTGTCCCTATCACGCCTATCACCGCGATGGACAGATGCGCACCGACGATAACGCAGGGCGCACGATTGCGTATGAGCCGAATAGCTATGGCGAGTGGCAAGACCAACCGCACCTAAAAGAGCCGCCCTTGGCTGTTACGGGCGAGGTCTATAACTACGACGAGCGCGAACTCGATAGCGACTACTTCACGCAGCCGGGCAAGCTGTGGCGGCTGATGTCGGCGGAGGATAAACAGGCCACTTGCGAGAACACGGCCCGCGCGATGGGCGATGCGGAGATCTTCATCAAACAGCGCCATATCCGCAACTGCCACCGCGCCGATCCTTCGTATGGCGAAGGCGTAGCCAAGGCTCTGGGGCTCTCGCTCGCCGAGGCCCTCACGGCCGAAGACCCCGCCCATCCATCGTGGGATTGGCGATGATACATTCGCAAACAATGGACTGTCCATCGGGTAGTCCATTGTTTATATAAATCCATATCAAGCGTAGTAATGATCGGTGCGTGAACTTGTTCAAACGCACATCTACAGAAAACGAACAACAGTTAGAAACTGTTGCTCGTCTAAACAGAGCGGTAAGCGGGACTCGAACCCGTGACCCTCGGCTTGGGAAACATAGTAAGTATATTTTTTGATTTTGCTATATTTTTATATTTATTTATATAAGTCGCAGTAATACAGCTATGTATGGAAGATGTTGTTTTGCTTGTATTTTTAGTTGTTTGCTTTTTATTACGCGTTTTGCGTTGAAATTTTGTCGAAATTGAAAAGTTGTGTCGAAATTTTGTCGAAATTTTCACAGAAAAATATGTAATGCATTCATAACTTTAGTCAGATTAAAAAACTCCTTTTGCCATTTTTCTAATTTACGTAAATTTGGGACACTGCCCAATATCCATATTCTCAACTTATATGTAATCCCGATAGGGTATAATATCTGTATTTAGCTATAAAAACAACCCTATCGGGTATAGATATAGTAATATTTTCAATGAATTATACCCGAACGGTGTTATTTTTTGCATTATAGCGTGTGCCCCTATAAAGTTGGGCTTATTTCATAGTGTTTCATATTGAGAATAATCAATAACGAAAATGATATTTAAGGACGAAAAGAGGTCGACTTAAATTAATTTTATTAAATTTATCCCAAGATTAGATAATGTACTATAACCCAGAGCAAAATATTCGATATGAAGTATTCTCGTCAAGGCGTAACGATTGTCTCAATAATTGATAGCTCTCATCCTCGCAAGGATGGTACATATCCTATACGTATCCGAGTAACTTATCTTGGAAAGCATAGATATTATCCGACGGGAGTTTCGCTTGGCGAATTGGAATGGGATTCACTAACCAATACGAGGAATCGAGAGTTGGTGGCAGCCCGCAAGGATATTGAAATGGCCGAACAAATGGTTCGTGAAACAGTAAATGCACTTATCGAAGATGATATGTTCTCGCTTGAAACTCTTGATCGTCTCCTTCGTCGCAAAAATGATAATACGCTGAATGCTATATTTAGAAATAGAATAGAGGAGCTAAAGCTGACCGACTCAATTGGAAATAGTGGGGTATATGAAACAACTCTTAAAACCATTGAAAAGTTTGCTGGCGAGAAAATAGCTCTTGATAGTATAACCTTTGCTTGGTTACAGCGCTTTGAGAACTATATGAAAGCATCAGGCTTATCAACAAACACTATAGCTATTCGCCTCCGAACATTAAGGGCTGTTTATAATTACGCTCAGGGTTGTGGCCTAATTCGTAAGGGCAACTCTCCGTTTAATGATTATAAGATTCGCTCGGGTCAGGGACGCAAGAATGCATTGACAGCGGAGCATATCAAGTTGATCCGTGATTACGATGATGGACTGGAGACGACACGTAAATATCGGGACTATTGGATGTTCCTATTCTACTGTAATGGGATGAATGTGGCAGATTTTATCCAACTCAAATATTCCGATATTATCGATGACGAGATATTTTTCCAGCGCAAGAAGACTCGTAATACTCTGCGTAGTTTGCGAGATATTCGTGCCGTAGTAAATGATCATATGTGGGGAATAATTAACCGTTGGGGAAATCCTGTTGCTCCCGATAACTATATATTCCCACATCTGGATGGAACAGAATCTCCAGAACGGATTAAAAATAAAACTCAATATCTTACGCGCATTATCAATAGACGTATGGCACAAATATCCGAAAAATTGGGAATTCCTCACGTTTCGACCAATGTTGCTCGCCATTCGTTTGCTACGATACTGAAGAACAAAGGTGTGAATATAGCGTACATCTCCGAGGCATTAGGCCATAGCGATATAAAAACAACGGAGATATATCTCTCATCATTCGATCACGAATCACGCAAAAAGATGTCTGATTTGTTGATGGATCTGTAGTTGGAGGCTTACTTCTTTTGAGATATATAATTTTAATAATCACTAACATATGGCTGTAATTGCAAGGAAATCTTGTAATATTCGGCTTGATGTTCCAATATTTTCCTGTAATCAACAAAAAACCTCCCGCACAAAACGGGAGGCTTTAATAATTTTTCGATGCCAGTTATTTCTCCTCCATCACCTCGCGCCACGTCTTATCAATTACCACCGGCGGGTGCGTAGGAACAAATACATCCGTAGAATCCTTCTTCGGCTGCGGATTCTTGTCCGCACCACTCTTCTCTGTCCGTGACGCGGCGCACGAGCAGAGCAATGCCGACGACAGCGCAGCGGCTGCCGTCAGCATCTTGACCTTATTGCATCTTCTATCTCGCATCTTTCCAAGATTTATTAATTACAACGGGCGGGTGCGTGGGCTGGAAATCTTCGGGAATATCCAGACGATACGGTATGCCGCGCGTCTGCTCTTTATTGCGATTCTTCTCGTCCCACTTCACGAACTCCTCGTAGTCATACTCCCAATCTGGGCCATAGGCCAACTTGTGGATACGGTAGTAAATCGCCTCACGCGAAGGAGCGTTGAAACCTATATTACCGCTATTCATAGCACTATCCTCAGTCGGACGGTATGCTCCAGTCCAATATGTAAATGCCCCTTCATAAACACCTAAACCTTCGCTTGCATAACGATTGTCTGTGAGGAAACGGCTCCACTTGACTTTGGTAGGATCTGATGTAAAATCTGCATTTTTCCACCAGCCCCAAGGGGTCTGCTCTTTATGATACTCAATCACCTCATTAGGCATCTTTCCTAACCACGAATAAGCATACTCATCGGCAAGTTTTGCAAATCCGTGACCTCCAGCCTCGTGGCGAATAAGATTATTAATCTGCAGATCCGAGTAACCTACAGGGAAATAAGATACAGAAATACCACTTCCATAATCCCCAGAGGAAGATTCAGGATAATACATATAGCAAGTTCCTGCATATGATAGGCTATTCATCATAACCACAACAAGTGCATTATCCATCCTATCTTCGCTAATTGCTTTTAGTGCGTATGACATAGCAACTTTATCATTACCGCCTACCTCTGTTCCCTCTCCAAAGTATCCAGCAAATGCGGTTTCGGAATCATCTGTATAAACCTCATTTTTCGATACGGCAGTAACGGAGTATACATTGAAATGGTCACGGAATGACTTATATGGTTCTGAAGCGAATAGTCCTTCCATTCCTGCATTCATAGCCTTATCATAACTTCCGTCCGCTATAAGGCGATCCGAAAATGCATCTCCCATCAATACGATGTCAATACCTTTGCCCTTAGTGGCCTTTTGCAGCTGTTTGACCTCGCCATCCTTCGAGTAGTCTGTGGATTCATAGGATGCAGATTCGTTGTCTCCAAACAACTCTTCAATGAATGCTGGCATCTCGGTATAACTAGTTAATATCCCATTAAACACGATTAATCCATTTTGATCGAATACTGCGACCATAGGACTTTCTGATAAGAATGGTTTGAACGGACTTGCTGAAAGATCCTGCATTACTGTGCAAGGCCAATCTATCCCGTTTCTGTCAATACAAGCCTTTACTAAAGACTCCTCATCAGATGTTGTACTAAATATTCCCAATCCAGAATCTTTGTACTTATCCACAATAGATTTCAGTATAGGTGTAAATCCTTCAGAGTATGGACACCACTCAAAGAAATTGTATAACACAGTATACTTATGCTGTGCAATAAATTCATTGGATATTACTCCTCCTCCTATAGTTGGAATTGAGAACTCAGGAGCGTAAATTTTAACACCTTCTGAAGATAAACCCTCTCCTTGTTGTTTTAATATATTAGGCCAACAATCATCCCAGCAATCAAGTTCCATTATTGATTGAGGGACAATGCCTGTCAAATAGTTATAGCCTAACCCGAAAACTTCAAGTTCAGTTAACTGCCCAAGGTCTGATGGGATTGATCCCGATAGTTGATTGGCATTTAACTCAAGAGTTTTTAGTTTTGACAGCTGTCCTAACTCAGTAGGAATTGAACCCGATAGAGTGTTCACATTTAACCAGAGACCTGTAAGATTTGAAAGCTGACCAAACTCTGTCGGGATTGATCCTGATAATTGGTTGTCGTTGAATGCAAGTATTTCAAGTTCTGACAATTGACTTAACTCTGTAGGTATATCCCCAGATAAGCGATTGCAGCCTAAATTAATAGATTTAAGTTTTGATAACCGACATAACTCAGCAGGGATGGAACCTGACAATTGATTACCATCTAAATATAGTTCTGTAAGCTTCGCTAGTTGTGCCAATTCAATAGGAATAGCTCCAGATAATTGATTCCAGCCAAGTAGAATATATGAAAGGTTTGACAACTTCCCCAATTCAGTAGGGATTGAGCCAGTAAGCTTATTCCATCCTAAATCAAGATGTTCTAATTCGTATAATTCTATGAAATCAGCAGGAATTATCCCTGCTAAATTGTTATCTGACAATACAATACGGTTAATTATTCCATTGTCATTGGTATAAACTCCATACCACTCACTAACTGGCTTATCCGAGCACCAATTATCATTGCGGGTCCAATTGTCGCCACCCGTCGCCTCGTAGAACGCAATCAGCGCTTCGCGCTCTGCCGCCAATACTTTTGCTTCATCTGCCATCTGCGAAATTGTTAATATCTCAGATATATCATTTTCCTTGTTAGTGAATTCAATCTCGGCCGTACGAACGGCATAGCCATCATTCTGATCAATCTCAAAATAATAAGTATTAGTTGAATAAATACGAGTAGAACTTTCTCTAATCCAATCAACATCGGACGGGATTGTAATAGTAACATCTACATTACTCTTTACATCAACAGAAATTGTATTTGCTTCATATGAAACATATTTTTCGTGATTGCTAAGAATAATTATTGGCTCAAATCCCGCCTGATAAATTGTTACAACCTCGCTGAACTCTCCGCTCGTGATGGTTATCCTCGCCTCGCGCTTGTCCGTATCGTCATTCTCCTTAACCTCGAAAACGAGATTAGAAGTCTTCAGCGCGCGAGTTGCCTTATACTCAACCCAATCGGCGGCAGACTCCTCGATCGTGTACTCAAAATCGATATTAGCCTTAACTTCGATTGAAACCTCTCCGCCTTCGGCCGAAACCTCGAACTTCGACGAAGTTACGGTCAGTGCGTCTTTCTGCTTTTGTGACACGTTGATGGTCTTCGATGCAGTGCCAGCCTTAATGATGATCGAGGCCGTACGATCGTCAGGAGTGTCGTTCTCTGTGGTCGTAACGGTAATCTTCGCGCTTCCCGCAGGGCCGCTCGTAGGCTCAATTGAGCACCACTCATCGGCACGGCTGTTCACAACCTGCGCAGTCCAAGCCTCCGACGAGGTGAATGTAATCACATTCGAGCCGCCATCGGTCGAAAAGTCTGCGGCCGCAGTACTGAGTGTGATTTCTGGTTGCTTGGGCGGAGTCTGACCACCGCCATTATTACCACCATTATCCACGTCGCTCTCCGAGCAAGCGACAAAAGCCAAAATGGCAAACAAAGTGTAGAAAAACTTTTTCATAGATATGTTTTTGTCGTTAAATTCTGCTGAATTGAAATGGTTGCACTACAAAGTTACACAAAAGATTGAGAAATACGCACTTTTGTGCGAATATTATAGTTACTAATACGCGCAAATCGCCGAATAATATAATTCGCACGATATACTATTGCAATATAGTGACTATTCAAAGCAATAAATTGAAATTCCCACAACTTAGAATAGATCAACGAATAGTTGTAAATTAAACTATTATAACTATATTTGCATTGTAATAGTTCTAAATAAAGCCGTATGGAGAATATTTATATGTTGTCAGATGCGACAATCCTTGCCAAACTTGGTGCCAAGATTAAGAGTACTCGTCTGAAACAAAATATCACACAGGAGAGCCTTGCTATATCTGCCAATATATCACTATCTTCCGTTAAAAAGATTGAGAGTGGGGAGATAAAGTCATTTGATTCATTACTACGAGTGTTGCGAGTATTAGGCAAATTGGATATATTCCAGTCGATGGTTGATGAAGAGCAGCTAAGCCCAAGTGAATATTATGAGTTAGTAAACTCAACCAAAAAGGTAACACGCAAGCGAGCCGTAGGCAAAATAAATGCTAACAAAAAGGAGGAATCAGAATGGTAGATGTTGCGATAGTAAAAATGTTTGGCAACCCGATAGGTGTATTCCGTTGGGATAGTCGTTATGACATTGTACAATTTGAGTACAACAAAGATTTTATAGGGCGAGGGCTGGAACCGTCCCCTCTGATGATGCCAGTACAGTCCGGTCGAACCTACTCGTTTGGAGACATTGGGCGAGAGACCTTTAAGGGACTTCCGGGACTACTTGCTGATTCATTGCCTGACACCTATGGTCGTGCCTTATTTGATAGGTGGCTTACTCTAACGGGGCGTACAAGTAGTAACATCGTGGAGACTCTTTGTTTCTTAGGAAAACGCTGTATGGGAGCATTAGAATTTGAGCCTGCAATAGATGTTGATTACAACCAGGACTCAAAGATTGCTATTGACTCGCTGGTTGACGTTGCACGAGAGGCTTTGTTAAATAAAGAGAATTTTGGCGTCAATATCAACGACGACAAAAAAGCTGCCATTGCAGAAATCCTCCGATTAGGAACATCTGCCGGAGGACAAAGGGCAAAGGCCATAATAGCATATAACAAAACGACTGGTGAGGTGCGATCTGGGCAAACAGATGCACCAAATGGTTTTGATTACTATATTATTAAACTGGATGGAATCTCGGCAACAACAGGATTCCGCGAAACCGAGAATTATGGTCGCTTAGAGTACTCGTTCTACAAGTTGGTTAAGGCTTGTGGAATAGATATGTCTGAGTGCTCACTTATAGAGGAGAATAGTAGAGCACATTTCCTTACTAAGCGTTTCGACCGCGAGAATGGTAAAAAGGTTCATATGCAGACGCTGTGTGGTATTGCACATTACGACTACCGCCTGCATCGTGCATACTCATATGAACAAGCATTCAATGTAATGCGAGCTCTCAAACTGCCTTATTCGCAAGCGCAGGAGATGTTCCGCCGAATGGTTTTTAATGTGATTGTGCGAAATCAAGATGATCATACAAAAAATATATCCTTCTTGATGGGAGAAGATGGCGTTTGGCGACTCTCGCCGGCCTATGATATGGGATATTCATATAATCCTAATGGCGGTTGGACTGCCACTCACCAGATGTCTATCAATGGAAAATTTGACGACATTACTCGAAAAGACCTTCTCGAATGTGGTGCAAAAAACAATATAAAGAATGCCTCGCTAATAATCGATGAGGTATGCGAGATCGCTTCACAATGGCCAACAATGGCGAAAGAGTGTGATGTGCCACAAAGTATGATTGATATGATTACTGCGAATATGCAGCTGACAATGTAATTCTCACGATATACTATTCCTACAAAGCCCCATATTTTAATTGATAAACGGGCGAAAACTTGCAAGATTCACAAGTTTTCGCCCGTTTGTGATTTTGTAATATGTTGAAATTTAATCTAATTGCACTTTTTCTAACGAATAAACAATACTCTTATAACACTTTTTCAAGCAAATAACTTAACGCAACAACATTTTTTAGAACGAATAACCGTGGCCTTAATACACTTTTTCGCACGAAAAAAGTTTCTTCGACTCCATTTTTTACGATATACTATTCACGTAGGTCACGATTTAGCTCCATTCCTCGTAGTAGGGTTGGAGCATCCGGTCGAGGATGGCGGCGAATTCGGAGCGCACTTCGGGTGGTGAGACGATCTCCATATGTTCGCGGTGCGAGAGGATGCGGCGATAGAACTCATTGGTCGGGGCAAGGAAGAAACTGATGAGCGAATACTCCTCACCCTGCTCCTCTACACGCTGCGACGGATGCAGAGGCAGAGCCTCCAAGTAACGGCGCTGCAACTCGGTACATCGAATCACGATATGACGCGGCGGAGTGTTGGGATAGTTCGAGATGCCGATAGCGCCAATCAAATGATCCGTAGGGCTGAAATCCTTGGGATATACAAATCGGCGGTTGGTAAGCTCCAATTCGAGGATTCTGTCCAGACCATACGACTTGACCACATTATCATCCACGCTCGGTGCAAAGAGATACCAGCGACGTTCGTAACACTTCACGAAGTATGGTTTCACCTCTACGGTATGCGCCTCATCACAATCAAATGCATTGTAGGTAATACGGATGATACGCTCCTCACGCAGAGCTTGCAGGATAGGATCGAGGTGGCGCTGTGCCGAGGGGATATGTTCCAAGATGATGCGATCGCGTATCTCGCGATTCTCGAAGGCGATGTTACTTACGGCAAAGCTGTTGAGCAACCAGCTCGCCACATCGTTTGAGGCCAAATCATCCGAATTTTCGATATAGTATTCGTTGCGGGGCTTGTAGCAGCTGATGTTTATATCGAAGTTGGCTGCTATAGCCGCACGGTAGTTATGGAAAGTGCGTAGCGGCATAGGATTGCCACCCGAGAGCGGACACTCCACCCAACGACGGTTGATCTGGGCGAAGGTGATGCGCCCTGCGCGGTAGATGGTATTGACCAACCACATATATCGTCGCAAATTATCCTGTGCCATACTCTGCACCAATCGTTTAATTGTTCCACAAACAAAATTATAGAAATATAAAATAATGCAAGCATAAGTTTTCTTGTCTCAAGTGCATTGAGAGGCTCCACTAACTCTAATGTGGAATTAAATAGTATAAATGATTCTTTTCTCTTTTTTTCAATATTGTCATTATTGGAAATCATATCACATTCATCTAATTCATTCATCAATAGTTTCTTATTAGTATCCATAATATCCTCTTTTTTGTTGTTTAACATAAATCCCATAATCTTTGCAGTAAGCCAGTAATGTCCCTATTGTGTAGCTATCTTTATACCGCATACAACGTTGAAACATTTTTTCACACTCAGTACGATCATAATTAAAATGAAATTGACTTATTTCGTGGAAATAAGTAGAATTTGTAGTAACACTGGCCACCGAACATCCAATCTCAAACCACTGACGATACCCGCTAGTAATATCAATTCTGAATATACAGATTTCAGAAACTACTTTTTTCAAAAGTAACTCTGTTCTAAAAGGAGACATTTTTTTAGAAGATTTTCTTCGTCCAAAATTCTCCTCAAATGTTGTAGTCCTAGTATCCAGATTTTGATTATTATATGTTTCCCAAAAATCAATTGCACTTGCATTCAGATTAATTATTGGGTTAGGATCATAGCTTACTGTTCGTAGCCTTGCTATGTCTACGCAGTTTCTGTCGGCGTAAATATTCTGTTTTTCTAATGTGTTAAAAATCTTTTCTAAAGTATTTCTGTATGTTTCCTTTTGTAAAGCCCTAATTAACAAAAATACGCCCTCCCCACTCAAGGATAAACCTGCATATAATAGTCCTGGCATATCTTTTATCTGTTGCTTGAATTTATCCCAGTCCTTAATGGATGGATTGTCTTTTGAATCAATGTCAACGCACAGAAGCCCACTATAAGATTTAATTCCTTCACGGCACCTTTTAGTGAATATACCCATCGGAGTAACAGCAGGAAGACACTTTTTTTCTGCTGCATACTCTTGTGGGCTATAGGTCCCGTTTCGCAAATTTTCCACAATCTCTTTATGAGTTGAACTAGTAACCCAATCTATAATATCAACCGTTCCAGATGGAGTGGTCGAAAAAACGTTGTCAAATAAAGAAACTAACATATCAACAATTATTTTTTTTGATTACTACTACTGCTTTTTATCTCCTCATTATATCATAGTGAAGTAGTCCCTCCAAAAAATGATATCGAGTATGGTAAGAGGCTGACGGCGTCGAGCTATTAAAATAAGGCGGATCAATATATACCAAATCAGCCCTCTCCGTATTGTCCAAAGCCGACGTATTAGTTATCTTCACATCAGGCAAAACGTCAAACTGGAAACGATTCAAATGCTCCGCAAAATAGACAAATAGCTCCTCGAACGACTTCTCCCACGTTATGTGATTGGTGTGATCTCGAAACGCCTCGTCAGTTCTAAGACACAGATCTCGACGATGAAAAAGCTGCTTCGGCCGCTTCATCAAACAAGCCTGAATTAAGATATATAATCCTGCAGCCCGCTTCTCTTCGGGTAAACGACATATGTTTTGTATGGCAACATCAATCTGATGATTCTCCTTAGGAAGATAGTAAATTCCCTCGAAATTGTCTGCTACCACACTGCGATAATCAACCCCACTTTGTGGCACCAACAATCGTAGAGCATCTTCTTCTGAAAGTGTTCCACGAGGGGTACAAAGTAATGCACGAGCCATCTCACAACAGAACCCCATAACATCGTTGAAGATTACCCGCTTACCCTTCGTTGCCATATAATACGACACTATGCCACTGCCGCCAAATAGGTCAAGTATCGAATCAAATTCAATCCCACGCTCTGCAATGGCGCTCCAAATGGCCTTAACAAAATTCCTCTTTGAGCCATAATGACGCGTAATAGGCAGTGTGACGGTTGAACGACGCTTCTTCATAGAAATAGGGATATACTATGTAAAAATACAAAAAAATACCCCTCTTCTCTATTAAAATTAAGATATATAATTCACCTCAAGAGTATTAAATTAAGAAACGTACGTCGAAATTTTGTCGAAAAATCATTTTAGACAATAAGGCGCCTAAGTCTAATATCCTGATTATCAGCGAGCGGTAAGCGGGACTCGAACCCGTGACCCTCGGCTTGGGAAGCCGATGCTCTACCAACTGAGCTATTACCGCATCGATCGACGATTGGAAAATCTACGCCGCAGGGCCGATTGCTACCCGCGCCATTGATTACAACAAAATTACAAAAAATCCTTCAATCGCAATGCCGCCCGTCGAAAATTAATAAAAAATCCTCTCTCGATAGATCTTTTTCGGTGTAAATGCGTCTTATATTTGAAAGCGCGTTTTCCTAAAAACTAAAAACTCAAACGTATGAATCATTTTAATCACCCAGCGAGTAACGACCGCAAGCTGATTGATGGGCTCATAACCCACGAATTGGAGTCGATGTATCGCTATGCCTGCTATCGCCTTGGCGATCGGGCCGAGGCTCGGGACTTGATTCACGAGCTGTACTTGCGACTTCTTCGGAGCGAAGTGGGCAGAGCGCGCAATCCGCGTTGTTATCTCTATCGCGCATTGTCGAATGCCTGCACGCAGCACCTGCGGGGTAGCCAACGACGTGAGTTTGTTGGTGTTGAGGCTCTGTCGAGCATTCTGCCCGAGGAGCTTGATCCCTCGGATTTCGAGCAGGAGCAGGCTCTTATCGAGCGGCTGATGGCGACACTCGGCGAGGAGCAGCGCGAGGTCGTGAGGCTTCATCTCCATTGCGGATGCACCTTTGCGGAGGTCGCCGAGATTTTGGAGATTCCGCTCCCGACGGCCAAGTCGCGTTATCGCTACGCCATCGAACATCTGCGCGAGGAGTTACATCGTCAGGGACTTATTTAATCAACCATTAAAACCAAAAAAGTATGAAAACAGAGAATCAGAATAACAATTTTCAGGAGTTGGATCGCCGCGTCGAGCAGCTGCTCACGCCTCGGTTTGCTCCATCTGCCGACGAGGTCAAGTTGCCCATTAGTCCGGTAGCGCTCAAGCGCCCTGCACGCCGTATATGGCTTAATGTACTGCGTTTTGGAGCCGTGGCAGCAGTTATTGTTGTAGGTTTATTTCTAATGTTCGAGCCTACAAACGAAGCTGTCGCAAAGACAAGTGAGATCATCGCCGAGGCCTTGGATGCATTGCAGAATTCTGATGCAATTAGCGTTGATTTTCGAATGAAGGCTACGATAAATAATAATGGAGACGAAACTGAATACTACAAGTGTGATCCCAATGGAGAGGATATTGAGGGTACTTTGACACTGCTTAAATCTGGAGATAAGGAGTATATGCGCATTGAGTGGAGTAGTGGCATAGTACAACTCTTTGACGAAGGAAATATGCGTTACAAAATGTGGCAGGATGGGGAACTTAAATGCGATATGGAACGTAGTTCATTCGTTTTCAAACTCCTCAAGCTCGCATCCTTGGGTGGGGCGAAGGCTATAATTAAAACGGCGGATGTGTCAATGAATATAGAGGAGTCTGGCGACAACATAATAGCTAAAGCTGTTAATGAAGATAGTTCTGTGGAACTTGGAGGAGTATTTTCTCGTCAAAATGGAGAGTTATTGGAGTGTGGTGCAAGAATGTGCATCGGAAATGGCGAATGGGTAAAAGTATTGTCGGCTAAGATAAAATACAATCAGCCAATTACTGTTGAGCAGATTTGTGCCGCACCAAATAAATAATAATACAGGGTATTGGCTACTGAACTCCAAATTGTAATTTGGTTAATATAAAAGGGGCTGTCGCAACATCGTTGGACAGCCCCTTTCTCGCCATAAAGCGATAAATAGTAATTTGGTTTTTGTAGCAAGGGCTCGGTCGCGGCATCACTGCCGCACCCCGCCCCTGTGGCGTATTGCGTTGTTACTTTGCAATCTGCTTGATAGACTCCAAGTTCTTCGGGTTGTCGATCTTCTTACCCTCGGGAGTATATACATACTCGATACGATCGGCAAAATACTCCTCGACCTTGCCGCGCACAACCTTCATCGTGCTGTTCACAAGGCCGTTCTGCTCCGTAAATGCCTCGCCAACGATAGCCAGCGCACCGGGCAACCAGCGATCGGGGAACTCATCGGCATACTGACCACCCGTTCGGTACTTATCTACCTCCGCGCCGATAGCCTTCGCAGCTGCGCGCAACGACTCCTCGTCATCCTTGCCACCCAAGATCTGGCGCATAGCCTCGCGGTTGGGCACTACGATAGCCGAGGTGAAGGGGCTCTGGTTGTTGTAGATGATGATCTGGTCGATCAGCGGCGACTTATCGACGATAGCCTCCTCCATACCCTCGGGGCTGTACTTCTCGCCATCGGCCGAGATCAGAAGGCTCTTAAAGCGGCCCAGAACGTAGAGAAAACCATCTGCGCCCATATATCCCATATCGCCCGTATAGAGCCAACCCTCCTTGACCGTGTCGGCCGTAGCGGTGGGGTTCTTCCAGTAGCCTGCCATCACGTTCTCGCCCTTGATGACGATCTCGCCCTTGACGCCTACGGGCATCTCCTTGCCCTCCTCGTCGAGAATCTTCAACTCCAGCGGCTGGATAACCTTACCCGATGAGCCGAAACGGTGGCGACCTGCGCCGAGCGAGTTAGCCGAGATGATGGGCGTAGCCTCCGACAGACCGTAGCCCTGCAACATAGGCATACCTACGGCGTAGAAGAAGCGCTGCAACTCCGAATCCAGAAGCGCACCTCCGCCCACGAAGAATTTGATGTTGCCACCAAATCCTGCGCGCACCTTCTCGAAGAGAATCTTGTCGAAGAGCGAAACCAGCGGCTTGAGCATAAAACGCCAGCCCTTACCCTTCGTGTAACCATCCTGATTATACTCGTAGGCAACCTTGAGCGCGAACTTAAAGAGCTTCTCCACCTTAGGGCCCTGCTTCTTGATCGAGGTCTCGATCGACTTGCGGAAGTTTTTCGCCAGCGCGGGCACCGACAGCAGAACGTGAGGCTGCACCTCCTTGATATTTAGGGGAACGTTCTTCAGCGTCTCCATTGATGTGCGACCCACCTGAGGTGTTGCCACCGAAGCACCGCAGGCCACCATAATGTAGAATCCTGCAACGTGAGCGAAGCAGTGGTCGAGCGGCAGGATGATGAACATACGATAGTCGGCCGGAATCGAGATTCGCGTCAGCGCCTGCTCGACGTTAGCCGTATAGTTGCGGTGAGTAAGGATTACGCCCTTGGGGTCGGCCGTAGTACCCGAGGTGTAGGTGATGGTGGCGTAGTCGTCGTTCTGGATAGCCTGACCGATGGCCAAGAACTCCTCGCGATGCTCCTTCAGATACTCCTCACCCTTGGCCGCTACCTCCGAGAGGAACATCTCGCCCTGCTCGAGCTTAGTGTCGCAGTCGAATACGATAACGTGCTCGATCAGAGGCAGCTGCTCACGAATCTTACGGAACTTGGGCAGCTGGTTGCGCGATACGAAGATCGCCACAACGTCGGCGTGACGCAGGCGGAACAGCAGATCGTTCGACTCCTCCAGCTTAACCGACAGGGGCACGCTGATAGCACCCGCATAGAGCAATCCGAGCTCCGAGAGAATCCAGTTGTTGCAACCCTCGGCCAGAATCGACACCGTCTGCTTGGGCTTGATGCCGAGTGCGGTAAGGCCTGCTCCGATATTGAGCGCCTGACGCTTACACTCCTTGTACGAGGTGGGCTGGAACGCGCCGTCGTGCTTCTCCAACAGGAAGTCGCGCTCGCCGTGCTTTACGATAGCCTCCTCAAAAAGGTCAATGATAGTCTTTTTCATTCTATTTCGTTTTTATTTCGTTTAATCCATCTTCAAAACTGCGAGGAAGGCCGACTGCGGCACCTGCACCTGACCTACCTGACGCATACGTTTCTTACCCGCCTTCTGCTTTTCGAGCAGCTTGCGCTTACGCGAAATATCACCTCCGTAACACTTCGCCGTTACATCCTTACGCACGGCCTTTACCGTCTCGCGGGCAATGATCTTTGCACCGATGGCGGCCTGAATGGCGATGTCGAACTGCTGGCGGGGGATCAGCTCCTTGAGCTTCTCGCACATCTTGCGGCCGAAGTCGTAGGAGTGGTCGGCATAGATGAGCGACGAGAGCGCATCAACGGGCTCGCCGTTGAGCAGAATATCCAGCTTGGCCAACTTCGAGGGCTGGTAGCCCGTGCGGTGGTAGTCGAACGAGGCGTAACCCTTCGAAATGCTCTTGAGCTTGTCGTAGAAGTCGAATACGATCTCCGAGAGCGGCATCTCGAAATTGACCTCTACGCGATCCTGCGTGATGAAGTTCTGATTCTTCATCACACCGCGCTTGTCGATGCAGAGCTTGATGACGGCACCCAAGAAATCGGCCTTGGTGATGATCTGGGCGTTGATGTAGGGCTCCTCGATCGACGAGACCTTCGTTACTTCGGGCAGTCCCGAGGGGTTGTGTACCTCCAGCACATCGCCCGAGGTTGTGGTGATGCGGTACGACACGTTCGGCACGGTGGTAATCACATCCATATCGAACTCGCGGTACAGACGCTCCTGAATGATCTCCATATGGAGCAATCCGAGGAATCCGCAGCGGAAGCCAAAGCCCAAGGCCAGCGACGACTCGGGCTCGAAGGTGAGCGATGCGTCGTTGAGTTGCAGCTTCTCCAGCGAAGCGCGCAGATCCTCATATTGGTCGGCCTCGACGGGATATACACCCGCGAAGACCATCGGCTTCACATCCTCAAATCCGGCGATAGCCTCCGTGCAGGGGTTGATCATCGAGGTGATGGTATCACCCACCTTCACATCCTTCGAGTTCTTGATACCCGAGCAGATGTAACCCACGTCGCCCGAGCGAATCTCGCTCTTGGGGCACATCTTCAGTTTCAGTACACCCACCTCGTCGGCGTCGTAGTCGTTGCCCGTATTGAAGAACTTGACGTGGTCGCCCTTGCGGATCGTGCCGTTGAAGACGCGGAAGTAGGCGATAATGCCTCGGAAAGGGTTGAATACCGAGTCGAAGATGAGAGCCTGCAACGGAGCATCATCATCACCTTTGGGGGCGGGGATGCGCTCGACGATAGCCTCCAGCACCTCGTCGATGCCCTGACCTGTCTTGCCCGAAGCCAGAAGAATATCCTCCTCCTTGCAGCCGATAAGGTCGATAACCTGATCCTTCACCTCGTCGATCATTGCCGACTCGACGTCAATCTTATTCAGTACTGGGATTATCTCAAGGTCATTGCCGATGGCAAGGTAGAGGTTCGAGATGGTCTGCGCCTGAATACCCTGCGTAGCGTCCACCACCAGCAGCGCACCCTCACACGAGGCGATGGCACGCGACACCTCGTACGAGAAATCGACGTGTCCTGGGGTGTCGATCAGATTAAGCACATACGTCTCGCCATTGCGAGCCGTGTACTCCATCTGTATGGCGTGGCTCTTGATTGTGATACCTTTTTCGCGTTCGAGATCCATATCGTCCAGCACCTGCGACTGCATCTCGCGCTGGTTGAGCGTATTGGTGAACTCGAGCAGGCGATCTGCCAGAGTCGATTTGCCGTGATCGATATGGGCTATGATACAAAAATTACGAATCTTTTTCATATATATAACGTGTAACCGCGCAAATATACGCAAATTCGAGCGTATCCGCAAAATTATTGTATCTTTGCCCCATCAAAAAGTCAAAAACGATGAATTCTATTACGAAATATGCCCGTCTGGTGAAATTCTCGCACACCATCTTCGCTATGCCCTTTGCAATGTTGGCATTTGTCTATGCCGTTCAAAACAACTCTGCCTCGCAGAGCAACCCTTGGTGGTGGGCGACGCTGCTCGTGCAGGTGGTTCTGTGTATGGTCTTTGCCCGCAACGTTGCGATGGGATTCAACCGCTGGGCCGACCGCGAAATCGATGCCCGCAACCCCCGAACGGCCGACCGCGAAATCCCCGCAGGCAAGGTCTCGCCGCGTGCGGCGTTGTGGTTCGTGGCGGTCAATGCGCTGCTCTTTATTCTGACCGCCTCGACGATTAATATGCTGACGGCACTACTTTCGCCCGTAGCCCTCGCCGTTGTGATGTTTTACAGCTACTGCAAACGCTTTACCTCGCTGGCTCACTTGGTGTTGGGCCTCTCGCTCGGCATTGCGCCCGTAGGCGCTTACATAGCCGTCACGGGACAGTTCGCTCTGGAGGCTTGCATCCTCTCGCTGGTGGTGATAACGTGGACCTCGGGCTTCGATATTATCTACGCCCTTCAGGATCGTGAATTCGACCGAGAGCAGGGTTTGCACTCCATCCCCGCCAAGTTTTCGCCCGCAGGGGCACTCGCCATCAGCATAGCGCTACACGCGGTGAGCATCGCCTCGCTTCTCTGGTTTGCCACCTATCTGCCGTCGAGCCTTTGGACGTGGGCGGGCGTGGCCGCATTTACGGCAATCCTCTGCTTGGAGCATATCTTGGTAACTCCCACGCGCACACGCCATATCGGCATCGCGTTCGGCACGCTCAACGGCTTGGCGAGTATGTCGCTTGCCGTACTGGTAATCATCGGACTTTTGACGGCATAGGCTTATGTGGCTGCAATTGGCATTTCTCTCGGCCGCGCTGTTGGGCCTTTATGATGTGGCAAAGAAGAAGGCCGTCAGGGATAACTCTGTGCCGCAGGTTTTACTGCTCAATACACTCTTCTCGACACTCTTTTTCCTGCCCGCCATCATCTCTGGCTCTATGTCGCTCGGATGGTTCGAGGGAACACTCTTCGATATTGCCCCGATGGGGGCCCATCAGCACCTGCTGGTGATGGTCAAGGCGGCCATCACGCTCTCGTCGTGGCTCTTTGGTTATGTAGGCATTAAACACTTGCCAATCACCATCGTAGGCCCGATCAACGCCACCCGCCCAGTCATCGTTCTGCTGGGTGCTTTCTTGATCTTTGGCGAGCGCCTGAATCTGATGCAGTGGATAGGTGTGTTGCTGGCTTTGCTCTCGCTCTTTTTGCTCAGCCGAGCCGGTAAGAAGGAGGGTATCGACTTCGTGCGCGATAAGTGGATTCTGTGCGTCGCCGCAGCCGCCCTGCTGGGTGCCGTCAGTGGCCTCTACGACCGCCATATCCTCGGCCAGATCGAGCCCTTGGCCGTGCAGAGCTGGTTCTGCGTCTATCAGGTTGTGATGATGGGAGTGATTGTCGCCGTTTTGAGCCTCACCAACCGCCTTACAACCCCCTTCCGCTGGTCGTGGGCCATCCCGATGATCTCGATCTTTCTGACGGCGGCCGATATGGCCTACTTCGTAGCCCTGTCGCAGCCGGAGGCTATGGTCTCGGTGGTGTCGATGGTGCGCCGCTCGTCGGTCGTTGTGTCGTTCGCTTGTGGAGCGCTGCTCTTTGGCGAGCGCAACCTCCGCTCGAAGGCCATCGATTTGGCCTTCATCCTTGTCGGAATGATCTTTTTGTGGCTTGGCAGCCGATAATTAAGAATTAATTATTACCTTTGTAGGTTGTAAGCGCAAAAGCGCTCATTTGCTACTGACTAAAACGTAAAAAATATCACAATATGGAAATCTCTTTCAATTGGTTAAAGAAGTATATCGACACCGACCTCTCGGCTGCGGAGCTGGCCTCGATCCTTACGGATATCGGTCTTGAGGTTGAGGATTTTCGCAAGGTGGAGACCATTCGCGGCGGTTTGCAGGGTGTAGTGGTCGGCCACGTTGTGGAGTGCTGGGATCATCCCGATTCTGACCACCTCCACGTTACGAAGGTGGACGTTGGCGCCGAGGAGCCGTTGCAGATCGTCTGCGGCGCGCCCAACTGCCGTCAGGGCCTGAAGGTGCTCTGCGCAACGGTTGGATCGGTGCTCTACCCCAACGGCGGCGACGAGGAGTTCAAGATCAAGCGCAGCAAGATTCGTGGCGTCGAGTCGCTCGGAATGTTGTGCGCCGAGGATGAGCTGGGTATCGGATCGGACCACGCAGGTATTATGGAGCTTCCCGAGGAGGCTGTCGTAGGCACAGCGGCCCGCGACTACCTCAATGTCAAGGACGACTATCTGATCGGTATCGGCCTCACGCCCAATCGCGTAGATGCCGCTTCGCATATCGGCGTGGCACGCGACGTTGCGGCCTACCTGCGCTCGCAAGGTAAGGATGTAAAGGTGCAGCTGCCCTCGGTGGAGGAGTTTGCTGTCGATAACCACGATCTGGAGATCGAGGTTGTTGTCGAGAACCACGATGCAGCTCCCCGTTATGCGGGCCTCACCATTACGGGATGTAAGATTGCCCCCTCACCCGAGTGGATGCAGAACGAGTTGCGCGCTGCGGGCATCAACCCCAAGAACAACCTTGTCGATATTACCAACTACGTTCTTTTCGAGCTGGGACAGCCCCTGCACGCCTTCGATGCCGACAAGATCGAGGGTAAGAAGGTGGTTGTGAAGAACTGCGCCGAGGGTACGCCGTTCGTAACACTCGATGGCGTTGAGCGCAAGCTCTCGGCAGAGGATCTGATGATCTGCTCGGCCGAGCGTCCGATGTGTATCGGTGGTGTATATGGCGGTTTGGACTCTGGCGTGAGCGACACGACGGTAAACATTTTCCTCGAGAGTGCATACTTCAATCCCGTATCAATCCGCCGCTCGGCAAAGCGTCACGGCCTCTCGACCGATGCTTCGTTCCGCTTCGAGCGCGGTATCGACCCCAATATTCAGGTCTATGCGCTGAAGCGTGCCGCGCTGCTCTTCAAGGAGTTGGCTGGCGGTAAGATCTCAAGCGAGATCATCGACCTTAACCCCACGCCCGCCGAGGATTTCGTCTTCGACTTCTCGCTCGACCGCGCCAATGCGCTGATCGGCAAGGAGATCCCCGAGCAGACCGTGCGTACGATTTTCGATGCGCTGGAGGTGAAGATCCTCAAGGAGGAGGGCCGCGTTTTGACCGTTGCCGTTCCGCCTTATCGCGTTGATGTGCAGCGCGAGGCCGATCTGGTTGAAGACGTATTGCGTATCTATGGCTACAACAACGTGGAGATTCCGCAGGCCGTACACTCGACTCTCTCGTATGCTCCGCGTCCCGATAAGAATAAACTCATCAACATCGCTGCCGACCATCTGGCCGCTACGGGCTACACCGAGATTATGTCTAACTCGCTCACAAAGGCTGCTTACTACGAGGGCCTCACATCATACCCCGCCGAGCAGTGTGTGAAGATTATGAACCCGCTGAGCGCCGACCTTAACGTGATGCGCCAGACGCTGCTCTTCAACGCTCTGGAGGCTGTCGAGCTGAACGTAAATCACCGCAACGCCGACCTGAAGCTCTTCGAGATGGGTAACTGCTATCACTTTAACCCCGCAATGGAGCAGGGCGAGAATCCGTTGGCACGTTACAGCGAGTCATACCGCATCGCCATCACCGTTACGGGCTTGGATGCCGCTCCCTCGTGGAATCAGAAGGCTTCGAAGGCATCGTTCTACACGCTGCGTTCGACCGTCGAGAAGCTGCTCCGCCGCTTCGGTATCGACCTCTACACGTTGCGTGGCGAGTCGTCGAAGAGCGACCTCTACTCTGATGCTATTGCCTACACGCAGGGCCCCCGCACGGTTGTCGAGATGGGTATCGTTGCGCCCGAGATTCTGCGCCGCTTCGACCTGAAGCAGCCCGTATATTTCGCCGAGATCGACTTCGACCTGATTGTTCGTGCCGCCAAGAAGCAACGCATCGCCGTTGAGGAGCTCTCTCGCTTCCCCGAGGTTAAGCGCGATTTGGCTCTGCTGGTTGATAAGGGCGTATCGTTCTCGGAGTTGCGTAACATCGCCTTCGCTACGGAGAAGAAGTTGCTGAAGAGCGTAACGCTGTTCGATGTGTATGAGGGTGATAAGCTGCCCGCAGGCAAGAAGTCGTATGCGTTGGGCTTCACGCTTGAGGATAAGAATCAGACCTTGAACGATAAGATGATCGAAAAGGCAATGGCCAACCTGCAGCGTCAGTTGGAGGCGAAGGCCGGTGCCCAGGTCCGCTCATAAGAAATTGTCAAACAAGGTGATTTTTGCGTTACGCTTGTGCTCAAAATGCTCATTTACGCCGAGTAAACTCCGCTTTTTCGCACGTCGCAAGCCTTAAAATCTCTCTTGTTATACAATTTCTAAATATAGAAATAAAGCCTGTCTGCAACCAGCAGACAGGCTTTTTCTATCTAAATTCAATTATCGCCCGCTCGGCTTCTTCAGCCGTATCGGCAATCGAGAGAAGCAGGTTCTTGTACCGTCCCTCGGCCTGCAACTGCTCCAAGAGCGGATATACGGGAATTCGCTGCGACCAATGCTCGCGCCCAAGAAACACCATCGGCGAGGAGAATCCGAAGGTCTTGTAGTGATTCTGCGCCGCATCCTGAAACACCTCCTGCATCGTGCCCGCACTTCCGGGCGAGTAGATCACGCCGCCCTTGGCGATGGCCAGCAGGCCATCCTCACGGATGCTGTTGTCGAAGTATTTGGCGATATGGCTGGCAAAAGGCGTGGCTGGCTCGTGGCCGTAGAACCACGTCGGAATACCTATGCTGCAATACCTCTCCTCGCGCGGGAAACGCTCCATCACGCTGAAAGCCAGCGCCAACCAACCATCGTCCTCAAATCGCGGAGCGCTACGCAACATCCCGATCGCCTCCCTTAGCTCCTCATCCTTGCGCCCTGCCATCCACGCGCCCAAATGTGTCGCCTCCATCGCTCCCGGGCCGCCACCGCTCACCATCAGCTTACCCTGCTCGGTGAGGTGCTTGGCCGCGAGTGCCACCGTGTGATAGACCGCCTCGTCGCGCCCTACGGCGTGGCCTCCCATAACGGCCACCACAGCGCGCTCGTCGTATTGCGCCAGCATATCGTGCAGCGCATCGCTTATCGAGTGATCGTGCAGCGAGCGGGCCAACGTCTCGCCTATGTCGGCTGCCTGCTTGCCCTGCGCGATGTAGTGCGCATAGACGCGCGAGTCGTAGCACTCAAGAAAGCTCTTCTCGCAGGCGGGATCGTAGCCCCGATAGAGCGTCGCGGCGGAGTACATCTGCGCGGGAAATATCGTGTAAGGCTTTGGCAGCGAGGGAAAAACGTAGCAGTTGGCGTCAATCTGCGCCATCATCTGCTCCGGAAGGCGACAGCCCATAAATATGCAGTCGGTGTAGCTGCTTTGGGCGGCCTTCTCGACCTCGGTAAAGTCGATATTCTGAAAGGCGTAGTGGCGTAACTGTCGCCCCTCGGCAAGAGCAAGCCGTAGAGCCTCCACACTCTCTATCTCTTTATAAATCATCTTTTTCATATCTTAAAGTATTGGGAAGACCATCGGCTCCTGCACCGTAACAAAATCGGCTCCGTTGCCCGACTCGGTGCATACCACGCGCACGGCCTTGATTGCTCGTTTGGGGTTGTCGATCGCCGCGCCGCCATTCTTCAGCTCGCCCACGCGGGTGAATGTCTTGCCGTCGTAGCTCACCTCCATATAACCCGCATTGAAGATATATCGCGGCAGCTGCAGATTGCCCGTGCGTACCTCCAGTCGGCGGCACTCGACGGCCTGCTCGAAGGTGTAGAGAATCCAATCGCCATCGCGACCTGTGCGCGAGGTGCGCGAGATGCGGCCATACCCCTCGGCATTGGAGTAGGGGAATCGCTCACTCTCTGTGATTGAGGATGTTATCTTGACCTTCGGCTGCAAGCGGCTAAAGCGTTTCGCTACACCCGCCTCGGGGCTATGCGCTCCGCCCGACCGTGTGAGGAAGGCGTATCGCTCGGGGTGGTCGGTCCTAATCGGCTGGGTGTAGAGCTGCTCGCCCTGCTCGCCGAGGATGGTGTAGTATATGTGTGAGCGGTCGTCGGTCGAGGCCGTGAGCACTCCATCCTTATAATTTACCGTCGGCGGGAAGAGTCGAAAATCTATCCCCATAGCCACCATACGGCTGTAATGGCTGTTCTTGAGTCGCGCATAAAACTCCTCCCACTCGGCACCCCTGCCGCACCACGCCACCTCGCTCAGAGCACAGATGCGGGGGTAGGTCTGGTAGTAGAGGAAGTCGTAATCGTACTCCAGACGCGAGATATAGGCCTCGCTGAAGAACGAAGCCTGCACGCCTGCAACGTGCGCCATCTGCTCGTCGGTAAACTTCTCAAAACCAAACGACAAGGGCTTCTTCGCGTCAAAAATTGCGGCCCAGTCGTGGCCCTCCTCGCGGCGCGATTGACGCATATCGAAGTAGAAATATTCGCCCGGCATCACCACCGTCCGATAGCCCTTCGACGTTGCATCCTGACACGCCTTCACGCTCTCCCAGCCATAGACCAGCGCCCCCTGCGGCAGCGCATTGCCACGCGCAGCCTCGTTCCAGACGCCGGGGTGCTTGCCATACTTCTCGACAATGGCCGCGACGCGGCGCGTGAAGTAGTCCTGCAGCTCTCGCGCCTCGCTCATTCCCTCACGACGCATCAGCGCCTGACAATCGGGGCAGCGCTCCCATTGCGAGGTGCTCACCTCGTCGCCACCGATGTGGATATATGGCGAGGGAAACAGCTCCGACAGCTCGCGTATGACATCCTCTAACAGAGCGTAGTTCTCCTCCTTGGCTACGCACATCACGCTTCGCGTGTCATACCCGTCCGAGGCCTTCAGCCCGGGCGTGTAGTTGCAGAGTACCTCGGGGCGCACGCGCGCTAAGTTGTGGCTGTGGCCCGGCAGGTCGATCTCGGGAATTATCTCGATGTTACGCTCGGCGGCGTAGGCAACTATCTCGCGAATATCCTCGTGCGTATAGTAGCCTCCGTAGTGCTCGTCCCAGCGACCATAACGGGCCGCTACGGGCGAATCCACACCGCGAAAACCTCCCACCTCGGCAAGTTCGGGGTGCGATTTTATCTCCACACGCCACCCCTCGTCGTCGGATAGGTGCAGGTGCAGATGATTGATCTTGTGATGCGCGAGATTTGAGATAAATCTCTTCACTTTCTCCTTATCCATCCACGTTCGGCAGACGTCGAGCATAAAGCCTCGGTACTCAAATCGCGGCCGATCCTCGATGTGGCAGGCCGTCAGCATCGCGGGTAGCGCCACATCGCCCGAATATACGGTCGATGGGAGCAACTGCAGCAGCGTCTCGATTCCGTTGTGCAGGCCCGCCGCCGATCCGCCCTCGATCGTAATGCCCTGCTGCGAAATATCCAAAAAATACTCCTCCTCGGACAAATTTTTATTTGTGCTAAGCACAATATCGCCCGCCGAAGCTCCGTTATATTCCCGAATCTGGAGCGGGAGATGCTCGGCCAGATAATTTGCCGAGGAGCGGAGTCCCTGATAGTGTGTAATCTTAGTTGTTGTTAGTATGGTAAAGACTCCGTTCCTTTTTTCATATTTCAGCGGTGTGGGAATAATATCTACAGCCCACGACTCCAACACCACGAAAGCCATCACGGCAGCCGCAAAAAGTCGAAAATATCTCATAAAGCAGAAAAATTATTGGTAACAAAGTTAATATTTTCAAACGAAAATCATAACTTTGTAAAAATATAATTTAATCCAACGATGAATTACGACAAGAAACTCAAAGCTGCCGAGCGACTGCTGGAGGTTATGGATACCCTGCGCGAGAAGTGCCCGTGGGACCGCGAACAGACCATCGAGTCGCTGCGCAACAACACTATAGAAGAGACCTACGAATTGGCCGATGCCATTGCCGACCAGAATATGGACGGCATAAAGGAGGAGCTGGGCGATTTGTTGCTGCACGTTGTCTTCTACTCGAAATTGGGCGAGGAGCAGGGTGCCTTCGACTTTGCCGATGTGGCTGATGCCGAGTGCGATAAACTCATCTACCGCCATCCCCACGTCTATAGCGACATCCACGCCGATACCCCTGCGGAGGTGATGCAGAATTGGGAGGAGCTGAAGCTGCGCAAGAAGAAGCGTCAGGGCGGAATCTTGGGCGGTGTGCCGCGCTCGCTGCCCGCAATGGTCAAAGCCTTCCGTGTGGGCGAGAAGGCCGCCTCGTCGGGTTTTGATTGGGAGAAGAAGGAGGACGTATGGGCCAAGGTCAAGGAGGAGATTGCCGAGGTCGAGACTGAGATGGCGCGCGGCGATAGGGAGCGCACCTTCGACGAGGTGGGCGATCTGTTCTTCTCGCTCATTAATATGTGCCGTCTGTACGGTATCGACCCCGAGCTGGCACTCGAGAAGACCAACAAGAAGTTTATCTCGCGCTTCCAGCATATGGAGGCCGAGGCCGACGGCCGCCTCTTCACGGAGATGACCGCCGAGGAGCTGGACGTGTTGTGGTGCAACGCAAAGAAGCAGGAGCGATAATATGCGATGCGTGGCCACAATATTAGTACTCCTAATAGCTGCTATGCTCAGCATCTCCTGCTCGGGCGCAAAGGGCAAGGAGGCAAAAGAGGAGTTGCCGCAGACTCTTGAGCAGGAGGCTGCGCCGCGCCCGCTGCCCGATGGTGCCGTTGCGTTTGACTATGCGGGACATTTGTATTTCGATGTCGTGCTACGCGATACGATCCCCGCGCGGATGATTTTCGATACGGGTAACACCAATATATTGTTCGACACGCAGTTCTTCAAAGATCACTTCGCACCCTCTCCAACCCTGCAACGCACTCTGATTCAGGGTACGGGCAACAGCTTGGAAGCAGCCTACCGCGATGTGGCCGAGTGGGAGTATAGCGTCGGGGCAACCACTATCACCGAGCAGGGCGCAACGGTATTGGATTTGCGCAAGATTCTCGGCTATCAGGTCGATGGAATGTTCGGTATGGAGTTTATGCGTGGCCGACGGGTGGAGTTTAACTATGCCGACGGCTATATGCTCCTCCTGCCCCAAGAGGCCGCACCTGACGAGGGTTACATCTGCGTAAAGTGCAAGTGGCTCGACCAGCGAGCGGCAAGAATGGTGATGCCGCTGAGTATAAAAATTAACGACGGGCTGTCGCTTGACGGCAACTTCCTCGTCGATATGGGTTCGAGCGGCAGCGTAAGTATTAACAGTAGTTTGGTCGCAAAGTTGAGGCTAAATAGCGTTCTTACCGATGTGAGAAAGAAGATTTACGATACGGGCGGCGTAGGCGGCTCGCGCACCGATTACATCTTCACGGCCGACCGAGTGTCGGTTGCCGGAACCGATCTTCTCAACGTGAGGATGAATTATTCGGGCAACACGCAGGGTATGATGGCGAGCGACAGCTACGATGGCCTTGTCGGTAATGGTCTGCTGGAGCATTTCGATGTTATAATCGACTTTGCCAAGTGCGAGATATGGTTGCGCCCCAACCGCAATTTCAACTCTGCGAAGCGTTACAATTCGGGTATGACCTTAACGCCGCAGGCCGATGGCTGGATTGTAAACGGACTGCTCGAGGGCGGCAATGCCCAGCTTTCGGGCCTTCGTCGAGGTGATTTGATAACCTCGATAAACGGTCTAAAGCCCAACGAGGTTGATATTAAGCGCCTTAAGGCGATGGATGCCTCTGCCGAGGAGTGGTCGTTGGAGGTAAAACGAGGCGATGCGACCTCGCGGATTAAATTTGAAAAGGAGGAGTAACGCAGTGATTTTCACTGTCGCACCCACAAAGATAATTTTGAATTTTTAATTTTGCATTTTGAATTTATAAGCTATGGCTATAATTAAGGAAGTAAGAGGACACAAGCCCTCAATCGGAGAGAATACATTTTTGGCCGACACGGCGGTGATCATCGGCGACACGACCATCGGCCGCGACTGCTCGATTTGGTTTGGCGCAGTTCTGCGTGGCGATGTGAACAAGATCACCATCGGCGACCGCACCAACATTCAGGACGGAGCCGTCATCCACACCCTCTACGACAAGTCGCCCAAACCCTCGCAGACGCACATCGGCAACGACGTATCGGTCGGCCACAATGCCACGATTCACGGCGCTACGATCGGCGATAGCGTGCTGATCGGTATGGGTGCGACGATCCTCGATAACGCCGTTGTTCCCGAGGGTTGCATCATCGCGGCCAACGCCCTTGTCTTGTCAAATGCGCAGCTCGAGCCCAACTCGGTCTATGCAGGCGTGCCTGCCAAGAAGGTGAAGGAGATCACGCCCGAGCAGCGTGAGACCATCGTCAAGCGCACCGCCCGCGACTACCAGCTCTACGCCTCGTGGTATAAAGAGGAGGAGTAGCCTCCGATAGCCGACCTATTGCCCGAGACAACCTAACTCCATACGAAAACCTGCCCTCAAGAAACTTAAAACTCGGACACTATGTTAAAGCTGAACACCCGACATTCGACATTGATTGCTAATGTCTTAGCCGCAATCGTTCTCACGCTGATCGTCAATTTCTCGTACATTATTTCGATGATTGTCGATGAGCGCGAGCGCGATCGTGGCCGTGATCGTGAGACCTTTCGTCAAGAGCAAGAGGAGCGCGAACGTTACCGTCCCCGATTTCTGGGCACACTACACATCTCGAAGGATGGCTACGGCTATCTCGTGGCCGAGGATGGATTGATTCTGCCTTCGGAGGAGGTGCAGCAGGAGATGTTGGAGCGCGAGCGTGAACGACGACGCGAAGACGGCGAGCAGATGGAGCCGCAGGCCGAAAACGAGGATCGCTGGCAGAGTTGGCGCACCGATAGTGTCTTTGTCAATCAGCAGACTATCTTTATCTTCAACCTTCAGGATGGCGACCAAATTCTCGGTCTACTGAACCGCCCGCGAGGTCAGGCCAACCCCTCGCTCGATCGTCCTTTGGAGCGAAATGGCGAGGAGATTGCCCCGGTGATCTACGACCGCCCGAATCGCAATGAGGAGTTTGTGGTGCAGTTGCTCTTCTACTTCTGCCTCTCGCTCATCGCGCTGACGATTATGACCTTCCGCTTCGATGCCAAGAACTTCACCGTAAGGCGATATACGTTGCGTTGTATTATTGCGTTGCTGGTAATATCGTTGTTCTACTTCTTCACTCCGGTGGTGGATTGGGGACGCCACTCGGCTGAGATTACGATGATTATGCGACTCGATCACGATCATTGGCTCGATTGGATGGTGGTGTATAAGTACCTTGTCGTAATCATCGTTACTCTGCTCTATGGCCGAATCTACGGTATGTTGTTGCACCAGCAACAGATATTGGTCGAGAACGAACATCTGCGTACGGAGAATCTGCAGACACGCTACAATATGTTGCTCGGTCAGATCAGCCCCCACTTCTTCTTCAACTCCCTGAACTCGCTCTCGATGCTTGTGCGCGAGCAGGACGAGGATAAGGCGCTGGCCTACATCGACCAGCTCTCCTACACCTTCCGCTACATCATCCAGAATGGCCAGAATACCCTCTCCACGCTGGAGGAGGAGATTGAGTTTGCCCGCGCTTACGGTGAGCTGTTCAAGGTGCGCTATGCCGACAAACTCTTCTTCGACATCGAGATCAATCCCGAACTCAATGCGTGGACTCTGCCTGCGCTGACGCTCCAGCCGCTGATTGGCAACGCTGTGAAGCACAATACCATAACGCGCAAGCTGCCGCTCCACGTCTCAATCCGCACCGAGGGCACGATGCTCGTGGTGTCGAACCGCAAAGCCCCCAAGATCGAGACCGAGCCTTCGACGGGAATAGGCTTGGATAACCTGCGCAACCGCTGGATGCTCATCACGGGGCAGACGTTCGAGATTGTTGATACCGAGAAGGAGTTTACGATCCTCCTACCTTTGCAAAAACCCACAAATTCTTAACCCAAACCGATCCTGCAATGCAAAAAAATGTACTCATCATAGAGGACGAGACCGCCGCTGCGGTCAATCTCAAGGCTATCCTTCGCAAGGTGGCACCCACGTTCAATGTGCTCACCGTGCTGGAGAGCATCGAGGAGAGTGTCGAGTACTTCGAGGACGAAACCTCGCCCCAGCCCGACCTTGTCTTTATGGACATCCATCTGGCCGATGGCGAGTCGTTCCGCATCTTCGATAAGATCGACATCACCGCCCCGATAATCTTCACTACGGCCTACGACGAGTATGCGCTCAGAGCCTTCAAGGTCAATAGCATCGACTACATCCTCAAGCCAATCAACGCCGAGGAGCTGGGCCGCGCCATCGAGAAGTTTGAGCGCCTCGGAAGTGGTGAGCGGAGCGAATACCGCAGTCGTGTCAATACGATGGTCGCCTCGACCAAGCGCGAGAACCAGCGCACATTCCTTATACATTATAAAGATAAGATCATCCCGCTCTCGATCGACGACATCGCCTTCTTCTACACCTCCAACGACCGCGTCTCGGCCTACACCTACGATGGCGGTTGCTACCAGATCGACCGCACGCTCGAGATGTTGCAGACGGCTCTGCCCGAGGAGGAGTTCTTCCGCGCCAACCGACAGTTCATCATCGCCCGTCGCGCTGTGAAGGATATTGCCGTATGGTTTGGTAGTCGCCTTTCGCTCAACCTGACCGTCGCGCTGCCCGAGAAGATCATTATCTCGAAGGCTCGTGTTCCGGAATTCAAGCAGTGGTTGATGGCGAAGGCATAGCATAAGACCACTTGATATAGGTTTCAAGGAGTAAGGTTGTTCGGCATTGTTGCTGGACAACCTTTTTTTATCGAAAATGTCAGTTCACCCTGCGATTTGGGCGATTCACCCCTCAAAATAGGGCGATTGGCCCAATATTCAGCACCAAACGTCGAATTTGTTTCTACTTTTGTATAGAACTTGGGACAGAAGGTTTACCCAAAAGAGTTCGATAGAATACCTTGAAATACTGACCTCACAACACTAAAAAAAATAATAAAAGTTAAACATCAATATCCTGAAAGATGATAAGGGATGAGATTCTAAGATTTGAGACCTGTCTTATGTAAATCTCATAAAAAATCCATTCAAGGGCAGTAATGGAAATTAGGTTGTTTTTCGGAGAAGAGTCGGCCTCGGGCCGGCTCTTCGTTTTGTGTCAGGAGCACATCGGAGGCCGAAACTGATGGCGATTGGCTCCCATTCGCTCGCTTGCGCGGTCGTTTCACCCCTGCGGTTTGGCGTTTCACCTTAGGTAGGGAGTGTTTCGACATAATTTTTCCTATATTTGCAGTAGAAAAAGTCGGGTCTAAAGCCCGATTTGCTTTTGAAACGATTTGGATAAGTAAGAGAATAATATAGTAAGAATTAAAATTGAGAGAAAGATGAAGAAGTTTTTAAGTACAATCCTTTTCCTCTGTTTGGCCGTCGGAGCTTACGCCCAGAGTGGTCGAATCACGATGACGGTCATCGATGCAGCATCGAAGAGTGGTGTTGTCGGAGCGGTTGTTGAGATCTACGATGTCAAGAAGCCCGACGACAAGAAGTATTTTACTACGGGCGAGGATGGTAAGATCACAATCCCTTCGCGCGCCTATGGCGACTACGAGATTGTTATCACATACATCGGTTACGAGGATAAGAAGGTCGCTGTGAAGATCGACTCGGAGACCGAGGCTTTGGGTAACGTCGAGCTGGCGGAGTCAACCACCCGCATCGAGACCGTGACCAAGACCGTGCAGGCTATCCGTGCATCGCAGTCGGGCGATACCATTACATATAATGCCGACGCCTTCAAGGTTGCGTCGGATGCCGATGTGGAGGGCCTTCTGAAGAAGATGCCGGGTATTCAGGTGTCGGACGGTCAGGTAACGGCTCAGGGTGAGGCTATCCAGAAGATCTTTGTCGATGGCAAGGAGTTCTTTGGTGACGATGTTTCTACGGCCATCAGCACCCTGCCCGCGCAGGCGATCGAGTCTATCGAGGTCTTCAATAAGCTCAGCGATCAGGCCGAGTTCTCGGGCCGCGACGATGGCGACAGCTACAAGGCGCTGAATCTGATCACCCGCTCAGGTATGCGTCAGGGCGTATTCGGTAAGGTCTATGCCGGCTACGGCTACCAGCCTGAGACCGACCGCGTGACGGATCACAATAAGTATATGGTAGGCGGTAACGTCAATATCTTCAACGGCGAGAGCCGCACAACGGTAACGGGCCTTTTGAACAATATCAACCAGCAGAACTTCTCGTTCCAGGATATTCTGGGCGTAGCAGGTGGCGGTATGGGTGGCCGCGGTGGCGGTATGGGCGGTGGCTTTATGCGTGGCCGTCAGGGCGGTATTGCCAACGTAGCATCATTGGGTCTAAACTACTCTAACAACTGGAAGGACAACAAGATCAAGTTGCAGGCGAGCTACTTCTACAACCGCACCCGCTCGAAGAACCTCAATGAGCAGACCACTTGGTATGAGGCTCCCCTCGAGAATATGGGTACGCGCGAGCAGTCAGCATTCTCTGACAACAAGAACTATAACCACCGTTTCAACGCTCGTTTCGATTGGCGTTTGGCTGACAATCAGTCGATTATGACTCGTACCAACTTCAGCTTTCAGGGCTACACTCCCTTTAGCGAGACCGATGGTTATCAGGATGGACTGGATTTCTACAACATCATTATGAGCGGTAGCGAGGGTAAGAACAAGGGTTACAACTTCTCGCAGTCGCTGCAGTATAACCTGCGCCTTAACGACAAGGGTCGTATGCTCTCTGTGAACGGTGATTTCAGCTACCGCGACAACGATAACGACTCGCGCAGCTTCTCTACCGAGCGCACGATCGACAATGGCGACGGAACTTACGATCCCTACCTGCGTTATTTGTCAAACCTCTCAGGTTCAAAGAATATGGGCATCGAGGCCGAGGTTGAGTTCACCGAGCCTATCTCAAAGTCGTCGCAGATCTCTTTGGAGTACGAGTTCGAGGTAACCAATCAGGATAGCGACCGCGATACCTACAACTTTGGTAACGACTCATCTTATACCAATGGTGTTCTCGATCCGCAGCTCTCGAATGTATATACGAGCGACTATATGACACACACGGTTGGTCCGGGCTTCAACTGGAGCAAGAACCGTAACAACATCGTTCTGGAGCTTAACTACCAGTACTCGGAGCTCGACGGTTACATCCGCTCATCGAAGGAGCAGGCTGTGAAGCGTTCTTATAACGACTTTACCTACTTCCTGCGCGGTATGTTCTACCTGAATCAGCAGCACTCGATCAACTTTATGGCTAATGCCAACACCAACAACCCCGGCATTCAGCAGCTTAATACGATCCTCGACATCTCGGATATGCAGTATATGTCGCGTGGTAACGAGAACCTCGATCCCGCATACTCGCATATGGTTATGTTGAACTACAACTACACCAACATCGAGAAGGGCCGCACGCTGATGTTGATGGGTATGTTCAATACCTCGAACAACTACATCGGTCAGAGCGTCTATACGGGTGCAAACGTACCGCAGGATGTTGTTGATGAGGCTGGCGCACGTCCCACGCAGTTCTCTACATACGAGAACGTAGGTGGCCAGATGATGGCAATGGGTATGATTCACTACGGATTCCCCATTAACTTCATCAAGTCGAACGTAAACCTTATGTTCGGTGTGAACTACTCGGAGACCCCCTCACTCGTGAATGGCCTTAAGAACATCGCCAGCAATATGGGATACAACGGAGGTGTTACCATCGGTAGTAACATCTCGGAGAATGTCGATTTCACCCTCTCTTGGAACGGAGGCTACAACTTGGCCGACAACTCTTTGGCTGGTCGTGGCAACGGCAAGAACGAGTACTTCAACCACTCGGCATCGGGTAACTTGAAGGCCGTATTCTGGAAGGGCTTCACCTTCACCGCATCGGCAAGCTACGTTCAGAACATCGGTTACACCAACGACTATAATGAGGATTTCACCCTCGTGAATGCTTACATCGGTAAGAAACTATTCAAGAACCAGCTCGGCGAGCTGTTAGTGGGTGTGAACGACATCTTGGGCCAGAACAAAGCCTTCTCTCGCTCGACAGGCTCTGGCTTTACGCAGAATACTTGGAATAGCGTGATCGGCCGTTACTTCACGGTTCAGTTCACCTACAACATCCGCGCCTTCGGTAAGAAGGGCTCGCAGAATATCAACGACTACCAGATGGGTGGCGAGCGTCGCGGCTTCGGTGGTCCCGGCGGTATGGGAGGTTCTGGTGGACGTCCCGCAGGCGGTCCCCCGATGGGCGGTCCCGGCGGATTTGGCGGTGGCAGACGATAATTTCATCGTTTAATGTTTATAATAGGTTAAGTAGGGAGAGCGGTCTGACAGTAGGGTGTCAGACCGCTTTTTTTAATTTTTTATAAATACGTTTTTCCACTCTCCCCACCACTCCCTCACTCCCATCCGCCTCGCGCGAGGGCCGAACATACGGCCCATTTGTGCTATCGACCAATCTAGAGGCGAAAGAAGGCCCTGATTTGAGGAAAAATCTCTATTTTCGACGAAAACGGGCCGCGCCGTACGACAAAAGGAGATACCTTTTATATATTTTATATATTATATTATTGTTAATTTTTCGGCTATTTCGATTCTGATTGTTTTTTAATATTTTTTAATATCACAATTTGTAAAGAAATTTTTGAACGCTAAAATTATTGACGAAAATCATTTTTTCGTGAAAAATATTTGCTTGTATATTTTTTTATTTGTAGATTTGTAAATGAATTAGAGGCAAAGACAACAACAATTTACCTAATTAATACTTTTTACTAACCTTTAAACATTATCACTATGAGGAGATTTACACAACTCATTATGATGGCTATCGCATTATGCATTAGTACGATGGCCTATGCGCAGGGAGGTAGAGTGACAGTTACCGGTACGGTTACTGACGCTTCAAATCTTCCTATCCCCGGTGTTACTGTTACCGTTGATGGTACAGACCAGGGAACTACTACCGACGTAGATGGTAAGTATTCGATCGAGGTTACCTCTTCGAATGTTCTTACTTTCTCGTTCATCGGCTACGCATCTCAGTCAGTGGCTGTAGGTGCTCGTACAACTATCGACGTTCAGCTTGCTGAGGACACTCAGGCATTGGACGAGGTTGTAGTCGTTGGTTACGGTACGCAGGCTAAGAAGGATATTACTGGTTCAGTAGCAGTCGTATCTCGCGACGCTATCGCTGAGCAGCCCGTATCTTCTTTCGCTGAGGCATTGCAGGGTCGTGCAGCTGGTGTAACCATCACCAACGCCGGAGGTCCCGCTGGTGACTCTCAGATTCGTATCCGTGGTGTGGGCTCTGTAAACGGTTCTGATCCCTTGATCATCGTTGACGGTGTTCAGGGTGTGAACATTTCATCAGTTAACCCCAACGATATCGAGTCAATGCAGGTGTTGAAGGATGCTGCTGCAACCGCTATCTACGGTGCTCGTGCTGCTAACGGTGTCATCATCGTTACTACCAAGCAGGGTAACAAGGAGGGTAAGGTTCGCGTATCTTACAACGGTTATATCTCTCTTGGAGAGATGGCCAACGACGGCTACAACACTCTGGGTGCTTGGGATTATATGAAGGCTGAGGAGTTCTCACAGTGGAACCAGGTTAACTACCGCGGTGTTGACATCAACTCTGTAGGTCACGACCAGTTCGGTTCTATCAAGAACGGTGAGCTGAAGATGCCTTACACCATCGTTCCTTCTGGTCTCTCTAAGGAGGAGGCTATGGCACGTTGGGGCTCTTACGAGGGTATGGTTGCTGACTACGATGGCAACGGTTCTAAGTCTTGGGCTCTGTCTGCATACTACTACATCAAGGAGATCCTTGGTGGTACCGAGGAGGAGGCACGTGCCGGTACTCAGTGGTTCGATATGGTAACTCAGACCGCTGTTTCACACAACCACGAGCTCTCAATCAACGGTGGTGGTCAGAACGGTATGTACTCAATCTCATTCGGTTATCTGGATCGTGAGGGTACTATCAAGGAGTCTGCTTTCGAGCGTTACAGCGTTCGTGCTAACTCTACTTTCAACGCTGGTAAGCACGTTACCTTCGGTTTGAATATGAACACCTCTGTTCAGAAGCGTGTAGGTGAGATGGGTGGTCAGGGTGATGACTCTACCTTCGCTCGTACTTACACTATGAATATGTGGGTTCCCGCTTACAACGTAGGTGGTGAGAAGGCAGGTTCTCGTGGTAATGGTGGTCGTGCACAGTCAGCATTGGCATCTATCGAGAACGCTCGTGGCGACTGGAGCCGTAACTTCCGTATGCAGGCATCTGCATTTATGGAGATTAAGGATCCTTGGATCAAGGGCTTGTCACTCAAGACCCAGTTCTCTACCTCTTTGAACGGTGCTTGGAGCATCGGCTTCGGTGAGAAGACTATCGCTTGGAACAAGGAGGGTACCTCTTACAACTCATTCTCTGAGTCAGGTTCTTGGTCATTCAACTGGCAGTGGACTAACACCGCTACTTACAAGCACACCTTCGCTGATGATCACGATATGACCATTATGATTGGTACTGAGGCTTTGAAGAACGGTATCGGCCGTAACATCTCTGCTTCACGTAACAACTACATCTTCCCGAACGATCCTAACACTTGGGTAATCGACAATGGTGACTCTGCAACTGTAGGTAACAGTGGTGGTCAGGGTGGTATCAACACTATGTTCGGTTTGTTCGCTCGTGGTGACTACTCTTACAAGGGCAAGTATCTGGTAACTGCAACGTTCCGTCGTGATGCTTCTTCTCGTTTCGCAGCGAAGCACCGCTGGGGTAACTTCCCCTCAGTATCACTCGGTTGGCGTATCTCTGACGAGTCATTCTTGGCTAAGGCTCACGACAACTGGTTGGATGACTTGAAGATCCGTGCTGGTTATGGTACCACTGGTAACTCTAACATTGGTAACTACAACTTCGCAACTCAGTACTCTAACGCTACTCAGTACCTCTATGGTATCGCTGGTGGCAACTCAGGTGCTAACGTAGGTTTCGCTACTTCTTACATTGGTGATACCGAGGCACGTTGGGAGACCGTTGAGATGTTCAACGTAGGTGCTGACTTGACTGCATTCCGCAACCGCTTGACCGCAGGTGTTGACTTCTACGTTAAGAAGACTTCTGATATGTTGGTTCCCGCATCTTGGACTATCCTCGCAGGTACCGCTTCTAAGCCCAACGTAAATATGGGTGATATGAAGAACACCGGTGTTGACTTCCAGATTGGCTGGCGCGATAAGATTGGTCAGTTCTCATACAACATCTCTGCTAACGCTTCTTGGTACAAGAATGAGGTAGTTCGTTTGGGTGCTTCTGACCTCTACACCTCTACTCGTATCAACCAGATGGCAATCACCACTGAGGGCCAGCCTATCGGTATGTTCTACGGTTACGTACTGGATGGTATCTACACCAGCGTAAACGACGTAATCAACTACGGTAAGGTTCCTTATGGTGTATCTGATCAGGTTAATCCTAAGACTGGTAACCTTATCTGGCACGAGGACGCTGCTAACCAGGTAGGTCACTATCGTTTCAAGGATCTCAACAACGACGGTAAGATTACTGACGCTGACCGTGAGATGATCGGTAATCCTCACCCCGACGTAACTGGTGGTGTTAACATCGGTTTGGGTTGGAAGAACTGGGATTTGAGCACTTACTTGTACTACACAATCGGCAACGATCTGTATGCTCACTATCAGCTCTATACCAACTGGGGTCAGTTGGCAAACGTTTACACCTACGAGCGTCTGGAGAATGCTTGGCACCCCGAGCAGAATCCTAACGGTACTCTGCCTATGTTCGTTCGTGGTGATACTCACGCTGAGACCAACGTATCACACACTGGTTACATCCAGGACGGTTCATACCTGCGTATGCAGACTTTGACCTTGGGTTACACCCTTCCTAAGAAGTGGTTGAACAAGATCGGTATGTCTCGTATCCGCTTCTATGCACAGATGTCTAACGTATTTACCATCACCGGCTACGAGGGTCTTGATCCCGAGGTTTATCAGGGTTCTGACCGCTCACGTGGTATCGACTACGGTTCATACGGTATGCCTCGCCAGTACTTGTTCGGTGTTAACATTGACTTCTAATCGATTGGAATCAACTAAACACTTAACGGTATAAGAGTTATAAATTATAAAAATGATTATTAATATGAAAAAGGTATTATTATATTCAGCGTTCGCTCTTGGTACACTGACTATGAGTACTGGTTGTGGCGACGACTTCTTGTTGCTCAGCCCCGTATCAAGTACTTCGGAGGCTACCCTCTCTACCCCCGAGGGTGTTGACCAGCTTCTTACCGGTGCTTATTCTACGCTTAACAGTATGCTTTCATCTGCAGGTGGTATGGGTGAGGCTTCACTTACCAACTGGGTTTGGGGTGATATCGTTGGTGGCGACGCCAACAAGGGATCTACCGCATCTGACCAGCCTGACCTGACTCAGCTCGAGACTTGGTCTTGGTCAAAGGAGAATGGTTACATCAAGAACCGTTGGGACGCAGTTTACGAGTCAGTAAAGCGTTGCAACAACGTAATCTCTTTGGCTACTAAGTTGGCTGATCAGCTTCCTAACGCAGCTGACATCATCGCTCAGGCACAGTTCCTGAAGGGTGTTTGGATGTTCGAGGGTATCCGTATCTACGGTCCCGCTATTCCTTACGTATCAGTAGAGGATTATGAGGCATCTACCGATCCTCAGGTATCTAACGTTGACGAGAGCGGTAACTATGTTTACATTTGGGATAAGGTAGAGGCTGATCTTAAGGCTGCTATCGCTGCTCTGCCCGCAACTCGTCCTTCTGGCGAGTACGGTCGTGCTACCTCTTGGCAGGCTAAGGCCGTTTTGGCTAAGTTCTATGTATATTGGTCATCACCTTATGATGGTTCAGCTGGTTACGGCGCTAACAAGTGGTCAGAGGCTAAGTCTCTCTTGGACGAGATCATCGCAAGCGGTGTAGATGCAATGGGTCAGAAGTATCAGTTGGCTAACGACTATCAGTCATTGTGGCACCCCGATACCTCAGATTGGTCAGGCGAGTCTATCTTCGATATTCAGTTCACCATCTCTGGTACTACCTCACAGACCAACTCACCTCACCACACTCACGCAACTGAGTTCTCAGGTTCGCTTGGTCAGGGTGGTTGGGGCTTCTATCAGCCTTCATTCGAGTTCGTTAACAGCCACATCGTAGATGCTAACGGTCTGCCTTTGTCACAGGCTGAGTACACTGCTCACGCTCCTCTGACTCCTCTGGCAAGCTCTAACCCTGTAACCGACCTTTCAGTATATACCGATCCTCGTTTGGACGTAAATGCTGGTCGTATGGGTGTTCCCTATCTGGATTTCGGCAAGACTCCCGATATGAGCTTCGTTCGTGACTACACCAATGGTGGTATGTACGTGAATAAGAAGGGCCACGCTTGGAACTCTGAGCGTTCAAGCTATCCTACTACTCACCCCACTTCAACTGCTGTTAACTACCACATCATCCGCTTCGCCGACATCCTTTTGTGGCGTGCTGAGATCGCAATCAACGAGGGTGATTTGGCTCTGGCATTGAACTACATCAATCAGGTTCGTGCTCGTGCTGCTAAGTCATACGTTGCTGCTGAGTCTGGTATCACCAAGGGTACTTATGTATTCGACAACAAGGTTGATGGCACTACTGGCGTTGACGCTGCGGCTAACTACCGTATCGGTTTGTATCCTTCATTCTCATCAGCTGCTGAGGCTCGCGAGGCTTTGGAGCGTGAGATGCGTATCGAGTTCGGTATGGAGGGTCGTCGTTGGTTCGACATCGCTCGTTGGGGTAAGGTTGCTGACGTTCTCAATGCATACGCTGCTTCTGAGAGCCGTTACCTCGGTAAGTTCGTTAATACTTACTCACCCTCTTGGGTTAACTTCCCCATTCCTTCGTCTGAGATTAACACCGCTATGGGTCGTTTCGTTCAGACCGCGAATTGGAAGTAATCTTAAGTATATTACTTAACAGGTATAACAAGGCCTGCTCCTTCGGGGGCAGGCTTTTTTTTGTTTTGTGGAATTTGATATTCGCGAGGAAGGATTTATCAATAGAAGAATTTTATTCGTGGGGTATGTGTTATTAAAATTGCCCGCTGCTGGGTTGGTTAGCTTCTGCGGGCAAGGGAAAAGAGTTGCCCATAATATAAGGTATATAATAAAAAAAAACCTGCCCCCCGAAGGGGACAGGTCGAGAGTAATTGCTATAAGGGAGAGAATTACTTCCAGCTAGCAGTCTGAACGAAACGACCCATAGCGGTGTTAATCTCAGACGAAGGAATGGGGAAGTTAACCCACGAAGGAGAGTAAGTGTTAACGAACTTACCCAAGTACTTAGACTCAGAAGCTGCGTATGCGTTCAAAACGTCAGCAACCTTACCCCAACGAGCGATGTCGAACCAACGACGACCCTCCATACCGAACTCAAGACGCATCTCGCGCTCCAAAGCCTCACGAGCCTCGTTAGCGTTAGCAAATGCGGGATACAAGCCGATACGGTAGTTAGCCGCAGCGTTAGCACCGGTAGTACCGTTTACCTTATCATCCAATACGTATGCAGATGAGCCACCCTCAGCAGCAACATAGAAATTAGCTGCACGAGCACGAACCTTGTTTACGAGCTCATTTACCATAGCCAAGTCACCGTCGTGAAGAGCAACCTCAGCACGCCACAAAAGGATGTCGGCGAAACGGATGATGTGGTAGTTAACAGCGGTTGATACGGGGTGAGTAGTAGATGCACCAGCGCGCTCAGCCTTCCAAGAGTGGTTCTTCTTGTTCAAGTACATACCACCGTTACCGTAGTCACGGATGAATGCAGTCAAGTTAGTAGGAATACCCCAATCCAGATAGGGAACACCGAAACGGCCAGCATTTACGTCCAAACGAGGATCGGTAAAGGTAGCAAGGTCAGTGTTGATATCACCCATAGGAGTCAAAGGAGCGTGAGCAGTGTACTCAGCGAATGACAAAGGCAGACCAGCATCGTCAACGATGTAACTGTTAACGAACTCGAATGAAGGCTGGTAGAAGCCCCAACCACCATAACCCAAAGCACCAGAGAACTCAGTTGCGTTAGTGTGGAAAGGAGAGTTGGTCTGTGAGGTAGTACCAGAGAAGGTGAACTGAACGTCGAAGATAGACTCACCAGTCCAGTCTGAAGTCTCATAGTGCCACAATGACTGATAGTCGTTAGCCAACTGATACTTCTGACCCTTAGCGTCTACACCGTTTGCGATGATCTCGTCGAGCAGAGCCTTACACTCAGCCCACTTGTTAGCACCGTAACCTGCTGAACCATCATAAGGTGATGACCAGTAGAGATAGAACTTAGCCAAAACAGCCTTAGCCATCCAAGAGGTAGCACGACCATACTGACCTGAAGGACGAGTTGCGGGCAGAGCAGCGATAGCAGCCTTAAGATCAGCCTCTACCTTATCCCAAATGTAGATGTAGTTACCGCTCTCGTCAACGTTAGATACCTGAGGATCGGTAGAAGTCTCGTAGTCCTCTACTGATACGTAAGGAATAGCGGGACCGTAGATACGGATACCCTCGAACATCCAGAAACCCTTCAGGAACTGTGCCTGAGCGATGATGTCAGCTGCGTTAGGAAGCTGATCAGCCAAGCGGGTAGCCAAAGAGATTACGTTGTTGCAACGCTTTACTGACTCGTAAACTGCGTCCCAACGGTTCTTGATGTAACCATTCTCTGAAGACCAAGACCAAGTCTCGAGCTGAGTCAAGTCAGGCTGGTCAGATGCGGTAGATCCCTTGTTGGCGTCGCCACCAACGATATCACCCCAAACCCAGTTGGTAAGTGAAGCCTCACCCATACCACCTGCAGATGAAAGCATACTGTTAAGCGTAGAATAAGCTCCAGTAAGAAGCATGTCAACACCCTCGGGGGTAGAGAGTGTACCCTCTGATGTACTTGATACGGGGGTCAGCTCCAAGAAGTCGTCGCCGCAACCAGTACTCATAGTCAGTGAGGCGAGAGCGAACGCTGAATATAATAATACCTTTTTCATATTAATAATCAATTTTATAATTTAATAACTCTTATACCGTTAAGTGTCTAATTGAGCGTTCAAGATTAGAAGTCAATGTTAACACCGAACAAGTACTGGCGAGGCATACCGTATGAACCGTAGTCGATACCACGTGAGCGGTCAGAACCCTGATAAACCTCGGGATCGAGACCCTCGTAACCGGTGATGGTAAATACGTTAGACATCTGTGCGTAGAAACGGATACGAGACATATTGATCTTGCTCAACCACTTCTTAGGAAGGGTATAACCAATGGTCAAAGTCTGCATACGCAGGTATGAACCGTCCTGGATGTAACCAGTGTGTGATACGTTGGTCTCAGCGTGAGTATCACCACGAACGAACATAGGCATAGTACCGTTAGGATTCTGCTCGGGGTGCCAAGCCTTCTCCAGACGATCGTAGGTGTAAACGTTTGCCAACTGACCCCAGTCGGTGTACAGCTTGTAGTGTGCGTACAGGTCGTTGCCGATTGAGTAGTACAAGTAAGTGCTCAAATCCCAGTTCTTCCAACCCAAACCGATGTTAACACCACCAGTTACGTCGGGGTGAGGATTACCGATCATCTCACGGTCGCTAGCGTTGATCTTGCCATCACCGTTGAGATCCTTGAAACGATAGTGACCTACCTGGTTAGCAGCGTCCTCGTGCCAGATAAGGTTACCGGTCTTAGGATTAACCTGATCAGATACACCGTAAGGAACCTTACCGTAGTTGATTACGTCGTTTACGCTGGTGTAGATACCATCCAGTACGTAACCGTAGAACATACCGATAGGCTGACCCTCAGTGGTGATTGCCATCTGGTTGATACGAGTAGAGGTGTAGAGGTCAGAAGCACCCAAACGAACTACCTCGTTCTTGTACCAAGAAGCGTTAGCAGAGATGTTGTATGAGAACTGACCTACCTTGTCGCGCCAGCCAATCTGGAAGTCAACACCGGTGTTCTTCATATCACCCATATTTACGTTGGGCTTAGAAGCGGTACCTGCGAGGATAGTCCAAGATGCGGGAACCAACATATCAGAAGTCTTCTTCACGTAGAAGTCAACACCTGCGGTCAAGCGGTTGCGGAATGCGGTGAGGTCAGCACCTACGTTGAACATCTCAACGGTCTCCCAACGTGCCTCGGTATCACCAATGTAAGAAGAAGAGAAACCTACGTTAGCACCTGAGTTCTGGCCTGCGATACCATAGAGGAACTGAGTTGAGTTAGAGTACTGGTTTGCGAAGTTGTAGTTACCAATGTTAGAGTTACCAGTGGTACCGTAACCTGCACGGATCTTCAAGTCATCCAACCAGTTGTCGTGAGCCTGAGCGAGGAATGACTCATCAGAGATACGCCAACCGAGTGATACTGAGGGGAAGTTACCCCAGCGGTGCTTCGAAGCGAATCGAGAAGAAGCATCACGACGGAACGTAGCGGTTACCAGATACTTGCCCTTGTAAGAGTAGTCACCACGAGCGAACAAACCGAACATAGTGTTGATACCACCCTGACCACCACTGTTACCTACAGTTGCAGAGTCACCATTGTCGATTACCCAAGTGTTAGGATCGTTCGGGAAGATGTAGTTGTTACGAGAAGCAGAGATGTTACGGCCGATACCGTTCTTCAAAGCCTCAGTACCAATCATAATGGTCATATCGTGATCATCATTGAAGGTGTGCTTGTAAGTAGCGGTGTTGGTCCACTGCCAGTTGAATGACCAAGAACCAGACTCAGAGAATGAGTTGTAAGAGGTACCCTCCTTGTTCCAAGCGATAGTCTTCTCACCGAAGCCGATGCTCCAAGCGCCGTTCAAAGAGGTAGAGAACTGAGTCTTCAAAGACAAGCCCTTGATCCAAGGATCCTTAATCTCCATAAATGCAGATGCCTGCATACGGAAGTTACGGCTCCAGTCGCCGCGAGCGTTCTCGATAGATGCCAATGCTGACTGTGCACGACCACCATTACCACGAGAACCTGCCTTCTCACCACCTACGTTGTAAGCGGGAACCCACATATTCATAGTATAGGTACGACCGAAGGTAGAGTCATCACCCTGACCACCCATCTCACCTACGCGCTTCTGAACAGAGGTGTTCATATTCAAACCGAAGGTAACGTGCTTACCAGCGTTGAAGGTAGAGTTAGCACGAACGCTGTAACGCTCGAAACCTGACTCCTTGATAGTACCCTCACGATCCAGATAACCGAATGAGATTGAGTACATACCGTTCTGACCACCACCGTTGATTGAGAGCTCGTGGTTGTGTGAAACAGCAGTCTGAGTTACCATATCGAACCACTGAGTACCAGCGCGTGCCTCCTCCTCGGTACCACCAAGGATCTCCTTGATGTAGTAGTATGAAGACAAAGCCCAAGACTTAGCACCGTTGCCTTCGTAGTCAGCAACCATACCCTCGTATGAGCCCCAACGTGCCATAGCCTCCTCCTTAGAAAGACCAGCGGGAACGATGGTGTAAGGCATCTGCAGCTCACCGTCCTTAATAGAACCGAACTGGTCGTGACCTACGGTGTTGATGTTAGCACCGCGGTAGTTAACCTGGTTCCACTGTGAGAACTCCTCAGCCTTCATATAATCCCAAGCACCCAGAGTGTTATAGCCGTCGTTGGCCATCTCTCCAAGAGAGACGAATATTGGCAAAACTTATTGTGGTATAACTATTTTTTTTATAATTGGGCGCAGCGAGTAGCCTATTATTGTAAAAAATATAGTATATTTGTTTCGTAGGAAAAGTGTACTTGCGTCTTTGGGGCCGCAGCGTGTGGGTCTCGGAGCGCGAAACCCGATTAATTAAATGGAGAAAATTACCAGCATCATTGCGAAAATCATAGCTCCCCTGACCATCGTTGCGGGAGCCCTTTTGCTCGGCCTTCATCTGCAAGCCGAGCAGGCATATATGTTCTTCTATCGTGAGGCTCAGCAGCTTCTGTTTCTGGAGTGGGACTACATCTGGGATCTTATGACGCAGTTCGGCGGCGTGGGTATCACCATCGCGCAGTCGCTCGTGCAGTTCTTCATCCACCCGGGTGTAGGTGCTACCGTTACGGCTCTGCTGGCAGGTACTTCGGCGGCTCTGCTGTGGCTCGCGCTGCGTAAGATGTGCAACTGCAAGGCTCTGCTGCCTCTGCTCTTCGCCCCCGCACTTATGTGGGCACTCTATCTGGCAACGGCCTATTACCACTACGACGGTCTGGTCGCTCTGACAGCTATGGCTCTCGTGTTGTGGGTTTATACGCTCTTTGTCGAGGCCGGATATAAACTCCGCCTTGCGATGGGTGCGCTGCTCTCGGTGACGCTCTATCTGCTCTTTGGCCCTGTGGGACTGCTCTTTGTGGTGTGTGCCCTGCTGTTCGATTTAGCGAAACGTAGCGAGAAGTGGTATTTAGATCTTATCTACGTTGCTCTCTTGCTCGTCGCGGGCTCGTATCTCGTGTCGAATGGTAAGGTTGCCGACTTCGAGACGGCCTACGGCACCAAGTTCTACTACGAGTTCTACGTCGAGCTCACCCCCCTCCTTAATGCGTGGTGGTGGATCGTCTTGGCCATCGTTGCGGCGTTCCTCGCCCTGAGCTTTGTGAAGAGTATTCCGGCGTGGGGTAGTGCTTTGACCTACGTTGTTCTGGCGCTCGCTGTTGCGGGGCTATATATCCAGCGTCACGATGTAGAGAAGAAAGAGAAGGAGAATATATATACCTATATGCAGCTCTATCACAATATCGTAAACGAACAGTGGGAGGAGATCACCTCCAACCGCAACGTCAACTATCAGATTCCGCTGCATAGCAACTGCGTCAATTTCGCACTCTCGAAGCAGGGGCTGTTGCTCGATAAGCTCTTCCTTTACCCGCAGAACGGTCTGGTATCGCTCTTTAACGAGAATATGGGTACCTTCGTCGAGGAGCACTCGATTTATAGCGAGATCTACTACCATCTGGGTATCGTCTCGCAGACGCTCGAGCTCTCGCTGGCGGCTATGGCTGGCTCTTACCCCGGCACACCGCTGCTGTTGCAGCAGTTTGTGCGCAGTCGTGTGGTTATGGGTGATTACGATTTGGCGGGCAAGTTCGTCTATCGACTCTCGAAGACCTACGGCTACCGCGATTGGGCTCTGCGCCAGCAGGGATTCCTGCACAACGACGCTGCCGTCGAGGCCGATGCAGAGTATGGCCTTAAGCGCCGCACGCTGCCCGAGCTGAGCAGCGAGTTTGTGTCGCTCAACGGTTTTGTTTACGATCTTATGAAGGTGCTGACGGCCAACCCCGAGAATAATGTGGCCCGCGAATATGCGATCGCGGCGCTTCTGTTGAACAAAAATTTTGACGATATTCGCTACTTCGTCGAGGAGTATTACGGTACCCCCATCCTGCCCACGCTCCACGAGCGTTTGCAGGAGGCTGTGATAACTTACGCTGAGAAGGATATGGATTATTGTCGCCGTTATGGTGTGAGCGAGCAGACCATCTCGCGTTTTGCTCAGTTCCGCCAGAAGGTTCTCACGCTGCGTCATCAGCGCCAGACGGCCAACCCCAAGTCTCAGCTTCCCGAGTTCCGCGATACCTTCTGGTTCTATATGTTGTAGCGGATAAGTCGCTAACTACTAACTTTTTCGACTATGAAAACATTACTTAAACTAATACTTGTGGCGCTCACGCTTCAGTTTGTGGCCTGCTCTACGCCCGAGATTACCATAAGCCGCTCGACGGGCGAGCAGGTCGAGATCTTCCCCGATTATAAGGATATCATCATCCCCTGCAACATCGCGCCGATGAACTTCACCGTCACGGGCGAAGGCAACTACCACCTCATCATCAGCGGCTCTGGCGAGCAACTGCAGGTGCGTGCCGAGAACGGACTTTTCGACATTCCTATCAAGGAGTGGCGTCGTGTGATGGATGCCAACGTGGGTGGCAAGCTGGAGTTTACCGTTGCCCGCGAGGAGGGTAGTGAGTGGCTCTCTTACGAGCCCTTTACGATGGAGGTCTCGCCTGATCCTATCGATAGCCATCTGGCCTATCGTCTGTTGCCCCCTGCCGAGCAGTGGCTCAAGATCGGCATCTTCCAGCGTAATCTGGAGACCTTCGAGCAGAAGGCAATCTTCGAGAATAAGCTCACCGATTACAACTGCATCAACTGCCACAGCTTCCCCAACCGCAATCCCGACAAGATGATCTTCCATCTTCGTGCAAAGGATGCCAACGGCACGGCCTACATCGAGAATGGCGAGGTTACGAAGCTCAACACCAAGACCCCCGAGACCATCTCGAGCCTCGTCTATCCCTATTGGCACCCCTCGGAGCGCTATATCGTCGTCTCGACCAACATCATCTACCAGAGCTACTACTACCATAGCGAGGATCGTATGGAGGTCTATGACGAGAAGTCTGATGTAGTGGTCTATGACGTGGAGAAGGGCGAGATCTTCACCAACGACAAACTCTCGTCGCCCGATGCGATGGAGACGCTGCCTACCTTCTCTCCCGATGGCAAGAGCCTCTACTTCTGCACGGCCGATAATGTCGAGCAACTGGCTCATAATATCGACAAGCTCAAGTATAGCCTCTGCCGCGTCGATTTCGATGCCGAGACGGGCACCATAGGCGAGAAGGTCGATACAGTGTTCAACGCCAAGACCGATGGCCGCAGCATCAGCTTCCCGCGCATCTCGCCCGATGGCAAGCGTATGGTAGTTGTGCTTGTGCGCTATGGCAACTGGTCGATTAACCATAAGGACTCCGATCTCTACACGCTCGATCTCGAGACCGGCGAGCTGCAGCCCATCGATGTACTTAATACCGAGGAGGTTGAGAGCTATCACTCGTGGAGTACCAATAGCCGTTGGATGGTCTTCAGCTCACGCCGCGACGACCGTCTCTACACGCGCCCGTACTTCACCTACGTCAGCGAGGATGGCACCTTCCATAAGCCGTTCCTGCTGCCACAGCGCGATCCGCTCACTCACTACCGCGACATTCTGTACGCCTATAACATTCCGGAGCTGATCAGCGGCGAGGTGCAGGTTAATCCCCACGAGATCGCCACCGTAATGGCCGGCGAGGGCGAAAACCTCCAATTCCGCAAATAACATCCCATAATACACAAAAGGCTACCTACAAAGGTAGCCTTTTTGTGTATATAGTTGGAGGTGAATCTGCTCCATAGTCGGAGTCTATTAAGCCAAAGGTGTTGAAAAAGGTGTTGAGAAAAATAAAAGAGGTAAGATAATCAATATCTTACCTCTTTCTTTAGTCGGGATGACTGGATTCGAACCAGCGACACCACGCCCCCCAGACGTGTACTCTAACCGGGCTGAGCTACATCCCGAGAGTTGCATTGGGTTTTCCTCGAGGTTTCGACTGCAGATTGGGTCTTTCTGCATCTAACGCCCTCCCCTTGGCAGTAGCGAGAGAGAGACTTGAACTCTCGACCTCATGATTATGAATCATGCGCTCTAACCAGCTGAGCTATCTCGCCATTGCTTAAATGCGAGTGCAAAGATAGGTTAATTTTTTATTCGTGCAAAATATTTTGCAAAAAAAATGTTCTAAAAAACAAAAATCTTTCGGCACATCCTTTGCACTGACTCCCCTAAAACATTGATTCTATGAAAGCTGATAACTCTTTTGCTCGGATGATAAATTTAGTTGCCGGAGTAGCCCTGCTGGTCGGCATCTCTATCGAAGTGCTCACGGGCAACCACCACACCTACTCGGAGTGGTATCTTTGGCTGCAGCTGGCCGTATGTGTCGTTTTTATGGTCGATTTCGCATCGGCGCTGGCCGTACGCAATGCCGAGGGACGATATTATATGTTCAATCTGCTGCTGCTCCTGCTCTCGATTCCCTACCTTAACATCCTTCATTGGTTTGACATTATGCCGCATCGCGGCATTGCCATCCTCGTCGGCGCACTGCCGCTCGTGCGCTCGTTCGTCGCTATGGGCGTTGTTGTGCAGTGGTTTATCGGCTCGAGGGTGAGTCGCATCTTCTGCGCCTATATCTTTACGGTTGTCTGCTTCACCTATCTCGCTGCACTGATGTTCTACGACTATGAGGTGGGCCTCAATCCCCACCTGCACGGCTTTGGCAACGCTCTGTGGTGGGCGTGGATGGGAGTTACCACCGTTGGCGCGGCAATTTTTCCCGTGACGGCCATCGGCAAGGTGCTTGCTGTTCTGCTCCCCGCATTGGGTATGATGTTCTTTCCCATATTTACTATTTATGTAACTAATCTCTACGATTCCCGTCGCGAGAAACGTAGCAAGTGATCGGGTTTTATTAATTTTTTCTAACTTTGTGGCTATCGAGCGTACTATCGCCGATAAGCTACGATGAAGAAGATTATTACACTTTTTGCTACTCTGCTCTTCGCCGCTGTGGCGTTGGCGCAGACGGCTGCCGATCCCATCGATGCCAAGTGGTTCAAGGCTCATTATACCAAAGCCGAGTATATGATCCCTATGCGCGATGGCGTCAAGCTATATACGGCAGTATATACCCCCAAGAACAAGCGCACGACGCATCCCATCCTGATGATGCGCACGCCCTATAGCTGCGCTCCTTACGGCAAGAAAAACTCACGATTTTGGCAGAGCAAGATCTACGAGAACTACCTCCGTTCGGAGTATATCCTTGTCTTTCAGGATGTGCGAGGCCGCTGGATGAGCGAGGGCGAATTTATCAACGTACCGCCCTACATCGAGAATAAGCAGAGCGTGAACGACATCGACGAGGCGGGCGACACCTACGATAGCGTCGAGTGGCTCCTTCGCAAGCTCAAGCACGACAACGGCCGCGTCGGAGTCTATGGCAACTCCTATTGTGGCTATTATGCCCTGATGGCTGCTGCGAGCCACCATCCCGCCGTTGTGGCCGTATCGCCCCAAGCGCCGCTTGTCGATTGGTGGAAGGGCGACGACGTGCATCACAACGGTGCGCTGGCTATGCTCGACCTTGTGCCGTTCCTCCCCATCCTCGGTAATACGGCCCGCACAGGCCCGTCGATGGAGCAGACACCCTTCGATCCGCCAATTATCGAGGGCACGATGGGGGAGTTCTTTATGAATAACACCCTTGCCGACATCACTCGCCGTGTCGATGGCCGCGTGCCCTTCTGGGCCGATGTTGTGGCTCATCCCGACTACGATGAGTGGTGGCAGGCCCGCGATGCACGACGCGCTACGAAGGGCGTAACGTCGGCCGTTTTGATGGTCGGCGGTCTGTACGATGCCGAGGATCCTTACGGCGTGTGGGAGGCCTACCGTAGCCTTAGGGAGAATAATCCCTCGCTCGATTGCCGTATCGTTGTCGGCCCGTGGACTCACGGAGCGTGGCGCGGCAATGGCGATGCTAATGCGCTGGGTGGCGTGGAGTTCGCCGAGGAGTCGCTCTCGCAGTTCTACCGCGACGAGGTCGAGTTTCCCTTCTTCGAGCAGTACCTGCGCGGTGTGGAGTCATCAGCGCCTGCCGCTGCTACGATATTCTTTACGGGTGAGAATTGCTGGCGCGAGATGGATGGCTGGGCTCCCGAGCAGGGCGAGCTCTCGCACCTCTATTTCAACGAGGACGGCAGCCTCTCTATGGACCCCTCCACGCTGAATAACTCTTATAGCTCATACACTTCCGATCCCGCCAACCCCGTTCCCTACTATCCCGACATCGAGAAACGCCGCCAGAGCGACTATCTCATCATCGGTCAGGAGTTCGTCGAGGATCGCGACGATGTGCTTACCTTCACCTCATCGGTTCTTACCGAGGATATGAGCCTTGTGGGAGCGCTTGAGGCCGAACTCTTCGTTTCGCTCTCAACCACCGATGCCGATTTTGTCGTAAAACTTATAGACGTTGGCCCTAATGGCGAGCAGGAGATGATGGTGCGAGCCAACATTATGCGCGGCCGCTACCGCAATGATCCCTCCGCCCCCGAGCCCTTCACCCCGGGCAAGGTCGAGCGCGTGAGCTTCGAGCTTCCCGACGTGGCCCATACCTTTATGGCCGGCCACCGCATCAAGGTACAGGTGCAGAGTTCGTGGTTCCCCCTGTTCGACCGCAACCCCCAGCAATTTATCGACATCTATAACGCCTCACTGCAAGACTTCATCCCCTGCGATATCAAACTCCACCACGACACCTCCCACCCCTCCCGCCTCAGCTTCCACCTTTTGAAGTAGTGGTGTGGCCTTGAGGTGGTTTGCCAAAAGAGGCGTTTTTTATAGTATGTTAGGCAAAAATTTGCTGAAACAAAAAATTATCCCTACATTTGCACCACCAAAATCGGGCCGAGAGCCCATTGGTGAGCGTTGATCCTGTAGCTCAGTCGGTAGAGCACAACACTTTTAATGTTGGGGTCCCGGGTTCGAGCCCCGGCGGGATCACGGTAGAAAATCTCTGATAATCACACGATTATCGGAGATTTTTTTATTCACAACTATCAGCAAACGATACACTAACACCTTCAAAACAAAAAAAACTGCGCCCCGTCGGGGGCGCAGCCATAAAAAGTAATTCTCTTAATTAGAAACAATTCTGGATATTGCAGTTGCACTGCTGGAGGATCTCCACACACTGCTCCAGATTGTTCGGGCGGATTACGATGTTGGCCATTGCGCCGTCGGCAAAGGCGTACATATACTCGATGAAGATGTCGCGCTCGGATAGACGCTCAAGGATCGTCGAGAGCGATCCCGCCCGATTGTCGCACTTGATGCAGACAACATCGGTGAGCATCACCGCAAAATTCTCGCCGCGCAGCACCTCGACAGCGCGCTCAACATCGGAAACGATTAATCGCAGAATGCCGAAATCGGGTGTCTCGGCCATACTGAAGGCGTGCATATTGATCCCCTCGCGGCCGAGGATGCGCGTAAGGTCGTTGATGCGGCCAGTCTTGTTCTCAAGGAACACTGATAGTTGCTTGATTGTCATATCTTTCGTTTTTTTTGTTATTTCAAGATTCGTTTGTCGATAACGTGCTTACCCTTGCCCTGACTGCGCTCGATGCTACTCGGCTCCATAAGCTTCACGTCGGCGCTGATCGAGAGCACGCTCTTCAAGCGGTCAGCCAAGCGCTTCTTCATATTCAGCATACGGCCAATATCGTCGCTGAAGAAGTCTCGACGCACCTCGACCTGCACCTGCAACGTGTCGAGGTTATTAACGCGATCGACCACAAGCATATACTGCGGCTCGAACTCCTGCATTTCGAGTATTACGCTCTCCACCTGCGACGGGAATACGTTGATACCTCTGATGATAAGCATATCGTCGCTACGTCCCACGATGCGACCCATCCTTACCGACGTACGCCCGCAGGCGCACTGGCCCTCCATCAGCGTACAGAGATCTTTGGTGCGGTAGCGCAGCAGTGGCAGACCCTCCTTCGTAAGGGTGGTGAACACCAACTCTCCCTGCTCGCCGTAGGGTAGCTGCTCAAGCGTTTCGGGGTTGATAATCTCGGGGTAGAAGTGATCCTCGCAGATGTGCGAGCCGTTCTGCTCCGAACACTCGTACGACACGCCGGGGCCCATAATCTCGCTCAATCCGTAGAGGTTGTAGGCCTTCAGTCCCAGTCGCTCCTCAATCTCCTTGCGCATATTCTCCGTCCACGGCTCGGCACCAAACGCACCGATACGAAGACTAATGTCCTCGCGCTTGAGTCCCATCTTCTCGAGCGACTCGGCCAGATAGAGGGCATACGAGGGGGTGCAGGCGATACCCGAGATGTTAAGATCCCGAATCAGTCGTATATGCTTCTCCGTGTTACCCGTCGATGTGGGTATTACGGTCGCTCCGAGGTTCTCCACGCCGTAGTGCGCACCCAAGCCTCCCGTGAAGAGGCCATATCCGTAGCTCACCGAGAACGTATCGTCGCGCGTTACGCCATACGCCGTCAGACAACGCGCCATCACCTCCGACCATACGGCCAAATCCTTGCGCGTGTAGCCCACGATCGTGGGGTTGCCCGTCGTTCCCGACGAAGCGTGAACACGCACGATCTCCGACGCAGGAGCCGCCTGCAGGCCGTAGGGGTAGTTGTCGCGCAGATCCTGCTTCGTGGTGAATGGCAGCTTCACAATATCGTCAATACTCTGTATATCCTCGGGCGCTACGTCCATCTGCTGCATCTTGTTGCGGTAGAAGGGGACGTTGTGATAGACATACGTTACAAGTTTCTGCAGACGTTTGCTCTGCAGCGAGTGCATCTGGTCTCGACTCATACACTCTTTCGTAGGGTTCCAAATCATAATCTTCTATATTTCTCGTTCCTAACTATTTCTAATTCAGCGGATGATCCTCCCTGAAGGCCTTCATTCGCTCCTGCATCACATCATACAGCTCCTCGCGCATACGCGACGTGCAGGCTCTCACGCCTCGCTGCTCGCTACCCGTTGTCGAGAGCGATATGCTGCTTACGCCGTAGTACAACAGCTCCACCAGCAACTCTCCGCCACTCATCTCTCCGTAGCCTATGGTGAAGAAGAATCCGTCGCCCACGCGCTGCGTAGCGTCGTTGTCATAGACGATGTGAAATCCGTTGTCCGTAAAAATCCGTTTCATCCGCTCGGCACGAACGGCATACTCGCGCGTATCCTCCACGAAGTTTATCTCGCCCTCGGTCGATAGGCGCAACATCTCGGCGTAGGCATATTGTGTCGAGGCCGTGCAGCCCGACGTGATCATATATAGTATCGAGGCTATGAGCGTCTGTCCGAATACTCCCGCATCCTTATATCGCTCGGCCAGAGCGGGGTAGTGGCGGTCGAACAGCCGATCGCTGATGCACGTCAGCGCCATTCGCTGACCTGCGTAGCTAAAGATCTTCGACGATGAGAGCATCAGGATGTAGTTGTCGGTATATCGCGCAACCGTAGGCGGGTAGGGCGGTTGGAACGGGTGTCCCATATCGCGGCGGAAATCCATACAGAAGTATGCCATATCCTCGATGACGATGGCGTTGTACTTTGTCGCCAACTCGCCGATAATCTTCAGCTCCTCCTCCTCAAGACATATCCACGCGGGGTTGTTGGGATTCGAATAGACTATGGCGGCAATATCGCCCGCAGCCATCATCTGCTCCAGCTTTTCACGCAGCGCCTCACCGCGATAGTTGTAAATATCGAACTCCACCCACTGGGCACCGATCACGCGCAACTGCGACTTCTGAATCGGAAATCCGGGGTCAATAAACAGCACCTTGTTCTTTTCAGGCATACACTGCGTGCAGGCGATGAACGATCCGAACGAACCTGCCACACTTCCCACCGTCGGCACACACGCCCGCGCCGAAATATCCACATCCAAAAAGGCCTTCACAAATCGCGACGCCTCATACTTTAACTCCGCAACACCCGCAGCGGCAGGGTACTGCGATCCCACGCCGCGATCGAGTGCTGCCTTCTCGGCCTCCACGCCATAACGGTTTACGGGCAGTCCGGGCGATCCCTGATCCATACGGATAAATGGTATTCCCGTCTTCTGCTCTAAGTATTGCGCCACGAGCAGCACCTCGCCGATTGTAGCGCTCTTGAGATCTGCAATGTGCAGCTCCTCGACAGCCTTTGCGACCAACTCTTCACTAAAAATCTTCATATCGCTACTCCTTGACGGCATTAAGGCCAAGATCAAACGCTCGGCAATTCATCTCCACAATCTTCTCTCCCTTCGATGCAAAGACTCGCGCAATGCTCTCGCGCAGCTGCTCCGCCGAAAGAATCTCGATATACCTTGCCGCCATACCCAGCAACACCACGTTGGCACACTTGGGCAATCCCTCCTCGCGCGCCAAATCCTCAATCGGCAGTACGGCCACGTTGGGCAATGCCCCGAGCTCGGCCATCATAGCCTCCTCGTCGGGGTAGTTGGGAATGTTCTTATAGGGGTGCGACGATGTTACCACCCATCCCTTCTCGTCCAGCGCCGCCACATATCGCAGCGCCTCCATCGGCTCCATCGAGATTATCAGATCGGCCGCTCCCTGCCTGATCAGGTCGGAGTGAATCTCCTCGGTCGAGAGTCGCAGATTCGACTGCACGTCGCCTCCGCGCTGACTCATACCGTGTACCTCGGCCTGCTTAAGGCTAAGTCCTGCCGTAGCCGCCGCGTCGCCTATGATTGTTGCAATGGTGAGGATACCTTGTCCTCCCACACCTGCCAGAATTATATCTTTCTTCATTACTCTTGGGCTCTTTTTTTACGAAGTTTACGGTTAAGTGTCTGTATGCACTCTCGGCGGGGGATGATCACCGAAACACCATCATACTCAATCTCCTCGCGTATGATGCGTGTGATCTCCTCCATATTTTTCGGCAGCGGTACGACCACCTTGACGTGCTCGGGATCAACTCCCAGACCAAGACATATCGCCTCAAACTTGTTTGTTCCCGCCGAGTCCTGACCTCCCGTCATTGCCGTTGTGAGATTATCCGAGATGATGATCGTGATGCGCGCGTTGTCATTCACCGCATCCAGCAAACCCGTCATTCCCGAGTGGGTGAACGTCGAGTCTCCAATCACCGCAATGGCGGGGTGAACGCCCGCATCGGCCGCACCCTTGGCCATCGTGATCGAAGCACCCATATCCACACACGAATCGATGGCGCGGAACGGCGGCAAAGCGCCGAGCGTGTAGCAGCCAATATCTCCGAATATGCGCGCATCGGCATACTCCCCAGCCACTCTGTTCAGCGCATCATACACATCTCTGTGTCCGCAACCCTGACACAGCGCAGGCGGACGCGGCACAACATTCTCGGCCGCCGAGAACGACTGATAGGTGGTAATTCCCAACGCAGCCCCTACGCTGTCGGGCGTGAGCTCTCCCATACGCGGCAAATCGCCCGTCAAACGGCCACGCACCGTATAACCCGCTCCAAGCAGAGACTTGATCTGCTCCTCTACAACGGGCTGACCATCCTCGGCCACCAACAGCGCATCGCACTTCGCCGCCAGAGCCTTTATCGCCGCTTCGGGCAGAGGATATTGCGACACCTTCAATACGGGAATTCCCAACTTCGCAGGACAATTCTCCATAACGTAGTTATACGCAATTCCGCACGCCACAACGCCCACTTTGGCACTCTCCACGTCGTGCAACTTATTGTATGGCGAGGCCTCCGACGAAGAGAGCAACTGCGCCTGCTTCTCCACCAGCGATGCGTACTGACGACGCGCATTTCCCGGTAGCAGAACCCAATGCGTGCGCTCGCTGTCGGGATTTAGCTCGTTCTGTGGGATTGGTGTTGAGGTCATCACGCCCGCACGCGAGTGCGCAAGACGCGTAACCACACGCATCAGCACGGGCAGTCGCATCTGCTCCGAGAGCGCAAAGGCGTAGGGCATAATGTCGTATGCCTCCTGCTGCGACGATGGCTCAAGCGTAGGTATCATCGCAAACTTACCATAAAAACGCGAATCCTGCTCATTCTGCGACGAGTGCATCGACGGATCATCCGCCGCCAAAATGACCAGTCCGCCATTGATGCCCGTAATTGCCGAATTAACGAAGGCATCCGCCGCCACATTCATTCCGACGTGCTTCATACATACTATGGCGCGCTTTCCCGCATACGACATTCCGAGCGCGGCCTCCATCGCCGTCTTCTCGTTCGTACACCAGCGGCTGCGCACCTCGGGGGCCGTCGCCTGAATAAACTCCGTTATCTCTGTCGAGGGGGTACCCGGGTAGGCATATACGCCACTTATACCCGCGTGTATGGCCCCCAAGGCGATAGCCTCATCGCCCAATAATAATCGTTTTGAAATCATATCTCTCCTAACTAAATATCTGCATCTTTCAATACGGGGAATTTCTCGCGGAAAGCCTCCAGCGCCTCCATATCAATCTTCGCCGTAGCCTCGCACTCTTCGCCCGAGGCGCACTCTGTAATAGCCCTCCCATAGGGGTCAATTACCACGCTCGCACCGTTGTACTCGCACGTCGGATCTTTTCCCACGCGATTCACTCCCGCTACATAACACTGATTCTCAATCGCTCTTGCCACCAGCAGCGCACTCCACGCCGCGATGCGAGGCGTAGGCCAGCTTGCAACGTATAGAATCATATCGTAATCTCCTCGGTTACGAGCCCACACGGGGAATCGCAAATCGTAACAAACCTCCAAAAGGATTCTCACGCCGCGCCACTCAACCACCCGACGCACATCACCTGCCGTAAATCGCAGATGCTCTCCGCCGTAGGTGAATAGGTGCTTCTTATCGTAACTTGCCACCTCCCCATCGGGCTTGACGAAGTAAAATCGGTTGTAAAAACGCCCCTTTGCCTCGACTGCCACGCTTCCGGCAATGGCGGCACCTATCTCCTTTGCCTTCCGTTTCATCCATTGGAGAGTCTCCCCGTTTTCCTCTTCGGCCACACCCCGTGGCTCGGTACAAAATCCCGTCGAGAACATCTCCGGCAGCACATACAAATCCGACCCCGGCGTGCGATCAATCGCCTCGCTGGCCCGTTGCAGATTCTTCTCCGTGGCACACCATTCAATATCTCGTTGTAGAATCGTAACTCTCATAATCGTAATATATTTATGCAAATATAGTGATTCTGCGGCAAAATGTTCACTCTTCCTCCCCGTCGAATCAATAAATTTGCAATATGTAGATTTTGATGTTCCCGAAATAAACGCTAATTTTACGCTATAATTCCTTAGTTATGACAACGAATATCCCCATCGAACCCCACCCTCTGGAGCCCTTTCTGCCCGAAGGCGCACGAGTGCTGATGCTCGGCAGCTTCCCGCCCAAACGCGAACGCTGGTCGATGGAGTTCTTCTATCCCAACCGCCAAAACGATATGTGGCGCATCGTGGGATTGTTGTTCTTCGGCGATAAATCGCACTTTGAGATAGTTCAGGAGCGCCGATTCGATCGGGAACGCATTGTCGATTTCTGCACCCGCAAGGGAATTGCGCTCTACGATACAGCTGCTGCTGTCAAACGCCTGAAGGATAATGCGTCGGATAAGTTTCTTGAGATTGTAACTCCGACCGATGTGGCAGCATTGCTCGCTCAAATTCCACATTGTGAGGCCGTTGTTACAACGGGCCAGCGAGCCACCGATGTGATTGTTGAGCAGTTCGGCTGCTCGAGCCCCGCTATCGGCAGCTACACTACGCTCCATCTCCCTCGCGGCCCCATCCGCTTTTGGCGTATGCCCTCCACCTCGCGTGCCTACCCCCTCTCCCTCGACAAAAAAGCTCTCCACTACCGCCATCTCTTCACCACCGAGCAGTTGCTGTAAAGGAGGCTTAGTAATATCCACACACAATAGAGCCTGCCTAACGATAAAAAGTTAGACAGGCCCTATGCTATTGGAATGTGTGTAACGCACCTTCCTAAAACTCTACTTGATCTTGACTTGAAGCGGGTTGTTTAGTTTGTCGGCGGCTTGTTTGACCTGCTCGGCCCACTCGGCACCACCCGCTACGCCGGCGTGGCTCCACGCCGAGCCGTTGAGCATAAGGATCTTCTCTCCCGCCTTCGCCTTGCGCAGGAGCAATGCGTGCTGGGGCTGCTGATTGGGCGATGAGAGAGTCTGAAAACGACTCTGCTTCTCAGCCCCCTGCAAAATCACACCCAACAAAATGTCGCCATCACGCTCGGCATCGCTACTATCCGATGCAGGCTCGGTGAGTGCAAGCCAATTCCCCTGCTGCGTGATATCTTTTACATCGTGCATCACCACGCCAGCGGCAACCTCTATCTCGCCCTCGAAGCCCGTCAGTTCATACTCCTGAAAGCTGAAGCGGCTATTGGCATCGAGCCATATACGGCGTTTGATCGCCACATTGCGGCCATCGACCGCGACGGGAGCATATATAAACTCTGCCTCGGTGCGCAACGGCCCGTTGGCCACGCACTCCTGTTGCAAGTAGTTTCCGCTCAAAAGCAGCTGCGACTCCTGCACAATGGCCAAAGCACCGCCGCCGAGCGTATTGCCCACCTTGTAGCAATCCATACCCTCGCCATAGTTGTGATGGTAATCGTTGCGGGCGAACCACTCGTTGATAATCAGTTTCTCGGTGTTTTTTACCCACACATCCACGCCCTGCGTCTTAGGATCGCTCAATCGCGGGCCATATATGCGGTAGGCCGTCAGGTTGTTTTCCCACGCATAATCATCCAGACGCTCAGGTACATAACGCCCATAAACCTTTGGCTCATAACTATCGGCGATCCCTTCCTTGATTTTATAGCGACTCTTGGCCGAAGCCTCGACCGATGCCTGAAAAAGGAGCCTCTGCGCCACCCCGTTTTTGTCGAATATCACCTGCGAAGGGATCTGGTTGCGCTGCTCATCCTCGACAATCACCCTGTCGGCCGTAATCCCGCGCTCGCCGAGCTTGGCCCACTCAATCTCCACACTTTCGAGCGTTCGCGCGTAGGATGAGGGGTTGGTTACGATGACATCCACGCCACCTGCAGCGCCACATCCGCACAGCCACAACAACTGCAGACACAGTAATATTCTCTTCATAGGACTTTTTATTTGGGTTGTTTACCTATATATGCTAAAATTCCGCCATCGACATACAAAACGTGGCCATTCACAAAATCCGAAGCCTCCGATGCCAAAAAGAGTATCGGCCCCTTCAGATCCTCGGGCGTGCCCCAGCGTGCGGCGGGGGTCTTCGAGATTATGAAACTGTCGAACGGGTGAGGCTTGCCATCCTTGTCGGGCTCACGCAGTGGCGCAGTCTGTGGCGTTGCGATATAACCCGGGCCGATGGCGTTACATTGGATATTGTATGCTCCGTACTCCGATGCAATGTTGCGCGTGAGCATCTTCAGGCCGCCCTTCGCTGCCGCGTAGGCCGACACGGTCTCGCGTCCCAACTCCGACATCATCGAGCAGATGTTTATGATCTTACCTCCGCCGCGCTCGATCATACTCGGGATCACAGCCTTTGACACGATAAACGGAGCGACAAGATCTATATCCACCACCTCGGAGAACTCCTCTACCGACATCTCGTGCATCGGAATGCGCTTGATGATGCCTGCATTATTGACCAGAATATCCACCGCGCCCAACTCCTGCGCGATGCTGCTGATCATCTCAACAACAGCCTTTTCGTCCCTCACGTCGCAGATATAACCCTTGGCCTCGATGCCCTTGGCTGCGTACTCCTCCAGCGCCTTTTGCAAATGCTCCTCGCTGCGGCAATTAAAGGCAATTTTAGCCCCCGCCTCGGCCAGAGCCTCTGCCATAGCAAAGCCTATTCCGTAAGCCGCACCCGTAACGAGCGCAACCTTACCCTCCAATGAATAACTTACCATACGCCGAGCCTACTTTAGATCCGTAATCAAAGAGAAATCCTGATCCGAGTAGTCGAGATTCTCGCCTCCCATACCCCAAATGAAGGTGTAGTTGTGGGTGGCCGCCGCGCTATGGATAGACCACTCGGGCGAGAGCACCGCCTGCTCACCTCGCATCCAGATATGACGAGTCTCATCCACCTCGCCCATAAAGTGGCATACGGCGTGCTCCTCGGGAACCTCGAAATAGAAATAGGCCTCCATACGACGCGAGTGAACGTGGGCCGGCATAGTGTTCCATACGCTTCCCGTCATCAGCTCGGTCATACCCATCTGCAGTTGGCAGGTGGGGAGAACCTCGCGCACCAGCATCTTGTTGATATTGCGGTCGTTCGAGCCCTCCAGTGAGCCCATATGCGCAACGATGGCATCGGCCTTGGTTACCTTGCGGTCGGGGTAGGTGTGATGTGCCACGCAGGAGTTGAAATAGAATTTTGCGGGCGCATTGCCATCCACGCTCTCGAACAGCACCTCGCGCTCTCCCGCACCCAAATAGAGTGCCTCCTTGAAGTCGAGCTCGAAGGTCTCCTCGCCGACCTTCACACGACCCTTGCCTCCGACGTTGAAGATACCCAACTCTCGGCGCGAGAGGAAATGCTCAGCCTTGAGAGGATCTATCGCCTCCAAACGCAAACCTTCGTTCACGGGCATTGCTCCGCCCACGACCATACGGTCATACATCGAATAGACCATATTGACCTCATCGGCCGCAAAAATTTTCTCGATCAGGAAATCCTCTCTTAAGCGAGCTGTGTCGTAGCCTTTGGCATCGCGTGGATGCGCGGCATATCTTACTTCGTAATTGGTTTTCATATTGCATTAAGTATATGTATAGAACTATTTTATCAGGCCTAAAAATTAAAATTTGTGTTGGAGTTGTTGTGAAAGTTGCCTCGACCACCGTAGCGTAAAAATCAATTCCGCCCTCCGGCGAAGTCCCTGTAAATTCACATTTTTTGCAATTTACGAATAATTCCTTAATTTTGGTTGTATTATTAATGATATTTTGGCAGAATTGCGTTTTTATAAGAAGTAATGCTCACTGCGGGATTGACGCAGCCGCTTCGCTTTACTGCGTCTTTCCCTTGGGCTCCTCGGCAATATGCAACAAGAAAGCCGTACTTTGTACGGCATCTTTTGTTATAATAGCAACTATTTGTGAGCAAGCTCCCATAGTTGTTCTTATAACAAAAGCCACTCTTGTGAGTGGCTTTCTTGTTGCGCATTGCGCTCGTGATTCCGGCGGGATGGTCGGTTTCTGCGCCAGACGCGCACAGAGGGCACTTTTTTAGACTCACTCTGCACTCACTGATGCGGTTTTCTACACTAAAATTTCAAGGCTCAAACATGCACGATATTGCAGCTATTTTTACGATGCAACCTAAAAATAATTCTTCGTTGCGAACTCGTACTGCTCGATAAATATCTGCTTGAATGCCGCGATATTGTTCTGCTCGTAGAACATCAGCATCGCCTTTTTGTAATCTACCGAATCTACCGTACGGAATGAGAGAGGACAGTATCCCCACGCCATAAGTATTGCGTTGCTTGTGATTCGGGCGGTGCGCTTATTGCCATCGGAAAACGCCTGTATATACGACAGCAGCACTAACGCAAGAAGAGCTTTCTCAAAGATATTCTCCTTGCCATTTATCAGTGCGCAACTATCCTCCAACGCTTCGCGAATCTGGAACTCGTTGTCCAGAGGGCGATAGTTCGTACCCGTAATGCCAACTCGCCTGGTGCGAATACCTCCGCCAACACCCAGCTCTTTTGTTAGGATAGCGTGAATATCCTCAATTCGCCTCGTGGACAACTCTTTCAAATAGTCGGGATTGTCGAGAATAAAATCGAGCGCATCCTTATGGTTGAGCAGCATCACTGCCTCATCTTTTGTCTTGCCTTGGGCGGTCTGCTTCTCTTTCAGTAGTCGCTCGGTTTCGAGCAATGAATAGGTGTTACCCTCAATCTGCGATGACTTCCACGATAAATCCACACCCAAACGCTCCATCTCTTTACGGTATTCCACTTCGGAGAGAGTCTGCATATTTGCCAAGAACTGCTGATGGGAGGCATTCAAGCGTTGCAACTCCTCCTCGGTAAAAATAGCAACCTGCGGAAGTGTAGTGTGAATAAGGTCGAAATTGAACGACTCCTGCACCTTACGCTCGTCAATATCTTTGAGGAAGTAGGTGTCAATGTCAAGAGGCATCATAAGTTGAGCCTGCGCAGATAGCGAGTAGCGTGTTGCCTTGCCTCTGCCTTCTACAACAATATCGCCACGCTGAACGCCATCGGCAATCAACCTTTTGAGAGTTCGCTCATTGGGAGCTTCGGTTAGTCCAGCAGCAATCTCAACCCTGCTTGAAGAGGGGTTGTAATGTAAAAATTGGAGTATTTCAACCTGTATTGTCATACGCTTATTTCTTTATTCGGGACAAATGTAGTAATTTTATTTGAAAATACGGGACAAATAGCGTGCAAAATGTCTCGATAATTTCACGCTTTTGTCCCGTAAGCGGTCTAACAATTTTATTTCCAAAATGCAGTAATAATGCTGCACCTCGGAAACAAAATGAACTCGTGACAGATTGTCACGGTTTGGTATTACCCAGCTGGTGTTGCTGATAATTGGTATCTTTACAGCTCGAACTCAAAAACTTTCGCAAAGTATGAAGATTCCAACTGTTAGTATTCACAAACGCAAACTCAAAGATCGAAGGGTCTCGATATATTTGAGTTATCGCCCCGCAATCACAGACCCAATTACCAAGAAAGACCACGCCTTTGAAACACTCGGTGTCTACCTATGGGATAAGCCTCGGAACGATATCGAGAAAGAGTTTAACAAACAGGCAATGCTGCGAGTCGAGGGTATCAAGGCTCAACGAATCATCTCCATCATCGATAACGAATTTGACTTCTTCGATGCCAAAAAGAGAAGTGGAGACTTTCTACTATTCTTTAGTGAATTCTGCATTGGCAGACCTCCCATGTACAGAAGCTGTTTAATGCACTTCACAAATTTCACAAAAGGTCGTTGTCGCTTCCAGGAAGTCACCGTAGACCTTTGCACAAGGTTTCAGAAATACCTGCTATCAAAGGATTATATATCAATCAAGAATCCCCACAAGAATAAACGATTAAGCAACAATGCTGTCAACTCGTATATGTCTGTGCTTCGCTCGGTAGTCTCGACCGCCTGGAAACAGAGCCTTATTAAGGATTACCCGTTTAGACTCGTTCGTATAGTTCGCCCGCTGCAAGGCTTTAGGGAGTATTTAACGCTTGAAGAGGTCAAGACCCTAGCAAGTACTCCATGTCAGGATGAAGTGCTGAAAAAGGCGGCTCTATTCTCTTGTTTGACGGGGCTACGGTATAGTGATGTGACAGCATTGACACATAAGAATCTATATATCGCGCCAGAGGGTGGATATTGCCTACGTCTGCACTTGAAGAAGACAAAGAAGGAACTGACAATTCCCATTAGCGATGAGGCTGTCGAGATACTCGGCAGGGTGCGCAAGAAGGGATTTGTCTTTGACCATATGACAGACCATGCAAAGGTTAATCGCGTTATTGGTAGATGGGTCGAGGCGGCTGGGATAAATAAGCACATAACCTTCCACTGCTTTCGCCACACATACGCTACGCTGCAACTTGCACTGGGAACGGATATCTATACGCTGTCAAAGATGCTCGGTCACGCCCATGTCGCAACCACTGCAATCTATACCGATGTGATCAACG
>SUZL01000012.1 GCA_015059925.1 Rikenellaceae bacterium
GATCAAGCGGTTACAGGTTTGAATCCTGTCGGAGTCACTGAAAGTGAGGCGGTTCTCGAAAGATGACCGCTTTTTTTTGTGCCAATATCGAAGGATTTTCGGAGAAGGGTTTTCAGGGGGGGGGGGATTTTCGGAGAAGGATTCTCGGGGGAGTGTTTTCGGAGAACGTCTTTTGGAGGTTTTGACCATTAAACCAGAATCCCTCTTGCTATACAACTCCAAACAAAAAGGGCTGTCGCAACATAACTTGTTGGACAGCCCCGCTCTATTAAATCTTGGCTCTGTTACATCATCGCCGCGAAGTCAGCCGTAATGCTCATACCGAGCTTGAGGTCGGGATACTGCATCAGCGTATTGTAAACCTTCATCAGGTTCGCATCCTCTGCAGCATTGGGAATCAGAGTCGTTACGAGATTTACCACCTCCTGCGTGTTAAATACGAAGGTAGCGGTGTTCTGGCCCTCCTGCAAGTAGATATTAGCGCCGATGTCATAGTTTGACTTGTTGATCTCCATCGATGCGCCGATATACATACCGTCGATGTTCTGATCGAAAGCGAAGATCTGGCCCTCGGTCTTCTTTGCGCCATTCTCGCCCGAAACGAATGTTACACCGCCGTTGTAGTCGATCATAAGATACTCACGACCTACCACCCAGCCGAATTTCTTTGCCACCTCGGGCATAACAGCTGCCAAAGACTCTGCTGCCGCCTTAGCCTGCGCGTTATCGCCCTTATACTCAACGGTGAAGCCATTGAACTTCATAGCTCCCTCCTGTGCCTGCACGCCGCAGAAGGCTGCCAGCGTGAACATCAAAGCAAAAATCAGTTTTTTCATAGTTTATGTAAGTTTTAGATTAGGTTTCATTGTTTCTCGCAAACATCAGTGCTTACACAAAAATAGTAAAACTTTCTAAATAAGCACATAAAGTTTAATAAAAAAGCCTGTCCACCGAGGCAGACAGGCTCTTCAAACAGTTGGTTTATTATATTGTCTGCTCAATATTCCAAGCGAAGGCGCGCAAACCCTGCTGGTCGTTCTCCTCGTCGAGCTGCCTGAGTCGAGCGAGGAACTCATCGGCCTTCTTATCCTCCACGACTGAGATCAGCGCCGAGTTCATCGTGGGCCACGCGTGCGAGCCGAGGTGGGGCTCACCGTCGCGCGTACCGCAACCCATCAGCTCCTCCCAACCCGTGAAGCCGCGTATTTCCAACTCCTTCATCAAATCCATAACCGCGTCATACATCGACTGGTTACACGCTAAAAATACTGCTTTCATACTTTTTCGGTTTTAATTGTTCTGCTCTTTGAGAGCCTTCTTCTCGCGGCGCTTCTCGCCGTTTACGGCAAACGATGCGAAGAGCGTGGGGATAAGGATAAGTGTAATCAAGGTCGAGAACGACAGACCCCAAGCCACCGACATACCCAGCGAGTTCCACATCTCGGCACCTACGCCGTTACCCACCGCCATCGGGATCATACCGAGCACGGTCGTGGTCGTGGTCATAAGGATCGGGCGCAGACGGCTTCGTCCGGCCGTAACCACAGCGTCGATAATCGACATTCCGCGCTCGCGACAGAGGATGGTGTAGTCCACCAATACGATACCGTTGTTCACTACAATACCGATCAACATCAGCACACCGAGCATCGACATAATGTTAAGCGGCGTACCCGTTACGGCCAATCCGATCGCAACACCCAACACTGCGAATGGCAGCGAGAACATAATTACGAAGGGGTAGGTCAATGACTCAAACTGCGAAGCCATAATCACGAAGACCAGAATCACCATCAGCACCATCAGCAGCGCCAAGTCGCCGAACGTATCCTGCATATCCTCGTATGTACCGCCTACCTCCCAGCTGAATCCTGCGGGCATATCGATCTGATCGAGTTTCTCCTGAGCCAGCTCCACCATCTCACTCAGCGCATAACCCGTACCTACGATACCAGAGATTGTAACGTAGCGGTCGCGGTTCTTACGCGTAATGGTCGGGGGGGTCGAAGCCTCCTTAACGGTACCGATGTCGCGGATCTTGATGCCCTGTCCCTGCGGGTTGTAGATCGTAATGTTCTCAATATCCTCGATCGACTCGCGGAACTTGCGGTCGTAACGTACGCGAATATCATACTCATCACCATCCTCGCGGTAGAACGATGTTACCGAACCGTTGATGCGGTTTCTTAAGTACATCGAGGCGGTCGTAACGTCCAGACCAGCCTGCGAGAGCTTCTCCAGATCGAAATCGACGTGATACTCGGGTGTGTACTCGTTACGCGAGATGGTAACCTCGGTAAAGCCCTCCGTCTCGCGGAAGATGTTTGCAATCTGCTCGGCCAGAGCATCCGACGTATCGAAGTCGTAACCGTAGAGCTCAATATCTACTGCACTTGCGCCACCCATAGCACCAGCACCCGACGTAACGGTGAAGGTACGGATCTCGGTGTACTCGTCGAGGATCGCACGCATCTCATCGGCGATCTGCGTAATACCCTTCTCACGCTCGGTCTTCTCCACCAGACGCATATTCATCGAGATGATGTGGGTACCATTATCCGACATCGAAGCGAACGTATTGTCCGTATCGGCCTGACCCTCGCGCACGCTCACCATCTCCAGCTCCTCGGGGAATGCCTCGCGGAAGCGCTGCGAGATCTCGAGCGACAAATCGCGCGTAATCTCCTGACGAGTACCTGCGGGCAACTGAATCGTAGCCGAGAGCGAGCCGCTATCCTGCGTGGGGAAGAACTCCGACTTGATGAAGGGGTACAGACCACCCAACACGCCAGCGAAGAGCACTACCGCTCCGATGATGGTCGTCTTGCGGTGCGTTACACACCAAGCCAAGATGCCGCCATAGAACTTATTGAAACGCTCCATCACGTTGTCGATGTGGCCTTGGAACCACGCCTTCTTGGGGCTCTTCTTCATCATCAGCGAGCAGAGTACGGGTGTAAAGGTGATAGCCGCAATCGTCGAAACGGTCAGCGTGATTGTAACCATCCAACCCATCGCGTTGAACAACACTCCTGCCATACCCGTTACCATCGTCAAGGGAAGGAATACGGCGATCGTGGTCAGCGTACCACCGATTACCGAGATACCCACCTCCTTGGTAGCGAAGATCGCCGCCTGCTTGGGCTTCGCGCCACGGTCGATGTGCGTTGTGATGTTCTCCAATACTACGATCGCATTATCCACAACCATACCGATGGCAATCGAGAGCGACGACATCGTGATGATGTTGAGCGTATCGCCCGTAGCCATAATGTAGATGATGGCAGCCAACAGTGAGATGGGGATGGTCAGCACGACGATGATCGTCGCACGCCAGCGACCGAGGAAGAGGAACACCACGAGCATCACGAGTGCGAAGGTCGTAATGATGGTGTCGCGCAGAGAGTTTACCGTCGATACGATGTTGTCCGACGTATCCACAATCGTAAAGAGCTCCACGTCAGCGGGCAGCGACTGCTTCAGTTCCTCGATGTGAGCCTTCACCTCGCGCGAGATGGCCACAGCGTTTGCGCCCGACTTCTTCTGCACGATGATCATACCTCCCTGCTCGCCGTTGTTGTAGGTCTCCTGAATACGCTCCTGAACGGTATCCTCGATCGAAGCCACCTCCTTCAGCAGGATGGGGGCGCCGTTGCGATAACCGATCACAAGGTCGTACATCTCGCTGGGATCCTCAAACTCGTGGTCCACACGCAGCGAGTATGCGTTCGAGCCAACGTCGAACGAACCTGCGGGGGTGTTGCGGTTTACGGCAGCGATGGCGTTCGAGATAGTCTCGATCGTAAGGCCGTAAGCCTCGAGCTTGTTGGGGTCGCAATATACCTGAATCTCACGCTCGGGAATACCGACGATTGAGATTGTACCCACACCACTAACTCGCGCCAGCGGGGTAGCGATCTGGTCGTCGAGGATCTTGTAGAGTCCCGACATACTCTCTTCGGCCGTTACACCGAGCATCAGCACGGGGATCATATCGGCCGAGAACTTGAAGATGATGGGCTGCGACACGCCATCGGGCAGTGTCGAAAGCATATCGAGCTTGTCGCGCACATCATTTGCCAAAATATCGAGGTCGTAACCATACTCAAACTCGAGCGTTACAACTGACATATTCTCTTTCGACTGTGAGGTGATATCCTTCAGATGATCGACACCGTTCAGAACGTTCTCCAGCGGACGTGTAACGTTGTTCTCAATATCCTCGGCACTCGCACCCGGGTACGAGGTCATCACCATCAACATATTCGACTCAATGTCGGGGAATAGGTCAATACCCAATCTCGAGAACGAGAAGACACCCATAATCGCCACAGCGACAAAGAGGATGATCGAGGTAATAGGGTTATTGACCGATGTTTTATATATATTCATCGTTTGGTCTATTTACTCGTTTAACTCCTAAGTAAAAATCTTTCAATTAGTTGGTGCGCTCTACGGCGATGCCGTTCTTCAGAGCAGAGTGGCCCGATACAACAACCTCGTCGCCATCGTTCAGACCGCTCAGGATCTCATACTTGTCGTTCATACGGCGGCCCAGCTCAACCTTGCGGTAATCCACCGTGCCGTCAGCCTTGTAAACATAGATGAAACGGTCGCCCGAGCCGAGCATCTTCACAACGGCGCGATCGGGCACCACGATGTTCTGGTGCTTGCCGTAGTTCATCGTTACGCGAGCGTACATACCGGGCTTGATCTGCTCCTTGCCGTTAGCTACGGTCAGCTCCACCTCGAAGGTGCGGGTCTGGGGATCGATCGAAGGGGTGATGCGCGATACCTTACCCTCGAACTTCTGCTCGGGCAGTGCATCGAGCTCCACGTCCACCTTCATACCCTTTGAGATGTATGAGTAGAGCGACTCCGATACGTTCACAAAGATCTTCACGGGGTTGATCTGCTGTACCACGAAGATAGGCTGTCCGCCAACCATATCGCCGTTGTCGTAGTTACGCGCCGTAACCACACCCGAGATGGGTGAGATGAGCGACGTGTTCTCCAACATATTCTCGTAGGTCGATTTAGCCACCTCGTACTGTGTCTTCACAGCCTCCCAGTTAGCCTTCGACTCGCCACCGAACTTATACAATTCGTCCGAACGCTCGAACGATGCCTTTGCGTTCTCATACTGAGCCTTCGTCTGCGTCAGCGCAGCGTTATCCATCTCTGCGAGCTTCTGACCTGCGCGCACGCGGTCGCCCACGTCAACCAACAGACGTGAGATACGACGTGCCTGCTGAGGGGTGATGTTATTCACTGCAAAACCCTCTACATTACCGGTGAAAGTACTCACCTGCTCCACATCCTGCAACGTAGCCACCTCGGTGGTTACCTTAGGCTTCTGCTCAACGACCTCCGTGGTCTGGGCACTCTGATTTGACTGGCAAGCGATGCTTGCGATGCAAACGCCGCCGACGAGCAGCGTTTTAACCATTACGTTCATTTTCATATCTGTAAGTCTGTTTTAATTTTCTTGTTCATCTGTTGAAAAATTGCCTGCTATCTTCTCCATCGAAACCTGATTGATCAGATAGTTGTAGATTGCCGTCGAGCGCGACAGCTCGGCCTGCGTGTAAGCCAACTGCGAGTTATCCATCTCCACCAGCGTACCGCTACCTACCTCGTATCGCTTCGCTGCGATCTCATAACCGCGCTTGGCCTGCGAGATGTTCTGTGCCGATGCGTGATACTGCTTCACGTTGGTCTGCATATTGCTGTAATATGACATCAGAGCCGTACGCAGCTGACGCTCCGTATTCTCGCGCTGGAGCTGCAGATTCTCTATGTCGATCTTCGCCTGATTGATCTCTGCACGACGCTTACCACCCGAGAAGATAGGAATACTCAGGTTGAACATCGCCGTCGATGAACCCATCCAGCGGTAGTGTGCTATGGCCATCGTCTCATCCATCGCGTTCCACTGATAGTTGATCGAAGCTGCGAGCGAGGGCAGATTTGCCGCACGCTTGATCTTCAGTGCCTGAAGAAGCATATCCTCCTGAATATCCAACTGCTTCATCGTCGAGTTGTCGCTCAAATCACCCATCTCGATCATCGATGTGAGCTGCGTCTCGTAGTCTGATAGGCGACCTGCGCAGTCGATGTCGATGTTAAGATCCATACCCAACAGGGCCTTGAGCTGCCACAGGGCCAGAACGATCGAGTTCTCGGCGTTGAATACGTCGGGCTCGGCATTTGCCACGCGCACCTGCGACTGGATGAAGTCGTACTCCGACACCTGACCTACCGAGTAGCGCTTCTCCACGATCTTGTGGTTCTCGACGGCGTTGTCGTACACACGCTTATATACGTCGTACGAATCCTTCGCCAGCAACACTTGGAAGAAAGCCTTCGACACCTGCTCGGTCATATCGATGCGCGACGAGCGTGCCTGCTCCACGGCCAGTTCCACGTCCATTGCCGAGAGCTTGAGCGACTTCCACAGCTGCGCATTAACCAGAGGCATAGCTGCCGAGAAACCACCCATCATCGTGTTGGTGGTACCCATCTTCATCGTCTGTCCCATAATGTGGAACGAGGGCTTCTCGATGTAACGCTGATATGTAGCTGAGGCCGAAATCTCGGGCCACAGCGCCGCATAAGTACCCTTCTTGGCGTACTTTTTAGTTTCAATTGTCTTGTCGGCTACCTTCACCGTCGGGTTCTCGCTAAGGGCAATCTCCAGCGCCTGCTCGAGCGTTAGCACGATAGGCTCATCCGTGGACTTAGGAGCAACCTCAGCGTTCTCTTGTGCCATTGCAGGCACCGAAGTCACGCATATAAGCGCGAGCAACGTAAAAAAGAGATTCTTCAGTTTCATACTTCTAAAAAATTAAGTAATAATTAAGTTATTTTGTTTCTTATTTTGTCTGTTTCATTGCGCGGCGCTCGTTGAGCGTGAGCGGTCGGGGCTGCCTTGAGAGGTAGTCGTCGATCACATCGATTCCCTTGTGTGTCGAGATGCCTCTGAAGAAGTTCACCGCCAAAGCTCCGTATGCCTCCTCGCGCGTAACCTCCTCGGGTATTGCAAATGAGTTCTCATATACGGCCGTTGTCATTATGCTGAACAGGAGTCTGATCATCAGCTCAATATCGATGTTCGGCTCGATATATCCCTCCTCGCACGCACGATTCAGTATGTTCTGCAATGCCGAGATGGCAACTTCGGTGTGGTAGCGATGTACTTTGTCCGAAATCTCGGGGTAGAACTTCTTTAGGTTCATCGACAAGCGCTTTTCGATGTCCGTCACTGCACCTCCTGCGAGCATTGCGTGGGCACATTTGAATAGCAACTCGAGCGAATTCTCGCAAGGCTCTATCTCAGCCAAAATCTCGCGCGGGCGAGCCTCGGTGATGTACTTGATACTCTCAAAGAGCAGCTCCTCCTTGTCGCCAAACATCTCGTAGAGCGTGCGCTTCGACATTCCGAGCGACTGGGCCACATCATCCATTCGCACCGACTTTACGCCCAGCGTCTGAACCATCCCAGCGACGTGCGCCACTACCTTTTCCTTTTGTGTCATTCCGTTTTCCATTTTTTAGGGCTGGCGCGCGTTCCTTATATTATATAGCGCCACGTTTCATATTATATAACGCCTCGCTTCGTAATCGCGCACTTCGCAAAAAAAGCATACTGCCCCCTTTTCCAAGTGCAAATATATACATAGAAAACCGAAAAACAAAAAAAGTTTTCAAGTTTTTGAGTTTTGTGCAACTTTTTTGTCCAAAATGACCAAAAACACCAAAACGGCTTCTCGAGTGTGCAAATATAGGGTTAACATTCTGCTGCCGCGTATTTATTTAACGCATATTTTCGTCTAATTGTATATTGTCCTTCGATTTTTGCACATTTTGACCAAAATACCTGTCTTGCAGTGCCGCCGAAAAACAAAACAACCTGCCGAACTTCGCAGTCGGCAGGTTGTTCTATGCTTTTTCGCCTACAATTAGCGGATACGCTCCTTGTACTCGCGCGTGCGGCTATCGACGCGGATCTTGTCGCCCGTATTAACGAACAGGGGAACGCGAACCGTTGCGCCGGTATTAACCGTAGCGGGCTTGAGTGAGTTTGTCGAAGCGGTATCGCCCTTGATACCCGGCTCGGTGTAGGTAACCTCCATATCGAGTACGGGAGGAAGCTCAGCCGAGAGGACAGCCTCCTTCTCGGTGTGGAACATAACCTCTACGATCTGGCCGTCAGCCATCAGGTCGTAGTTCTCGATCAGGTTCTTGTCGATGTTGATCTCCTCGAAGGTCTCGGTGTGCATAAAGTGTGCGCCCAGATCATCCTCGTAGGTGAACTGATAGGGGCGACGCTCAACGCGTACCTGCTCGATCTTCTGGCTAACCGATGAGAAGGTCTTCTCGAGAACGTAGCCGTTCTCCAGATTCTTGAGCTTTGAACGAACGAAAGCGGGGCCCTTACCGGGCTTGCAGTGCTGGAAATCCACAACAAGGAAAGTCTTGTTGTCCATCTCGATGCACATACCGATCTTAATATCAGATGCTGTGATAGTCATAATGTTATAGTTTTTTTATTAGAATTTTCCCTTTTGACGGCGCAAAGGTAATAAAAAATATGCAAACCGCACTAAATCTGTCGATTTATTTTCCTTCGCGTCCCTCGAAACGGTATGCCACCGCCTCCACGCCGCTGAGATCCATCACTCGCTCGACGATGGTCGTTGCCGCCTCTTCGATGCTCTTTGGGTGCGAGTAGAACGATGGCGATGCGGGCACGACGATCGCCCCCGCCTCGGTTATCGCAGTCATATTTCGCAAGTGTATGAGCGAGTAGGGTGCCTCCCTTACGACGCATATCAGTCGTCGGCGCTCCTTCAGCATCACGTCTGCCGCACGCTCGATGAGTGTTTGCGACACCCCCGCTGCAATGCGCCCAACGGTTCCCATCGACGCGGGCACCACCACCATCGCATCCCAGCGTGCCGAGCCGCTCGCCACATCTGCAAACATATCGTGGTTGTCGTACTCGGTGATTCGCTCCTCGCGGGGCAGCTGCTCCCCCTCGAAGGCCACCACCTCGGCTGCCTTTTCGCTCATAATAAGGGCTATGCGCTCCACCTCGGTCGAGCGCAACAGATGCTCCAGCACAAGGCGAGCGTAGATCGCTCCGCTCGCGGCCGTAACGGCTACAATTACCTTCATTATAACTCGATTATTTTACACTTTAGTCCCAATTCGCGCACGCGCTCCAGCACTCTCGGCAGGGCGTAACTCATATTTCGGAACGACTTGTCGCTGTCGTGGAAGCTGATGATGCACCCCGGCTCGATATGCTTCAGCACGCCCTTCGCGCACATCTCGGGCGTAACCGTTACGGCGTAGTCGCGCGAGAATATGCGTCCCATAATTATCTTGTAGCGCTGTCCCACGGCGCGCATCTGCGCGGGCGTAACCTGCCCGTAGGGTGGGCGGAAGAGCTCGGTGTGGAGTATTCCGTCCGCCAGATCGACATCCTCGATGTATCGTTCGAGCGACATTCCCCAACCCTTCTGGTGCGAGTAGGTGTGGTTGCCCACCTTGTGCCCCTCCTTCAGGATTCGCTGATAGAGGTCGGGATACTGCTCCGCATTCTTGCCCAGCATAAAGAACGTAGCCTTGGCGTCGTAGCGTCGCAGCGTCGAGAGCACCCACTCCGTCACGCCCGGTGTGGGCCCGTCGTCGAAGGTGAGATATACGCCGTTGCGATCCTCAATATCCCAGATGTAGTCGGGATAGAATCGGGTGAATAGTCTCCAAGGTCTGATTTTCATTCTGTCTCCTCGTTTTGGGTGGGTTTTGCTATCTGTGGACAAAAGTAATGCTTTTTTGTTTAATTGGAGGTATATATTTTGTACAAACGAGTTTTTTAGTTATATTTGCGTTATACTCCCTGCTGTGCGCAGGGCAAAACCAACCTTTGTTTATAACTAAAAATAGTCGCTATGAAACGCATTCTTATAAATCTTTCCGCCATCGTTGCCGTCGCCCTCTCGGTCGTAGGCTGCGGTGCTTTCGACACCCTCTCATCGGCCGATACCGCTACGGGAATGCCCTACGAGTTGATCCTCGTCTGCGATCAGCCTCAGTGGCAGAGCGAGTTGGGCGATACGTTGCAGGTCATTCTGAAGCAGCCCGTCAAGGAGCTCGTGCAGTACGAGCCTATGTTCGACGTTCTGCGCATCCTGCCCAACAACTTCAAGAGCCTTACGCGTCAGCATCGCAATATCGTTGTCGTACAGGTCGATCCCACGATTGCCGAGCCTTCGATCGCCGTTAGCTACGACTATACGGCCAAGCCGCAGGTCTATGTCAATATTCAGGGCCCCGACACCCGCACCGTTACGCAGTATGTTTCCGACCACCGCGAGAATCTGCTCTACGTTCTGGAGAAGGCCGAGCGCGACCGCACAATCAACTACGCCGAGCGCTACTACTCAAAGACTATGTATCAACTTCTGAAGGATCGCTTCGGCGTCGATATGTATATCCCCGACAACTTCAAGATTCGCACCGAGAGCGACGATATGGTTTGGATCTCGCAGGAGTTCCCCACGGCGAGTCAGGGCTTCTTCGTCTATAAATACCCCTACGAGGGCCGCCAGTCGCTCAGCGCGGAGGCACTCGTCAAGGCCCGCAACCGTTTCGCCAGCCGCATCCCCGGCCCTACCGATGGCTCATATATGATCACCGTCGATAAGATCACCGACGAGTCGGGCGAGGGCTACGTTCCTTTTAAGCCTCAGTACCGCCCGCTTATGATTGGCGATCGCCAGTGGATCGAGATGGCCGGTCTGTGGGACGTCGAGAACTACTTTATGGGTGGCCCCTTCGTGAGCTATACCACTGTAAATGAAGAGACCAAGGAGGTCATCACCATCGACTGCTACATCTACTCTCCGCGCGATAAGAAGCGTAATATGTTGCGCGAGTTGCAGCAGTTTGTCTATCTGATGGAGTTCCCCGCCGATGCTGCCGCCTCGCCTGCCGATGCCGCTGCACCCGTCGCGGAGTAGGCCAAGTCATTCCCCTCGATTATCGGTTGCCAGAATCCGATGTGCCGTCGTTTGCACCAGCCGTGGCACCCGAAGGGTAGTCTTTGGTGTGCCAATTGGTAACACATCTCTGGCCGTATGTCGAACGAGAATCGCAGCGCCACCTCGAGCGTGGGGTAGATCATCCGCTCGGGTATAATACTCCAAAACCAATCTTCGTTGTAGAGCGTTCCGCTGTGGCGCTTGAACTCTTCGATGAGGTCGGCATACTCGTCGCACCCCTCGATGAATGCCTCCACGCGCCTTAGCGAGAGCCCTCCGTTCCCCACCTTGTTGAATCCTTGCTGACGAATTATCCGCCGCGACGTGTCGCACAGCTTGCGCCTGAGCCATAGCCACTGCTTCACTATGGGCCGATCGTAAATCTTGCGCTTGGGCCACGGCGCGGCCACATAGTCGTAACCCGCGTTGCACCACTGCTCCAGCTCGTCGCGGAATATCCACGCATCAGTCTGGCAGATAAGTATATATCTGCAATCGCTGAACATCTCGTAAAACTCCCTTGAGAGCATCATCCGATTGTACCCGTCAATCCCCTGCCGTCCCAACCACTCCTCGCTCACGCGCCGAATCTCCACCCCCGCGGCCACCTGCTCATACCACTGCGTATCGAGCCCCTCGGGTGCTAACAGTGAGGTAGGGTAGCGACCGAGCAGGCGTAGATTGTGTCTGAACGATTGCTCTTCATATCCCGTGAGCCGTGCCGTATAAATGGGGACTATTACCTTTACTTTTTCTCTATCCATACCCCCTTCAGACGGCAAAAGTTGTGCAATATGGCCCCTCGGCGGGGTTAATTGCACAACTTTTTTCAATCTTCCGTAGCAAGGCTCGCCCTTGCCCTCTATATCTTGTCAAATCCTTTGGTCAGCTTTATCCAATAGTATTTCAGCGGATTGGTGTACTTGAGCTGCTTCCACGGACGACTTGCGTGGGGACGATGCACGACGGGCTGCGACGTGAATAGATAGTTCGAGAATCCCAGCGCGCGCGAGCGTTGCGATATGGTAACGTCAAACCAATGTTTCTCGGGGTTAAGCTCCTTGAAATCAAACGCTCGGAGCAGCCTATTTGTCAGTAGCGAGCAGCAGAAACTGCAGTGTCGTTTTACGGCGTGAACCCCCTTCTCGTACTCGGCCGCATATTCGTACGGATAGTTCACTGCGCCACTTTCGTCCACCGTCACGGCCGCCGCAATGCCGCAATCCTCAAGCTCTGTTCCTCCTTCGACCAATTTCTGCACCGTATCGGCCTTAACCTCCACATCCGACTCTACGATCAACAGATCGGCATCCTCCCGAAGAGCCCTCTGCTGCGAGATCTGCAACACCAGAAGATAGTTGGGCGAGGGGTGTGATGTTATATCCTTTAGATTTACCAACTCCACATCTCCCCATCGAGCCACCTCACGCTCGAGCGCGGCGGTATTCTCGTCGCTCGAGAAGTCGTTGTAGATGGTGTAGATATACTCCCTATCTATCTTTGAGTTACGTATTGCATTCACGGTCTGGATCGTCGATGGAATCGAGTCCTTTACGGGCGTAATAATATGCAGCGCTCTCATAATCGAATTAAATGAGTGTTTGGTGGGTAGGATAGTTGGTAATTAATCTAAAATAATTTATCTTTGCGTTAAAAGGATAATTACAAAGGTAATGAATTTTTCTAAAAAGGCAATATATCTCACGGCTTTCGCTCTTGTAGCGCTCATTTGCCCCCTTTTGGCGCAGACTCGCCAGACCAAGGAGGAGTACATCGACCGTTACAAGCAGATCGCCATCGACCATATGGAGCGCTACGGCATCCCCGCCAGCATCACTCTTGCGCAGGGTATTTTAGAGTCCGACAGCGGCAACAGCAACCTCGCCCGCCGATCTAACAACCATTTCGGCATCAAGTGCAAGACGGGCTGGAAGGGCGACCGCGTCTATCACACCGACGACGCCCCCGACGAGTGTTTCCGCAAGTACGACTCGGTCGAAGATTCCTACGAGGATCACGCCGAGTTCCTCGATCAGTCGCCCCGTTACGATTCGCTCTTCGCCTACTCGTCGAGCGACTACCGCAGCTGGGCACGCGGTCTGAAGGCTGCGGGCTATGCCACAGCCCCCGACTACGCTGAGCGCCTGACGCGCATCATCGAGGATAACCAGCTCTTCCTCTTCGACGAGGATAACGGTGCCGAGCTCTATGCCGCCCGCCGTCGTGCCGCCGAGGGTAAGATCGAGGATGATTTTGCCGCCCATAGCAGCGTCGATATGCCCGCCACCACCTCAGGCCACGTCGATCCCAACAACTACCGCGTTCCCGAGCGCACCTATAACGGTTATAGCGTCTTTGTCAATAACCGCACCCACTACATCGTTGCCCGCAATGGCGATAGCTTCTCGCGCATAGCCTCGACCTTTGGTCTTACGGAGCGCACGTTGCGCAAGTATAACGAGATCTCTCCCAAGAGTACGGCCGATCCCATCGAGGGCGAGCTGATCTACATCGAGCAGAAGCAGTCGAAGTGGTTGGGCGAGAGGGCCACGCACATCGTTCTTCCCAACGAGACCACGACCTCTGTGGCGCAGATGTATGCTATTCGTCTAAAGCGCCTTCTGCGTCTTAACCACCTCAAGCGCGATGCCTCGCTCACCGCAGGCCAGAGCCTTAAACTGAACTAAAACCTAAAACTATATGGACAGATCACCTCTGCGCGAGAAGATCCTCGCAACGATTATCAACAAATCGACGCTCAAGCAGCATATCTTCGATAACACTTTTACCACCTTCAACGAGTTGAAGGATGTCCTCTTCGAGATCGCCTCGGAGCTGGACGACGACCTCGACGGCAAGCTCGACAAGCGTGTGCGTATCGAGTACCGCGACCGTGGCAAGTTCGAGGCGCAGTTGCAGATCGCCAGCGACCTGCTGATCTTCCGTATGCACACCGACGTGTTCGAGTTCGACTCGAACCACATCATCTGGCAGAACGAGTATATCCAGCGCGAGCGCGATAACTCCTATTGCGGCGTTATCGACATCTATAACTTCCTCTCCGACTCGTTCAAGTTCAACCGTAATGCCGACGAGGGTTATCTTATCGGTCGCCTCTTTATCAACCGCGAGAAGAGCTTCTTCGTTGAGGGCAAGCGCCAGACCTTGCAGCGCCCGATGCACTTCGGACAGAAGCAGATCACGCGCGAGGCGCTGGTCTCGATTATGGAGACGGCCATCAACTATGCCATCAACTTCGACCTCCTTGTTCCCGACTATGAGGACAATAAGCGCGCGACGGTCGATCAGTTCAACTCGAAGATGGATAACTCGAAGTTCGTAACGGGCAAGCGTATCGGCTACGAATTCAATGTGGATGATATTTAAGACTTAAACACTATGATAAAACTTTCATTTAGATTTATGCTTGCAGCGGCGCTCATCATCGTGGGCGCCAATGCTTTTGCGCAAAAAACCTTTCAGGAGCTGGGCCAGATCTCGCGCCTTAATCGTGGCGTTAGCGGCCTGCGCTCGATGGCCGATGGCGAGCACTATACCGTCAGCCGCGGCAACGCCGTCATCCGCCATAGCTACACCGATGAGTCGGTCTGCGATACGCTCTATCGCGGTCGCTTCTCGAGCTACGAACTCTCGCCCGCCGAGGATATGATCGTGCTGGGCACCAACTTCCGCCCCGTATATCGCCGCTCGTTCTATGCCGACTACAACATCGCGCAGCTCTCCAACGGCCGCACGGTGCAGTCGCTTAAGGATGTGCGCGATCTCTCGCTCTCACCCGACTCGAAAAAGATCGCCTACTCGAAGGATAACAACCTCTACGTTGGCGAGTTGGGCGGCGAGGCACGCGCCATCACCAACGATGGCGAGTGGAACAAGATTATCAACGGCACGGCCGATTGGGTATATGAGGAGGAGTACGGCTTTACGAAGGGCTACGCCTTCTCGCCCGACTCAAAGAAGATCGCCTACCTGCGCTTCGACGAGAGCGAAGTTCCGATGTTCGAGATGATGCGCTTCGATGGCGAGCTCTACAACAAACCCTACACCTTCAAGTACCCCAAGGCTGGCGACCGCAACTCTACGGTCGAGCTGTGGCTCTACGACATCGCCTCAGGCTCGAAGAGTCGCATCGACGTAGGCCCCCAGACCGACCAGTACGTTCCCTTCATCAGCTGGACTCCTGCGGGCGAGTTGTACTTCTTCCGCATCAACCGCAAGCAGAACCACTTCGAGGTTGTCCTCTGCCGCAAGGATGGCACGCAGAAGGTCATCTACGACGAGACCTCGCCCACATACGTCGAGCGCCCCGCGCTGAGCACCATCCGCTTTGTCGATGGCGACCGCTTCATCGTTCAGAACGAGACGCTTACGGGCTGGAACCATATCTACCTCCACTCTGTCGAGAAGGGCCTCATCACACCCCTGACCTCGGGCGAGTGGCAGGTAACGAGCGTCGTTGAGGCTACGGACGACCGTGTATATTATATGTCAACGGAGACCTCGCCCCTGCGCCGTAACCTCTACTCGGTCGATTACAAGGGCAAGAAGAAGCAGCGCCTTACCGAGAAGGATGGCACCTACTCGATCTCTCCGAGCAAGGGTATGAAGTACTATATCTCTAACTACATCTCTGCCACCTCGGCCCGCGAGGTCGAGCTCCGCGATGGCAAGGGCAAGCTGATCCGCACGCTTGTCGAGAATCCCGAGATGGAGGAGCGCCTGAAGAGTCTGCCGAAGAAGGAGTTTTTCACCTTCACAACGGAGCGCGGCGATGCACTTAACGCCTATATTATCAAGCCTTTGGATTTCGATCCGCAGAAGAAATACCCTGTTCTTCTCACCCAATACTCAGGCCCGGGCTCACAGCAGGTTGCCGATAGCTTCTCGCTCGGCTGGGAGAACGTGATGGTCGCTCACGGCTACATCGTCGTTTGTTGCGACGGCCGTGGTACGGGCTATATGGGCGAGAAGTTCAAGAAGCAGACCTACGGAAACTTAGGCGCTCTGGAGGTCGAGGATCAGATCTCATTTGCCCGCTATATGGCCTCGCAGCCCTACGTTGATGCCGACCGCATCGGTATCTACGGCTGGTCTTACGGTGGCTTTATGGCGTTGGGTTGCGCCCTGAAAGGCGATGGCCTCTTCAAGATGTCGATTGCCGTTGCCCCCGTAACCTCGTGGCGTTACTACGACACGATCTATACGGAGATCTACAACGACCTGCCGCAGGATAACCCCGCAGGCTACGACGACAACTCGCCGATTAACTTCGCCGACCGCCTCTCGGATCGCACCAAGTTGCTGATTATGCACGGCACGGCCGACGACAATGTCCATTTCCAGAATACGGTTGAGATGTGCCACGCCCTGAATCGCGCTGGCAAACAGTACGATATGATGATCTACCCCGATCAGAACCACTCGATGGCGCCCTCGTACTCGACGCTCATCCGCGAGAAGATGATTCAGTACACGCTCGACAATCTATAAAAAACAGAAAGGGCTGTCGCAACAAAATCGTTGGACAGCCCTTTTTGTTTCTCTTCTTCGCTTAATTGCGGGCAGGCTATTCAATATCATCGGCCTTGAGGTGTGTGATCTTGCCGTCGCGCATCACTACCAATTCACCGTCCTCTTTCTTCACCTTCTCCTTCAAGCGCTGTTGGGCCAGAAGGATGCCGGCATCTATCTTTTCCTGCATCTGTTCAATTTCGAGTTCACTCATAGGCTCTACAGTTTGCATATTTGACGATATGATAACGTATCTACGACCTCTCGTATTTCGTCGCGGGTGCCGTAAGCAACTTTTTTCACACCCTCGACCGAGCTGTTATCGTAGATAACCCAATAATCACACTCCTTCGTATATAGCGAGGTGAGGTATCGTATTCCTCTGTAATAGCGACGTCTCACCACTTCGGGCGGCACATTGTGTCCACCCTCGGCCACGCGTTGTGCCACGCGCTCAACGGCCTGATCGGGCGACGGCAACCAGAAGTAGAGCAGCGATACGAAGTATCCTCTCTCCTGCGCCATACGAATAAATCGCGTATAGTATCTGGTCGCCAACGTAGTCTCAAAAGCAAAATCCGCGCCATCGGCCAGCAGTGCATCCATACGTTTGCGCATCAGTCGGCCCGCGTCGATCGACACCCGCGAGGGGTTGAAGGGCGATAGTCCCTTTGCGATTTCGTCTGCATTGACAAACTCGTGGCACTCCAACATCTCGGGCAGCACGGCGTACGAAGCTGTCGTTTTTCCTGCGCCGTTGCAGCCGGCTATGATGTAGAGTTTAGGCATACGCGAGATGATATTCATTGCAAAGTTAATAATATTCTTTTAATTTCCAAATATCGCGCCCCTTTGCCTCGGCCCGCAGCTTCGCGCCCAAAAACAGAAAAGGCTGCCCGAGAGTTCTCGGACAGCCTTTTTGTAGGGTGATTACTGTTAGATATTTATCTCCAGAATCTCAAACTTAAGCACGCCGGCGGGCACCGTTACCTCCACCACGTCGCCCTGCTTCTTGCCCAGCAACGCCTTTGCGATGGGCGTACCGATTGCGAGCTTGCCCTCGCGCAGGTTAGCCTCGTTCTCCGATACGATGGTGTATGTAACCTGCTTTTTGTTGTTGTGGTTCAGCAGTGTTACCTTGCTCAGGATCTGCACCTTGCTCTTGTCGATCTTCGACTCGTCGATGATGCGTGCATTGGTCAGCGTCTGCTCAAGTTTGGCTATCTTCAACTCGAGCAGGCCCTGTGCTTCGCGGGCCGCATCATACTCGGCGTTCTCCGACAGATCGCCCTTGTCGCGAGCCTCGGCAATCGCTGCCGAGATTGCGGGACGCTCCACCGAACGCATATGATGTAGCTCATCCTTAAGTTTTTGCATACCCTCTGCCGTCAGATAGATAATCTCATTTGCCATATTTATAACAGTAAAAAAAGCCAGAATCCCAATCTGCTCTGCTCGCCTTTTTTGCGGGTTTCCGATAAGTCGGTGCAGTATCCCTAAACCTGCGCTTACTTGTCGTTTGCCCGCACTTAGGCGGCATCGGAGATTAGAATCCCGAATATTAGTATTAATCAATGTTATGTAACAAAGATAATAATTTATTTCCGAACAAACAATTTTTTTTGGCACAAAGTGTGCCTCTCACGACCATTATGACATTGCTTTTTGTGATATACTCCCTATGGGCTACAATGGGGGCTTTATGGGTTATCGTGCGCCGCCTCGATCCCCTCTCGGCGTGGGTGTGGAGCCTGTCGATGCTCCTCTGCCCGCCTCTTGCCACGCTCCTCTATTGGTTTACGGCGCAACCCTCTTCCGCTGCTGCGACAGAGCCGCGTCGCTCGTCCGACACGCGCCTTCAACGCCTTATCCACTCGGAGTGCGGCAGTGCTGTAAGCCGACAAAACGCGCTTCGTCCCCTTCACAATGCCGACCAAACCTTCTGCGCCCTGATCCGCGATCTGCAGCGCGCACGAAGCGAGATTCTTATCCAGTACTACATCCTCGGCTGCGACCGTCTGGGACGTGCCGTTGCCCGTCTGCTTATGCGTCGTGCCCGCGCGGGCGTGCGTGTCTGTGTCCTCTACGATGCCATCGGCTCCTACTCCCTGCCCCGACGCGAGCTGGAGCGCCTTCGACAGAGCGGCATACAGATCCGTGCGTGGGGCCGCCTGCGTTTCCCCCTCCTTCGTCCGCAACTCAACTGCCGCAACCACCGCAAGATAGTCGTTGTCGATGGCCATATAGCCTACATCGGCGGCATCAACATCGCCACGCGCTACGTCGATGGCGGTCGCCACGGCTTCTGGCGCGACGAACATCTCCGCATCGAGGGCGATGTCGCGACGCACTTGCACGAACTCTTCCGCTCGGATTGGCTCTCGGCTGGCGGCGAAGAGCTGCTACCCCTCCCCGAGCAGAAGCAAAGCCGCCCCTCAAACCCCTCTCACCCACTCCAGATTATTCACAGTGCCGAGGGACCCACGCGCCACGCCCTAAGTCGTGCCATCATCGAGGCTATCTGCTCGGCCCGACACAATGTCCGCATCTCCACCCCCTACCTCCTCCCGCCGCCGGCGCTCCTTGAGGCGATCTGCATTGCGGCCCGCAGTGGGGTAGAGGTCGAACTGCTCATCCCCGCGCGCTCGGATGTCCGCATTGCGGGGTTGGCTGCCGAGGCTTTTATCCGCTACTGCGTAAGACACGGGGTGAAGATCTATCGCTACCGTAACGGATTTCTCCACTCCAAACTCATCACCATCGACGAGTCGGTTGCCATCGTCGGCTCGGCCAATCTCGACTACCGCAGCCTCTGCTACAACCTCGAGGCCTCGGTTGCGATATACAGTCCCGCCCTTGTGCGCGAGTATAACTCCCGTTTCTACACCGACTTGGCTCTCTCCGAGCCCGTCAGCCGCCTCCAACGCCCGATCATCTCCCGCCTTCTTGCCGAGGGATTGGCCCGCCTTCTTGCCCCGCTGCTATAAAAAAAGAGCCTGTCCCAGAATCGGACAGGCTCTCTATATCTTTCGCAGAACGATCTACTCCTCCGTAGCGGGCTCAAAGTCCTTGAACGCATCGCGGAGCTTGTCGCATACGCGGCTCTCGATGTTACGCTCCATCGTGCAGATCAGGCTGCAGATAGCCTTCGCCGACGATCCTCCGTGACCAATCATCACGGGAGAGTTGATACCGATCACGATCGTACCGCCCACGCTCTCGTAGTTCATCGCGTTCCAGAAGTTCTGGTGGTAGTAGAGCTTGGGGCATACGGGCTCCAATACGGGACGCATCAGATTCAGCAGCCACGGCTTGAAGGGCGTCAGACGCGAGTTGATGCGATACATCGCCTCGGCCATCTTCAGGATCACGTTACCCACGAATCCGTCAGCCACCACCACGTCGCAATACTTACCCGTGAAGATGTACGACGACTCCACGTTACCCACGAAGTTGATTCCCTTCTGCTCCTTCAGCAGATCGTACGTCGCTTTGGCTTGGGCATTACCTTTGCCCTCCTCCTCGCCGATATTGAGCAGTCCTACGCGGGGCTTCTCGATTCCGAGTACCGCCTCGGCAAAGATCGAACCCAGCAGACCATACTGCGCCAGCACCTCGGGCTTGGCATCCACGTTCAGACCTACGTCGAGCAGCAATCCGCGACGGTTCATCACGATAGGCATCAGCGTCGAGATTACGGGGCGAATCACACCCTTGATCGGCTTTATGACCTGCATACAACCCACCATCATCGCACCCGTCGAGCCTGCGCTTGCGAATCCGTCGATCTTACCCTCCGCGAGATGGCGGAAACCTACGGTCATACTCGAATCCTTCTTTGCGATGAATGCCTTTGCGGGATGGTCGCCCATCTCGATTACCTCGGTGGTGTGTACGATGTCGAAATTATCGGCCGAGCACTTGTGCTTTTTGAGCAGCTCACGAATACGCTTCTCGTCGCCGAACAGCACGATGCGGCTATCCTTCGCGATCTTCCTCAGAGCCATCACAGCGCCCTCCACAGCTACCTCGGGGGCGAAATCGCCACCCATAGCATCGATACCGATTTTTAACATATTAGGATTATTTAATCTCTATTAACAAAAATTAAGAGAGAGCACACCCCGAAGGAGGCTCTCTCCAATAGTAGTCAGCTACACTACTCGGCCTTCTTCTCGATGGCCAACTTGCCGCGGTAGAAACCGCACTCGGGGCATACGCGGTGGTAGAGAACCGCAGAGCCGCAGTTAGAGCAAGTAACAACAGTAGGAACTACCGCCTTGTAGTGAGTTCTTCTCTTGTCGCGTCGTGTTGACGACACTTTGTGTTTAGGATGTGCCATTTTACAATATTATTTTTTAGTTTATGTTTTGTTCGTTTTGTGTTTGCACCAATCTCTTGATGCTATTTTCGGCCTTCTGTCAGGGTGTTTCCAATGCCTGCAAATCTTACCAATCTTGCCAATTCTGCAAACCTGCCAAACCTGCCAATCTTGTCCGATCCGCCCGCATCGTCCGCCTTAATGCTTCCGACCTTCTATCTGTTACTCCTCTGCCCCCTCTAACTGAGCCTTCAATGCTGCCAACTTATTGAAGTCACCCTCGCTTATGCCGCTGTTATCGCTCTTCTCGGCTCGGGCCTCGATGGCCTCGATCTCCTTTTCGGTAGCGATAGTGAACCGCGCCAGCATATCGGGGTTGCATTCACCTTCGGGATGAACTCTCTGGTAGGGTAGTGAGAGCACAATGCTTTCGTAAATATATTGTGTGAGATCGACCTCGTTGTCAGCGGGATTCACCCACATCACCTCGCCGTCGTACTCACCCTCTTCGTCCGAGATCTTCACCACCAGCTCGCCCTCGTAGTCGATGGGCACGCTGCAAGGCTCCAAGCAGCGGTCGCACTCGCACGTTACCTCACCCTCGATCAGAAAATCGAACTCCAATTGACTCTCGCCCTTTCTCATCGTGGCCTTCACGCGGCAATCTCCGCCGAGAATATCCTTGCTCTGGTAAGCTGCAAACAAGGCATCACCGACCTCGAAATCGAAGTCGTAAGTACTGTTTTTCAGGCCTTTATATGCCACGGAATATTGTTTGCTAAGCTCCATCTCGCACTAAATAGCAGGCAAAAGTACAAATTTTTCACAAATTCTGCAAATAATTGTTATTTTTGTATCGACGTAATGTAACTAATTTTCATCAATTAACCTTTTTCCGCCTCCGCATGGCCTGCAGCGCCCGTCGGTGGCGCAACGATTTATGGCAAAAAAGTTTAACATTCAGATACGCAGCACCTACCCCGAGATCTGGCGCTACAACATCGCCATCTCGTGCGGCTGCACCGACGCCGCAGGTCAGGTTGTCGAAGTCGTGGGCGAGCAGGACAATGTTGCCGCCGTCGGCTCAAACCTCAAGGCTGCCCCTGAGGGCTTCTCGCTGCCCCGCGAGGTGCGCCTCTCAACGCCCGAGGCGGAGGGTATCCTCGCCTATATCTATCTTGTCCCCCACACGCTTCCTTCGGAGCGCGACATTGCCGAGACGGAGCCCTTCAAACTCAGCGTCAAGGTCTCTGCCGGCCGCGATATTATATATAATGTAACGCACAAGGTAAATCAGTGGTCGGGCACATCGATCGAGCTGAAACTCTAATCCGAGACTCTAAACCGACTTTGCGTCTATTTCAAATAAATAAAAAAAGGCTGCAACCTTTCGGGTCGCAGCCTTTTTATTTGATCAGTCAATATTACTTGTTGTAAGCCTTCATAACTGAGATCAGGTCGAGAACCTTGTTTGAGTAACCCCACTCGTTGTCATACCAAGAAACAACCTTAACGAAGGTGTCGGTCAAAGCGATACCAGCCTTAGCGTCGAAGATTGAGGTACGAGCGTCACCCAAGAAGTCAGAAGATACAACAGCCTCGTCGGTGTAACCCAGAACGCCAGCCAACTCACCCTCTGAAGCAGCCTTCATAGCAGCGCAGATCTCGTCATACTTAGCGGGCTTAGCCAAGTTTACAGTAAGGTCAACAACTGAAACGTCCAAAGTAGGAACGCGCATTGACATACCGGTCAGCTTGCCATTGAGCTCGGGAAGAACTACACCTACAGCCTTAGCAGCACCAGTTGAAGAGGGGATGATGTTGCCTGAAGCAGCACGGCCACCACGCCAGTCCTTCAAAGAGGGACCGTCAACAGTCTTCTGAGTAGCGGTGGTAGAGTGAACGGTGGTCATAAGACCCTCGGTGATACCCCAGTTGTCGTTCAACACCTTAGCGATGGGAGCCAAGCAGTTGGTGGTGCAAGATGCGTTAGAAACGATGGTCTGACCAGCGTATGAGTTGGTGTTAACGCCGCAAACGAACATAGGAGTCTTGTCCTTTGCAGGAGCTGACATAACTACGTACTTAGCACCAGCCTTGATGTGAGCCTCAGCCTTCTCAGCGGTGAGGAACAAACCGGTTGACTCAACTACATACTCAGCCTCAACCTCATTCCACTTCAAATCCTCGGGGTTACGCTCTGCAGTTACGCGGATAGACTTACCGTTAACGATCAAAAGGCTGTTCTCGGTGCAGTAGTCGATAGTGCCCTGGAACTGACCGTGCATAGTGTCATACTTAAGCATATAAGCCAAGTAATCTACGGGGCAAAGGTCGTTAATACCTACTACATCGTACTTGTCAGTCTGCGTGCAAGCAGCGCGGAATACCATACGGCCGATACGTCCGAAACCGTTGATACCAATCTTAATCTGTGCCATAATTTTGATTTGATTATTTGAATTAAAACTTCTGTTACTTTTTTAACAGCGCAAAATTATACATTTTCGCACTATAAAACAAATTTTCAGCAGCCAAAAAAATAATATTTTTTACAAACTTAACAATCTGTTAACCTGACGCGAGCATAATTCGCTCTCTTTACAACGCTCCGCGTGCGCGCTTTGCCATTGCCGATGCGAAAACGAAATCCGCCAGCTCCTGATTCTCAGCGTGCAGAATATCCTTGTTCGTACCCTCCCACCATTTGTTTCCTTCGTAGATGAATACGATCTTCTCGCCGATCTCCATTACGGAGTTCATATCGTGCGTATTGATGATTGTCGTTATGTTGTACTCTTTGGTGATGTCGTGAATCAGGTTGTCGATCACGATCGAGGTCTGCGGATCCAATCCCGAGTTGGGCTCGTCGCAGAAGAGGTATCGCGGGTTGAGCACGATGGCTCGTGCGATGGCGGCACGCTTGACCATTCCGCCACTGAGCTCCGAGGGGTAGAGGTGGTGCGCATTGTCCAGATTTACACGCTTTAGGCAGTAATTCACCCTCTCCATCTTCTCCTCCTCCGACTTGTCGGTGAATAGGTCTAACGGCAGCTTCACATTCTCCGCCACGGTCGATGCGTCGAGCAGCGCTCCGCCCTGAAAGATCATACCCACATCCTTGCGTATTGCCTTGCGGGCGCGGAAGTCGAGCTTCGAGAAGCATACGTCGTCGTAGTAGATCGCCCCCTCATCCACCTCGTGCAGGCCCACGAGCGATTTGAGCAGCACGGTCTTACCCGAGCCGCTACGGCCGATGATGAGGTTGCACTGTCCCGTTCCGAACTCCACCGAAATATCATTCAGTACGGTGCGTCCGTCGAACGACTTTACTATATTTTCCGCCTTGATCACGTTCTTAAGAGTTGAGTTAATATAAGGTTGCAGATCATAATCACGATCGAGCTGATCACTACGGCCTGCGTCGAAGCCTTACCCACCTCGAGCGAATTGCCCTTGGCGTAGTAGCCGCAGTAGGCCGAGATGCTGGTGATGAAGAATGCGAAGAAGACCATCTTCGTCAGCGCATACCATATCTCGCTGGTGTAGAAGCAGTATTTCAGTCCGTCGATATACTCTACGGGGTTCATAATACCCGTCAAAACAGCAATTCCATATCCTCCGCCGATTCCGATCAGCATACTGAAGATAGCGAGGAACGGGAAGAAGAACACCGTCGCCAGAATCTTCGGCAGAATCAGATACGATGCCGAGTTCACACCCATAATCTCCAGCGCATCGATCTGCTCCGTGATACGCATCGTACCGATCTCGGATGCGATGTTCGATCCCACCTTACCTGCCAGAATCAGCGCCACGACCGTTGATGAAAACTCCAGAATCATCACCTCTCGCGTCGCGTAGCCGATCATAAACTGCGGGATAAAGGGCGATTCGAGCGTGATAGCCATCTGCAACGTTACGGCCGAGCCGATAAATACCGAGATTATGGCCGTCAGTCCGATTGAGTTCAGGCCCAATGCCTCCATTTCGTGCATAATGCGCGTGTAGTAGATTCGCATCTTCTCGGGACGCGAAAACACCTTCTGCATCAGCAGCACATACCTGCCTATCGATTCAAAGATAGCTAACATTACTTCTCCTGCTTGACCTCCTCAAAATCAACATAATCGCCCACCGAGTCGCTTACGCGCTTGGGCGGCTGCTCCGTTGTCGAATATACCTTCACGTCGCCCTCTTGGCTTGCTCCCCTGCGGGTGTAGTCGTAGCTGCGCTGCGAGTAGGTGTAGCCGCCCGCGCCCGACTGTCGCGCCTCATCCTCGATCTTGCGGCTTGCGCGTCGCACGCGATAGAGAAGGTAGAGCGGGATGGCCATCAGCAATAGCAATACGATGGCAATCACACCGAGCAGCACCCCGAATGTCGAGGGTGCAAAGACCAGCAGCATCACGATGATGATCGTGGTCAGAGGGTTGCGCTGAATAAAATTTATAATCGAATCTATCATTTTCTGTTCCGTCTTGTTTGTTCTCTTTCTGTTCCGGCCGACCCGATTGCGCGAGCGGACGGAATAAAAATCTTCGCAAATTTACAAAAAAATCGTCATTCCGTGAAATATCTGTTCGCGGTGTGGATAAAAAGTATTAATTTTGAAGCCAAATAATCCGATTTAATATGTCACATCAACTTTTATCTATCTCGCCGGTCGATGGCCGCTATAACAAAGTAACGTCAGCTTTGTCGAATTATTTTTCGGAGTACGCACTTATTCGCTACCGCGTTCGCGTTGAGGTCGAGTATTTCATCGCCCTGTGCGAGCTTCCTCTTCCGCAGCTTGCGGGTGTTCCGAAGTCGGCTTACGATGAGCTTCGCAAGCTCTATACCGACTTTACGATGGAGGATGCGCTCCACGTCAAGGAGATCGAGAGCGTAACGAACCACGACGTCAAGGCTGTGGAGTACCTTCTCAAGGAGAAGCTCGAGCAGTTGGGCTTGAACGACTACCGCGAGTTCGTTCACTTTGGTCTGACCTCACAGGATATCAACAATACGGCCACTCCGCTGCTTTTGGAGGAGGCCCTCACGGAGGTCTATCTGCCCGCGCTGCACGAGCTCATCGACAAGATCTACACTCTGGCCGAGCAGTGGGAGGATGTGCCGATGCTCGCCCACACTCACGGCCAGCCCGCCTCGCCCACACGTCTGGGCAAGGAGTTCAAGGTCTTCGTCGAGCGTCTGGAGCGTCAGGTCGATCTGTTGCAGGACGTTGAGCCTATGGCCAAGTTTGGTGGCGCTACGGGCGGCTTCAATGCCCACCACGTTGCCTACCCCGATATCGATTGGGTAGAGTTCGGCAACAACTTCGTCGATTCTCTGGGCTTGGTGCGCGCGCAGTACACCACCCAGATCGAGCACTACGACAATCTGGCCGCTACGTTCGACGCGATGAAGCGCATCAACACCATCCTTATGGATCTCGCGCGCGATATGTGGACCTATATATCTATGGAGTACTTCCGCCAGCAGGTCAAGAAGGGCGAGGTTGGCTCGTCGGCTATGCCCCACAAGGTCAATCCCATCGACTTCGAGAATGCCGAGGGTAACTTCGGCGTTGCCAACGCCATCTACGAGCACTTGGCCTCGAAGCTCCCCATCTCGCGTATGCAGCGCGATCTGACCGACTCGACCGTTCTGCGCAACGTCGGAGTCCCCGTTGCCCACACCCTTATCGGTTTTAGCTCATTGCAGAAGGGCTTGGGTAAGGTTATCCTTAACGAGGCGGCTCTGGCGGCCGATCTGGAGGATAATTGGGCTGTCGTAGCGGAGGCTATGCAGACCATCCTGCGCCGCGAGGCATACCCCAACCCCTACGAGGCTCTGAAGGCCCTCACCCGCACGGGCGGCCACATCACCGAGCAGACCATCAAGGAGTTTGTCGAGACACTAGACGTTGCCGAGAGCGTTAAGGAGGAGTTGCGAGCTATTACTCCCCACAACTACGTCGGTATGGTAAAATAGTCTAACAAGGTAATTTCTGCATTACGCTCGGCCTCAAAATCCTCACATACGCTTAGTATGCTGCGGTTTTAAGGCCATCGCAAGCCTTGAAATTCCTCTTGTTATACTATTTTAGGTATAAAAGAAAAAGCCTGTTTGCATTTAGCAGACAGGCTCTTTTTTATGGAAATTGCGTAACGCAAAAATCACCTTGCTATAAATTTATTCAGCGCAAACCTCCACACGATTTCCCTCGGGATCAAGCACAATGGCCTCATAATAACCATCTCCCGTTGTGCGGCACTCGCTCGCAATGGTGTAACCATCGGCGCGCAGACGCTCCACCAGCTCATTCACCTCATACTTGCTGCCTACCGTGAGGCCCAGATGAGCGAGTCCACGGATCATACCTCTGCGCGAAGGCTCCTCCGTGATGTCGGGCCTGTTCATCAGCTCCACGCGCGCACCGCCGCTGCTGAACGAGAGGAAATACGATGAATATTTCTTTGCGGGGTTGCTGTAAATCTCACCCACGCGGCAAGCGAAATACTTGGTGTAAAAATCCTTCATTCGCTCAATATCTTCGCACCAAATGCCTATGTGATCAATCTTCATAACGCTCAAATTTTTGTTTAACGGATTACAAATATAAGAAAAAATCTCGACGTTGTGCTCTTTTTTTTGGCTCATCGGCGATAAATTCTTACATTTGTAGTTATTATTGGGCCTTGCAACGGTCTTGCCGAGGCCGCAACGAGCGAAAAATTATAAGAAAAATATACAAAAAATGGGAAAAATCATTCTTACGGGCGACCGCCCCACCGGAAAACTTCATTTGGGCCACTACGTTGGCTCGCTTCGTCAGCGTGTTGAGTTGCAGAACTCGGGCCTTTTCGAGAAGATCTTCATTATGATTGCCGATGCGCAGGCCCTGACCGACAACGCCGACAACCCCGAGAAGATCCGCCAGAACATCATCGAGGTGGCTCTCGACTACCTCTCGTGCGGCATCGACCCCACGAAATCTACCATCTTCATCCAGAGTATGGTTCCCGAGCTTACGGAGCTCGCCTTCTACTATATGAACCTCGTTACGGTGGCTCGTCTGGAGCGCAACCCGACCGTTAAGTCGGAGATCGTTATGCGCGAGTTCGGCAAGTCTATCCCAGTCGGTTTCTACACCTATCCCATCTCGCAGGCATCGGACATCACCGCCTTCCGCGCTACGACCGTTCCCGCAGGAGTGGATCAGGAGCCTATGATCGAGCAGACGCGCGAGATCGTGCATAAGTTCAATTCGGTCTATGGCGAGACTCTCGTCGAGCCCGAGATTTTGCTTCCCTCCAACTCAGCCTGTCTGCGCCTTCCCGGCACCGATGGCAAGGCCAAGATGTCGAAGTCGCTCGGCAACTGCATCTACCTTTCGGATACGGCCGAGGATTTGCGTAAGAAGGTTATGAGTATGTACACCGATCCCAACCATATCCGCATCGAGGACCCCGGCCAGATCGAGGGCAACTGCGTCTTCACCTATCTCGATGCCTTCTCTTGTTGCGATCATTTCGCCGAGTTCCTTCCCGACTACGCCTGTCTGGAGGAGTTGAAGGAGCACTACCAGCGTGGTGGTCTGGGCGACGTGAAGGTCAAGAAGTTCCTCTACGCCGTTCTGCAGCAGATGCTGGAGCCCATCCGCGCTCGCCGCAAGGAGTATGAGCAGGACATCGAGGGCGTCTATGAGATCCTGAAGAAGGGTTGCGACGTTGCTCGCGCCGAGGCTGCCGAGACACTCGATATGGTACGTCGTGCTATGAAGATCAACTACTTCGACGATCGCGAGCTTATCGCCCGTCAGGCCGAGATGTATAAGTCTGCAAAATAAAAAAGTAATCCCCCTTGTTATTAGGGCAAGCTATGTTTAGGGACTTAAGACGAAACATATTGGAGCGGATGCGGGGCCTTCTGCGCCGCCTTAGCCGCCGTCTAAGCGAGCGACAGATGATCGCCCTGCTGGCCGTTGTCGTGGGCCTTCTGGCGGGTTTGGGCACCTGCTTTTTCGAGATGCTGTTGCACGGAGTGAAGGCCGCTTTGGTTATGTGGTTCCCCGTCGATCAGGCACAAGTGCTCTACCTGATCTATCCCGCCATCGGTATCGTTCTGGCCACGTTGTTCGTCAAGTATATCGTCCGCGACGAGATCTCCGAGGGCGTAACGCGCGTTCTGTACGCTATGTCGCGCCGCGATTCGCGCATCGCCAGCCACAACTGCTGGTCGTCGATCGTGGGTGGTGCTACCACCATCGGTTTCGGAGGTTCGGTTGGTCCCGAGGCCCCGATCGTGCTTACGGGAGCCGCCATCGGATCGAATGTGGGCAAGCTGGCCCGCCTCAACTATAAGGATCTCACGCTGTTGCTCTGTTGTGGTGCGGGAGCTGCCGTCGCGGCCATCTTCAAGGCCCCCATTACGGGCGTGGTGTTCGTGCTGGAGATCCTGATGCTCGGCATCACCTCCACCTCGATCTTCCCGCTGCTGCTGGCATCCGTTACGGCCACCACTACGGCATTGATCTATCGCGGCTTCGATCCCATCATCGCCGTTACGCTGAGCGAGGCCGATGTTTTTGTGATTAACCAAATCCCGCTCTATATCCTGCTGGGTGTCTGCTGCGGTCTTATGTCGTACTACTTCACCTCGATGAACTCCATCGTTGGTACGTTCGTCAAGCGCCTCCCCTCGCAGGCCAAACGCTGGGCCTTCGCGGGCGTTGTGCTGGGTGTGCTTATCTTCATCTTCCCGCCGCTCTATGGCGAGGGTTATGAGGGCCTTACCTCGCTTATGCACGGCAACGTAACGGCGCTGTTCGACAACTCGCTCTTCTTCAAGTTCAGCTCTATCGAGTGGGTTGCCATCATCTACGTTACGGCCATTATGTTCTTCAAGGTCATCGCTATGGCCACCACCAACGCCTCGGGCGGTGTGGGAGGAACCTTCGCGCCGTCGCTCTTCGTCGGAGCGTTTATGGGTGCTATCGTGGCGCTGGTCTGCAACGCTCTCTTTGATTGGAATATCCCCATCGTCTCGTTCACGCTGGTAGGTATGGCGGGCGTTATGGCGGGCGTTATGAAGGCCCCGCTGACCTCGATCTTCCTTATCGCCGAGCTCTCGAATGGCTACGGCCTCTTTATCCCGCTGATGATCGTCGCCGCCATCTCGTTTGCGGTGGATTACGCTCTCGACCGCGACTCGATCTACACCAAGCAGCTGCGTATGCGTGGCGAACTGCTCACCCACGATAAGGATCAGTCGGCCTTCGTCTTTATGAAGCTGGAGGATTTGATGGAGACCGACTTTATCCGCATCAAGGAGAATATGACTCTGGGCGACATCGTCCATATCATCTCCTCGGCTCGCCGCAATATCTTCCCCGTGATCGACAATTTCGGCCATCTGCTGGGAGTTGTCCAGCTGGACGATCTGCGCGAGGATATGTTCAAGCAGGATCGCTGGGGCCGCTCGATCACCTACTATATGATCCAGCCCCCGTATAAGATTCTCGAGCACGAGCAGGTGCAGAGCGTCCTGCCCCGTTTCGAGGAGAACCACACTTGGATGCTGCCCGTTGTCGATCGTAATAACCGCTACTTGGGCTTTATCTCCAAGTCGCGCATCCTGAACGCCTACCGCGAGGCGCTGGTTAAGATCTCGCAGTAAGCGGCCACCCCCGCCCCAAAAAAAGCTACTTTGTTATGAAACCTCTAAAAAACATAATCTTCGACTTCGGCGGTGTCCTTGTCGATTGGAATCCCCGTTACCTCTACGACAAATACTTCGGCGATGAGGAGCGCAGCGAGTGGTTCCTTAACAACATCTGCCTCTACTCGTGGAATCTGCAGATGGATGGCGGCAAACCCTTCGCCGAGGGCGTAAGCGAGTTGCAGGCCCAGCACCCCGAGTGGAAAGAGGCTATCGCCATCTACCACACCCGCTGGGTGGAGATGATGGGTGGCGAGGTTGAGGGTACGGCCGACCTCCTGCGCCGCCTGAAGGCCGCCGGCTATAAAATTTATGGCCTTACCAACTGGTCCGCCGAGACCTTCCCTATGATCCGCGATACCTACCCCGTCTTTGGCGAGTTCGACGGCATTGTCGTCTCGGGCGAGGAGCACCTGCTCAAACCCGATGCCGCGATCTATCGCTGCCTTCTCGACCGCTACGCGCTCACCCCTGCGGAGTCGATTTTTATCGACGATAACGAGGCCAACGTCGCTGCCGCTCTCGATCTGGGCCTTGAGGCTCACCGCTTCCTCGGCGCTACGGAGCTGGAGCGCTCACTTCGTGAGGATTACGGCCTTGAGTTTTAGAGAACAACCTTAAAACATAACCGCTATGAAACGACTTTTCCTACTTCTTACGCTCTGTACGCTGTGTGCTGTGGCCGTAGCACAGACTCACTCGAAGCCTCAGTCGATTATCTTCGAGACCGATATGGGCAACGACATCGACGACGCTATGGCGCTCGATCTGCTCTTCAAGAATATGGATCAGGGCAACATCAACCTCTTGGGCGTGAGCGTTCATAAGAACAACCCTCACTCGGCCGAGTATATCGACATTATGCGCCATTGGTACGGCTACAAGAAGCTCCCCATCGGCGTTAATACCGCCTGCGTTACGGATATGGATTGTGTCGATTACTGCACCGTTGTCAGCCAGTTAAAGGATGCCAAGGGCAAACCTCTGTTCCGCCGCTCGAAGAGTCCCAAATACGAGGAGGCTGTCGATATGTACCGCCGCATCCTCGCCGAGCAGCCCGACAAATCGGTCGTTATCGTTACGGTCGGCTTCTCAACCACTATGGCCCAGCTGCTGCAGAGCGGCCCCGATAAGTATTCGCCCCTCTCGGGACGCGAGCTTGTCGAGCGCAAGGTCGAGTATTTCTCGATTATGGCGGGCGAGTTCGTGCTGCCCAACTACCGCGAGTATAACATCTGGAACGATCTCGAGGCCTCGAAGTATTTCTTCGCCAACTCACCCATCCCGATGGTTGTCGTGCCTTGGACTCTGGGCGATCAGATCCAGTACCCGGGCAGCAGCATCGCCAACGACTTTGATTGGGCTCCCAACCCGATGGTCGAGGGCTACAAGGCCTACCTGAAGATGCCTTACGACCGCCCGACGTGGGATGTTATCTCGGCTTTCTACGCCTGCCATCCCGACGCCGATATGTGGACACTCAGCCAGCGTGGCGAAGTGAAGGTCGTAGGCGAGGGCGTTACCGAGTTCACCCCCGATACCAATGGCCGCTACCGCATCATCGAGCCCACAAAGGAGCAACGCGATAAGATTCTCTCATATTTTATCAAGATTCTTACGACCAAACCAAAGTCTCATAAATAAAGCCGTATAACAAGGCCCTTTCTGCGTTACGCTTGCCCTCAAAATGCTCACATACGCTTTAGTATGCTGTGCTTTTTCGGGCTTCGCAAGCCTTGAAATACCTCTTGTTATACGACTTTAAGAAAAAGGTTGTCCAAGCATAGAATTGGACAACCTTTTTTACATCTTATATATGTATTGCGTTCTCTCGCTCCACCTCCGAGCCGCCTGCTCGCAGTCGAAGATTCCGAAGATTGTCGAGCCGCTCCCCGACATCGCGGCATACACCGCACCCGATTCGAGCAACTCCTCCTTTATCCTCCCAAGCGCAGGATGCACCCTGAACACCGACTCCTCAAAATCGTTCTTCACGCTCGCTTGCCACCTCTCGATCGGCTCTGCCACGCGCTCCGCGAGTCTCCGCTCCGGCACAGCCGGCCTCACCCCCGCATACGCCTCGCGTGTCGAGACACTCTCCTCGGGCTTTATCAGCACCAGCCATCGCCCCGCAACGTCGATCTCGATAGGTGTCATCACCTCTCCGCGACCTTCGCACAACTGCGACGTGTTGCGCACGAAGAATGCCGTGTCGCTACCCAGCTCTGCCGCCCGCTCGATCAACTCGGCCTCCTGCAATCCCAAACCGCAAATCTCGTTCAGCGCCACAATCACCGCCGTACCATCGGCCGATCCGCCACCCAAGCCGGCCCCGAATGGAATCTGCTTGCGTAGCGTTATCTGCGCCTGCCCAACGCCGTAGCGGCTCTGCATCAGCCTGAGCGCCTTCATACATATATTTTGTTCCACGTCGCAATCAATCTCCATACCCACGACGTGCAGGCTCGACTCGTCCTCGCAGGCGACCACCTCCACCTCGTCGTACAGCCCCACAACGGGCACCATCACCGTCTCCAAGTCGTGATAGCCGTCCTCCCTACGACGCAGCACATCCAAACCGATGTTTATCTTGCAATTAGCCCTAATTCTCATATTTTTCATTATTTAAGCACCGCAACCAGCTCCCTCGCGGCCTCTATCAACGTCGGTCGCAGACGCTCCACGCGGCTCTCCCAATCCTCTATCGTGCCGTCGCACGCATCGCTCACCACCTTGAGCATATATATCTGCGGCACGGCCTTGCCGCTCTGTCGGGCATAGAATTTCGTGGCCCTTACGATGGCATAACTCTCCATATCCATACAGTCGTGCGGCTCGATCAGTCGGCGCTGCTCGGCGGGCGTGTCGGCCCCGATGAAGTTGTCCGACGAAGCTATGCTGCACCCCTCATCTCCCGTTCCCAACAGCTCGGGCTCTGTGGAGAATATCGAGTCGATGTAAATATCGCCCTGCACTACGGCCGACGGCTGCAGCAGCGTTCCAAACGGATGGCGGAACGATCCGCACGTTCCGATGTTTATCACCGCCTCGTACTCGCCCCGAGAGAGCGCCGCGAGCGTGGCCTCATAGGCGCGAAGTTTTCCTACGCCCACAAAGCAGATGTCGCACGCGCCCTCGAGCTGCTCGATGCCCTGCGCTCCGATCTCGGCCTCCACGGCCACCAGCAAAAGAATCTTTTTCATTCTCCGAAAAGTTTGTTTCTACAAAAATACAAACCTTTCCTCTAAAAACCTTCTCGGCGCGGTAAATTATCGAAAAATCTTCTGCACGAAAATTGCACCACCCCCATCGTGATCTCCATCGAACATATAATCCGCTCCCGTACCGGCCTGCGCCTTCCCCGCTGGGCCATTGCTCTGCTGCGCCGTCTTCTTTACGAGCGCCGTATCAACGAGCTTATCCTCTCGGGCCAAGGGCTCCAGCCTGCCGATTTCCTGCGCCACATCTTCCGAGAGTTGGAGATCTCGAGCCGCGTGCGTCTGCTTGCCGATCTGCCCGCCTCGGATCGCTATATCTTCGTCGCAAACCACCCCTTCGGCGCTCTGGATGGGATGTTGATTGCCGATACGTTGCTCCGCCAATGGCGTGATGTGGGCGTTGTCGTAAACGACCTTCTGATGCACATCGAGTCTCTGCGCCCGCTCTGGATTCCCGTCAATAAGTTCGGTCGCCAGAGCCATCCCTACCACCGCCTCTACCACAAGGCCCTCGCTTCACCCACCCGACAGATCCTCACCTTCCCCGCGGGGCTCTGCTCACGCCTTTGCGATGGCCGCGTTGCCGATCTTGAGTGGCGCGATCGCTTCGTGCGCGATGCCGAACGCTACGACCGCCGCATCGTCCCCGTCTATGTCGATGGCACCCTCTCGCGTAGCTTCTATCGCCTCGCACAACTGCGCCAAGCGCTGGGCATACGGTTTAATGTGGAGTTGCTGCTGCTCGCAAGCGAACTCTTCGCGCAGCGCGGCAGCGAGATTACGATTACCCTCTCTCGCCCCATCGATCCGCGCTCGCTCTCGGGCACATCAGCGCAGAAATGCCAACTTATCCGCCACGAAGTCTATGCAATGGGGTAGGGTAGAGACAAAAAGGCAACCCTTCGGTTGCCTTAAAAACAAAAAAGGAGCCACCTCCGCGACCCCTCTTCAGAGCTGTTGACGAGGATTGAACTCGTGACCTCTTCCTTACCAAGGAAGTGCTCTACCACTGAGCTACAACAGCATTTACCCTTATCGAGCGGTGCAAAAGTATGAAACAAATTTGAATCGACCAAAAAATCTGACCTCTTTTTGCAAATTTTCTTCAAAAAATATCGCGAAAGGCCCACCGAGAGCCCCTGCACGCCCTCCCAACGCCCTCCCAACACCCTCCCAACACCCCCTTTCGAGGGCTACTCCGCGCCCCGAAAACCATACTCCGCTTCGCCTCCGAGCGTCTGCTCGATGCGCAGCAACTGATTGTATTTTGCCATTCTGTCCGAGCGCGAGAGCGATCCCGTCTTTATCTGTCCGCTCGATGTGGCCACCGCAATATCGGCGATCGTCGTATCCTCCGTCTCACCCGAGCGATGCGACGTTATGGTGCTGTACCCTGCGCGATGGGCCAGCTCGATAGTGTCGAGCGTCTCGGTGAGCGTGCCAATCTGATTTACCTTTATAAGTATCGCATTGGCGCACTTCTCCCTTATGCCGCGCCGCAGAAACTCCACATTCGTCACAAACAGATCGTCGCCCACCAGCTGACACCTCTCGCCCACACACAGCGTGAGCTTGCGCCAACCGTCCCAATCCTGCTCGCTCATTCCATCCTCGATCGAGTCTATCGGGTATTTCGTGACCAACCCCTCGAGGTAGGCCACCTGCTCATCCGATGTGCGCTGCTTTCCTCGCGGCCCTTCGAAGCGCGAGTAGTCGTACGTTCCGCCGATGTAGAACTCCGAGGCCGCGCAGTCGAGTGCAATGCTTATCTGCTCGCCCGCCTTGTAGCCGGCCCGCTCTATCGCCTTCATTATCAGGTCGAGTGCCTGCTCCGTGCTGTCGAGTGTCGGGGCAAATCCTCCCTCGTCGCCTACGGCCGTGCTCATTCCCTGCCTGCGCAGTAGCGCCCCCAGAGCCTGAAACACCTCGCTGCCCATCTGCAGCGCGTGGGCAAATGTCCGCGCCCCGACGGGCCTTATCATAAACTCCTGAAATGCTATGGGCGAATCGCTGTGCGCCCCGCCGTTTATTATGTTCATCATCGGCACGGGCATCGTGTGGCAGTTCACCCCTCCGATGTAGCGGTAAAGCGGCAGCGAGAGATGCGTCGCCGCAGCCTTCGCCACGGCCAACGACACGCCGAGTATGGCGTTGGCTCCCAGCGCCGACTTATCCTTCGTGCCGTCCAATTCAATCATACGGTGGTCGATGAGCCGCTGCTCGAGTGCTGAGTGGCCGCGCAGCACGGGCGCAATCTTCTCGTTCACGTTGCCGACAGCCTTGAGCGTACCCTTGCCGCCGTATCGTTCGCTATCGCCGTCGCGCAGTTCGAGTGCTTCGTTCTCGCCTGTTGAGGCTCCCGAGGGAACCGATGCGCGCCCCATAGCGCCCGATTCGAGTCTTACATCCACCTCGATGGTGGGATTGCCGCGCGAGTCGAGTATCTCGCGGGCTACGATATTCTCTATTCTCATAGTCAAAAAAAGTTTTGCTATCGAGTATCAAATATCGCCGCTTTTTGATAATGCTGTCGGTTTTTTATGGTTAATTGATTAATATCGACTAATTTTGCAGCCGTAAAAACGTAAGACAATGCAAAATCCGACAAAAGCAAGCGCTCTGGCCCTTCTTCCCCTGCTGGTATTTCTGGGGATCTATCTCGCGGGCTCGATCATAGCTAACGACTTCTACAAAATCCCGATCACCGTAGCCGGTATGGCCGCCTCGATCGTTGCCATCGCAATGACGCGCTACCGCACCATCGCTGAGAGCATCGGCGACTACTCGCGCGGAGCTACCGACCACAACATTATGCTGATGATCTGGATCTTCGTTCTGGCGGGCGCCTTCGCCTCCTCGACCAAAGCTATGGGCGCCGTCGATGCCATCGTCGATCTCACGCTGCGCATCGTGCCCGAGACCTACCTCCCCGCAGGAATCTTCTTTGCTGCCTGCTTCACATCGCTCTCGGTGGGCACGTCGGTGGGCACTATCGTGGCTCTCACGCCCATCGCCTCGGCCATCTCAGCCGAAACGGGTTGCTCGATGCCGTGGATCGTGGCCATCGTCGTAGGCGGAGCGTTGTTTGGTGATAATCTGTCGTTTATCTCCGACACCACCATCGCCGCCACCCGCACGCAGGGCTGCTCGATGCGCGATAAGTTCCGCACCAACGTCGCTATTGTCGCCCCCGCGGCCGTCATCACTCTGTTGATCTATATCTTCTCGTCCGAGCAGAGCATCACCTACGTCGCCACCTCGATCGACTCGCCGTGGTACACGATGATTCCCTATCTTCTGGTGCTCGTTATGGCCGCCGCAGGAGTCAATGTGCTGAAGGTGCTGGTCGCAGGCATCCTCTCGTCGGGCCTTATCGGAATCTGTTGCGGCCGAGTGTCGGTTCTGGATTGGTTCTCGACGATGGGGCAGGGCATAGACTCTATGGGACAGCTCATCATCATCACTATGATGGCGGGCGGAATGTTGGAGATGATCCGCATCAACGGCGGCATCGACTACCTCATCTCGCTTCTCACCTCGCGCCTTCGATCGCGTCGCGGAGCCGAGGCCTCGATCGCAACGCTCGTCGTTGTGGCCGACATCTGCACCGCCAACAACACCGTAGCCATCATCTCCATCGGCTCCATCGCCCGCGATATTGGCCAGCGCTTCGGCATCGCGCCGCGCCGTGTGGCGAGCCTTCTGGATACTTTCTCGTGCTTCATTCAGGGCATTCTCCCCTACGGAGCGCAGCTGCTGATGGCGGCGGGCTTGGCCGCAATCTCGCCCGTCGAGATTATCCGCTACCTCTACTATCCCGTCATTATGGGCCTCTGTGCTGCGCTGGCGATCGTTATCCAGCGTCCCCGCTGTATCGATTAAACGACTGTTTTGTAGCGATAAATATGTGATTTTGATTGTTAAATATTTGCAATGTGATAAAAAAAACATATCTTTGTCGCATATTTGGCTTAATGCGAATCCAAATTTTCACAAATAACTAAAAATTAATGACAATGAAGAAGATTTCATCACTTTTGATGGTCGCTGCTGCTGCATTTATGGTATCTTGCGGCGGTAACGCACAGAAGGCTGCTCCCGCAGAGGAGACTGCCAAGAAGTTGCCCGTAGCTGTTCAGCTTTACAGCGTTCGTGGCGATATGGAGGCTGATTTCAAGGGCACTCTCCAGAAGATTAAGGCTCTTGGTTTCGACGGCGTTGAGTTCGCCGGCTTGTTCGAGAATGATCCCGCACAGGTGAACGCTTGGTGCAAGGAGATCGGTTTGAACCCCATCTCAGCTCACGTGCCTTTGGCAGATATGTTGGCTGACGTTGACAAGGTAATCGCTGACTACAAGACTATCGGTTGCGAGTACATCGTAGTTCCCTACGTAACCGAGGAGCGTCGTCCCGGTGGCGAGTTGTTCTTGCAGATGGTTGAGGAGATCCGCGCTATCGGTGAGAAGTGCAAGGCTGCTGGTCTTACCCTTCTTTACCACAACCACGACTTCGAGTTCAAGAAGCTCGAGAGCGGTGAGCACGGTTTGGATTACCTCTACGCAAACGTTCCTGCTGACCTGTTGCAGACCGAGTTGGATCAGTGCTGGGTACACTACTCAGGTTTGGATCCCGTTGAGTATTTGAAGAAGTACACCAACCGTTCACCCGTTGTTCACCTCAAGAACTACCACATCGAGGGTGAGATGGAGGGCGATCCCTATGCACTTATCGGTTTGAACGAGGGCGAGGAGAAGAAGTCATCAGCTTTCGAGTTCCGTCCCCTTGGTCACGGTGTAGTTGATATTGCAGCTATCGTTGAGGCAGCTACCAACGAGGTAGGTAGCAAGTGGCTCGTAGTTGAGCAGGACAACCCCTCAATGGACAAGACTCCTATGGAGTGCGTTGCAATGAGCGTTGAGTACCTGAAGTCAATCGGTGCAATGTAATCGTAGGCGAGCCGCGCTCGCTTGAAAACAAAAACCTGTTCCCACGTCGGGAGCAGGTTTTTTTGTTTTGTATAATGTACTATACAGGTAATCGGTATGTATACTCTCGCACGAGCAGACCTTCTTTCTTGGAATTATCTACCTTGATGTTGTTATTAATAGGTCATTGCGAGGAGCATAGCGACGTGGCAATCTTCTTTTGTTTTATAAAGGATTTATATGCACCCTCCAACAAAAAAGGCGACCCCAAAGGATCGCCTTTTTCATATTGAAAGCTTACTTGCTTACTCAACCGTACCAGCTTCAGCCCAGCACGTTCTCGCACTTGTGCATAAATATATCGAAAATTCCACTTTGGAGCCGCGCGACCAAGCCCCTCCCTTTGGCAAAGGGAGGGGTTGGGGAGGGAATGTGAATATGGCTTCGAAGAAGCTTTATATGCACCCTCCAACAAAAAAGGCGACCCAAAAGGATCGCCTTTTTCATATTGAAAGCACACTTGCTTACTCAACCGTACCAGCCTCAGCCGAGCACGTTCTCGCACTTGTGCATAAATATATCATAAATTCCTCTTCGGAGCCGCGCGACCAAGCCCCTCCCTTTGGCAAAGGGAGGGGTTGGGGAGGGAATGTTAATATGGCTTCGAAGAAGCTTTATATGCACCCTCCAACAAAAAAGGCGACCCCAAAAGGATCGCCTTTTTCATATTGAAAGCACACTTGCTTACTCTACCGTACCAGCCGAACCGAGCACGTTCTCGCACTTGTGCATATAAAGCTTCTTCAGCTCGTCGCGTGCGGGACCCAAGTACTTACGAGGATCGAACTCAGCGGGGTTGTCAACGAATACCTTGCGAACCATAGCGGTCATAGCAAGACGGCCGTCAGAGTCGATGTTGATCTTGCAAACAGCCGACTTAGCAGCCTTACGCAACTCCTCCTCGGGAATACCTACTGCATCCTTCAAAGCGCCACCGTGAGTGTTGATGATCTTCACATACTCCTGGGGAACTGAAGATGAACCGTGCAGTACGATGGGGAAGCCGGGGATCTGCTTCTCGATCTCCTCCAGAATGTCGAAACGCAATGGGGGAGGAACGAGGATACCGTCAGCGTTGCGGGTGCACTGCTCGGGCTTGAACTTGTTAGCACCGTGTGAGGTACCGATTGAGATAGCGAGTGAATCAACACCGGTCTTCGATACGAAGTCAACTACCTCCTCAGGACGGGTGTAGTGAGCAACCTCAGCAGAAACCTCATCCTCAACGCCGGCCAAAACGCCGAGCTCACCCTCAACGGTTACGTCGAACTGGTGTGCATAGTCAACAACCTGCTTGGTCAGAGCTACGTTCTCGTCATAGGGCAGGTGTGAACCGTCGATCATTACAGAAGAGAAACCCATATCGATACAGCTCTTGCAGAGCTCGAATGAGTTACCGTGGTCGAGGTGCAGAACGATAGGAATGTTCTTGCCGAGCTCCTTAGCATACTCCACAGCACCCTGAGCCATATAACGCAACAGAGTCTGGTTAGCATACTTACGAGCACCTGAAGAAACCTGCAGGATAACGGGTGAAGAGCACTCTACGCAAGCAGAGATGATAGCCTGCATCTGCTCCATATTGTTGAAGTTGAACGCGGGAATCGCGTAACCACCTTCGATAGCCTTCTTGAACATCTCACGGGTGTTCACCAGGCCGAGATCTTTGTAAGAAATCATAGTTTTGTTTTAATTATGAAGTTAGTGAATTAATTTCTTGTAAACACATTATCGCTACAAAGGTATAAAATAAAAGATTTTATTGCAAGTAATTTTTTCACTAATATGTTCCTGCATTTGGGCGGGCGTACCCTTTGGCGGCTCAAATCAATGCGCGCATCGAAAAAATCAATATCTCGACAGCTTTCACTCAAAAAAAATGGTATATTTGTACTTAAACGCAAAACTACTACTATGAAACGTCTGATTCTACTCTTTTCCGCACTCATCCTATGTGCCGTCGCTTCGGCCCAACCATCCGTTACCTCGCTTCGCGTCGATCGTCTTCGCTCGGCCGAGGGTATCGACTCCGAGCAGCCGCTGCTGAGCTGGATTGTCGAGAGCCCCCGCCGCTCGACTATGCAGAGCGCCTACGAGATCTCGGTCTATGAGGGACAGCGCCGCATCTGGAATACGGGCAAAGTCCTCTCCGACTGCTCTACGGGCGTGCGCTACGCAGGCCCTGCGCTGAAGTCGGGTACCCGCTACCATTGGCAGGTGCGCGTCTGGGACGACGAGGGCCGCGCCTCGAAGTGGAGTCCCCGCTCGACGTGGCTTATGGCTATGCGCTCCACGGCCGAGTGGCAGGCCAAGTGGATCGAGCCCGAGGAGCAGACTGCCGCCTCACCCCTTCTGCGCCGCACCTTCACGCTTCGCAAGCCCGTCGCCTCGGCCGTAGCCTATCTGACGGCTCACGGAATGTACGAGGCCGAGATCAACGGTCAGAAGGTCGGCAATGCCGAGTACGCCCCGGGCTGGACTTCGTATAATTCGCGCCTGCAATATCAAACCTACGACGTAACCTCAATGCTTCGTCAGGGCCGCAACGCTATCGGCATCGCCATCGGTCGCGGCTGGTATCATAGCGTCTTGGGCTGGGCTGCCGACAGCGGCCGCACGGTCTATAACATCAAGAATCTGGGCGCTCTGGCGCAAATTGTTGTAACCTATAAGGATGGCACGCAGGAGATCATCACCTCCGACTCCGAGTGGCGCTCTTCGACGGGCGAAGTGGTCTTCTCGACGATCTACGATGGCGAGACGGTCGATGCCCGCCTTCAGCAGAAGGGTTGGTCGCGTCCCGAGTTCGACGACTCGCAGTGGAAGCGTGTCCGCGTTGCCGACTATCCCCTGACCGATCTGGTAGCTACGGAGAGCGAGCCTGTCGTTATCCACCGCACGATGAAACCCGTCGAGGTGATCACCACCCCTGCGGGCGAGAAGGTGTTGGATTTCGGACAGAATCTCGTAGGCCGCGAGATCTTCACCTATAAGGGCAAGCCGGGCCAGAAGATCACCATCTCTCACGCCGAGGTGCTTGACGAGAAGGGTAACTTCTACACCGTCAATCTCCGCTCGGCCCGTGCCCAGAGTACATACATCTGCAGTGGCGAGGAGGATCGCTTCGAGCCGACGTTCACCTTCTACGGCTTCCGCTACCTGAAGGTCGAGGGCATCGAGGGCGAGCTCAACCCCGAAAACTTCGAGGCCGCCGTCATCTTCTCCGACATCGCCGAGAATGGTAACTTCTCTTCGTCAAACGAGCTTGTCAATCAGCTCCAGAGCAATATCCAATGGGGCCTCACGGGCAACTTCCTCGACGTTCCCACCGACTGTCCCCAGCGCGACGAGCGCCTCGGCTGGACGGGCGATGCACAGGTATTCTTCCGCACGGCTACGTTCAACCGCGACGTGCAGAACTTCTTCCGCAAGTGGCTCAAGGATTTGGCCATCGATCAGGACCAGACGGGCCGCGTGAGCGATATTGTCCCCAACCTCCCGGGCCTTGTAGGTCGCGGTCGCGTGGGCTGGGCCGATGCCGCTACGATTATTCCTTGGCAGCACTATATGGCCTATGGCGATGCCTCTATTTTGGAGGAGCAGTACTCGAGTATGAAGGCGTGGGTTGATTTCGTCATCTCCGATAGCGACAACTACCTCTGGAACAAGGGCTGGCACTATGGCGACTGGCTCTTCTATAGCGTCAATAACGACAACGCAGGCAACTCGGCCGTAACCTATACGCCGCTTGTGCAGCAGTGCTTCTTCGCCAACTCGGCCTCGATTATGGCTCAGACTGCCGAGGTGCTTGGCCGCACGGACGATGCTCGCTACTATGCCGACGTTGCCACCAAGGCACGCGAGGCATTCTGCCAGAACTACCTCACCCCCGCGGGTATGCTCGTATCATCTACGCAGACGGCCTACGTCTTGGCCCTTAACTTCGATATGCTGCCCGAGTCGGAGCGAGAGAAGGCGGCGGCCCACTTGGCGGCCAATGTCGAGAAGTACGGCCACATCACCACAGGCTTTTTGGGTACGCCCTACATCTGCCACGTCCTGACCAAGTTCGGCTATAACGATCTGGCCTACAAGCTTCTGCTGCGCGATCAGTACCCCGGCTGGTTGTATCCCGTAACGATGGGCGCAACGACAATCTGGGAGCGCTGGAACTCGATGATGCCCGACCGCACCATCCCCGACAACGGTATGAACTCCTTCAACCACTACTCGTACGGCGCCATCGGCGATTGGCTCTACCGCGACGCTGTCGGTCTGCACGAGGGCTCTGCGGGCTTCAAGACCATCATCGTCAAGCCCCACCCCGGAGCCGACTTCACGCAGATGCAGGCATCGCAGCTCACCCCCTACGGTCGTGCCGAGGCCGAGTGGCAGAAGCGCGACGGTGCCTTCTCGTTGCGCGTTGTGATTCCTGCCAACACCACCGCCGAGATCTACGTTCCTTCAGCGTCGGCTTCGAGCGTCGTGCTCGATGGCAAGCCTGCCGCCGACTCTGCGGATGCCAAGGTCGTAGGCCACGCCGATGGCTACACGAAGATTCTCATTGGATCAGGAAGTTATCTTTTCGAGACCAAATAAAGAAGAAGTTGCCTAACAAGGTGATTTTTGCGTTACGCTCGCCTTCGAAATCCTCACATACGCCAAAGTATGCTGCGGTTTCTCAGTCTTCGCAAGCCTTAAAATCCCTCTAGTTATACAACTTCTGGTTATAAACTCCAAGTAAAAAGGGCTATCCAATAATCGGTTGGACAGCCCTCTTTTTAATCTGTATCTTCCAGCAGAAAAATCTCCTCCACCGGCCGCTCGAACGCTCGTGCTATCTTCAACGCCACGACGGTCGATGGCACAAATTTTCCACTCTCTATGGCATTGATTGTCTGGCGACTTACGCCCACCGCGTCGGCCAACTGCTGCTGCGTCAGCCGCCTCTCGGCCCGCGCCACCCTTATTCGGTTCTCCATTCCTTCGTTCTTTAGATCGTAAACTCTCTTTTGCGCAACTTCTTTAGCTTCTGCTCAAAGCGTGCGTAGTAGGCCACCCACACTATGAAGGGCGTTATCAGCTCCTCGTCGTGCAGTAAATACTTAATTCCATCCTCGCTGACAGCCACTGCTATGATGTGATATGCCGCATAAAGAATCAGCAGAGTGTATCCCACCTCCTTGAGCACCTCGCCGCGCAGGTGAGCCGTCATCTCGTCCTCGTTCTTCTCGCGCGAGATCGTAACGAGCACAATGGCAATGTGTAGCACCACATACACAGCACGCATCACCCAAGAGGTACGAATCAACGCATCGGCATCAAAAATAATGTAAGCCATAATGGCCAGCAATACAGCCACGAGCAACGCCTGCCCGATCTGCTTGCAGTAGTGTGGTAAAAGAAATCGTTTCATAGTCGGTAGTTTCTTTGTTATTGTGATTATTTTACACTGCAAATGTAAAGTAAACTTTACAAAAAGACAAATAAATCCGACATTTTTTCTTCCTCGTCCCGCCCCTCTGCAAAAAAATGGGAACTCCACCGAGTCCCCGTTTCTATTTCAATTTCATCACCATCGCCACATCGCGCTCCGCAACTCCCGTTCCGAGATCCATCCCCGACGAGAAATCCATCCCAAGCGACGGCTCGCCAAATCCCAACCTGCGGTAGAATCCCACAAGGCTCTCATCGGCCGGTATCACCGCTGCGGCATCATAACCCCGCTCGCGTGCCGCCTCCACGACCTCGCCCACGAGCTTCGTCGCTACGCCTCGTTCGCGATCCAATACAGGTTCAACTCTGGTAAGCGATTCAACGCAAAATCTATCGAGAGCGGATCACAGGAGGATCTGATGCGTTTGGGTGGCTACTAAACCCGCACATACAACCGCAAACAAAATAGGGGACTGCAATAGTCCCCTAATTTTTTACTCTAAATATTACCGCATAGCCGCGGCCAGCTGGTCGATGCCATTGAGAATCTTTTGCAGGCTCTCGTCCTTATCCACGCTTGTCTCCCAGGTGGCCATCATAAAGCCCATAAGGCGCTCGCTGGCGATATTCGCACGACCAAACTGCACGAGCTTGCCCATCACATCATCGGCACCAATGCCGAGCTGGCGACGCTTCCAGCCCGCCCAGTTAGAGCCGCAGGGCACCTGATCGAAGCCCGCCGCCTCCAACTTATGATATGCCTTCACGATGACAGCATCGGAGGTGGTGTTGGTCTCGGCGTCAAAGCCGCCGTATGCCTCGTCGTAAAACCAATTCTGCTGAATAACACTCTTGGGGCAACGCTCGTAGAACTCCTCGTTGTGCCAGCCGTAGTCGCTCCACATCCAGGCTCGGGCACCGTGCTTCTCGACTTCTGCGACGATATGCAGAAAATCGCGCCACCAATACTCGCCCTTACGCGCACAGATATACTGCGAGGTCTGATCCTCCTGAAAAGCGGCACGCTCCTCGTCGAGGCCGATATGGAAGAATCGCGGACCACCAAAAATCTCAACCACATCGCGTATGACATCCTCACACATACGATAATAGGGCTTCGACGACACCATATGCGAGTAGTCGCCCATCCAGCCGTTGTGCGAGGTCGAGAAATTGAGCTTCGGGATAGCCTCAATGCCTCGCTCGTTCATATACTTTATCTCGGCACGCATCTTCTCCACGCTCCAAGTGCCTTCAACAGCCAGCTCGGGGTGGCTGGGGTATTGCAGGCCTTCGCCCAGGTCGATGACTATCATATTTATGCCTGCGGCAGCGGCGTAATCGACCACCTGACGCCAGCGCTCGTCGCTCCAGGCAATCGAGAGCCTTGGCTTCATCGTCAGCGTCTCGATGCTCTCGGGCGAGAGGGCTCCCATATGCTCGGTGGGATAGTCGCACCACATATTGCGACCCAAATGAAGCAGCACGGCGCGTATGTCGCCCGTCGGGGCGGTAACCGTCTGCGGGTCGGTCTTGGGGATTCGACTACCCTTACTCTTGGCGCAACTCACACCAATGCCCAAAGCCGCCAAACCTATGGCCGACTGGTAGATAAACTCTTTTCTCTTCATAGTATGCAGGTTTTGGGATTAGGTCAAAACGACAATATAATACAAATATAATCATTTTTTTACAAAAAACTGTAAAGATCGCTTGAATATATCAGAGGAAGTACCAAAAAGATGGGAAATATAATTCTGGTAAATCCCACGTTAATCTTTTTGGCCTTTTCAAAACTGCACTAATTATATGGACGAATTTAATGAATTATTTGGAAAATGCCAAAAATGCTGAGGTTAAATGGTTTAACTGAAATTGGGAAGGCCTATCGGGTAGGATTTGGAATGTTGAGGATGATTGTACCACTTGTGATATATTAATTAATAAATCCGACATTTTTTTCTCCTCTCTCGCAAAAAAATCGGGAACTCGGTAGAGTTCCCGTCTTCTATTTCAATTTCATTACCATCGCCACATCGCGCTCCGCAACTCCCGTTCCGAGATCCATCCCCGACGAGAAATCCATCCGGAGTGACGGCTCGCCAAATCCCAACCTGCGGTAGAATCCCACAAGGCTCTCATCGGCGGGTATCACAGCTGCGGCATCATAACCCCGCTCGCGTGCCGCCTCCACGGCCTCGCCCACGAGCTTCATCGCCAAGCCTCGACCGCGCCACTCGGCCGCCGTTGCAATGGCGTAGAGGTATGCCGTGCGGCCAACCTCGGTCTGCAGCTCCACCAAGTGCAGCATCGCCACCACAGCCCCCTGCTCCTTATGTATAAAGGTATTCTCCTCGGTAGAGTGTTCAATCAGGAAACGATCCACCCACTCGCGCTCATCGCCGAAGCACTCCATCCACAACCTCCGCCACTCGCGCTGCTCGGCGCTTAACTCCTTGACACTCAACTTCTCCTGCATCCGCGCGGGGTGATACGATAGCTTCGAGCGACGCAGCCCCGCCAATCCCATATCCTCCTCGCGATTAACCCATCGAAAACCCTTTTGCAACAGAACATCGGCAAAGAGTCGGTTTATCATCGGGAAGATTCCCTCATACTGCGCATCGGCCTTCTCGATGTGGGTGCAGAAGCACTCCTCACTGAGGGCCGATCCGTATGTGAAGGCGGCAACGTGGCCGTTGATCATTATCACTCGTCCCGTAACGTCCAAATCGTCGTAAGCCCCTAATACACGTCTGATTGCGCACTGCTCGCTTGTCTCGGAGCAGTCGGCCTCGCCACTCTTGCGACGCTGCCACCGACACTCCAATTTGAGACACTCCTCGAAGTGCTCCTGCTGAAGCTCCTCGAAGCGGTAGTCGTACATCGACTCGAATTTATTGACGTGGTTGCGCTTGGGCTGATACTTGCGTCCGCGAAGCGAACTCAAATCCTCGAGCGAGTAGATGTAATCCTGATAGTCGCGGTTGTCGCTGATGGCATAATCGGCCTCGTCGCGCCCCGTCATCTTCACCCATCGGCCGAACCACTCCGCATCCTCGTAGCTCATTCCCAGTAGGCGCATCGGCTGTGCTATGGAGCGGGCGAAAGTGTCAATCTCTGTCACAGCCTCGCGGAAGCTCTCCTCCCCCTCGGCCACGATCATATAACCATACTCGCGCTCAAGCGCATAGCGCACCACAAGCGCCCCCGCAACCTCGGCCCACGAGGTCTGGTAGGTGGCCTGCCACGCGTATAGATTGGTGAATGTATGGTCGCAAATTATCGATCGGCTATTCTTTCGCAGAAGCTCCTCGATCTTGGTGCGATCACTGATTAGTATTGGCTGGAATTGAATCATTTACGATGTAATTTTTTTGTTCGATACGGCTGTAATAGCTCTGTATCAGCGCTTTGATCTCGCGCTCTATGGCCTCGGTGTCTCTCGTCGCGCGCAGGTCGCGCTCGTGCATCACGTCGCCAATCTCATACACGCCCGTTACCTGCTTCTCATCAAAGCGGATCAGGTCCTCGCGCGTGATAGCCTGAAAGGCGTTGTTGTCGTAGTTGATGGCGAAGGGCTCGTCTCGGTGCTCGCCGAAGATGTCGCGGCCGAAGGCGAAGTAGGGCTCGGTGTTACCCATCAGGCCCAAGAGCGTTGGCATAATGTCAATTTGTGACACAACCTCGCGGTGCTCGCCAACCAATGCGCTGTCGGGTGCGTACATAAAGCCAAATATGTGATAATCACCGGGTGAGCGGCGGAATACCTCGGTCATCTTCTCGCTCGAGACGTGGTCGGCCACGAATATGAAGATCGAGTTGCGGAACCACTCCTCGTTCTCGTGCGCGGCGAAGAACTTTCTGAACGCATCGTCCACATAACCAACGCATTTGTGGTTTGGCGTCTCTCCCTCGGGGTACTTACCCTCGTACTCCTCGGGGATTACGAACGGGTGGTGCGACGTGAGTGTAAACATCGTCGAAAAGAATGGTTGCTGCTGCCGCGAGAGCACCTCTCCCATATAGTTCAAGAACTTCTCGTCCCAGATGCCCCAGTAACCATCGAAGTCGCCCGTACCGTGCTCTTTTTCATACTCTTGGCGGCTGTAAAGGTTCTCGATTCCTGTCTGTCGGGCGTAGGCACCGAAGCCCATCGAGCCGTGATCCGAGCCGCAGAAGAACATCGTCTCATAGCCCTTATCCTTCAGTATCGCGGGTAGCGATCGCGTCTCGGCCATCGCCTGCGGCATCAGTACGAAGGGTGATTTGAACGACGGAATCGAACTCCAGACGGCGGGTAGGGCTTGGATCGAGCGCTTGCCGTTGGCGTACATATTATAGAACGTATAGCTCTGACGCATAAGCGAATCGAGGAACGGCGTGTAGCCCTTCTGCTCCTTGTTCTCATACAGGTCGGGGCGTAGCAGAGCCGAGTGCTCGGCCGAGAAACTCTCCATAATGAACAACACCACGTTGCGGCCCGTGAGTTCCGTTGCCGAGGTCTGCTCCGAGGGGGAGTGCTCGGGCGAGTAGATCGAGGCGAGAGTCTGGTCGTCGAAATACTTTTCGTAGTGCAGTTTGCCGCTCGACGAGATGGTGCGAAGGATCGCAAAGGGGTTGCTCAGGATCATCGTGGCGCGTGCGTTGTCGGGCGTGTAGAGCGTTGCATTTGAGAGGGTTATCGGGCGTGTCATCTTCGTGAAGCCTCCTCTCACGCCACCAATCGAGAGGCCGACGGCCACGACTAGCATAAGCGTCGAGAAGATGTAGTACCACACCCCCGCGAAGATGTTTTCGATGCGGGCACGGCGGCGGTAGCCTACCGCAAGCAGCGCAATGAGTACCACGCCGGCGAGTACGATATGCCAATTCTCGGTGGCGAACTTCAGCACGAGTTGCAGCGAATTGTCGTTCTCGGCAAAGAAGATTTCGTCGGCCGAGAAGCGTTTTTGCGTGTAGCGGAAGTAGATCGCATCGGCCATATTGATCGCCACGACGATGCCATTCACAACGACATAATACCAATACAAAATGTTCTGCCACCACCGCTTCTCGCGCAGGTGCAGGGGAATGAGCGCAAGCAGGATAAAGAGAGCATTGGCGTAGAGAATCGAGACGGTGTCGAACTTCATCGCTCCGCACACAAGGTTCCACCACTCGGCCTCGGGCAGAGGGCCGATCAGGGCGCTGTTGTAGAGGTAAAAGACAACGCGGCAGAGCATCAAGACAATGTATAGCAGGCAGATGCGCCACGCCGTAAGGAGGGTATGAGAGTGTAATAATTTCATCGTTACTCGTGGTGATAGGGTTCGTTGTGAAGGATCGTGAAGGCGCGGTAGAGCTGCTCGGCGAAGATGGCACGCACGATCTGGTGCGAGAAGGTCATCTTCGAGAGCGAGATCTTCTGGTCGGCGCGGGCATATACCTCATCCGAGAAGCCGTACGGGCCGCCGATAACCAGCACGAGGCGTTTTACGCCACTCAGCATACGTTTCTGCAGCCACTGTGCATACTCCATCGAGGTGTATTGCGCGCCGCGCTCGTCCATCAGCGTGAGGCAGTCGCCATCGCCCACAAGGCGCAGGATAGCCTCGCCCTCGAGTTGCTTCTGGCGCGAGGGTGCCATATTGCGGGTGTTGCGAACGTCGGCGAGTGTGGTGATTGAGAAGCGGCAGTAGCGGTTCACGCGCTTCGAGTACATCTCGACGAGCGACTCGACCTCCTTGGAGTCGGTCTTGCCGACAACGATAAGTTCGATATTCATTGCCCTACAGCGTTACAACTCGGTCATATCGGTGTTCCACTCGCCCTCGGCACCGACGTAGAATACGGGACGGCGCTTCTCGACCGACTTAATCCATTCGTAAGCCTTGTACATATTATAGCCGTTGCCCGACTCGCCTCCCAGCGAGAAGGCAATCACGCACGAGTGGTTGCGCGAGCGGTAGTACATCGACTTTACACGCTGCAAATATTCGTCCACCAACTTGGGATCGTTGGCCGGCGTGCCGCCGATGGCGCGGTTGCTGCTGTTGGTGGGGGAGTTGATGTTGGCGCAGTCGATGACAAACATTCCCGCCTTGTCGCACATATCGTAGAACCACTTGGGCTGCGGATAGTCGGGGCAGAGGGTGTTGTAGCCGCGCAGTTTGGCCTGCTCGATCTCCTTGTAGGTCTGCTCGCGGTCGGGGGTGGCGTTGAAGTGCTCGCGCTTCTGGATGTGAAGCACCTCGTCGAAGCGGTAGAACTTGCCGTTGCGATACTCGGTCTTGCCGAAGCCGACCTTCAGGGGGATATACTCCCACAACATTCCGTTGCGCTTGATGTAGATCATAACGTCGTAGAGTGGCGTCTTGCCGTCGCCCCAGCGGAAGTCGTAGGCGTGGTAGATGTCAGGGTTGAACGAGAGGGTGTCGATCGAGCGACCTGCGACCTGCATCTCGTTTACGCTATACTCCTTGAGTTTGCCTTTCGGGTCGTAGATGTCGAAGCCGACCTGAATGGTCTCCTCGAAGTTGAAGTCGTTGGCTACGATCACGTCCAGCTTCAGCTTGGCGTATTGGCGTGTGGTGTCGGGAACGAGCTGCAGATCGAAGTCGCGCACCGAGAGGCGGCGCTGAGCGAAGAAGTAGCTATTCTCGAACTCCTTGAAATCCAACTGAAAAAGATTCTCCTGAAGCTGCGGGGTGCGGCTCTGGCGAACACCCAGCATCACCTCGTTCACGCCCTGACGAAGATAGGGCGAGAGCAGGAAATCGGCCGGTGTGTAGGGGTCTTCGATCTCGGCGATGGGCTCGTTATTGACAAAGAGCGTGTAGGCCATACCCACATTCTCGAGATGGAAGAAGAGGTTGTAGTCGTTCATCGTGCCGTCCAGCTCGACCTTCTGGACGTAGCGGATCTCGCCGCCGGCGATGGCGATGCGCTCGGGCTTGAAGTCCGAGTAGCGGGCCGTCTCGGAGCGGCGGTCGGCGGTGGCATCCTCGCGCTTGTCGTAGGTGAGAAACTCCGAGCGATAGACGCGCGGGCCTTGGGCGAAGGATGTGAGCGTGCAGATGAGAGCAGCGCCTAAAAGTATGATTTTTTTCATATTGGAGTGCAAAATATTTATCGTTGTCGGTAAATTAACGTCTCTTTGGCCTTTGATGGTACAAAGTACCATTTGCAAAGGTACTTTTTTTTTGACAAATAGCAAATTATTGCGTACCTTTGTAGGTTGATAGGGCCACCGTAGGCCAAAGTTATGAGATTATTAGATTAATAAAACAGATAGACAATGAAAACGCAGAGAATTGTAGAGATTCTGAAATCGGGCGCCGTAGGCAGCGACATCGTCGTTAAGGGCTGGGTGCGCACCAAACGAGGTAACAAAAACGTAGCATTTATCGCACTGAACGACGGTTCGTGCGCAGGAAATATCCAGATCGTGGTGGATCTGGCAAATTTTGACGAGAATACGCTTAAGCTCATCACCACGGGTGCTTGTATCCGCGTGGATGGAAAACTCGTCGAGTCGCCCGCATCGGGTCAGCGTGTTGAGGTGCAGGCTTCGGCTATCGAGATTTACGGTACGGCCGACCCCGAGACCTACCCCTTGCAGAAGAAGGGACACTCGCTGGAGTTCCTGCGCGACATCGCCTACCTACGTCCCCGAACAAATACGTTCGGCGCCGTGTTGCGTATCCGTCACGCGATGGCGTATGCTATTCACAAGTATTTCAATGACAATGGCTTCTTCTATCTCCATACTCCTCTGATTACGGGTTCGGACTGCGAGGGCGCTGGCGCAATGTTCAACGTAACGACGCTCGACATTGCGAATCCTCCCCGCACCGAGGATGGTAAGGTGGATTACGCGCAGGATTTCTTCGGCAAGCCCTGTAACCTGACCGTATCGGGACAGCTGGAGGGTGAGCTGGGTGCTTTGTCGCTCGGTCGCATCTACACCTTCGGTCCTACGTTCCGTGCCGAGAACTCAAACACGCCGCGTCACTTGGCCGAGTTCTGGATGATTGAGCCCGAGATGGCGTTCTACGAGCTGGAGGACAATATGGAGCTGGCGGAGGATTTCCTCAAGTATCTGATCCGCTACGCACTCGAGAACTGCCGCGAGGATCTGGAGTTTATGAACAAGATGTGGGACAAGGAATTGATCGAGCGTCTGGAGTTCGTTCTGGCCAACGACTTCGTGCGTCTGGACTACACCGAGGGTATCGAGATTCTGAAGGCTTCGGGCCGCAAGTTCGAGTTCCCCTGCGACTGGGGTTGCGACTTGCAGTCGGAGCACGAGCGTTATCTGGTGGAGGAGCATTTCAAGCGTCCCGTAATCCTGATCAACTACCCCAAGGAGATCAAGGCATTCTATATGAAGCAGAACGAGGATGGCCGCACGGTACGCGCAATGGACGTATTGTTCCCCAAAATCGGCGAGATCATCGGCGGTTCGGAGCGTGAGGCCGACTATGGCAAACTTTCTGCACGCGTGAAGGAGCTCGGTATGAACGAGCAGGATATCTGGTGGTATCTCGACACACGCCGCTGGGGTTCGGCACCTCACTCGGGATTCGGTCTGGGATTTGAGCGTCTGCTGCTCTTCGTTACGGGTATGGCAAATATCCGCGATGTGATCCCCTTCCCCCGTACGCCGAACAACGCAGAGTTTTAATTGGATAAACATAATAACTGCCCACTTGTATGAAGAGATTGATCCTTGTGCTGGCTTTGGTGCTGTCGGTTGGTAGCATCGTGGCGCAGCCGCGTAAGTCGAAGACGTGTAACCTGATATTTATCGGTAACAGCATCACCGAGGGTGTGCTCCACGCCGATAAGAGCAAGACGGCACCTCCCGTGGTGGCCGCCGAGATGGTGGAGCGGATGCTCAAGATGGATGTGCACTTCCGTAACTGCGGACGCTCGGGTGCCACGACCGTCGATTTCCTGCCCGCTACGGAGCGCGACTTCGTGCGTGTGGAGCGCGCCATAAAGGAGATTCAGCAGGTGAGCTACGCCCCCATCGTATTCTCGATAATGCTCGGCACGAACGACTCGGCCAACTTCGGCCCCAACGGTTCGCCCGTGTCGAACGAGGATTATAAGAAGAACCTGATGACGATGATCGGCCGTCTGCGCGAGCTCTGCCCCGAGGCGGTCTTCGTGTTGCAGCGTCCGATATGGTACAGCCCCAATACGCATAACGGAGCGCAGTATCTGGTGGCTGGTCAGAAGCGAATGGTCGATTACACGAACATCCTGATCGAGATTGCTTTGGAGAACGATGATGTCTATATGGGCGATAGCGATGCGTTTGACTATTTCCAGCAGAAGCACCGCAAGTATATGTTTGCCGAGGATGGCAAGGCCGGCATCTTCTACCTCCACCCCAACGAGGCGGGAGCGCGAAAACTGGCACGCTTCTGGGCCCGTGGAATTGTGAATGCCCTGAAATAGAAGATTAAAAGCGAGGAAAAGCAAAATAGACATACTTCAGGAGCCGCCTAAAGCGGCGACAAAAGCCCCTGCCTGAGGCGGGGGTGTGGGGGTGGGTCAGAAATTGCAAATGCGGCCAACGGCCGCAAGGTAGGCCATCAGAAGCAAGATGGCAGGCAGTAACAGGATAAATAATAGGAGCAACTAAATAAATTCGAAGGAACCTGTCGAGGTGGAACAGGCCCGAGGGGGCGGAGATGTAGGACTACGGCAACACTAATCCGAAGAGGAAGTGGAGCGTAGGAATACGGCAACACCAACCCGAAGGCCACAAAATTTAGAAAAATGGCTATTTCACAACGTCAGATTCAAAAACTGCAACAGACTCTCTCTCCGCAGCAGATCCAGATGATAAAACTGCTGGAGCTGCCCACGCTGCAATTGGAGCAGCGCGTGAAGCAGGAGATTGAGGAGAACATCGTACTCGAGGAGGATGTACAGCCTCAGGAGGAGGACGAGGGTACTATCTCGGTCGATGAGTACATCCGCGAGGATGACACGCCGAGCTACAAGAGCCGCATAAACAACTTCTCGAAGGACGAGAAGCAGCGACCGATAAACATTACGGAGGGGCGCTCGATGCAGGAGTACCTGATCGAGCAGCTCTCGTTCCGTGAACTCTCGGCCGAGGAGCGTAGCGTGGCGGAGTTCTTGGTGGGGAGCATCGACGAGGATGGATACCTCAGACGCGATATGGAGTCCATATCGGACGACGTGGCTTTCTCGCTCGGAATAGAGACATCCGTAGAGGAACTGGAGCGTCTGCTCGGAATAATACACCAGCTGGAGCCCGCAGGAATAGGTGCGCGTAATCTGCAGGAGTGCCTGATGTTGCAGATGAGCCAGCGTCGGGTGGATACGCCCGCAAAGCGGCTGGCCAATAGGATCCTCACGTCGCACTTCGACGAGTTTGTCAAGAAACATTACGAGAAGCTCATCGCGCGTCTGGGCGTTACGGAGGATGAGTTCCGCGATGCCATAGACGAGATCAAGCACCTCTCGCCCAAGCCCGGAAACCTCTATTCGGATGGGGCGTTGGACTCCTCGCCATACATCATTCCCGATTTTAATATCGACTACCACGACGGGCAGTTCGACCTGTCGCTCAACTCGTTCAACATACCCGAGATTAAGATCAATCGTAGGTATGTGGATATGATGCGCGATATGGTCTCGGCCGATGGCACGGTGGCGGAGAAGAACCGCGAGGCGGTGCAGTTTGTCAAGAGCAAGATCGACTCGGCCAAGTGGTTCATATCGGCAATCAAGCAGCGACACGACACGCTGATGCGAACGATGCAGGAGATACTGTCGTTCCAGCAGGAGTACTTCAAGGATGGCGACAAGAGTAAGCTGCGGCCAATGATCCTGAAGGATATTGCCGACCGCACGGGGTTGGACGTATCGACCATCTCGCGCGTGGTGAATAGCAAATATGCGCAGACGCACTTCGGCATCATTCTGCTCAAGTCGCTCTTCTCGGAGGCGATGCAGACCGAGAGTGGCGAGGTGGTGTCGAGCTACGAGATAAAGAACATCTTGCAGCGTTGCATCGACGAGGAGGATAAGCGCCATCCGCTCACGGACGAGACGCTGATGAACATCCTCAATGCGAAGGGTTACTGCATAGCGCGCCGAACGGTGGCCAAGTACCGCGAGATGTTGGATATTCCGGTGGCGAGATTGCGCAAGCAGATTTAAGCGGTTTTAAGCCGATTGTGAGGATAGAGTTTTAGGTGGTCGGAGGGCCTTTTTGAGAGATAGAAGACGATGAAGCGAGTAGCGAAGATATTTTCGATGGTGTTACACCCATTTTTCGTGCCCATATATGTGGTTGCGCTGATGCTATTTCTCAATACCATATATTTATATTATCCGATGCGGCTGAAGGTCTATCTGATCTGGGTGGTGGCGCTCTACTCGACCGTGTTGCCGATGCTCACCGTTGCGCTGCTGAAGCGCTTGCAGCGACTGCGCGGGCGGGAGGTTCCGCAGCGATACAGGATGGCGCTGGTGATGGTGGTATCGACGATATGTTATCTGCTCTGCGCGATGACGATGATGAAGGCCCCCTCGCTGGTGATGTTCCGCAAGATTGCGGTGGCGGCGGCGCTGTGTAACCTCTTCTGCTTGGGAATGTCGCACTTCACGCGCGTGAGTACCCACCTGACTGCTATGGGCGCGGCGGTGGCGCTGTTCGTGGTGCTCAACATTGCAGGCGAGCAGGCTATGTTCTGGGTGCTGATTGCGACGCTGCTGGTGGCCGGTGTGTTGGCCTCGGCGAGGTTGTATATGGGGCGACACCGTAGTTTGCAACTTCTTGTCGGATTTGTCGGAGGGTTTGCGATGGGGGTTATATCTCTATTGTGGATTTAGATACAATCCCTTCAAATGATAAAGGGTGTCCTTTTCGGGACACCCTTTTTCTGTATCTTCATCCAACTATCTATGCAAGCATCGGCTTGACAACTCCGAAGAGCAGATAGGCTACGATCAGCGTAACGATAATGTTGAAGCCCTGCGCCGTGAGGAAGGCCCACAGCGGGCGGCGGTTATCCTTCGAGAAGATGTCGGCAAAGCGGGTCTCCAGACCAACGCAGACGAAGGCGATACTGAACAGCGTGTTGGTAAAGCCCTTGGTGATCTTGCCCACAGCCTTGGCGCTCTCAACATCCATCAAGAAGCTGAAGACCAGCGATGCGAGAACAAATCCTACGACGAACTTCGGGAAGCGATCCCAGATAACGCCGATGGTGGGCTTCTCGTCGGTCTGCTTGCCCTGATAGCTCCACATAAGCGAGATGACGAATGCCGCCAGACCGAGCAGTACGTTCTGCGACGACTTGACGATGATGGCCGTCTGAGCAGCAGCCTCTCCCAGCATTGTGCCCGATGCGGCAACGGCTCCCGTAGTGTCGATCGTACCTCCGAGCCAAGCACCTGCAACCTCCTCGCTAAGGCCCATAACGCCTGCGAGCCAAGGCATAACGTACATCATCGGGATGGCGCAGACCAGCACGAGCGAGATGATGTAAGAGAGTTTCTTGTTGTCGCCCTTGATTACTCCTGCCGTAGCGATAGCGGCCGAGACACCGCAGATCGAAACCGACGAGGCCAGCATCGTGGACATCTCACGATCGACACCCATTCGGCGCGAGATGAAAAATGCGAAGTACCATACGGTGAAGACCACGATAAGTGCCTGCGCAAGACCGAATACGCCCGACTTCATAACCTCGCCGAAGAGGATCGTTGAGCCCAAGCATACGATACCGATCTTGATGTAGAACTCGCTCTGAATGGCGGGCTTGAGCCACTCGGGAACGCGGAAGAGGTTGCTCACGATGAGTCCGAAGATCACCGAGAAGAATACCGACTCCAAGCCCCACTCCTTGATGATGGGGATGTTGGCCACCACCTGCGCTCCGAGCGAGAGGGCGAAAATAACCAGCAGCGAGAGGAATATGCCCACCATCTTGCGCTGCAGAACGGCTTGACACAGATAGGTCAAACCTAAAATTGATGCGAACATCATCAGGGCCTTAAGCCACTCATCGGCCGAGCCAAGTTCCTTGGGCATCGAGGGCATAGCCGAAGGGAAGAGTGTCGCCAGAAGCAGTACGATAGCGCCTGCATAGACGATTACCCAATCCTCGTTTTTGAGGGTTGCTAAAAGTTTCTTCATTTATTTAGTGATTTTTGTTTTAATTTCTCTTGTCGATCTCGTTCAGGGCGTAGGCGTAGGCACCCATCGAGATGGCGGTGCTGGCGCCGATGTGAGAGATCATCACGCCGATGCGCTTCTGCTGATCGTACGTTACAACCTTATCCGAGCCATAGACCTTCAGATCGCGCGATGCGCCGCGAGCAAACTGCTCGAACTCCTCCGCATTGTCCAGATCATAGACCTTCATCTGCACGCGGTCGAACGCTTCGCCCGAGATGGAGTGCATCTCTGAACGCAGCTCCTTCAGCAGAGCGGGCATAATGTACTTCTTGGCTGCCGTGATGCCGCCGCCGATGACAATCACGCCGTCGATGAGCGTTACGGCCGTAGCCATAGCGTCGCCCGCAACTTCGCCCAGCGTGGCGAACGCCTTGCGGGCAGCCTCTTGATTGCCCTCGCGCTTGCCCTCGGCAATGTCGAATATATCCTTCGGCTCAAGTGTGGGATCATCGATGCCCGATGCCTCGCGATAGACACGCTTGACGGCACGAACGGCAACGCCATCCTCGACCATCACCCCGGGCATATGTTTGTGGCGCAGGCAGAAGGTCTCGATGCACGAGTTATCGCCCGTATGTAGCTCGCCCTTGGTAACAAATCCAAAACCGAAGCCCGTACCGAACGTATAGCCCAGAAGGGTGTGGTAGCGCTTGGCGCTGCCAAGAGCCTCCAGACGCTCGTTAATCTCGGGTAGAGCGCCCGCCAGAGCCTCGCCATAGGCGTAGAGGTCGGCGTCGTTGTTGATATAGACGGGGATGCCGAACTTCTCTTCCAAGAAGGGGCCCAGAGCCACTCCGTCGCGGAACGAGGGGAAGTTGGGGAGGTAGAATCCGCCGACAATACCGTTGGCATAATCGGCCGGACCGGGGAAGGCAAAGCTGATTGCTACGGGCTTGTGGTCGAGCTGTGCGATGACGCGCTCGAAGCCCTCGACCATAGTGGCCATACAGCGGTCCAGATCGTCGGCCGACGAGGGGAGCGTGATGGGATCGATGATGAATCGGTTGGCCTGCATAGCACCGAATACGAAGTTGGTGCCGCCGGCGTCGAGTGTGATGACAGTTCGTTGATCGTCTCTGTACATAATATCTTTTTGTCAAATAGTGTTCATAAACATTCAAAGATACGCAAAAATATGTGAATTTTCCGAAAAAAATTGCTTAATTTTGCCTAATAGAAGCACGCTCGATTTAACACTTCAATAATTTGCATCAATGAAGACAAAATTATTCCCACTTTCAGCGCTGATTGCAACCCTGTTACTCGTATTTATGGCTGGTTGCAGTGGCAATTCGGCACCCGCTGCCCATAGCGATGAGAATCGCGCAGAGATGATTCTTAAGCATCTACACAACCCCGCATCGGATTATGTTATCGTCATCAGCCACCGAGGCGATTGGCGCAACTACCCCGAGAACTCGATCCCCGCAATCGAGTCGGTGATCGAGATGGGTGCCGATATGGTGGAGATCGATATTGCTATGACCAAGGATAGCGTTCTGGTGCTCTCGCACGACCGCACCATCGACCGTTGCACGACGGGAAAGGGACGCATAATCGATATGACCTACGACTCGTTGCAGACCTTCGACCTTGAGTCGGCACACGGTGGCCACTTTGGTTACGTTCTGAAGATTCCCACGCTGCGCGAGGCTCTGCTCGTGTGCAAGGATCGGATTCTGGTCAATATCGACAAGGGGTATGACTATTACGACGAGGTGCTGGCTCTGACAGAGGAGCTGGGCGTAACGCATCAGGTGCTCATCAAGGGTGGCAAGCCCTTGGCTGAGGTTGAGGCCAAGCTGGCCGAGCACGAGAACAACCTGCTCTATATGCCCATCATCACCCCCGCGAATGAGGCGCATAAGCCTATGTTCGAGGAGTTTATCGCCGCAGAGAAGCCGCAGTTGGCATACGAGATCTGCTGGAGCAAGCTAACGCCCGAGGTGGAGTCGGCAATGGAGCGCGTTCTGAAGAGCGGCTCGAAGCTGTGGGTCAATACGTTGTGGAACTCGCTCAACGGAGGTTTGAGCGATGACGTGGCGTGGATGACTTCGGCCGATGAGGTTTATGGCAAGCTGGTGGATATGGGAGCGCGAATGATTCAGACCGACCGTCCGGAGTTTATGATCGAGTATTTGCGTGGGCGTGGTATGCACGATTAAAACAATAAAACGATATGAAAATGAGACGACTGACACTATTGTTTGCTGCCCTTGTGGCCCTGACGGGGGTGAAGGCGCAGACATTTACCGAGTGGCGCGATCCCAATGTAAATGAGATCAACCGCCAGAAGATGCACTCGACCTACAAGGTCTTTGAAAGCGTGACTAAGGCCGAGGGTGAGTATTGCGACGAGCAGAACCCCTACCGCCTCTCGCTCAACGGAACGTGGCGATTCAACTGGGTGGAGAATGCCGACCAGCGTCCTACGGACTTCTTCGCGGTGGGTTACAACGACAAGGGTTGGGATCGTATGGAGGTTCCTGCGATGTGGGAGCTCAGTGGTTATGGCGATCCCGTGTATGTGAACATCGGCTATGCGTGGCGCGGTAACTTCCGCCACGATCCGCCCAATGTGCCCATCGAGCAGAACCACGTCGGCTCGTATCGTCGTGAGTTCACCCTGCCCGAGGGTTGGAGTGGCCGCGACATCGAGCTTAACATCGGTGCGGCCACCTCGAACGTGTATGTTTGGGTGAATGGCAAGTTTGTGGGTTACTCGGAGGATAGCCATCTGGGTGCGTCGTTCGACATCACCAAGTTCGTCAAGGCGGGGCAGAACCTCATCGCGTTGCAGATCTTCCGCTGGTGCGACGGCTCATATCTCGAGGATCAGGACTTGTGGCGACTGAGCGGCATCTCGCGCGATGTGGAGTTGGTGGCGCGTCCGAAGGCTCGTTTGCAGGATGTGATGATTACACCCGCGCTGGAGAATAACTATACGGATGGCCGTCTGGCCGTTGAGATGGAGTTCTCGGCAGCCGTAAAGCAGGCCGAGGTGAAGCTCCTCTGCCCGAAGGGTGAGGTGGTAGCTGAGGCTACGGTGAAGCCCGCGAAGGGTAAGGCTTCGCACACCTTCGAGGTGAAGGCGCCGGCGAAGTGGTCGGCCGAGGCACCTAATCTGTATAAGGTGGTGATTGCGGTCGATGGCGAGGCCTATGCGCAGAGAGTAGGTTTCCGCACCTCGGAGATTAAGGATGGCCTGCTGCTGGTGAATGGTCAGCCCGTGCTCATCAAGGGTGTGAACCGCCACGAGGTTGATCCGCTGAAGGGCTTTGTGATGACGCGCGAAAGGATGATTCAGGATATTCGTCTGATGAAGCAGTTTAACATCAATGCCGTTCGTACGTGCCACTATCCCGACACGCCCGAGTGGTATGACCTGTGTGATGAGTATGGTCTGTACGTCATCGACGAGGCCAACATCGAGTCGCACGGTATGGGCTATGGCGAGAATACTCTGGCCAAGGAGCCCCGCTACGCAAAGGCTCACTTGGAGCGTAACAGCCGTATGGTCGAGCGCGATAAGAACCACGCCTCGGTAATCATCTGGAGTATGGGTAACGAGGCGGGCTTTGGCCCTAACTTCGAGGCTTGCTACCGCTGGATCAGAGAGGCCGACCCCTCACGTCCGATTCACTACGAGCGTGCCGAGGGTAACGATTTTACCGATATTATGTGTCCGATGTATGCCGATCTGGAGTGGTGCGAGAAGTATTTGCAGTCATCGCCCAAGAAGCCCCTTATCCAGTGTGAGTATGCTCACGCGATGGGTAACTCGATGGGTGGATTCAAGGAGTATTGGGATCTGATCCGCAAGTATCCGCAGTATCAGGGTGGTTTCATCTGGGACTTTGTCGATCAGGGCTTGGCGCAGTATGAGGCCGACGGCAAAGTGTCGTTCTACTACGGTGGCGATTACAACAACTACGACGCTACGGACAACTCGTTCAACAACAACGGTATGATCGCCGCTGACCGCACGCCGCAGGCTCACGCCTATGAGGTGCGCCGCGAGTATCAGTCTATCTGGACCCGCGCGGTGGATTTGATGGCGGGCAAGGTCGAGGTGTATAACGAAAACTTCTTTGTCGGTTTGGAGCCCTACGCTATGGTGTGGGAGCTGCAGCAGGATGGCGTGGTAACGAAGGCCGGCCGCATCGAGAAGCTGGAGGTTGGCCCGCAGCAGCGCAAAGCATTCACGCTCGGTTATAAGCAGGAGGACATCTGCTCGGAGGCGAAGGAGGTAGTGCTCAACGTGCGATACGAGCTGACGCAGAAGCAGCCTCTGCTCGATATAGGTTATGTGGTTGCCGCACAGCAGCACATCATCAAGGAGTATGACACTGCCGCTGCGTTTGCTCTCAAGGAGTCGGAGCGAGAGGTGAAGGTTATTAAGTTCGAGAAATCGACGCAGGTAACGGGCTACGATTGGGTAGTGGGCTTCAACCGCGAGGGTTTTATCAACCAGATTGAGTACGGCCGCCAGACGATCGTTGCCGATGATTCGGCACTGCGTCCCAACTTCTGGCGTGCTCCGACCGAAAACGATATTGGCGCTCGTCTGCACACCCGCTACGGCGTATGGCGCAACCCCGCGATGGTGCTCAAGTCGTTCGATGCGAAGGTCGAGGATGGCGTGGCAAAGGCTGTGGCCGAGTATGAGATGAAGAGTGTTGAGGCGACGATGCGCATTACATATACGATCAATGGCGAGGGCGAGATCCGCGTTGAGCAGGCTATGACGACCTCGGCCGAGGCGAAGGTGCAGAATATGTTCCGCTATGGCGTGCGCGTGGAGTTGCCCGCCGAGTATAACGTTGTGGAGTACTACGGTCGCGGCGAGGTGGAAAACTACGCCGATAGAAAGAGTGCGGCCGACATCGGCCACTATGTGCAGCGTGTGGCTGACCAGTACAACGAGAAGATGGCTCGCCCGCAGGAGTCGGGTACGCGCTCCGATTTGCGCTACTACGAGCTGAAGAATACGGCGGGTGCGGGTATTCGCATCATCTCGGATGTGGCATTCTCGGCCTCGGCTCTGCCCTATTCGCAGGAGGCGATGGATGTTACCGTTGGCCCGTTGCAGCGCCACTCGGGCGATTTGAAGGCCGATGGTAAGGTACACCTCTGCTTCGACTTGGAGCAGATGGGACTGGGTTGCATCAACTCGTGGGGACAGTTGCCGCTGGAGAAGTATCGTGTTGAGTATAAGGATTATACGTTCAACTTTATTATCTCTCCAGTAAGATAAAAGTTACCTAAGAAGGTGTTTTCTGCGTTACGCTCACCCTCGAAATCCTCACATACGACAATAGTATGCTGCGGTTTCTCGGGTTTCGCAAGCCTTGAAAACCCTCTTCTTATGCAACTTTTAGAAAAAGTAGAAGTCTGCGTGCTTATGGTGCGCAGGCTTTTTTATTTAAGGTAAAAACACTATCTTTGCAGCCGTTAAAAATGATAAAGATATGGCGTTAATCGACGAAATCACCAAGCGTAGAACATTTGCAGTCATCGCTCACCCCGATGCGGGTAAGACAACCCTGACGGAGAAGTTGCTCCTCTTCGGAGGCGCGATTCACGTTGCGGGTGCAGTGAAGAGTAACAAGATCAAGAAGGGTGCGACATCCGACTTTATGGAGATCGAGCGCCAGCGAGGTATCTCGGTGGCAACGTCGGTGATGGGATTCAACTACCGCGATGTGAAGATCAACATCCTCGACACACCCGGCCACGAGGATTTCGCCGAGGACACCTACCGCACGCTGACGGCCGTAGATTCGGTGATCATCGTTATCGACGGTGCGAAGGGTGTGGAGGCGCAGACGCGCAAGTTGATGAATGTCTGCCGTATGCGTTCAACGCCCGTGATGATCTTTATCAACAAGCTGGACCGCCCCTGCAAGGATCCCTTCGATCTGCTGGACGAGGTGGAGCGCGAGTTGCAGATTCGTGTGCGCCCGCTGGCGTTCCCCATCTCGAGCGGCGACACGTTCAAGGGCGTATATAACATCTACGAGAAGAACCTCTCGCTCTTTACCACCGACGAGCGTCAGACGGCCGATGCCGAGACGGTCGATTTCAGCGACATAACCTCGCCCGAGCTCGATGGCTACATCACTCAGAAGTATGCCACGCAGTTGCGCGAGAATCTCGATCTGGTGGAGGCTGTTTACGACGACTTCGATCGCGAGGCCTATCTGGAGGGTAAGCTCGCACCCGTATTCTTTGGCTCGGCCGTGAATAACTTTGGCGTGAGAGAGCTTCTGGAGTGCTTTATACGCATCGCTCCCTCGCCCCGACAGGCCACTACGGAGACTCGCAATGTGCAGCCCGATGAGCCGAAGATGACGGGCTTTGTCTTTAAGATTCACGCCAATATGGACCCCAACCACCGCGACCGCATCGCCTTTATGAAGATATGTTCGGGTACGTTCGAGCGTAACAAGAACTACCTGCACGTCCGTTCGGGCAAGCAGCTCAAGTTCTCGTCGCCCACAGCATTTATGGCCGAGAAGAAGTCGGTGATCGACTTTGCCTACCCGGGCGATATTGTGGGTCTGCACGATACGGGTACGTTCAAAATCGGCGACACGTTCACCGAGGGTGAGAAGCTCAAGTTTACGGGTATTCCCTCGTTCTCGCCCGAGCTTTTCCGCTACATCGAGAATGCCGACCCGATGAAGTTCAAGCAGCTGGCAAAGGGTGTTGATCAGCTGATGGATGAGGGTGTGGCACAGCTCTTTACCTCGTCGCTGAATGGTCGCAAGATCATCGGCACGGTAGGTCAGCTTCAGTTTGAGGTTATTCAGTACCGTCTCGAGCACGAGTATGGCGCGAAGTGTCGTTGGGAGCCTATTTCGATTCACAAGGCGTGCTGGATCGAGAGCGACAATCAGGAGCAGCTGGCCGACTTCAAGCGTCGCAAGCACTCGAATATGGCTGTCGATAAGCACGGCCGCGATGTATTCCTTGCCGACACGAGTTATGCGTTGGCTTTAGCGCAGGAGAATTTTAAGGATATTCGATTCCATTTTACCTCCGAGTTCTAAGCGGAAAATCGCTCTAACAAGGTGATTTTTGCGTTGCGCTCGCCCTCGAAATCCTCATTTACGTCAAGTAAATTATAAGGTATTTTCACCCGTTTTCTAAGATTTGCCAATAATATGCAAAACATTGTGTTTTAGCGTATTGTTGGCAAATTTTCTTTTCTTGTGATTTGCAAAATTTGCCGATAATATCTACTTTTGTATGCAAATAGTATGTGCAA
>SUZL01000013.1 GCA_015059925.1 Rikenellaceae bacterium
TTTCATTACCTTGCGTTTCTTTGCTAAATTGCCATTTCCCGTATTTCCGAGATTTTCAGCGTAATGCGTTTATTATCAGTGCAAGATGCACTATTATTCCGATTTCGGTTGATTATTCCAGCGTTTTTTTATAACTTTGTCTTAATCTGTTCGCAAAAGAGGCCTGCCGCCGAGCACCCCGCGCGAGCAGAAAATAAGAAAAACAAAACAGAAACACAATGGAAGAAACACGCAAAGATGGATCTCTGCCCGCAGAGCATAGCGCCTATCTGCCCGAGGGCACAGTCGTAGAGAATAACCCCGTCTCAGAGCCCACACCCCAGCAGGCCGCCGAGCCCGCAAGTGAGCCCGCCTCAGAGCCCGCGCAGCCCGCCGCTGCCAAGCCTGCGGCTCACGGTCAGCAGCCGCGTCGTGGAAAGAAGTGCGGCTTCTCGATGGGAAAAGTATTTTTGGCATCGCTCGGAGCAGTTGTTGTCGGCTCGGTGTTGAGCGTCGTATTTTGGCTGATCCTCTTCTCGGGTATCGGCTCGATGTTCGGCTCGACCGAGAAGAAGGCCATCCCCGCCGAGGCTATCCTCCACATCGATCTGGCGGAGAGCATCCTCGATGCCCCCTCGAAGGATCCTATGGCGAGCATCGATCTGATGACTATGAGCCCCATCTCGCAGCTCACGCTCTTCGATGCGCTGCGCGCGCTGGAGGCTGCTGCCGAGGATGACCGCATCAAGGGTATCTACATCAACTTCACCGGCGCAGGCTCGGCCTCGATGACCATTCTGGAGGAGCTGCGCGAGGGTATCGAGCGCTTCAAGCAGAGCGGCAAGTGGGTTGTGGCCTACAACGACACCTACTCGCAGGGAGGCTACTACTTGGCCTCGGTTGCCGACAAGATCTATATGCAGCCCGAGGGCTCGTTCGACTGGTCGGGTTTGGCTATGAACACGATCTTCTACAAGGGCCTGATCGACAAGCTCGGCGTCGATATTGACGTTCTGCGCCCGACCGTATGTAAATATAAGAGTGCTGTCGAGCCCTATATCCTCACCGAGATGTCTGCGGCCAACCGCCAGCAGATGCAGGAGCTGGTCGATCAGATGTGGGCTGTTGTTGTCGATGCCGTATCGGCTTCGCGCGGCATCAGCGCCGAGGAGCTCAACCGTCTGGCCGACGAGATGGCCGTAGTGCTGCCCCAGCAGGCGTTGGAGCACAAGATGATCGACGGAGTGAAGTATGCCGACCAGATGGAGACCCTCTTCGAGGAGGAGTACGACATCGCCGAGCCCGCCTACGTCTCGCTCTCGGAGTACGCTTCGGGCCTTACGGTCGATACCAAGCGTCTGTCAGCCCCGAAGGTTGCCATCGTCTATGCCAACGGTCAGGTTATGGATGGCGAGGGCTCGGACGACAACATCTACGGCTACACCCTCTCACGCACCCTGCGCGAGGTGGCCGAGGATGACGACGTGAAGGCCGTGGTCGTTCGCGTGAACTCACCCGGAGGTAGCGCCTTGGCGTCGGATATCATCTGGCGCGAGATGGAGAACCTGAAGGCCGAGAAGCCCGTCATCGTATCGATGGGTGAGTACGCCGCCTCGGGAGGATATTACATCTCTGCTCCTGCGGATGCTATCGTGGCCGACCGCTCGACGCTGACCGGCTCGATTGGTGTGTTCGGCATCCTGCCCAGCTTCGGCGATGCGCTGAAGGATAAGCTGGGTGTTACGGTCGATGGCGTGAAGACCAACCGCAACGCAGGTATGGGCACAGGCTTCGAGGCACTGAACTCGACTCAATATACGGCTATGATGCAGAGCGTCGATCGCGTATATGAGCGCTTCACCTCGATCGTGGCCGAGGGCCGTAACCTTACGATTGACCGCGTGCTGGAGATCGCCGAGGGCCGCGTATGGAGTGGCGTCGAGGCGCAGAAGATCGGCTTGGTCGATACCTGCGGAGGTCTGACGGCAGCGTTGGCTATCGCTGTTGATAAGGCCGAGTTGGGCGAGGAGTACCAGATCGTGGAGGTTGTGGACGAGGCCGACGGCCTGATGGCTATCCTCAACTCGCTGAGCGTGAAGGTGCGCCAGCAGATGACCGCCCGCACGGAGCTCGGCGCGCTGTATCGTGAGTATCAGCAGCTGCAGAGCGTGCTCGACAAGGAGGGTGTATATGCACTCTGCCCCTATTTCCAGTTTTAACGAATAGTCGCGGCCCCTCGGGGCGAACTATTATACCTAAACCTACTAAGCATTAAATCAACTTTGTGAGAAGGGTACAGCCGTGAGGTTGTGCCCTTTTTATTCAGCCGTAACGGCTGTTTTGCAACCGCACGCCTAAGGCGTGTTTTGCAACCGCCTGCTACTCTCGCTTCGGAACGTGGTGGGCGGCGGCCGGAGGAAATGCAGAATGCAAAATGCAGAATTCAAAATGCAAAATTCAAAATGAGGATGATGAAAAATATAATTTTATTATATTTGTAAATTGGAAAGAACCGTTATGGTCGACACCGCACGATATATCACCCTGAGCCAACTTCAGCAGCGCATCAAAGCCGCTGTCGAGCAGTCGTTACCCCTCCCGCAGTGGGTTGTGGCCGAGATCTCGGAGCTGAAGGTCAATTACTCGGGCCACTGCTACTTGGAGCTTGTCGAGAAGTCGGAGCCTACGCGCGGTGGCGCGCCCATCCCGCGTGCACAGGTGCGAGCCGTCATCTGGCGACAGCAGTACGCGATGCTCTCGTCATATTTCCGCTCCGAGACGGGCTCGGCGCTGGCCTCGGGAATGAAGATTATGGCAAAGGTCATCGTCAGTTACCACGAACTCTACGGCCTCTCGCTCCAGATCACCGACCTCGATCCGTCGTACACCTTGGGCGAGGTGGAGCGCCAGCGACAGATGACCATCGCACAGCTTCAGGCCGATGGCGTGTGGGATCTCAACCGCGAGGAGCCGATGCCCCTGCTCGTGCAGCGCGTGGCTGTGGTCTCGAGCGCGGCGGCGGCAGGCTACCGCGATTTCTGCCGCGAGCTGGAGGCGGGCGGATATGCCTTTCGTGTGGAGCTCTTCGATGCTGTGATGCAGGGCGAGGCGGCCGAGGAGTCGTTGTGCCGCGCCTTGGAGCGCGTGGCCGCGCGCGTGGCGGAGTTCGACGCTGTGGTCATCATCCGAGGTGGTGGTTCGGCAAGCGATTTGAGCTGCTTCAACTCTTACCGCCTCTGCAGCTACGTTGCGCAGTTCCCGCTGCCCGTTGTAACGGGTATCGGACACGATAAGGATGTGAGCGTTGCGGATATGGTCGCCCACACCCCGCTGAAAACCCCTACCGCCGTTGCGGCGTGGCTCACCGAGCGTATGGCCACGCAGGAGGGGTGGCTCATCGATGCCTCGCATCGCCTCGCGCAACTCGCCTCGCAAGCCACCGAGCGCGAGCGGGTGCGTCTGGAGCGCCACTCGGCCGAGCTTCACTCCCTCGCGGAGCGCTATTGCGAGCGGGGACGGATGCGTCTGGAGATGATGCGCGAGCAGCTGGCGACGCTTACAGAGCGTATGATTGAGCGTCAGGCGGCAATGCTCCGTATGGCCTCGGAGGTCGTCGAGGCGCGCTCGCCCGAGCGCATCCTGCGATTGGGTTTTGCCGTTGTGCGGGCCGATGGGCGGGCTATCACCTCGGCCGAGGGACTCTCGGGCCGCGAGGTGGATATTGAGCTTGCAAAGGGTAGCGTGCGAGCCGAGATTAAGTAAGTGAAAAACAGAGATATATGGCAGAGAAAAAACTTTCATACACCGAGGCTGTCGCCCAGATCGAGCAGATCCTTGCGCGCCTGCGCGATGAGCAGATCGACGTTGATACGCTGGCCGCTGAGGTCAAGCGCGCAACGGAGCTTATCGAGCAGTGCAAAGCCCAACTCACCGACGTTGAAAAGGCTGTGAAGAAGCAACTCTCGGAGTAGCCACTCAAAAAAGGAAAAGACGTGAAACAACTCATAAAACTCATCCTCAACCTCTTTCCCCGACCGCTGTTGCAGCGCTTGGCGGGGTGGGGTGTGCCGCTGCTCGGATTGTGGTATGTGGGGCGCGGGCGCGAGTGCCCGCTCTGCGGCTGTCGTCGCCGCCGATTCCTCCCCTACGGCTATGTCTCGCCGCGCGAGGATGCCCTCTGCCCGCGCTGTTTAGCGCTGGAGCGCCACCGTCTGCTGTGGCTGTGGTTAATCCGAGAGAGCGATCTTGGTCGTGGTGCTATGGCTCTGCCGCGACTGCTGCACATCGCCCCCGAGGTGGCCCTTATGCGTAAGTTCCGAAAGATGTACGCCCGCGAGCAGGAGCGATATGTAACGGCCGATCTGGAGAGCCCGCTGGCGGATATGCACTTCGACGTGCAGCAGATACCGCTTCAGGATGAGTCGTTCGACACAGTTATCTGCAACCACATCCTCGAGCACGTCGCGGACGACCGCCGCGCCCTCGGTGAGCTTCACCGCATCCTTCGCCCCGGAGGCTGGGGCGTGGTGCTCTCGCCCGTGGATCGGGAGCGTGAGCACACCTTCGAGGATGACTCCATCACCGATGAGCGTGAGCGCACGCGCCTGTTTGGTCAGTACGACCACCGCCGCGTCTATGGCCGCGACTACGAGCAGCGCCTCGCCGAGGCGGGCTTCGAGGTCTATGTCATCCCCTACGCCGAAAACTTCACCTCGGCCGAGCGCAAGCTTTATGCCCTCACGGACGAGGATCTGTATATTGTTCGCAAACCGACTAAACGAGATTGATTATGGATGCACTCAAAAGATATGGCTCCCTGCGCCGATATGTGGCCTCGACCTACTCCGAGACCACGCAGCACGTTGTCGATCGGGCCCTGCTCTACGCCGCCGAGCGTATGCGCCCCTACACGCGATACGACGGCACGCCGCTGTTGGATCACGACGTAGCCGTAGCGGAGATCGTAACGCGCGAGATTGGTCTGGGACGTAACTCAACCGTCGCGGCCATCCTGCACGATGTGTTGCGCATCGCCAACAAGGAGCAGCCCGAGACGGTCGATGAGCTCTCGCGCGAGATTCGTGAGCAGTTTGGCGACCCCGTGCTGGGCATCATCGTGGGCCTGTGCAAGATCTCGAACATCAAACTCAAGGTCTCGAAGGAGCAGGCCAACGACTTCCGCGATATGATTGTCAGCTACTCGGAGGATCCGCGCGTGATCCTGATCAAGCTGGCCGACCGTCTGGAGGTTATGCGCGAGCTACAGATCTTCCCGCCCGAGAAGCGCCGCAAGAAGTCGTGGGAGAGTATGAACCTCTACGCCCAGATCGCCCATAAGCTGGGCCTCTACGCGCTGAAGAGCGAGCTGGAGGATCTGGCGCTGAAGTGGTTGGAGCCGAAGGATTATGAGTATATCTCGCGCCGTCTGGAGGAGACCGAGAGCGAGCGACAGACCTTTATCGCCCGCTTCCTTGTCCCCATCGAGGAGAAATTAAAAGCGGTGCCGGGCCTTCATTACCACATCAAGAGCCGCACCAAGTCGGTCTATTCGATCTGGAACAAGATGCGCAAGCAGGGCGTTCCGTTCGAGGGTGTCTATGATATTTTCGCGCTGCGCGTGATAATCGACTGCGAGCGCGAGATGGAGAAGCAGCTCTGCTGGACGGTCTATTCGGTTGTGAGCGACTGCTACACGCCCAACCCCAAGCGTATGCGCGACTGGGTTACCATCCCCAAATCCAACGGCTACGAGTCGTTGCACACCACCGTCTCGGCGGGCGAGGGCCGCTGGGTGGAGATTCAGATCCGTACCGAGCGTATGGATGCCGTCGCCGAGCGAGGTATCGCCGCGCATTGGCGCTATAAGGGTGTCAATCAGGGCGGTCAGACCTCGGAGCAGTGGCTCAGCCGCCTTAGGGAGGTGCTGGAGGAGACTACCCACTCGCTCACGCAGCGTTTCGAGGCCAAACCCTCGACGGGCGAGATATTTGTATTTACTCCTAATGGCGACATCCGCAAACTCGCCGAGGGTGCGACCGTGCTGGATTTCGCCTTCGACATCCACACCAATTTGGGAGCAACGTGTACGGGTGCGAGGGTGAATGGTCGCGCCGTACCCATCCGCGAGGTGCTGCACAATGGTGATATTGTGGAGGTTATGACGCAGAAAAGCCAAGTGCCGAAGTCCGATTGGCTCTCCTTCTGCGTAACGTCGAAGGCCCGCTCCCGCATCAAATCCTACCTCCGTGCCGAGCAGACCAAGCACGCCCGCGCGGGCCGCGAGGAGCTGGAGCGCAAGATGAAGAATTGGAAGATTGCGGTGCCCATCGACGAGGCTGTGGCCTATCTGGGCAAGGTGCTGAAGGTACGCACGGGCCGCGAGGTCTATTCGATGATTGCCGAGCAGAAGATCGACTTCGCCTCGATAAAGGAGATTTTGCAGCAGTGGATCTCGGGACAGGCCGAGGCCGAGCGCCGCGAGGCTGCTGCCGAGGCCGAACGCCGCAAGGAGGAGTCGAAGGCGCAGCAGGAACCCGCCACGCCCGCCCACCGCTCGGATGCGCTTGTTATCGACGAGAAGATCAACAACATAGAGTATAAGCTGGCCAAGTGCTGCAACCCCATCAAGGGCGACGATATTTTCGGTTTTGTAACCATCTCGTCGGGCATCACGATCCACCGCTCGGACTGCCCCAACGCCTCGCGCCTTAAGGAGAACTACCCCTACCGCGTTATGGAGGCTCGCTGGCGCAGCAATGCCGACGGAGCCTTCCGCGCCACCATCGCCATCGTCGCCACCGACACGGCGGGGCTGGCCAACCAGATTACGGAGGTTGTTACGCGCGAGCTGAAGCTCAACATCCGCACGCTGAACTTCTCGGCACGCGGCGACGGCACGATGCGCGGCACGATCAGCGTCGAGGTGCCCTCGACGTCGATTGTCGATCTGCTCATACACTCCATCCAGCGCATCCGCGGCGTTCAACGCGCCTACCGCGTGAATAATTAAAGATGAAGAAACAATGAAAATAGAAAAGTTTACGGAAGCCGACATACAAGAGGCTGCTATATTGGCCTATCCCGTGTGGGGTGAAGGTCACGCCGCTGATGGTCAGGGCGAGAGATTTGGATTGTTGATGTGTGAGTATATCATTCGTTACGGATGGTATGGGGCTCCTTATGCTTTCAAAATTACCGACTGCGGAAAGATGGTAGGGTGTATTTTGGCAGGAAATATCACTCAGAAGAATGGTTATAACGATTGGCTTGATACTCTTTTACCCACATTTAATGAACAGCAGCTCAAGGAGGCTCTTGCATTGAGAGAGTATTTCGTTACCACAGGCCCGAAGGTCTATAGCAAGATGAGAGCAGATAAGGACTTATATCTCTCATTCTTCATCTCTTCGGTGTCGGGATGCGGCAAACGACTCGTGGCCGAGGTTGAGGCATTGGCTCGTACTCAGGGCTATGAGAATCTATATCTATGGACAGACTCGTCGTGTAATCACGGCTATTACGACCATAATGGATTTGAACTTGTCGAGAGTTTTAAGAGCAACGAGTGGGCTGCCGAGGAGAGTGATTATGTAACTTATATTTACCGCAAGCCTATAAGTTATTAAAGGATAATTTTGAATTTTGCATTTTGAATTTATTAAGCTATGCACAAACCCCTGAAATTCCTCTACGACCTGCTGCTGCCCATCTCGCGCATTCCGGGCCTTGGGTGGACGGTGCGACCGCTCAAGCTGGTGATCTACACCCTTGAGGGCCTTCTGGCGCACGGCACGATGGATATGGGTGCTGCGCTTACGTTCTACGCTCTGATCTCGATTGTACCCGTTCTGGCGCTGGTCTTTGCCGTGGTGAAGGGCTTCGGGCTGGCCGAGCGGCTGGTCGATAACCTCTACTCGCTGCTGCCGCAGATGCCCGAGGTGGTCGATTATGTGGTCGATTTCGCTACGCGGGCGCTGGAGCGCACGCAGGGGGGCGTGGTGGCTACGGTCAGCTTGATAACGCTCTTCTGGGCCGTCATCCGTATGTTCGAGTCCATCGAGGCCAACTTCAATAAGATCTGGGAGGTGAAATCGACACGCTCGATCGTGCGCAAGTACAGCGACTACATCTCGGTTGTCATCATCGCGCCGCTGCTCTGGATCGTCGCCACCTCGATCAGCTCCTACGCCCGCCAGATGCTGGGCCTCGAGGAGTCGATGTGGCTGCAGCTGGCCGCCAAGTTCACCTCGCTGGCCGTTGTGTGGCTGATGTTCACGCTCATCTATATGGTGCTGCCCAACTGCAAGGTGCGCCTACGCTCGGCCCTTATGGCGGGCGTTGTGGCGGGAACGTGCTTCTTCCTTTTTCAGGCGCTCTACGTCTATCTGATCAGGTGGATGACCTCATATAGCGCCATCTACGGCAGCTTCGCCGCCTTGCCGTTGTTCCTGCTCTGGATGCAGAATTCGTGGAGTATCCTTCTGATTGGCTGCGAGCTTTCGTTCGCCCTGCAGAACGAGAAACGCTTCGACGAGGAGCGCACGCTGCCCGAAGTGAGCTACGACACACAGCGCAAACTTATGCTCGCCATCACCATCCTCGTGGCCCGCTCATTCCGCTCGGGCGAGGGTGCTGTGCCGCTCATCACGATCCGCGAGGGCTTGGGCCTTCCCGCCCGCATCGTGAGCAAACTCACCTCGAGGCTCGTTGCGGCCGAGGTGCTCAACGAGGTGCGCTGCGACGAGGAGGAGTACGACGTGGCCTACGCCCCTGCGCGGGATTTGGCATCGCTACGGGTGTGCGACGTGCTGGAGGCTGTGGATAGCTATGTCGAGGGATCGACCGAGAGCCTCTGCCGTACGAAGGATGCGCTCACAAGTGAAAGGAAGATCGAGGAGCTGAAGGCGGCCATTGCCGTGGGGGATGCTAACTTATTGATAATTGATTTGATAGATGGAAAATAGAGAGATACATAGTGTTGTTGTCGTCGGTAGCGGCAACGTGGCCGAATCCATCGCCATAGCCGTTGGCGAGTGCCCCGCGCTGGAGCTTCGTCAGGTCGTGGCACGCAATGCTGAGCGTGCCGCTCAGGTGGCTCAGTTGGCCGGTACGGCGTGGTGCGGCGATTTAAGCGAGGCGGCACGGGCCGACCTCTACATCATTGCCGTGAGCGATCGCGCCGTCGGTGAGGTGGCTACGGCGTTGCGCCGAGCCGAGGGCTCCGTTGTGGTGCATACGGCAGGCAGCGTCGAGCGCGGCGTCTTGGGCGAGGAGCAGACGGGCGTGCTGTACCCCTTCCAGACCTTCACCGCAGGTCGCCGAGTCGATTTTTCGGCTGTGCCGCTCTTTGTCGAGGGTGTGGACGAGGCGACCACCGCCGCCATCGAGCGTGTGGCTAAGGCGCTGAGCCGCAGAGTCTATCGCGCCTCGTCGGCACAACGTCGTGAGGTGCATCTGACGGGCGTTCTGGCCTGCAACTTCGTCAATGCGCTCTACGCTATGGCGGCCGACCGCCTCGAGGAGTGTGCTTGTTTGCCGTTCGATGTCCTGCGGCCGCTCATCGCGCAGACGGCCCGCAAGGCCACCGAGGCCGACCATCCCCGCCGCGTGCAGACGGGCCCTGCCGTGAGGGGAGATTTCTCGGTTGCCGAGCGCCACGAGGCGATGCTCCGAACAGAGCGCGAGAAGGAGATTTATAAACTACTAACCGAATATATATGGGAAACTTCAAAGAGGATATAGCAAAGGTCAAGGCCTTTGTTTTCGATGTGGATGGCGTGATGACCGATGGCGGCATTATGCCCATCGGCGACGGATCGGATTTCATCCGCAAGTACAACGCCAAGGATGGCTATGCCATAGCCTACGCCGTGCGTCGCGGCTATAAGGTCTGCATCATCTCGGGCGGCCACGGCAACCTGCTGCGCTCGCGTATGGAGCGTCTGGGCGTAACGCGAATGTACCTGAGTTGTATGGATAAGATCAAGGCGATGAACGAGTTTTTCGCCGACTACGACATCGACCCCGCCACGACGATATATATGGGCGACGACATCCCCGATCTGGAGTGTATGGAGCTGGTCGGCATACCCGTATGCCCGGCCGATGCCTGCTCGGAGGTTATCGAGGCGTCGCGTTACGTCTCGGAGTTCGGCGGCGGCCGAGGTGCCGTGCGCGACATCGTGGAGCAGGTCTTGCGCTCGCAGGATGAGTGGGCGAAGGATCGAGTGGGAGTTTTGGGAGTAGCATCGCGATAATTCAAAATGTAGAATCCAAAATGAGCAACGAAAATTTTTTCCGTCGTCAGCGGGTGTTTGACTTTCTGGCGGCGCACGATATAGAGTACTCGGTCTATGAGCATCCCGAGGCACCCACCATCGAGATTGCGCGTCAGTATTGGCACGCCGACGGCTCGAAGCATTGCAAAAACCTCTTCTTCCGCAACCACAAGGGCAACCGCCACTACTTGGTTGTCTTCGACAGCGAGCAGTCGATGGCCATCCACGATCTGGAGCACCGCCTCCGTCAGGGCAAGCTCTCCTTTGCCTCGGAGCAGCGTATGGAGCGTTGGTTAGGCCTGCGCCCGGGCTCGGTGTCGCCCTTCGGGTTGGTCAATGACGAGGAGAATCACGTTCATCTCTTCCTCGACGCCAACCTGCTCAAATACCCCTCGCTGAGCTTCCACCCCAACGACAACACCGCAACGGTCGTAATCTCGCAGGAGATGTTTCAAAAGTATCTGGAGGCGGTGGGGAACTCGTATGAGTACATAGAACTATACTAAAAAAGGGTGCGCACAGCACCCTTTCCTATTTCAAAAATATCGTGTAGCACTTCCCCTCCACTCTCGTGAGCGCCAACCGTCGTTTGCTGCCGCTGCGCGCACCCGTTCGGCGGCGCACCTCATCCACGCCCATCGGAAAGTCGCGCACGAGAATATCCACGCCTACGCCCTTCAGTTCGCGTTTAAGAGCCTTTACGTCAAAGGGTTCGATCCGCTCGATCTGCTCCGCGCGGCCCAACACCCCTTCGGGCTTTAGGCGGGCAAAGGCGAACGAATTTTCGCTCCACACATCGGCCACAGCGCCGAGCGTGTGTCGCACCAGTCGCGCCTTCTGCAACGCCACGTCGGGCACAATCAGCCACCCATACTCCTCGGCGGCAAACCTCTCGGGCTTTGTCGCTGCCGACAGATCCCTTCGCAGCACCTCCACACGTCCGCGCCCGACAGCCTCGGCCGCCAACGCAGGCTCGCGCCCATCGGCATATATCATCACCTCCTTGCACTCGCCACCCACCGAGATAGCCTCCACGCCACAACGCCCGAAGAGTCGAAAAGCCTCCTCCACGTCGAACAGCGGCGAGCACTTTATCGCAACCCTCGGTGCGATGCGCCCTATCGCATCCCACATCGCTACCACGTTGGGCGAGCAATCCTCCAATCGCACGACGCGCTCTTCGGCGGCCGTGCGGCGGTCGGGATCGACATACACCCAGTCGAACTGCTCCTCCGCTCGCGCCACATACTCCTCGGCCGAGGAGGTTACAACCTCGACATTCGTGATTCCCTGCCGACGCATATTCTCCCTTACGACCTCGGCCAGCACCTCGTCGCGCTCCAGCGCAACCACCCGCTCAAATCGCTTCGAGAGGGCCGCTGCATCCACGCCAAGGCCGCACGTTAAGTCGAGCAACCGTTTGCCGCTCAGGCGCTTCGCCTCGGCACTCTCCTCGCTCGACGACTGCTCGAAGGCACGCTGAGGGATTATCGCCCGCGCCTCATACAGGCGTGGCAACTTAAGGCGGGCACGTTGCAGATACTTCACCTGCGTCGAGACCTCGCGCGGGTGCGCCACGGCCTTGTCGAACGCAATGGCCAACGGGTCGCGGGTGATGTTCTGCTCGATGGCCTGCTGCACATCGGCCTTGAGGAGTATGGCGAGTTCGGCGGCTGTCATTACTTCATAAATACGAAATAGACGGCCAGCACGAGACAGCCAAATGCCGCCAAGTGATTCCAGTGCAGAGCCTCGCCTCGGAAGAATACGGTGGTAAAGACGGTGAAGATGATCAGCGTGATAACCTCCTGCATCACTTTGAGTTGCATCAGCGTGAAGGGGCCTCCGTTGTCGATAAATCCGATTCGGTTGGCGGGAATCTGGCACGAGTACTCGGCCAGCGCGATGCCCCACGAGAAGATGATTACCAGCCACAGAGGCCACGACGAGATTAGCTTCATCTGCTGCAACTTCAGGTGGCCGTACCACGCGAAGGTCATAAAGACGTTTGAAACCACCAGCAGCAGGATGGTGTATAGAGCTTTCATTTGCGTTAAGTATTTCTTTCGGGCGGCAAATTTAATACTTTTTTTCTATTGCCCACGCCGTGAGGGTGATAATTGCAAAAAGAATGTACGCCCCCGCGCACGCCCAACCCTCGGCCTGCCACTCGATGTTCATCCGCTCGGCCTCGGCACACCACGCCGCTGTGCTGTTCATTGCGCCAATGAGCGTCTCAATCACTCCGCTTGCCACACCCTGCAACACTCCGATGGGGAGCAACACCCACACAACGACCGAACCTACGGCCGCCGCCGTCAGCGCAACCAATAGCGGCCCTGCCACCACGCCCCAGAGCGAAAACCTTCCAAAGAGATATGCCACCAAAGGCGCCGTAGCGACTGAGGCCACGAGGCTCACCACAAATGCCGAGCGCAGCCACTCCATAGCCCACCACGCCGCCTGCCGCAACAATCCGCTGTTGGGGCGCTGAAGGCGTGTGCAGAGCGGTACGGCCCACTCGATGATGGCCGCAACGGAGAGAAAGGAGAGCAGAAATCCCGCGTCGTAGATCATCCTCGCATCCCAACAGAGCATCACTACGGCCGTGAAAAAGAGCGTGTTGGCCGATGTGGAGTGCGACGATAGCTGGATTGCGGCCTGCATCACCGAGAACATCACGGCCGCCCTTATGATCGAGGGCGTGAAGCCCGCAACGGCGGCGTAGAGCCAAATCGCCACGATCACCACCACGCACCTTACGACGTGTCCCCATCGTATGAGCGGCAGCCACCCCAGAAGCAACATTATCACCGCGCAGACAAAGCCGACGTGCAGGCCCGATACGGCCAGCAGGTGTGCCGCGCCGGCGGCAGTGTAATCCTCTCTTATCGCGGGTGTTATCTCGCTGCGCTGACCTATCGCTACGGCCTTTGCCACGCGCTCGACATCATCCGACAGCCGCAGCCGCTCGATTCTCTGCTCGGCCACCGAGCGCAGACGGAGAGAAAGCGTAGGCGAGGAGTGCTGACGGAGGGTGATGTTGTAGGGGTGCAGCGCGAGTTGCCCCACAAAGCCCCGACGTGTCATATATCGTCCGTAACTCTGCTCGTTGTCGAATGCCCCGAGCTGCGCCGTACTGACCACCCGGTCGCCCGATGCGAGCCCCACCACCGAGTCGGCCACGAAACGTATCGGCGCCGTTGTCCGCTTTGCGCCCTGCGCGCTCTGGTGGGCTACGACGTGGGCTGTGCCCATTATGCGGTCGCCGCGACGGGCGGTAATATCGTCTATTACGACCTCAAGTAGCTCGTATGGCTCGATGCGCTCTGAGAGGCTGCGCAGCGTTGTGGCCATCATCCCCGCTGTCAGCACCATACCCACAACGTAGAGGCTGACGGCTCGGCTCGATCGGAAGAGGTAAGCCCCCGCAGCACAAACAACAAAGCCGATAGCCACACCCCACACAGGCAGGGCGTAGCCATCGGCTAAAAGAATGCCCACGACAAGCGGCACCAACGCTTTGAGCATCGGTCGGCGTTCGAGGTGGCGGAGTAACTTATCCTTGCTGAAGGTTATCATCGACGGTGTTCCGTTTAGGTCGGTTTAGCGTCTATAAAGGTAATGATTTTTTTTAGAATCCCGTAAGCGTGAACCCCTCCTCGACCTCTGTTCGTCGTGCTATGCAGCCATTCTCCACACGCGACATTGCCGCCACGATGGGGACCATAACGTGTCGAGAGCGGGTGTCGATCTCCTCATCGGGCAGCACGCCCGCCAGATCGCACACCGCCTCGATGTAGAGCGCCGTATGGTTCTCCGTGGGCGGGGCGTAGCGCGAGATCATCTCGCGGATGCTCCTCAGGCCATACCTTACGCGATAGGTGTCCAGCAGGATGAACATTGCGCGATAGCCCATCGCCATCGACTCAAACTGTTTGAAGTCAGGGTCTTGCGACGGATGCTTCTCGCCTCGATAGCGCACCCTCGAGCGACGTATGTTGCCCGGGTTGCAGTTTCTTATTCCTCGACTCATCTCTCCTCCTCTTTGTGTTTTCGGCGGGTGATAGCTATGCGGAGTCGGCTTCGTTGCAGGCCTCGCCCCGCAGGGTGCTCGCCCTCGGTGTAGTGTTGCACCGCCCAGCTCCCCGTCGTTGAGAGCAGCGAACGAAACCGCTCCACCAACCACTCCGCCACGTTACGAAATTTTCTGCACAACGCCTCCATCAATCGAGCAACGCCTTAGAATGTTCTCCGCCGAGCGGTATTCGGGTATCTCGGCCGCCTGCCGCTCCAGCTGCTGCGAGAGTCGCTTCAGCGCCGCACGCGCTCTCTTCAGCAGGGCCTGCATCAGCTCCTTGCGCGCCTTCTCATCGGCCGCCTTGCGATGCGATCCGGTGGGAACGCTCAGGCCTAACTGCGAGGTCGCGGCATTCAGACGCGGCTGCACGATGTAGCGGGTGTAGAGCGCAATGGCGGGCTTTATGTACCCCTCGCTAAGCTCCGAGTACTTGCCCTTGCCGACGGCCTGCAACAACTCCTCGCCCACGACGGGCCTAACCCAGCGCTCCGTAGCCGCATCAATATCGAGTGGCGATAGGGCCTCCGCAGCCACATACTCGCCATCGCCGAAGGCCAACGCGATGACCTCCGACGGGGTTATAATCTCTGCCATAGCTATCAGTTGATTTTGGTTACGTTGTACTTCGTGATCTCCGAGAGGTAGAGCTGCTGGCGCTCATCCTCCTCGTCGTACTCCAATCCGTCGGCCTTGCGCGCCTCCCACACCTTCATATAGATAGGCTTTGAGCGCGTGGGCGGACGATTGACAATCTCGAGCGACGATGCGTCCACCGCCAGAATCTCTCGTATGCACTGCTTGACGGGTGCGAGCAGCTCCTCCTGCTCGGCCAGAATCACCGTGTTGAGCGCCACCTCATACTCGTGCAGGATGCGCTCGGCGCTGAAGCCTGCCGAGTAGTCCAAGCCGCTGAGCGAGCGGAACCACGAGTGGGCGATGACGATGTCGCTCGTAGCCTGATCGTGCAGCTTGCTCCAATCCCCCTCGTTGTTCGAGCCGACGGGTATGAAGCGCGAGTTGTCCTGCTCGCCCGCCTCGCGGATGACGAACATCACCTGTCCGGGGTTGCCCGCAAAGTGGCGCTCGGCCTGACGCACAATCTCGTCGGCCTCCTGCTCGGAGTCCGTCGCCGCGTCGAGCATCATAATGCCCGAGAGCTGGAACGAGTTGTCCAGACGCGAGATGTTCCAGCAGTCGGTCTTGTAGGCGATGGCCGAGACGCCCATTCCCGCGATGTACTTCGGCACACCGTAGTGCGAGAACATCGGCTCATACTCCTTGTAATGCACCACCGAGCGCAGCGAGCCGTCGGCCTGCTTTTCGAATCGGGGGTAGAGCGGCAGCGTCGAGGCCTCCTCCTCGCGGAACGATTGCCAGTTGTGGTGCAGAATGACGTGCTCGTTGTCGCGCGCAAGGCGGCAGCGCGAGGCATCCTGATGGTAGAGCGAGAGGAACGAGTGCTCCTCGTCAGTTACCACCTCCAGAAAGGCATTTCCCATCAGCGCCTTGTCGAAGGCCAGTCGGCAGACCACCTCGCGCAACGAATCGCCCGCGCCGTTGGCTCGGCCGACAAGCTCCCTGAGGAGTGGCTCCTCGTCGTTGAACGAAAAACCCTTGCCGGCGATGTAGTCGGCCTTGTCGTTGATGATTCGGCGGTGGGTGGTCGATCGGCGCGACATCAGCGAGAGGGCGTAGGGCATCATATTGTCGTCGCCCCAGCGCCAGTAGCGGTCGCTCTGCACCGACTCGCTCGATATGGCAAAGAGCGACGATGGACGCTTGTTCTGGATGGCCACCACGCTCTGTGTTTTCTTCTTTCCCATAGTCTAATGTTTTGATTTATACTACCGTAGTGCCGATTGTGTGTCGTGCGATCGCAGCACAAGCTGCACCCTCGGACTCTCGTTCGGGCTCTTGCCCGAGAAGAATTTGAGCGATAGGAGTCGCAACGCCTGCTCGAAGCCGAACCGCTCCGAGTGGCCCAGCACGATCTGCTCCCCCGTGGAGAGCGTAACGCGTGCCGCCACCCCTTCCGAGGCGAGGCGTGCGAGCCACTGCTCGTCAAACCACTCGCGGGCGAGGTTGCGATCCGAGCAGAGGGTGAGCGTGTGTTGCACGCTCACGGGCAGCCCCTCGGCCGAGTGCAGCTCCTCGTATGAGGAGCCGTCGTCCATAAGGCTCACCTCTACCCCTGCTCCCGACACCATATCCTCGGCCGAGCTCAAGCCTTCGAGCGCGAAGAGTTCGGCTCGAAGCAGGCCTCCTACGGGCTTATATGCAAGATTCTCGGTCATAGGCTATCGGTTTTACTCGGCGTCGATCATCGTACAAACCAGCTCATCGTCCAAGACGTCGCAACCGATTGCGAATACGGCTCGCTGGCGATTCTCCATCTCGTCGGGGTTGTACCACATACGGATCTCCGAGCCGGGGCTGTCGGCTGTATTTACGGCCATCACCAGATTGCGGCGGTCGGTGAAGATGATGAAATCCTCCGAGAGGTTAGACTCGCCGATGGCGGGGTTGAGGTTCACCTCGACGATGGGGAAGCCTCGGAACATCAGCTGCTTGCGGCCGTTCTGGTAGTCCTGATATGCGGCCGTGCCGAAGGTCGAATCCAGATGGTTCTGGTAGAGCGAGTAGATCTTGGGCGATACGAAGAATGCCACCTGACCGTCGTTGAAGAGGCCCTTGAGGCGGGGGCTGGCGTTGTCGATCAGCTTGGCCAACACCTCCGAGATCTCGTAGTTGTCGATCTGCGTGGTGAGGTTGGTTGCGGCGTACTGGAACAGGCTCTGCTTCGAGCGCTCATTAACGATCTTGAGCAGACCGTCGAAGCTGGTGTAACCCGTCGAGAGCGAGCCGCCCTTGTCGCCGAGCCAGAGATTCATACGGATCGACTCGGCAATGGCACGACGGAAGAGCTCGGTCTCGGCAGCCTCGAGCTCCGTACCCGAGAGATCCTCCATATTCACGTCAGCGCGAGCGGTGATAAGCTCGAAGATTGTCGAGAAGTAGTCGCTCGCCGAGAATGCGTTCTCGGCCTTGACGCGGAACATCGGGATCGTCTTCTGCAGGTGCGAGGTCTTCTCGCTACCGGTCCAGCCTGTCGATTCGTCGTAGGGGGTGAGTACGTTCGAGCTGCGATCCCACACCTGCACCACGGTGGGCATAGGCATATTGTAGAGAATACGGATTCCGAGCGACTCGGCCGAGGGGCCCGTCAAAAGGGGACGGAAGAAGATGTTGTCCAGATCGTGGCCTGTGTAGTTCTTGGGATTTACGATAATACTTGACATAATTAAAACGGTTTTTTTGTTGGTTTAAGTTTCTGTTTTTTTTGTTGGTTTTTAATACTTTCCGAATGCTCGCGCATCGTCGGCGTAAGCGCGTGAGTTGGCACTCGCCGTAGGCTGATTCATCGAAGGATCCTCCGTCGGCTTTACGTCGGTTGCCGCATATCGGCGCTGCCCCTCATCGAAGGCTATGGCCGAGCGCGTGGGTGCCGCAAGCGTAGCCTTCGGCAGAGCCTCCTCCGACTGTTCGGGAGAAGCGTCGGGAGCAACGTCGGGGGTAACGTCGGGAGCAACATCGGGAGCAGTCTCTGTACTATCGGCAGCCTCCTGTTCGGGTGTGGGCGCAGGCTCACTCTTCTCGGCCTCCTTCTCGGCCTCTTTCTCAGCCTTCTTTGCCTCCTTTTCGGCTCGCTTGGCCTCGCGCTTTGCTTGGTGCTTTTCGTAGAGACGGTCGATCCACTCCTCGATTCGGTAGGCCAATCGCGTGAGCAGGTAGCGAACAATATCGCCCGCCGTGGTCGAATCCTTCACCTGCGGCGCTGTGTCCGACGCCAAGTCCTCCGATGCCACGCTCTGATTGTCGATTATGGTATCGGCCAAGCCCGCCTCCACCGCCTCCGTAGCGGTGAGCCAGCGCCCCTCGCCACCATTCTCGGCCATCAGCTCGGCAAAGAACTCCGCATCGCGGCCCGAGCGCTCGGCGTAGAGTCGCGCCAGCTGCTCGTCGGTCTTTCGCAGCAGTTCGGCCTTGCTCTCGAGCGATGAGGCATTGCCATCGGTGGAGCAGGTCGAGCGGTGAATCAGGTACATAGCATTGTCCGAGATCTCGCGCTGTCCCTCGTCGGCAGCCTGCGCGATGATCGTCGCGGCCGAGGCCGTGTAGCCGTAGCAACGAGTTGTGATGCGGGCATCGAGGCTCTTCAGCGTGTCGTAGATCAGCAGTGCATCGTTCACGTCGCCACCCGTCGAGCGGATGTTTACCACTACGTTCGTGGCCGCCACGCCTGCGATGCGCTCAACCTCACGACGGAAGGCCTCGAAGGTGGCCACACGCTTCTCGCCTCGCTCGAACTGATGCTTCTCCTCGACACCGATCGTACCCTCGATGTCGATGTAGCAGGTCTGCGCTTCGTTTCTGATTGTGATTTTGGTTTGCATCTTTACATTTTCAAGTTAAACAATTTTGTTAATCATCTGTTGTCCGCACCATTCGGCAGACGGCCATCGAGCGTTGTGCGTCGTACCCCTCCACAGAGTGTAAATTATAGGTGGCCCGTTGGCCCGTGAGGTTCAGCACAAACCGCGAACGAATACCCGCCGGCGAGTTGCAGTCGCTAAGCGCGGCTGCCAGATGCGGCTCTAACCGCAGTCGGAGCCTCAGCGCGCGTCGTCGGCTCTGACCTTGGTATTGGTTGGTGTAGTAACGGTTCAGTCCTGCCACCGAGTCGCGATCCTCGAAGCAGAGCGTGAACTGCTCGGGCGAGTGGAATGCGGCGTAGGGGTAGTCGCGCCCGAACGAGGGGTAGCCCCAACGCTCATCGGCGGGCAGGGTGCGCATCCCGCCCCAGCGGACGATTCTCGCCGCTACGCCCTCCACCTCGTCCTCATCGCGGTCGCCCACCTGCATCACCTCGGCCGAGGGTGCCGAGGCGAAGATTCCCGTCGTTGAGATGGTGGGGCAGAAGAGTCCGTTGCGAGAGGTCTTTACCCCCTCGGCTGCGAGGTAGGAGTCGCTCTCGAAACACCACTCGCCAAATCGCTCCTGCGCGTGGTCGTTGTATCGCTTGACGGCACCATCGCCCTCGGCGCGGTAGCATAGACGCTGCTTTAGCCTGCTCCCCGAGGCCAAATACTCGGCCTGCATCGGCTCGCTCAGCACCACGCGCGAGCTCCAATCGACCTCGTCGCCTCGGTAGAAGTCGTCGCGCGGCTCGATGTAGATTCGCTCGGCCTCGGCAGAGGTGGCAATGCGCAGGTTGAACATCTGTTGCAACGCCTCCACCAGATCCATCTGCGTGGCATCGTGCGCCAGAATGTCGGGCGGCGTCAGCTCCGACCCCTCGGCCGGTGCGGAGCTGAAGAGTGGTCTTAGCGTACACTCCTCGGCAAGGGTTATGCGCTGCCCCTCGCTTGCGCCGTGCAGATACATACGGTTGAAGCTCTTTGCCGCCGAGGGCGACAGCAGCTCGGGAGGAGTCGTGAGCGTAACCTCCACATCGAGCGTCGTCTCTCGCTCCACCCACCCGTCGTAGAGCGCCCAGTCGCCCTCGTACTCGGTCAGCGTGCTGCCCTCAACCTTGTAGAGCGTGCAACGGGCATTGACGGCCGACGCAGGAATCGTAACCGTCTGACTATCCGATGAGAAGGTGGCGAGCGTCTGCTCCCCCGCATCCGATTGGCACTTCAGCCTCAGCTGCTGCCCCGCCTCGTAGTCGAACACGAAGCAGCGATAGCTCACCCCCGCCGCCGCAGTCGAGCGGCGATCGGGATAGGGGTTTGCCAATGGGAAGTGCAGGTCGCACCCCGCATCGACGTAGAGCGAGTCGAAACCCTCCATTCTCGCGCTCGAGGCCATTCGGCACTCGGTCGTGTACTTGAGGAAGAACTCAAACCCCGTACTCACCTCCACCTTCGGGCGGTACTCCACGCCCTCATCGTCGATGACCAGCACGCCATTGTTGTTGTGCCTGTCGCCGCCCTCGGTTGTCTGCACGAAGCTGCCGAGCGAGTTGGTCAAAACCAGCGGTGTGAGCCACGCGCGTCCCAGCTGATTGGCCGTTGTCGTGGCGCTGCTCTGGCGGCCGGCGAGGAATCCCGACGATAGCATAAGGCGCGAGAGCGAACGGTCGGCGCGGGGATAGGCACCGCTGATGTAGAGGCGGCGGAACTCGTCGCTCTGCATAAAGTCGCTCACCACCTCATACCCCTCTGCCTCGAAGATGGCCCGCAGCAACGCCTCCACCGAGACGAAGGGGTGGTAGTCGGCCACCGTCATCGCTCGCTGCGGCGGGAAGAGCGACGTGGAGTCGTAGGGCTCGCGGTAGTCGTCGTGGCGCACGGGCAGCCAGCGAACCGTAGCCCCCTCGCCCCAGCTCTCGGCAATGGCCTCTGCCCCGAGTGTGCAGCCCCAATCCAAAGCTACCTCCGAGAGCGGTTTCTCCTTCAGATGTGTCGCCCAGCTGTCTGCGCCGTCGCTGATGACGATCGCGTAGCTTGCCGCTTTGTCCTCGACCTCCACCGCCTCGATGAGCGCCTGACCGCTGAGCATCACAACGCCATCCACCACCACGACACCCTCGTGATACTCCGCATTGAACTCCTCCCCCGCGCAGGGGTCGGTGGCGTGGCCGAATATAGCCTCGTTGTGTGGCGAGCAGGGGAGCGAGAGACGAACCCTGCGCTCGGCCCCGCCCTTTGCGGGTGTGGCGAGCGAGTCGCCATCGAATGAGAGGATGTCGTCGGGCAAGGTGTAGCCCTCGTGCAGGTCGCAGCTCTTGGAGTCGATTCTTATCTCAATCATAACTCCTCGCCCTCCCTTGCGGCACGCACATCCACCTCGACAATTCCCATCTCACCGCACGGTGCCGTCAGCACGCGGTCGGTGTGGAGCGAGAGGTGTTGCATATTATTCCCCTTGACGAGCCACACTCGCGTCGAGTGCAGAATCTCGCTGATGGCCTCGATCTGCGCCCGAGGCTCGTATGCCGAGAGCAGCTTCAACTCGCCGTGCTTCTCCAGAGCCGCCGCCTCGCGCCCCCACTGACTCTCCATATATTTTCGTGTGGATTCTACCAGCACGCTCTTTCTGAGTGGGAAGGTGTAGAGTTCGGGCGCGTGGTGGCGGTTGAGCCACGCCAAGCGGCGAGCGCCGGCGAGATTCTCGCGCAGTTGGTAATCGATCGTGGTCATAGCCTCGCCATCGACATAGATCGTAACCCTCATTGCATCGACATTGCCCATCCCTCGGGCCGAGACGGCCACCGCGCGCTGGCCGCCCGACGGGGGAGTGATTGCGATCTGTCGGCTGTCGCTACCGAGATATTCCACCACGACCCTGACAACAATATCGGGCAGCGAGAAGAACGATACGATGTCAAACTCGTCGCGGTCTATGGTGCGTTTTAGGTGCTGCGTCATAAGCGGGGTGTAGGGCTCCGTCAGATCGACCTTCGCGGCGATGAAGGTGCGCGAGGGGGAGCTCACGCCCTCGGCCTCGACCACAACCTTTATCTGCGCCGAGGTCTCCACCACGCTGTTCTCGGCCACAAAGTCGGGCAGCGTCGGCTGCGCCGCACTGCGCAGGTAGGGGGCGATGTCCACCTCGCCGTAGGTTACTCCGTAGAGTCGTTTGCGACCTATGGTCTGCCCCGTCTCCTTGTTCTTGATCTTGAGTTCGACATTGCGCGGAGCGGTGCTCTCGGTGTCGAAGACGTAGATGAGCGGCTCGTTGTATGACGAGTACGCCTTTGGGGTTGAAAGAAATATCATATTGTGTCGGTTTTATGGGTTTTGACTAAAAGAATGTGATCACCTTGGCCGTAGCCGTTGTGGCCACCTCGCCGTGCGGCGTGAGCGTTAGCGACGAGTGTCGAATCTGCAGATCCTCCACCGCCACGACGAACTCTCGCTCGGAGAGCTTGCCGAACATCTCCACCATCTGCTGCTCCATCTGGGCGTGCATTTGGGCGTGCTCCGAGGGTGGCACTTTGGCGGCAGCCTGCATCGCGTGGGCCTGTACGGCGTAGGTTATCTTGCCGTGCGTGCGCCCCTCGATCGAGTGAAAGGTGGGCGGCGAGAGCCACAGAGCGGGATACTTGCCGACAATCTGCGGGATGTAACGATCCTCCATCGTGTGGAAGTGGTAGCCCTCGGCTGTTGCGATCTGCTCGAAGGCCTGAATAAGGTGTGTGCGATTCATAGTTTTAGGGGTGTTAAGTCTCGGGGACCGCTCTCGGCAGCCCCTTGATATGGTTAATAAAATTGTTCAGGATTTGTTAATTGATGTTCATAACCTCCTCGCTCGCCGACGCATCTTCGCGCCCGTCAGCTCATTTCAGCGCCGTCGGCCGTTGTTGAAAACTCCGCCTACGCCGATGTTGATATGTTTATAACCCTGCGCCCACTCCTCTCCGCCGAGGCAGATTTTGCGAGTGTCGATGTGGGGGTGCGTAGGTCGGTTTTTCATACTTTTATTGGTTAAATAATTTAACGTATAGAATTCTCCTGCCCCAGCTCCACTCCTAAGGAGCGAAAACGAACCAAAATAACGGTTCTATTTCAGCCTGAGGGGATTTATTTGTCGCCGAACGACAGTGCAAATATAATACACGAAAATCCGTTTGTCAAGTATTTTAACAATAAAAATTCAATTATTTATCAAATATTTTAACCCGCCATCTCTAACTCTCTCGCTCTCAACACCCTCGCCGTCGCCCCGATTTTTGACAATTTTTGAACTTCGGCAGATTCTCCCCTGCTGCGCTACTTTTCCACCATTTCGACCTAAAAGGCTCGAAAAAGCTCGAAAATCCAATAATATTTATATCTTTGCAGGTTATAATGCGCATTATGCGCGTGGGCGTACGTTGCGCTTGCGTGCGATTATGCGTCGCGCGCGTGGACGGGCCGTCGTGAATGCCCCCTCCCGCGCCCAAAACAAACCACGAAAAATGCTCGAAAAGTTAGCCAAACAGACCGCCATCTACGGCATCAGCACCATCGTCGTGCGCCTGCTGAGTTACCTGCTCACGCCGCTCTATACGCGCGTGTTCGGGCAGGCGGCCTATGGCGTTGTAACCGATGTCTATGCGCTGATTCCCTTTGCGCTGGTGGTTTTGTCGATGGGTATGGAGTCGAGCTACTTCCGCTTCGCCGCCAAGGCCGATGCCGAGGGCGGCACCGAGGCCGATATTCGCAAGCGCAAACGCCACCTCTTCGCCACAACGTGGGGTGCCACGCTCGTCGCCGCCTCGATCTTCTTTGTCTGCGTGGTGCTGCTGCGCGAGGATATCGCCCGCCTGATGGGCGAGGCCTACGTCGGCAACGAGGAGTATGTGGTGCTGGTGGCCTCGATAATTTTGTTCGATGTGGCCACGATGATCCCTTTCTCGCGTCTCAGGGAGCAGGGCCGAGCGCTGAAGTTCGTCTCGCTGAAGGCCTGCAACGTGGTGATAAACGTCGGTCTGGCCGTAGCTTTTCAGGCGACGGGATTGTTCTCATCGACCTTCGGTGTCGGATGGGTTTTCGTTACGAATCTTGTGGCGAGTGTGGCTACGTTGCTGCTCATCCTCCCCACCACCGATCGCACCATCCCCCGCATCGACTCCGCTCAACTGCGCCGCATCTTCGCCTACTCGCTACCTCTGCTCATTGGCGGCATCGCAGGTACGGCCAACGAGTTCATCGACCGCCAGATGATCAAATACCTGCTGCCCGAGGATATCTCGATGGCGCAGCTCGGCATCTACGGCGCAATCACTAAGATCGCCGTTGTGATGACGCTCTTCACGCAGATGTACCGCCTCGCGGCCGAGCCCTTCTTCCTTTCCAACTTCACGAAGGAGGAGTTCGTAGAGTCGAATGCCGCCGCGCTGAAGTATTATATGATGGCCTCGATGATGATCTTCCTCGGCATTGCGCTCTTCCGCGACGTGTTTGCGCTGATCGTGGGCCGCGACTTCCGCGAGGGCATCTACATCCTGCCCGTCATCTTGGGCGCCAACGTGCTGGCGGGCGTGTGGCTCAACCTCTCGTTCTGGTATAAGCGCGAGGAGAAGACCCGCTTCGCCATCTACGTTACCTTCGTCGGTCTGGCCGTTACGGTTGTGGCCAACGTGGCGCTGCTCCCCCGCTGGGGCTATTATGGCGCTGCGTGGGCACGCTTCGTGGCCGAGGCTGCGATGGTGGCGGTGAGCTACTATCTCAACCGCCGTTACTTCCCCACGCCCTACGACATCGGTCGCATCGTGGAGTATGTGGTGCTGGGCCTTGCGCTCTTCTTCTTGAGCGAGGCGCTGCTGCCGCATCTGTCGGAGGCGGTGGCCTTTGGCGCGAATGTAGTTATCCTCTCGCTCTTTGTCGCCTATGCCATCTGGCGCGAGAAGATCGATATAAAGGGCCTTGTAAGCTCGGCCCTGCACCGAAAAAGATAAACCAAAAAATGAACAGATATGAAGGTAAAAATCGTTAATAAATCGCGCTTTGCGCTTCCCGAGTACCAAACTCCATTGTCAGCGGGCCTCGACATCCGCGCCAACCTCGACCAGTGTGTTACGCTCCAGCCGCTGGAGCGCGCAATGATTCCTACGGGCCTCTATGTCGAGCTTCCCGAGGGCTGCGAGATGCAGATTCGTCCCCGCAGTGGCTTGGCTGCCAAGCACGGCGTAACGGTGCTGAACTCGCCCGGCACGATCGATGCCGACTATCGCGGCGAGATCAAGGTTATTCTGGTCAATCTGAGCAACGAGCCCTTTACGATCGAGGCTGGCGAGCGCATCGCCCAGATGATTGTTGCCCGCTACGAGCAGATCGAGTGGGTGGCTGCGGAGGAGCTCAGCTCAACCGAGCGCGGAGCAGGCGGATTCGGCTCGACCGGAAAATAGTTTTAACAAAATAAATAATGCAAAACAGGCGTTACGCCTGCAAAATTCAAAATGAGAAAGAGTTTATTGGCATTAGTTGCCGCCATTTTATTGGTTGGCTGTGGCTCGCAGGCCGAGGTGAGCAAGCCGCGACGTGTTGAGATGCAGACCACGATGGGCAGCATCACGCTCGAGCTGAGCGATCTGACGCCCGGCCACCGCGATAATTTTATGCAGCTCGTCGAGGAGCACTACTTCGACTCGCTGCTGTTCCACCGCGTCATCGAGAACTTTATGATTCAGGGCGGCGATCCCCGCACGCGCGACATCTCGGGCCGTGAGTTCAACGCCGATGGCGAGGAGACGGGTAACCCCCGCTATTGGGAGGATATTCCCGCCGAGATCCTCTTCCCCGCGCTGCATCACCATCGTGGCGCATTGGCCGCCGCACGCGAGGGCGACGGGGTTAATCCCGAGCGCCGCTCATCACGCACGCAGTTCTACATCGTCTGGGGCCGCACCTTCACCGACGAGCAGCTCGATGCCCAGCAGCAGCGCATCACGATGGCTACGCGCGGCACGGTCGTTCTGCCCGACTCAATCCGCGAGGTCTATAAGACAACGGGCGGCACACCCCATCTCGATGGACAATATACGGTCTTCGGCCACGTCGTGAGCGGTCTGGATGTTGTGGATAAGATCCAGCGCTCGGCCACCGACTCGCTCGACCGCCCCGTCGAGGATGTAAGAATTTTGAGTGTAAAAGAGATTTTTGAGTAGATATGCGCTTTGCCGACATAATAGGCCACGAGGCACTGAAACGCCATCTGCGCGAGAGCATCTCTCGCGGCCGCATCAGCCACGCCCAACTCTTCACGGGCGCCGCAGGCACGGGTGCGCTACCCCTTGCTATGGCCTATGCGCAGTACCTTAACTGCCCCCACCGCACCGACGAGGATTCGTGTGGCGAGTGCCCCAGCTGCCGCCAGATGGAGCAGTTGGCCCACCCCGACATCCACTTCGTCTTCCCCGTCAATAAGCAGGGCAAGAAGTCGGGCGAGGTGGTGCTGAGTGCCGATTTCCTCCCCCTCTGGCGTGAGACGATGGCCTCTACGGGCGGCTACTTCACCCCCGAGCAGTGGTACGACCGCCTCGATCTGGGCAAGACGCTGCGAGGTGTAATCTCGGCCAAGGAGGCCGACCAGATCATCCGCCGCCTCTCGTTCAAGTCATTCGAGTCGGAGTATAAGGTTATGCTCATCTGGCTGCCCGAGACGATGAACGACGAGGCCTCGAACAAGATCCTCAAGATCCTCGAGGAGCCGTGGGAGAAGACCGTTTTCCTGCTGGTCAGCGAGCGTGCTGACCTGTTGCTGCCGACCATCCTCTCGCGCACGCAGGAGGTGGCTGTCGATCGTCTCTCGGTCGAGGAGCTGATGCCCTACGGCGTGGGCGATGAGCAGCAGCGCCGCAATATGGCACGTCTTGCTGCGGGCGATTTGATTGAGATGCGCCGTATGGCCGCAGGCGAGGAGGATGACTCCCGCCGCGAGAGCTTCGATCTGTTCTGCCGACTGATGCGCCTCTCGTACAACGACAAGCACCTCGAACTTATCGACTGGGCCGACGAGGTGGCCACCCTCACGCGCGAGCAGCAGCGCTCGATGCTCCGCCACGCGGCTCGTCTTTTGCGTGAGAGCTATATGTTGCACGCGGGCCTTGGCTCGATCAGCTATCTCTGGGGCGAGGAGGCGAAGTTCTGCAATAACTTCGCGCCCTTCATCGGCAACCAGAATATCGAATATCTGATCACGGAGATCGAGAGCGCTATGCGCCAAGTGAACCAGAACGGCAACGCAAGAATAATTTTCACTCACTTCGCCTTGGCGGTGAGTAAGCAAATCAACCGCCTCAGATGAGAGTAGCTCTGCTCACGGGCAGCAATGCCCCCGATCGGGAGACGATCCTTCAGCGCACGGCCGCGCTTTTGGTCGAGCGCATAGGTCGCTTGGTGGCCCACTCGGCCATCTGCACCTCCTCGGCGTGGGGTTTTCGTAGCGAGCGCGACTTCGCCAATCAGGCTCTTCTGCTTGAGACGGAACTTGAGCCCGAGCAGGTGCTCGACGAGGCCCTTGCCGTTGAGCAGATCGTAGGCCGCGATCGCGAGGCCGAGAGCCGCGAGCGGGAGCTCACGGGCGAGCGATACGCCTCGCGCGTTGTGGATGTCGATATTATCCTGTGCGAGGATCGCGTCATCTCCACGCCACGCCTTCGGGTGCCGCACCCGCTGATGCACGAGCGCGAGTTTGTGCTACGGCCGCTGTGCGAGATTATGGCTGCGGAGCGCCATCCGCTGCTGGGCCGAACCATTGAAGAGTTGTATAACGCATTGAAGACCAATGCGCAAAAAATATGATTATGAAACTTAGGATCAAACATATCGCCATCGTGCTGGTGTTGGGAGCCGCTCTCCAGAGCTGCTTTAAGGATGTTATCACCTACACCGACTACCGCATCGCCATCCTGAACCAGACCACTTCGGGCGGCCAGACCACACCCGCCACCCTTATCGACTCCTACGCCTACTATGTCGATACCACCGAGTGGGCTGTTCTCTCGTACGATGATGCCCTCGCGGGCCGCATCACCAACAAAACTACGGGCGAGGTTCGTACCCAGCCCGACGTGTGGGGCACGTTCGACTCGGCCGCCGAGTTTCAGACCACGCTCCATTTGGAGCAACCCATCTCGATGCTCGTTGTGGTCGATCCCGAGCTTCGACTCTACGCCTACCGCAAGTACGAGCTGCCAGAGAATCTCGATCAAGTGCTCACACGCCTCACGCTCTCGTCGTGGCGAGCCTCGCACGCAGCCTCGGGCTGGCAGGTGGAGAATGACTTTTACACCGAGGCAGAGGAGGCCTCGGCCGATGATATAACCCAAAACTAAAGAAAAACATCTCGACGATGAGAATTAATTTCAACCCCATATTCCGCCTTCAGCGTCTGGCCACCTTTGCCGTTCTGCTCTTTTTTGGCGGGGCTTTTCTCTCACAGTGTGCCTCTATAGGTACCCCTACGGGCGGTCCGCGCGACACGCTGCCTCCGGTTGTTGTGGCCGTTACGCCCGAGCTCAATGCGACCAACTTTCGTGGCGACAGGATCTATCTCGCCTTCAACGAGTATGTCCAGCTGAAGGATCAGCAGAAGGAGATCTACACCTCGCCGGCAATGCGCAAGAAGCCGACCGTCTCGCTCCGAGGCCGTGGCGTATCGGTGGAGATTGAGCCCGACTCGCTCGACGAGAACACCACCTACGCCATCGAGTTCGGCTCGGCCGTGGCCGATAACAACGAGAGTAACCCCTTGAGTGGCTTGCGCTACGTCTTCTCGACGGGCCCCACGATCGACTCGCTCGTGATGTCGGGCTATACGGAGGATAGCGAGAAGGCCGACTCTCTGGGCCGCACGTTTGTCTATTTCTTCGAGGCCGACTCGATCGAGACACCCCGCGACTACGACTCGACGATGTTCAAGTACAAACCCTCGAAGATAGCCCGCTCGCAGCGCAACGGCATCTTCATCGCGCAGAACCTGAAGCCCGTGCGCTACCGCGTCTATGCCTACTACGACAGCAACGACAACCAATCCTACGAGCCCTCGATCGACAAGGTCGGCTTTCTCGATAGCGTCTATAACCCTACTGAGATGCCCGACTTTGCCATCTGGTACGATTCGGTTCGTCGCTACCCCTCGGCCGATCCGCAGCTCTACCTGCGTATGTTCACCGACGTGAGCTTCTCGCGCCAGAACTTGCAGCAGGCCACGCGCCCCGAGCAGCATAAGGTGATGCTCCACTTTGGCGCCGCGCGTCCGCAGATCGACTCGCTCGTAATCGACGGCATCCCCTCGGATCGCATTATTCAGGAGCCTACGACCGTCGGCCGCGACACCATCGCGCTGTGGCTCAACGTGCCCTCGGCCGATCTTCCCGATACCCTCCGAGGCAGCATCACATACCTTCAGCACGACTCGCTGCGTGTGCTTCGTCCCGTAACGGAGCCTTTAACGCTGTCGTGGCGTTTGGTCGAGACGCGCGAGCAGGAGCGCGAGCGCGAGCGTCAGGAGCGTGAGCGCGAGAAGGCCGAAGCCGAGGGCCGCGAGTGGACTCCGCCTGCACAGAGCACCAAGTTCAAGATCGTCGCCCCTACGGGCAAGACGGAGGTCAATCCCGAGCAGGATCTCGAGCTGGAGTTCCAGACTCCGCTCTCGCACTTCGATTCGACGGCCGTTCGACTGCTCTCGTGGAGCGACAAGAAGGATACGCTACGCGAGCGCCTGCACTTCATCCCCGACTCTCTTTCGCCGCGTAAGTGGCGCGTGCGCTCGCGTTGGCTTGCCGAGCGCGAGTATAAACTCTTCTTCCCGCAGGGCTCTTTGGCCGACATCGCGGGCGAGAAGAACGACTCTACGACCATCAACCTCTCCGTAGCCGATATTACCAAGTTCGCCACGCTGAAGCTGAAGGTCATCCCGCGCGTGCCGACTGCCGAGTATATCATCCAGTTCCTCAATAGCTCGAATAAGGTCGAGCGTGAACTGCTGCATATCGGCGAGGGTGAGCACACGATCAACTACATCCCCGCCGGCGATATGCGTATGCGCATCGTCGAGGATCTCAACGCCAACGGCAAGTGGGATTCGGGCAATCTTGTTGAGCGTCGCCAGAGCGAGCGCGCCGAGTTCTACAAGAACGAGAACGAGGAGGAGACCTTCACCACCAAGACGGGCTGGGAGTTCGAGTTCACGCTCGATATGGCCCGCCTGTTTGCTCCCGTTACGATGGAGCAGCTCATCGAACGCTTGGATAAGCGCGAGGCTGCACGTTTGGAGAAGGAGGCCGAGCGTCGCCGCGAGGAGGCGCTGAAGAAGAGTCAGGAGGGCCACAACCACTCCTCATCGTCGGGCGGTATGGGCCTCGGCGGCGGAATGAGCGGTATGGGCGGCCTCGGCGGAATGATGGGCGGCGGCTCGGGTGGCAGCCGTCAGACAATCTCGAGCAGTGGAATGCGTTAAAACCGTAGAATTATGAAGATCAGAAACTCAATACTTAAACTCTCTTTCGCGGTGCTGTTTATCTTTGGGGCCCTCTCGGCCTCGGCGCAGCATACGTTTGGTGTGTCGGGTGGTATGGGCGCCTCCACAATCCGCCTTTATCCCAAGTACGAAACCAAGATGGTGATGGGAGGCACCAATTTCGGCCTCTCGTGGCGATACTACTCGCTGCCCCGATTTGTGGGAGCCGTCGGCCTCGATCTGGAGTATATGCAGCGCGGCTTCTCTTATGGCTACGCCTACTCCTCGTCGATGGACGAGAATGGTATGGAGGTGCGCGACTACGCCTTCTATACCCGCCGCCTGAACTCGATTATGTTGCCAATGGTGTGGCAGCCGCACGTCTATCTGGCCAACCACCACCTCCGCCTCTACCTCGAGGCCGCCTTTACGATCTCCTATAACTTCGGAGGCGACTACGAGTACGAGAATACGGGCGAGACAGGCCCCTACGAGTGGCGCTTGGAGCGCGACAACCGCTGGAACTACGGCCTTGCCGGTGGTGGAGGCTTCGCGCTGTTGTTTGGCCGCTATGAGCTGGGCGTTCGTGCGCGCTACTACTTCGGCTACGCCGATGTGTTGCGCAACCTGAATAAATACTACGACAACGCCACCGATGGCCCCGAGAATCCCTTTATCTCCACGCCGTTGCGCTCGCCGCTGGATAATATCAACCTCAGCATAACGCTTGCCTACCGATTCAATAAGGAGGGCTTCGATGAGTGGTTCTACAAACCTCGCCGCCGCGACCGCCGCACCAAGGAGTTCAAGTTCTCGCAGTCGGGAGATATGCAGTAGGGTTATTTTATATGCCATTACCGCAGATAAAGTAAATGCAGAAAAAACCATTACCGCAGATAAAGTAAATGCAGAAAAATATGGAAGCAGTACAAACTACACGTCAGCAGAAGATCGCGCGTCAGATCCAGCGCGACATCGCCGAGATTCTCCAGAAGGAGTGTCGCGGCATAGGAGCGGGAGCGATGATCACGGTTACGACCGTTCGTGTCTCGCCCGATTTTGCCTACGCCAAGATCTACTTCAGCATCTTCCCCTTCGACCGCAACGCCGCGGTTATGGAGGAGCTGGAGAAGAATAATTGGCTCATCCGCCGCGAGCTGGGCAAGCGCATCCGCAATCAGCTCAAGATCGTTCCCGAGTTGCAGTTCTTCCTCGACGACTCGTTGGAGTATATCGAGAATATCGACTCGCTGCTCAAGGAGGAGTAACACCATAAGCAACGCACCACGATGAATCTTCGCTATTTCATAGCCGCCCGATATATCCTATCGCCGAAATCCCACTCGGTGATAAACCTCATTTCGGGCGTGAGCGTCGTGGCTATGGCCGTTCCCGTGGCGGCTATCATCCTGCTGCTCTCGATCTTCAACGGTCTGGAGCAGATGGTGGGCGATATGTACCGCGATGTCGATGCCGATCTCTCGATAACCCCCGCCGAGGGCACTACCTTCGAGGTCGCGGCCGTCGATGCCGCCGCCCTAAGGCAGACGGAGGGCGTTGAGGCCCTCTCGTTCGTGCTTCGCCAGACGGCTATGGCCGAGTCGGGCGATGGCCGCACCTTTGCCGAGGTGGTGGGTGTCGATGATGAGTACCGCGATGTTGTTGCCGTTGCCAATTACATCCTTTCGGGCGACTATGCGCTCCAGAGCGACAGTGGCCCCTCGGCCGTTGCTGCTCACGGCGTTATGCGCGATTTGGGTATGCTGCGCCAGACGGCTATTGGCGAGAGCGTGCGATTGTACTCAATCAACCGCGCCCGCTTCTCGTCGCTGCTGCCTGTCGGAGGCTATACCCGCCGCGAACTCTCGATCGCAGGCATCTACGGCCCGCCCGAGGATCACGGCTCGATGTTGCTGATCCCGCTCGCCTCGGCCCAGAGCCTCTTTGCCTACCCCGACCGAGCCTCCTCGGTTGAGGTGCGCCTCTCGCCCTCGGCCGATATGGACGCTGTGGCCGAGAGGATTGCGACGCTGGTGGGCGAGGATTTCGAGGTGCGCACACGCTTTCAGAGCAACTCGCTCTACCGCCTTATGGCACTCGAGAAGTGGGGCGTATTCCTTATCGCGGCGCTGGTTATGCTCGTCGCCTCGCTCTCGGTTGTGGGCACGCTGGTGATGATCATCATCGACAAGCAGCACGACATCCACACCCTCCGCACGATGGGCGCCGGCGAAAAACTCGTTCGCGGCATCTTCCTCGGCGAGGGCCGACTGATGGCGCTGTTGAGCCTTGTGATAGGCGTGGTGATGGGCTTGCTGCTCACGCTGCTGCAACAGCAATTCGGTATGGTGCGCATCGATGCGCCGTCGCTTGCCGTCAGCAGTTTCCCCGTCGAGGTGCAGTTGCAGGACGTGGTGCTGACCGTGGTGAGCTACCTTGCGATCTCCTATTTAGTTATCAATCTGACGGTTCGCTCCGTTATGAGTTATAAACCAAACCGATGATGAAACGATTTTTTTCACTCTCGCTACTTCTGGCCGTCATTGCCTCGGTAGGCTGCAACAAACCTCGCGTTATCCCCGACGAGGTGCTGAGCGATATTTTCCGCGACGCGATGCTCATCAACGCCTACTATGACGTCAAGTCGGACCAGAGCCCCGATTCGCTCAATATCTACGAGCCGGTCTTTGCTCGTTATGGCTATACGGCTGAGGATGTGCAATATACGGTCGATAACATCTCTCGCCGCAAGAATGCCCGTCTGGGCGACGTGGCCGAGCGAATGATTGCCTCGCTCGACGAGCGTATGCAGTACCTTAACCGCGAATCGGCCAAGCTCGACACCATCGAGAATGTCGCCTTCCGCCGCTACACGCGCGCTCTTTTGGGCGACACTACCATCGTGGCCAAGACGGCAGCCGACTCCACTAAGTTGCGCCTCTACCTCTACAACATCCATCCGGGCTACTACCGATTCACGAGCCTCTACTCTCTCGATTCGCTCGACAAGAGTGCGGGCCGCCGCTACCGCATCTACTTCGAGCGCGAGGATAGCACCCGCCGCGAGTTCTCGGAAGTAAGTCTTATGCGCCGTGCCGAGACCCAGATAAACCAAAATCACCTGCTCATCGATTCCGAGGACGACATCGCCCGCTTGGTGATCGACTTCTACCACTTCGACGACGATATGGAGAAGAAGAAACGCACCGTTCCGAAGATCACGATCCACGACATAAGGGTGGAGTACACCCCTCCTGCGGAGTATTGTATGAAACGTATGCTCGACGAGCAGACGCAGATGCGCATCTTCTCCGACACGCTCATTCACACCATCGAGGCTTTGGCCCGCAAAAGCGAATAATCTCGCAAGAACGAATAACCTCGCAAAAAGTATGCGCCGCATAGCATCCCATTACCTCCTCGACCGAGGCCAGATCCTCGCCCGCCCCCTTCTGACAGTTGACGATCGGGGCCGCATCCTTGCTGTCGAGCAGTGGGAGAGCCTCGATCGGCTCCACTCCACCGAGTTCTACGCCGGAGCTCTCTGTGCAGGCTTTGTCAATGCCCATTGCCACATAGAGCTGAGCTACCTGCGCGGAGCAATCCCGCGTGGCACAGGCTTCGGAGGCTTCGCACGCGCCATCGGACAGGTGCGAGGCGGCTTCAGCGCCGAGGAGCGCGCGAGGGCACTCGTAGCGGCCGATGCTCGGATGTGGCAGGAGGGTGTGGCCGCCGTAGCCGATATTGTCAATGGCGCGACCTCGTTCGAGATGAAGCGTCGCAGCCCCATCCGCTACCGCTCCTTTGCCGAACTCTTCGGCCTGTGCTCCAACGTGGAGAGTGTAGAGGAACTTCTGCAACATCCGCAGACCACCATCACTCCCCACTCCACCTACTCGCTTCAGGATGGCCCCTTCCGCCTTTCGGCCGCGATGGCCGCTGGAGCGCCTCTCTCGATCCATTTTATGGAGTCGGAGGACGAGCAGGCCCTCTTCGACGGCTCGGGCTCGCTCGCCGCGTGGTATGAGCGTATGGGGTGGCTGTGCGATTTTTTGCATTACGGCTCTCCCGCCCGCCGACTGACCGAGTCGCTTGAGCGCGAGCAGCGACTGCTGCTCATTCACGCCTGCTGCGTGGGCGAGGAGGAGTTGCAACTGCTTAACGACCACTTTATCAATCCCATAGCGTGGGTGCTGTGCCCCCGCTCCAACGACTATATCTCCTCGTTGCGACCGCCTACGGAGTTGCTTCGCTCGTGGGGCGCAATGATCTGCGTCGGCACCGACTCGTTGGCCTCCAACGAGAGCCTCTCTATTGTCGAGGAGCTGAAGTGCTTTGCGGGCGTACCCCTTAAGGAGTGCCTCGCGTGGGCCACGATCAATGGCGCTCGTGCCCTCGGCCTTGAGGCCGAGCTGGGATCTGTCGAGGTTGGCAAGTGCCCCGGCATTGTGCTGTTGGAGGGACTCGATATGAGCGGCTCGGAGCCGCAGCTGACGGCCTCGACTACCGCCCGCCGACTGATATAAACCAATGAATATGAAACGATTAATTATATTTCTGCTTCTGCTCCCGCTCTTTGCGGCGTGCAACAAGGACGAGGTCATCACGGCCGATCCCCTGCCCACCATCACGCTCGACTCGCCGACGGGAGTCTATACCGTCAAGTGCGGCCAGAGCCTCACGCTCCGTCCCACGATCAACTATGCCGACCGCGTGAGCTGGATTATGGATGGCACAACGCTCTCGACCTCACCCACTTACACCTTCACCTCCGACCGCGAGGGCACTTTCTACCTGCTCCTGCGCGCCGAGAACGCAACGGGCACGGCCGAGGAGGAGATGCGCATCGAGGTGGTGGCACTCGCGCCGCCCCACATATCGTTTGCGGTCGATTCGAGCGGCGAGATGACGCTGCTTGTCGGGCAGGAATACACCTTCGAGCCTGTGATTGAGGGTGTTGAGACTGCCACGCTCGAGTGGCGGCTCGATGGCGCGGTGGTCGGCAATGAGCCTACCTACACCTGCTCGTTCGACTCCGCAGGCGACCACACGCTCTCGCTGCGCGCCGAGAATGAGGATGGCAGCGACGAGCAGTCGCTCACGCTCCACGTCGTTGAGCACGCCGAGGCTGCGATCCATATCGCCACCACGCGCAACGTCGCTCTTGGTCGCACGCTCTGGCTTGAGCCCATTGTCGAGGGTTTTGCAGATGCCGCCTACTCGTGGCAGATCGACGGAGAGGAGGTCTCGACCGATCCCCTCTTCGCCTTCCGCCCCACGGCCGAGGGAGAGTATGATATTCTGCTGATTGTCAGCGACTCCGATGGCCAAAAGGCCGACACTACAATCCACGTCGAGTGCTGTCCCGCCGAGGGCCAATATATGCGTTCACCCACCGCTGCGAGCCAGCGCGAGTGGCATAAAGTCTATGAGTACCTCCCCGCCCCGGGCCAATTCATCAACGAGCCGCAGTCGGGCTTCGCCGATGTCAGCACCGAGGCCGCCGCGCTCGCCTACGCCGAGGAGCGCCTCGCCGCAGGGAAATATCTCTCTCTGGGCGGCTTTGGCGGCTACGTTGTTGTCGGCTTCGACCATAGCATCGTCGCGGGCGACGACTACGACTTCAGCATCGCAGGAAATATGTACGAAGGCTCGTCGGAGGCTGGTATTGTGTGGGTTATGCAGGATACCAACGGCAACGGCCTGCCCGACGACGAGTGGTACGAGCTTCGCGGCTCGGAGTGGGGTAGCGACCGCCACCGCCGCAACTATGCGATAACCTACTTCCGTCCCACCTCGCCCGACTCGGCCGTTCAGTGGCGCGCGTCGGACGGTACGAGCGGCACGATTGCCCACAACACATCCCACACGCAGCCCTACTACTACCCGCTGTGGCTTGACGTAGAGAGCTATACGCTCTCTGGCTCGATGCTTGCGCCCAAGACCTCGGTAAATGCGGCAACGGGCAATCAGGTCAATGAGGCCTATGCGTGGGGCTATGCCGACAATATGGGCAGCGACGCGGCCAAGGTGGACTCCACCGACGGCCAGACCGCTATTAAGAGCTACTTCAAGATCGCCAATGCCGTCAATGTCGATGGCTCAACGGCCGAGCTACGATACATCGACTTTGTGAAGGTGCAGACCTCGATCAACCACGTCGCAGGGGCGCTGGGCGAGATCTCGACCGAGGTGCTCGGATTTGAAGACGAAAATATGTAAACAATTAAACGATAGTTAATTATGGAACTTAAAGAGATTATTTCGCGCCGTCGCAGTACGCGCAAATTCCTCCCTACGCCCGTTGAGCGTGAGCGCCTCGAGCGCGTTGTTGAGATGGCTTTGCAGGCCCCCTCGTCGCGCAATAGTCGCTCGACACGATTTATGATTGTGCAGAATCCCGACCTGTTGGAGAAGATGTCGCGTATGCGCGATTACGGCTCTGCTTTTATGAAGGATGCCGCCGCCGCTATCCTCGTTATGGGCGACAAGCGCGCAACCGACCTTTGGATCGACAACTGCGCCATTTCGGCCACCACACTGCAGCTCGCCGTTGTCGATGAGGGCCTCGCATCGTGCTGGGTACACGTCAATGACCGCCCCTGCCTGCAGGCCGAGCCCGATGGCCGCAAGGCTGACGACTACCTGCGCGAGTTGCTCGACCTGCCCGAGCATTATGGTATTCTATGCGCCGTAGCGCTCGGTTATTCCGACTTCGAGCCCAAGCCCCTGCCTCCTTATGAGGGCGAGGAGCGTGTTATATGGAAGTAAAATTGCCTAACAAGGCTCTTTTGGCGTCTGGCTTGCCCTCGAATCCTCACATACTTCACGGTATGCTGCGGTTCTCGGCCTGCGTCCAGCCTCAAAATAGCTCTTGTTATACAATTTTAAGACAAGGTAAGAAAAAGGGTGTCCGTTTGGACACCCTTTCTCTATCTAATTCTAATCACTCTCTCCCTCGGCATTCGGCTCCCGACGGGCACCGTCACGCGCAGAACGTGCTGCGTCTCAATGCCTTCGCCATCCTTCTTGGCTGCTACCCATCGTGGAGCCTCCTTTATGGCGCTGCGCACGCGGTTGAGCAATCTTCTGTCGCTCGACTCCAACACCTCGCGCTCGCTCACCACACCCTCGGGGCTTACCCTGATCGACATCACCACTTGCGCCACAGGATCCATCTCGCCCCACTTGATCTGCTGTGCGATGTAGTTGCTGAAGTTCGTCTCCTCGCCCTCGACCTCAAATCGCGCGGGGGTGTCGTAACGGAGCGAGATCACAATCACGCCGTTCGAGGCCTCCGTTCCGTACTTTGCGATGGTCTCCTCGTCGGCGGGCAGCATCGTGTTGCTTAGAATATCCTCGGGCTCAATCGCGCGCACCTGCTCCTCGCTCATCCGCTGGCCATTGACGATATAGATCGGCAGTCGCGGCGTAAAGACCTGCGCCGAGAGGCTCTGCGCCACCAGCACAAAGAGAAGACAAAGCCCAGCGTAAATTATTGATCTAAAACCTTTTATCATAACGAAAACGTGTAATCAATCCCGATGACGTGTCCGCTCATTCTCCCCAGTGTCCACTGCGTCAAATCGCCCGACGGGTAGTCGTACGCCGCCCTTAACGATCGGTCGAGATTGACCATATAGTAAAAATTCATTCTGTTCTTGTTGTTGATCTTCATCACCGATCCCGCCACCAAACGCAGGCAACTGACGTAGCCGCGTCGCCCGATCTTCTCGCTTAGGCAGTTCTGCACTCTGTCCCGCGCGTTGCACAGCACAAATAGCTCGGTGTAGGCGTACGGAGTCCAGCGTGAGGCATTGCGGTAGGCGCCTCGGAGTTGCGTTCGCATCGTGAGCGATGGCTGCGGCGTGGTGTTGCGGTCGATCTCAAAGTCGCTCCAGATCAACATCATAAGCTCCCTCAAGGAGAGATCAAATTGCCCTACGGAGAGCTTTCCCACGATGCTTGTCTCCGAGCGGTGTTTGTTGCGCCAGCCCTTGCCCGTGCGCTCGGTAAGGAGCGTATATTCGGTCGTTGCATCGAGGAACTTCAGCGGGCTGTATCGCACCCTTACGCCCGACAGTATCACGTCCATCTTCCCCATATTCTGCTTCACGCGTCCCTCCTCGTTCCACGTCAGCATCCACTTCTGTCCGAGCGGAATCTCGAGCGATAGCTTCAGTCGTCCTTGCAGGTCGCTCGCGGTCGTGCGGTCGAGCTCGACTGTTGATGCATCTGTTTGCGCCAAAGCGACTGCGGCCCAGCAGAGGAGCAATATGGTTGTGAGGACTCTTTTCATATCGGGGAATTATCGCCCGCGAGGGGGCCGAGTCCACAAAAGTAACACTTTTTTGTTACTTAACGGAAAAACCCTCCGTTTTTATATGTGCAACCAAAAAAAATTGAAATTGTCTAACAAGGTGATTTTTGCGTTATACTCGCCCTCAAAATGCTCATTTACGCCTCGGTAAACTGCGCTTTTTCGGGCTTCGCAAGCCTTAAAATCCCTCTTGTTATACAATTCCAAAAGAAAAGGGCTGTCGCAGCATAACTTGTTGGACAGCCCCAATTTTCAACCCTATATATATAATAGGTAATAATATCCAATCTTGCACAACCATCTGTTGCTCCACTTTGAGGAGCCGCTCTGCGGCGACCAAAGCCCCTGCCTGAGGCGGGGGTTGGGGGTGGGTCAGAGACTGTTAGTGCGGCCTCGGGCCGCAAGGTAGGCCTTCAGAAGCGAGAAAACCAACCGTTAGTGCAGAAGGGTTTTTGTTATTTTCGCTTACTAACAATATCCAGCTCGCTCATAATATGATTGCAGCCTGCGAACTTGTCGATAACGAAGAGAACGTAACGTACATCCACCGCGATGCAACGCTGCAACTCGGGCTCGAACGCCACATCACCCGACATAGCCTCCCAGTTGCCGTCGAACGCCAGACCGATCAGGCGGCCGTTGCCGTCGAGTACGGGCGAGCCTGAGTTACCACCCGTAATATCGAGGTTGCAGAGGAATCCGACGTGCAGCTTGCCATCAGCATCGGCGTAGCGGCCGTAATCCTTCTTGCGGAAGAGCTCCTTGAGCTTCTCCTCTACGGTGAACTCCAGCGGGTTCGAGGTATCCTCCTTCGCAATCACACCCTCGAGCGTGGTGAAGTAGTTGTAGGTGATAGCGTCGGCGGGGTTGTAGGGCAGCACCTGACCGTATGTGAGACGGATCGTGAAGTTCGCATCCGAGTACCACGCCTTCTTGGGATCCATCTTCATACGACCATCGACGTAGAGGCGGTGTGCCTCGTTGTACTTGGGCGAGAGTGCCTGATAAGCGGGCACGAGTGAGTTGTAGCTCTTGATCACCGACTGCGCCAGCGCATATGCGGGATCCTCCTTGCGAGCCTCGTCGCTCAGGTTCTTCGCCTTCTCCAATGAGTAGAAGGCCGAGTTGTTGTAGAGCCAATCAACATACTGCTCGATGTTGCCGCCAAACTGCGTGTCGATAACCTCTGCATAGATCGAGGGCAGATACTTGGGATCCATATTCTCCTTTGCGATGGTCATCATACGCTTTGCCACCTTGCGGTCGAGCTCCACCTCGTAATCCTTGTAGAATGCCTCCAGACGGGGCGTTGCGGTGCGAGCGGCGGTGATGATCTCAATGCCGCGCAGGAATGCCTCCTGAAGATACTGCATCGAACCCTCGATGGGGGTAATCTCGGCAATCACCTTCTCCATATTGGGCAGCGCGTCGATGTAACGCTCCTCGGGCAGGGTGTTGGCGTTAGCCCATTTCTGGAACGCCTGCTCCTCGCTCTGCTTCAGCCCCTTCACGTTGAGTTTCTGAATACCGTTCGACATACCGATCGAGTTTTTCCAGTAGTTCGACGAGCTGGCATACTTCGATGCGTACTTGATGCGTACCGCGTCGCTTGCCTCCATCGCCTCCCACAAAATCTCCTGACGCTCGCCGCGGATGAAGATACGCTGCGGGTTATCAACCTCCAGCATCTGGTCGATCTCGTACGAGGTCATATAGCGGGTGGTCGAGCCGGGGAAGCCCATCACCATCGAAAAATCGCCCTCCTTGTAGCCGTCGATCGAGATCTCGAGATGACGCTTGGGCTTGTAGGGTACGTTCTCCTTCGAGTATGCTGCGGGCTTGTTATCCTTCGACGCATATACGCGGAAGATCGAGAAGTCGCCCGTATGACGGGGCCACATCCAGTTGTCTGTGTCGCCACCGAACTTACCGATCGATGAGGGGGGAGTTCCCACCAGACGAATGTCGGTGAAGGTCTCATATACGAACGCAAAATACTGATTGCCACCGAAGAATGCCACAACCTGCGACGATTGTCCCTCGGGCAGGCCCTCGTTCATCTTCTTCACCAGCGCCTCGGTGTTCTCCGCTACGATCTTCTGTCGCTCCTCCTCGCCTGCGATCGAGGGCACGTTGCCAAGAATAGTTGCCGTAACATCCTCGATCGACACAACGAAACGAACTGACAATCCCGGCACGGGCAGCTCCTCGCCGTGCGACGAAGCCCAGAAACCGTACTTCAGGTAGTCGTGCTCAACCGACGAGAGCGCCTGAATCGAGCCGTAGCCGCAGTGGTGGTTGGTGAAGATAAGTCCCTTGTCCGAAACGATTTCGCCCGTACAGCCGCCACCGAAAATGACGATAGCATCCTTGAGCGAAGACTTATTCACCGAGTAGATATCCTCGGCCGAGAGCTTCAAGCCCTTGGCCTTCATATCCTTAATGTTCATCTTCTGAAGATAGGGCAGAAGCCACATACCCTCATCAGCCATAGCCGTGAGCGACATCATCGCAGCGGCCAGAGTAAATAGTACTTTTTTCATCTTTTTTATTCTATTAAATTGTAATATACCTTATTATGATATCTTTTGGCCAAAGATACGCATAAAAAATGAAACACTCCGCCTCTCGCCCCTTTTTTAATCGAAAACCCCTCCGATTTTAATCGGAAAATCGCTCCGCCGACGCCCGATTCTACCCCTTTTTTGCCCCTTTTCGGCCTCTTTTTTGCACTCGCCGTTTGTCCGTTTTTTTGCTCCAAAATTGACCTTGGCCGCCGCTCCGACCAACCCCCTCCAAACCGCCCTCAAAGGCTGAAAATAGCACTTTGCGACCAGCGTTTGGTCAGTTTTGACGCTCCAATGTTAATTAATTGTAAAGTGCTGAAAAATACGCTTATAAAGCCGTATATATAAATGAAACATTATAGTTTCCTTAAATCGATAAGCAAAAAGAATTACAAAATGGCTAAATCGCTGAAAAAAGCCGAAAAAAGATACACTTATATAGTGTTTTTAAAAATTTTTGATTACCTTTGCACTCCGAATTGGACGTTTTAGAAGACGAAATTTTTTAAATTAACCATTAAAAGGACAAGTTTTTAACAATGCCAACTATTCAACAGTTAGTAAGAAACGGTCGAGTAAGCCAGGTTGACAAGAGTAAGTCGCCTGCACTCGCAGCGTGTCCCCAGCGTCGTGGCGTATGTACCCGTGTGTACACCACCACCCCCAAGAAGCCGAACTCGGCTATGCGTAAGGTGGCACGTGTTCGCTTGACCAACGGTAAGGAGGTCAATGCCTACATCCCCGGAGAGGGTCACAACTTGCAGGAGCACTCAATCGTGCTCGTACGCGGCGGTCGTGTAAAGGACCTGCCGGGTGTACGTTATCACCTCGTGCGCGGTGCGCTCGACTCAGCAGGCGTGGACGGTCGTCGTCAGCGTCGCTCGAAGTACGGTGCTAAGCGACCCAAGGCCGGTAAGAAGTAAAATTGATCTACAAAATTAAATTCAGGAAAACAAAATGAGAAAAGCTAAGCCTAGAAAGCGAATTCTACTTCCGGATCCTAAGTTCAACGATGTTGAGGTAACTCGTTTCGTGAACAATCTGATGCTGGATGGAAAGAAGAGTATTGCTTACACCATCTTCTATGATTCTTTGGAGTTGGTAAGCAAGAAGATGAAGGATGCTGATAAATCTCCGCTGGAAATCTGGAAACAGGCTCTTGAGAATATCACACCCCAAGTCGAAGTTAAGTCAAAGCGTATCGGTGGTGCGACCTTCCAGGTACCTATGGAGGTTAGACCGGAGCGCAAAGTTTCAATTTCAATGAAAAACCTTGTCCTTTATTCGCGTAAGCGCGCCGGCAAGTCAATGGCAGAGAAGCTCGCAGCAGAGATCGTAGATGCCTACAACTCACAGGGTGCTGCCTTCAAGCGTAAGGAGGAGATGCACCGTATGGCGGAGGCAAACAAGGCATTTGCACACTTCAGATTCTAAAAAACAGAGAGTTAAATGGCAAGAGATCTTAAATATACTCGTAATATCGGTATCATGGCTCACATCGATGCCGGTAAGACTACAACCTCTGAGCGTATCCTTTTCTATACGGGTAAGACTCACAAGATTGGTGAGACTCACGAGGGTGCAGCCACAATGGACTGGATGGTTCAGGAGCAGGAACGTGGTATTACCATTACTTCTGCAGCTACAACAGCATTCTGGAACTACAAGGATCACCAGTACCAGATCAACTTGATCGATACTCCGGGACACGTTGACTTTACCGTTGAGGTAGAGCGTTCATTGCGCGTATTGGACGGTGCTGTGGCAACTTTCTGTGCAGTAGGTGGTGTAGAGCCCCAGTCAGAGACAGTATGGCGTCAGGCTGACAAGTACAACGTACCCCGTATCGGTTATGTTAACAAGATGGACCGTACAGGTGCCGACTTCTTTGCAGTATGCGCTCAGATTAAGGAGCACTTCGGAGCAACAGCTCTTCCCGTAGTATTGCCTATCGGTGTTGAGGATAAGTTCGAGGGTTTGATTGACCTTATATATAATAATGCAATCTACTACTACGACGACAAGACCGTTCGCGATAACTTCGAGCTTAAGGAGATTCCCGAGAATATGAAGGCTGAGGCAGCCGAGTGGCGTGCAAAGCTTATCGAGGAGGTTGCAGCAACCGACGACGCTCTTATGGAGAAGTTCTTCGAGGATCCCGATTCAATCACTCCCGATGAGTTGATCGCAGCTATCCGTACAGCAACAATGAATATGACATTGGTGCCTATGATGTGTGGTTCTTCATTCCACAACAAGGGTGTACAGAAGTTGCTTGATTATATTATGGCGTTCCTTCCCTCTCCGCTGGATGTTCCTGCAGTAGAGGGTGTAAATCCTAAGACAGACGAGACTGAGACTCGTAATGCATCAGTAAACGATCCTTTCTGTGGTCTTGCGTTTAAGATTGCAACTGACCCATTCGTAGGTCGTTTGGCATTCGTACGTGCATACTCAGGTGCTTTGGACGCAGGTTCTTATGTGTTGAATGCTCGTAGCGGTAAGCGTGAGCGTATCAGTCGTCTTTATCAGATGCACTCAAACAAGCAGAATCCAATTGAGCGCGTTGAGGCAGGTGATATCTGCGCAGCAGTAGGTTTCAAGGAGATCCGTACTGGTGATACTCTTACAGCAGAGAACGCACCATTGGTACTTGAGCAGATGACATTCCCTGAGCCAGTTATCGGTCTTGCAGTTGAGCCTAAGACTCAGAAGGATTTGGATAAGCTCGGTATCGCACTTGGTAAGCTTGCTGAGGAGGATCCTACATTTACAGTTCGTACCGATGAGGAGTCAGGTCAGACTATCATCAGCGGTATGGGTGAGCTCCACTTGGATATCATCGTTGACCGTTTGCGTCGTGAGTTCGGTGTAGAGATCAACCAGGGTGCACCTCAGGTTAACTATAAGGAGGCTCTTACTAAGACAGTTCAGCACCGTGAGGTATTCAAGAAGCAGACTGGTGGTCGTGGTAAGTTTGCCGATATCATCTTCGAGATCGGTCCTGCAGATGAGGGTAAGACTGGCCTTACATTCGTTGACGAGGTTAAGGGTGGTAACGTACCTAAGGAGTTTATCCCTGCAGTTCAGAAGGGCTTCGAGTCAGCAATGGCAAATGGTGCATTGGCAGGCTACACAATCGACGCTATGAAGGTTACTTTGAAGGATGGTTCATTCCACCCAGTCGATTCAGATCAGCTCTCATTCGAGATCTGCGCCCGCAATGGTTTCCGTCAGGCAGCTCCCAAGGCAGGTTCAGTTATCATGGAGCCCGTTATGTCAGTAGAGGTTGTAACTCCTGAGGAGAATATGGGTGATATCATCGGAGACTTGAACAAGCGTCGCGGTATGATCCAGGGTATGGACCAGAAGGGTACAGCCCGCGTGGTTAAGGCTAAGGTTCCCCTGTCAGAGATGTTTGGTTATGTAACAGTGTTGCGTACCATTTCATCAGGCCGTGCAACATCATCTATGGAGTTCTCGCACTTCGAGGAGGTTCCTGCTAACTTGGCAAAGGAGATCATCGAGAAGAGCGGCAAACGTAAGGATTTAGAATAATAAGAGTAAACAATATGAACCAGAAGATTAGAATTAAGCTTAAGTCTTTCGACCACAACTTGGTAGACAAGTCGGCTGAGAAGATTGTGAAGACAGTGAAGGCTACCGATGCTATGGTAAGCGGTCCGGTGCCCCTGCCCACACGCAAGCAGATTTTTACGGTTAACCGCTCTACTTTCGTAAACAAGAAGGCTCGTGAGCAGTTCCAGTTCTGCACTTTCAAGCGCATTATCGACATCTATTCGTCAACCCCCAAGACAATCGACGCATTGATGAAGTTGGAGCTTCCTTCAGGCGTAGAGGTTGAGATTAAGGTCTGATATTAAGCTAAAATATCGCCAACGTGGGGCGCATTGATTTGTTGCGCCCCAAGGTTGTGCGGTCTCAACCAAGGCGGAACGTAATAAGTTCGGCTCTCGCAAGAGGAGGTTGGGGTAAATAAAAAATGAATATATACTTATATTTATAATAAATACAAATCACTTTAATTTAACAAACGTAATTCGACAGAAAAATGTCAGGACTAATTGGAAAGAAAATCGGAATGACTTCCGTTTACAGTGCCGAGGGTAAGAACATACCATGCACTGTCATTGAGGCTGGTCCGTGTGTAGTTACGCAAATCAAGACGGTTGAGAAGGATTCTTACGAGGCCGTACAGATTGCCTATGACGACAAGAGTGAAAAGCACACCAGCAACAGTTTGTTAGGTCACTTCAAGAAAGCAGGCACTACTCCCAAGCGCAAGATGGCTGAGTTCAAGGGTATGCCGGAGGTGAACCTTGGTGATACCTTGACCGTTGATATGTTCTCTGAGGAGGATTGGGTTGACGTAACCGGTATCTCAAAGGGTAAGGGCTTTCAGGGTGTAGTTAAGCGTCACGGTTTTGGTGGTGTAGGTGGTCAGACCCACGGTCAGCACAACCGTCAGCGTAAGCCCGGTTCACTGGGTGCTTCATCTTATCCGTCACGCGTATTCAAAGGCAAGCGTTTGGCCGGCCGTATGGGTGGCGATCAGGTTAAGGTAGTTAACCTGAAGGTATTAAAGGTAATTCCCGAGAACAACCTTATTTTGGTTAAGGGTTCAATTCCCGGGGCTAAGGGTGCTTATTTAACAATTGAGAAGTAGTATGGAATTAGCTGTTTTGAACACACAGGGACAAGAGACTGGTCGTAAGGTAGTCCTTTCAGATGCAGTCTTCGGCGTGGAGGCTAATGACCACGCTATCTACCTCGACGTAAAGCAGTTTTTGGCTGATCAGCGTCAGGGAACTCACAAGGCTAAGCAGCGTAACGAGGTTGCAGGTTCAACCCGCAAGCTGAAGCGTCAGAAGGGTACCGGTGGTGCACGATGCGGTAGCATCAAGTCGCCTCTGTTCCCGGGTGGTGGCCGTATCTTCGGTCCCGTGCCCCGCGACTATAGCTTCAAGCTCAACAAGAAGCTCAAGCGTCTGGCTCGCCGTAGCGCTCTTACTTACAAGGCACAGGCAGGTGCTATCAGCGTAATCGAGAATCTCCAGCTGGAGGCTCCCAAGACCAAGCAGGTAGTAGCTCTGACCGAGGCTTTGAAGGTGGCGAATAAGAAGGTACTGCTTGTCCTGCCGGAGGGCAACGTAAATCTTCAGCTTTCGTGCCGCAACATCCCCTCAGTAAAGCCTATCTTGGCTGAGAACATCAACACCTACGAGGTAATGAATGCCAACGTACTTGTTATGGTTGAGGGTGCAGAGAATGTATTGAATGTAATGTTAGCTTAAAAAAACGAAAAAAGATGGAAGTAATTATTAAGCCTGTATTGACCGAGAAGATGACGATTCAGGGCGAGAAACTGAACCGCTACGGTTTTATCGTTGACGTAAGAGCTAACAAGCTGCAGATTCGTAATGCCGTAGAGCAGATGTACAACGTTGTTGTTACAGATGTTAACACCGTGCGCTATATGGGTAAGAACAAGAGCCGCTACACTAAGGCAGGTCTTCTCACCGGTCGCACTAATAACTTCAAGAAGGCAATCGTCACCTTGAAGGATGGAGATAAGATAGATTTTTACAGTAATATCTAACAGAAATGGCAGTAAGAAAGTTTAAGCCTGTAACAGCAGGTACAAGACATAAGATTATTGGCACTTACGAGGAGATCACTCGCACAGCGCCTGAGAAGTCGTTGCTGAGTCCTAAGAAGAGCTCTGGTGGACGTAACAACACCGGTAAGATGACCGTACGCTACATCGGTGGCGGTCACAAGCAGATGTATCGTAACGTCGATTTCAAGCGAGCTAAGGACGGTATTGCTGCAACTGTTAAGTCTATCGAGTACGATCCCAATCGTACAGCACGAATCGCACTTCTGGTTTATGCCGATGGTGAGAAGAGCTACATCATCGCTCCCAACGGATTGAAGGTTGGCCAGACCGTAATGAGCGGCGCAGGCGTTGCTCCCGAGGTTGGTAACACTTTGTTCCTGAGCGAGATTCCTCTGGGTACCGTTGTGCATAACATCGAACTCTACCCGGGCCAGGGTGCCGCAATGGCACGTTCAGCCGGCTCGTATGCTCAGCTTTTGGCACGCGAAGGAAAGTTCGCAATCATCAAGTTGCCTTCAGGTGAGACTCGTATGGTACTCGTAACTTGCCGTGCTACGGTAGGTGTTGTTTCAAATGTTGACCACAACCTTGAGTCATCAGGTAAGGCAGGTCGTAGCCGTTGGCAGGGCCGCCGTCCTCACAACCGTGGTGTGGTTATGAACCCCGTAGATCACCCGATGGGTGGTGGTGAAGGTCGTGCTTCGGGTGGTCACCCCCGTTCACGCAAGGGCTTGTTGGCTAAGGGTTACAAGACTCGCAATCCCAAGAAGACCACTTCAAAGTTCATCATTTCAAAGCGTAAAAAATAATTAAATAGAGTATCATAATGAGCCGTTCATTAAAAAAAGGACCATTTATTGACCCCAAGTTGGAGGCTAAAGTTGTAGCTCAGGCCGAGGGCAATAAGAAGACAGTCATTAAGACTTGGTCACGAGCAAGTATGATTTCGCCTGACTTCGTAGGTCAGACGATCGCTGTCCACAACGGAAACAAGTTCATTCCCGTTTACGTAACCGAGAATATGGTGGGCCATAAGTTGGGCGAGTTCGCTCCTACCCGCAATTTCCGTGGTCACGCAGGTAACAAGAAAAAGTAATAGACTATGGGTGCAAGAAAAGCAATAAGAGCCGAGAAGTTAAAGGCTGAAAAGAAGCAGAAGGCTATCGCAATTATGCGCGACTGCCCTACCTCACCTCGTAAGATGCGCCTCGTAGCAGACATCATCCGTGGTGTAGAGATCAATAAGGCGTTGGGTATCCTTCGCTATTCAAAGAAGGAGGCATCTATCCGTTTGGAGAAGCTCCTCAAGTCGGCAATCGCCAATTGGGAGGCAAAGAACGAGAACGAGCGTCTGGAGGACGTAACACTTTGCGTAAAGGAGATCACCGTTGATGGTGGTCGTATGCTCAAGCGCATCCAGCCCGCACCGCAGGGCCGCGCTCACCGCATTCGCAAGCGTTCTAACCACGTCACCATCGTAGTAGATAAAATGGTAACCGCAGAAAACAACTAAGCAAATGGGACAGAAAGTAAATCCAATAGCAAACCGTCTTGGTATCATCAAAGGTTGGGATTCTAACTGGTATGGTGGTAAGGATTTCTCAGAGAAATTGGTAGAAGACGCTAAGATTCGTAAGTACTTGAATGTCCGTTTGGCCAAGGCAAGTATTTCAAAGATTATCATCGAGCGTACGCTCAAGTTGGTTACCGTAACCATCTCGACAGCTCGCCCCGGTATCATCATCGGTAAGGGCGGTCAGGAGGTTGACAAGCTCAAGGAGGAGCTCAAGAAGCTCACCGGTAAGGAGATTCAGATCAACATCTTCGAGGTAAAGCGTCCCGAGGTTGATGCCGTTATCGTAGGTAACAACATCGCTCGCCAGTTGGAGGGCCGCGTATCTTACCGCCGCGCTATCAAGACCACCATCGCTTCGACGATGCGTATGGGCGCCGAGGGTATCAAGATCCAGATATCAGGTCGTGTAGGTGGCGCCGAGATGGCTCGCTCAGAGACCATTAAGGAGGGCCGTATTCCTTTGCACACCTTCCGTGCCGATGTTGACTACTATCTCTCAGAGGCGCTCACCAAGGTAGGTATCCTCGGTATCAAGACCTGGATCTGCCACGGTACCGTTTACGGTAAGCGCGATCTGTTCGAGATTCAGGGCGCAGCCTCACAGCAGGGTGGCCAGTCACAGCAGCACCGCGGTGGCAAGGGCGCTCCCCGTAAAAGACGTAATAACAATAAGTAAGTAGGACCTTTTAAAAGCGAAAAACATTATGTTACAGCCAAAAAAGACCAAATTTAGAAGAATGCAAAAGGGTCGTATGAAGGGTTTCGCTCAGAGAGGAAACCAGCTTGCATACGGTTCATTCGGAATCAAGGCACTTGAGTCAACTTGGATCACCGGTCGTCAGATCGAGGCCGCACGTCAGGCCATCACCCGTTATATGAAGCGTGAGGGTCAGATCTGGATCCGCATCTTCCCCGATAAGCCCATCACGAAGAAGCCCGCCGAGGTGCGTATGGGTAAGGGTAAGGGTAATCCCGAAGGATTCGTGGCTCCCGTTACCCCGGGTCGTATCCTTTTCGAGGCCGAGGGTGTACCCTTGGAGATTGCACAGGAGGCACTCCGTCTGGGCGCACAGAAGTTGCCTATTACAACTAAGTTTATTGTACGACGTGACTACGTTGAATAATCTTTAATTGAAAGACAAAGATGAAAAGTGCTGAAATAAAGGATATGTCGGTTCAGGATCTGCAGGAGCGCATCGCCGCTGAGAAGGCTAACCTCGCTCAGTTGAAGGTGCAGCACGCTGTATCGCCGGTTGAGAATCCGTCAATTATTAAAAAATCTCGCAGAGATATAGCTCGTATGCTGACAATTCTGCGTCAGAAAAACCCTAAATGTTAATTACCACTATGGAAAGAAATCTTAGAAAAGAGCGTATTGGGTTGGTTGTCAGCAACAAAATGGAGAAGACCATTGTGGTTGCCGTTGAGCGTAAGGTTAAGCACCCGATCTATGGTAAGTTTATGAACAAGACTACGAAGTTCGCAGCCGAGTGTCTGGACGAGACCGTAAAGGAGGGTGATACCGTTCGCATTATGGAGACCCGCCCCTTGAGCAAAACCAAGCGTTGGAGATTAGTACAAATCATTGAAAGAGCTAAGTAGTTATGATACAGCAAGAAAGCAGACTCGTAGTAGCAGACAACAGCGGTGCAAAGGAGGTACTCTGCATCCGCGTACTTGGCGGTACGAAGCGTCGCTACGCCTCAATCGGCGATAAGATCGTCGTTACGGTGAAGAGCGCCAGTCCCTCGGGTGACGTAAAGAAGGGCACAGTATCTAAGGCGGTCGTAGTACGCACCACCAAGGAGATCCGCCGTGCCAACGGTTCGTACATTCGTTTCGACGACAACGCCGTAGTTCTTCTTAACAATCAGGGTGAGATGCGTGGTACTCGTATCTTTGGTCCCGTAGCTCGTGAGTTGCGTGATCAGTATATGAAGATCATCTCATTGGCCCCTGAAGTATTGTAAACGTAAAACATAGAATAAGATGTCAGTTAAGTTGCATATTAAGAAAGGGGATATGGTTTACGTCAATGCAGGCGACAGCAAGGGCCAGCAGGGTAAAGTCCTGCGCGTCGATGCCGCCAAGCAGCGTGCTGTTGTCGAGGGCGTGAATATGTGCAAGAAGGCTACCAAGCCCAATGCCCAGAACCCCCAGGGTGGAATCATCGAGCAGGAGGCTCCGATTCACATCTCTAACTTGCAGGTACTCGACCCCAAGAGCGGCAAGGCCACTCGCGTAGGTCGTAAGGTAGGTGCAAATGGTAAATTAGTTCGTTACGCTAAAAAGTCAGGAGAGGAGATCAAATAATGGCATACGTACCAACACTCAAAACACAGTACAAGGAGCAGATCGTTCCTGCTCTTATGAAGGAGTTTGGCTACACCAGCGTAATGCAGTGTCCCAAGCTCGTGAAGATCGTGATCAATCAGGGTATGGGCCAGGCCGTAGCCGATAAGAAGCTTATCGACGTAGCTCAGGCCGAGCTTACTCAGATCACCGGTCAGAAGGCAGTTCAGACCAAGTCAAAGAAGGATATCTCTAACTTCAAGTTGCGTAAGGGTATGCCCATCGGCGTACGCGTAACGCTCCGCGCCGAGCGTATGTACGAGTTCTTGGAGCGTCTGATCGCAGTGGCTATGCCTCGCGTACGTGACTTCAAGGGTATCAACGAGAAGTTCGACGGTCGCGGTAACTACACTTTGGGTATTACCGAGCAGATCATCTTCCCCGAGATCGACATCGACAAGATCACCAAGATCTTCGGTATGGAGATTACTTTCGTAACAACGGCCAATACCGATGCCGAGGGCTACGCCCTTCTGCGCGAGTTCGGTTTGCCTTTTAAGAACGCTAAAAAGAACAACCAGTAATATGGCAAAGGAATCAATGAAGGCACGCGAGGTAAAGCGTGTGAAACTTGCAAACCGTTACGCTCACAAGCGTGAGGAGATTGCCGCAAAGGTTAAGAGCGGTGAGATGGATCACGAGGAGGCTTGGATCGCCCTCTCGAAGTTGCCCCGCAACTCGAATCCCATCCGTCAGCACAACCGTTGCAAGCTGACCGGTCGCCCCAAGGGCTATATGCGTCAGTTCGGCATCAGCCGTATTCAGTTCCGTGAGATGGCATCAAACGGTCTGATCCCCGGCGTGAAGAAGGCCAGCTGGTAGTCTATCATTCTGTCGCAGGGGCGCCAAGTGCGCCCCGGGCGACTGTTTTTTTCGACGTGTGGAAGGCCGCGACAGCGTAGCTGCAGCCTAACCCCGTTGATTTACCTTCAGGATATGTCATTCGTAGGTGCCGCAAGGCCAGATCTCGGTCGGGCTAACCGTAGGTGCCTGTGTATATTATATAATATATATAGTATAGCAGCGAATACACATCCTATACTGATGCAGAGTCCCAAGTAAGCCGTTGCGCTCATCGGGGAAAGTGCCGTCTTGTGGCGGTAACTTCTCGACGAGGGTGGTGGCAGAAAGGGTTAGGCATCGAGTTACACATTCAAGGGTCGCAGATGGTATCAGAGGGTAGGGGAGTCTCCCCACCGATGATAATTATTTGTCGGGCATTTGAGGTGGCTGTGCACCCAAGGTGCTGGCTGCCGTATGTGACAGAGGTTGTGGCTGGGGCGCAGTGCGTCTTTCGGGTTGCACCTTTTGTCGTGCGTGAAGGTGGCGCTTAAAGTAACAAATTGGGACGTTGAGGCGGTCGATAGATCGGGCGAGGGCATTGCAAAGTGCCGAAAAGTGCGCTCCCAATGTTATTTTAATGTTATTTTTTCGTTTTCGCGGTCGCAAATGCCTCATAATAAGCCATCATATAGCGATTTATTGGATTTTTTTGCGTATATTTGCGCGCCCATATTGGGTGGAAATTAACAAATTAACTTAATTATTAATTTTTAACTTTTAATTCACTATGACAGATCCTATTGCGGATTTTCTGACAAGAATTAGAAACGCGGTGAAAGCCAACCACAAGGTGGTTGAAGCTCCCGGTTCAAAAATTAAGCGAGAGATCACCAAGATCCTCTACGAGCAGGGCTACATCTTGGCCTACAAGTTCGACAACGACGAGAAGGGTCATCCGACCATCAAGATCGCTCTGAAGTGGGACGCAGCAACCAAGACCAACGCCATCAAGAATCTGAAGCGTGTAAGCCGTCCCGGTTTGCGCCAGTACGCATCGGTTGAGTCTATGCCTCGCGTGTTGAACGGTTTGGGTATCGCCATCGTCTCAACCTCAAAGGGTATTATGACCGACGCAAAGGCTCGCAAGGAGAACGTAGGCGGTGAGGTATTGTGCTACATCTACTAATCTCGCGTGATCTAAAGCATTAATTAACTAACAATCAAACAAAACAACAATGTCAAGAATTGGTAAATTACCTGTAATCTTACCCGCCGGCGTAACCGTAGAGGTAGCCGCCGACAACACGGTAAGCGTGAAAGGGCCTCTTGGGACACTGAGTCAGAAGGTTGATTCAGACATTAAGGTCGAGGTTGGTACTCACACCGACGCAAAGACTCAGAAGGAGTTCGCAGCCGTAATGGTTAGCCGCCCCACCAACCAGCCCCGTCACCGTTCGCTGCACGGTCTGTACCGCGCACTCATCAACAATATGGTTATCGGCGTATCTAAGGGCTACGAGATCAAGCAGGAGCTCGTAGGTGTAGGTTTCAAGGCCGAGGTTAAGGGCAACATCCTTACTATGGGTCTGGGCTACTCACACGACGTAGCTATTATGCTTCCCGAGGAGGTAACCGCTACCGCCGTAACCGAGAAGAAGGGTAACCCCATCGTAACTCTTAAGTCAATCGACAAGCAGTTGGTAGGCCAGGTTGCTGCCAAGATTCGCTCACTGCGTAAGCCTGAGCCTTACAAGGGTAAGGGTATCAAGTTCGTAGGCGAGGTAATCCGTCGCAAGGCCGGTAAGTCTGCATCAAAATAGTAAAATAAGTCAAGCATTATGTCATTAACTAAGATAGAAAGAAGAGAGAGGATCAAGATGCGTATCCGTAAGATCGTAAACGGAACGCCCGAGCAGCCTCGTATGACCGTATTCCGCTCTAACAAGCAGATCTACGTTCAGTTTATTGACGACCTTGCAGGCGTAACTTTGGCAACCGCTTCATCACTCGATAAGGAGGTAGCAGCCGAGGCAGCTGGCAAGAACAAGTGTGAGATTGCAGCATTGGTAGGCAAGTTGGCTGCCGCACGCGCAATCGAGAAGGGTATCTCAAACGTTGCATTCGACCGTAACGGATACCTCTACCACGGAAGAGTAAAAATGTTGGCCGATGCTGCTCGTGAGGGTGGCCTTAAATTCTAAGCGATATGTCAAATACAAACGTAAAGAAAGTTCGTACAAGCGACCTGGAGCTTAAGGATAGGCTCGTAGCAATCAACCGCGTTACCAAGGTAACCAAGGGTGGTCGTACATTCAGTTTCTCTGCAATCGTTGTGGTAGGTAACGAGAACGGTGTTGTAGGCTACGGCCTCGGTAAGGCATCGGAGGTAACCTCAGCCATCGCAAAGGGCGTAGAGGACGCAAAGAAGAATTTGGTTAAGATCCCCGTAATCAACGGTACCATTCCTCACAAGCAGGAGATGCGTTTCGGTGGTTCAGAGGTAATGATTCGTCCGGCAGCTCCCGGTACCGGTATCATCGCCGGTGGTGCAATGCGTGCCGTGTTGGAGTCAGTAGGTGTTAAGAACGTGCTTGCAAAGAGCAAGGGTTCGTCTAACCCCCACAACCTCGTGAAGGCAACCGTAGGTGCATTGTGCGAGTTGCGCGATGCACACAGCGTAGCCCAGTTGCGCGGTATCTCAATGACTAAGGTGTTTAACGGTTAATCATTTATAGGACAATGGCAAAGTTGAAAATCACTCAGGTACGTAGCCAGATCGGCACTACCGCGCAGCAGCGCAAGAACCTCGCAGCTTTGGGTCTTCGCAAGATTAACCAGAGCGTAGAGCACAGCGACTCAGTAATCATCAAGGGTATGCTCGAGCGCGTAAAGCACCTCGTAGTAGTTGAGGAGGTAAAGTAAGTTTAACCCAAAAAAGAAATTCTGAATATGGAACTCAATAATTTGAAGCCCGCCAAGGGTTCAACCCACCACGACAAGCGCGTGGGCCGCGGTGCCGGTTCAGGCCACGGTGGCTACTCAACTCGCGGTTTGAAGGGTGCCAAGTCTCGTTCGGGATACTCACGCAAGCTCGGTTTCGAGGGCGGTCAGATGCCTTTGCAGCGTCGTCTGCCTAAGTTCGGTTTCAAGAACTTGAAGCGCGTTGAGTACAAGCCCATCAACCTCTCTACCTTGGAGGAGTTGGCAGCAAAGAAGGAGCTTACGGCTATCAACATCGACACTCTGATCGGAGCTGGATTCATCTCTGGCAACGACCGAGTTAAGATCTTGGGCAACGGTAGCGTTACCAAGGCCCTGACCGTAACCGCTCACGCTTTCTCTAAGAGCGCCGAGGCTGCTATCACTGCAGCTGGTGGTAGTGTAGAAAAGTTGTAATCTAATAAACTAAACTAATATTATGAACGGTTATCTGATTGCTGGTGCGATAATAGCCATCATCGTGCTACTTCTCGCAACCAACAAGAAACTCGTTGAAACGTTGAAAAACATATACAAGATCGAGGAGCTCCGCAAGCGTGTGTTCTACACCATCGGCCTTCTGCTTGTATATCGTTTGGGATGTTTTGTGGTCATACCGGGTATCAACCCCAATATGTTGGGCGCTGATTCGGCGTTGGCAGACCAGATGAACAGCAACACTCTGTTGGGCTTGCTGGACGTATTCTCTGGTGGTGCATTTGCTAACGCAGCAGTTCTTGCACTCGGTGTAATGCCGTACATCACCGCTTCGATCATCATCCAGCTGCTGGGTATTATGGTTCCCGCAGTTCAGAAGTTGCAGAAGGAGGGTGAGAGCGGCCGCCGCAAAATGAATCAGTGGACTCGACTGCTCACCATCGTAGTGTTGTGCATTCAGGGTCCCGCCTATATGGCCAACCTCTACCGCACGATGCCCCACGAGGCTTTCGTAATGGGAGGCACGGCTTACTTCTTCATCTATGCAACAGTGATCCTCATCGCGGGTACTATGTTCACGATGTGGCTCGGTGAGCGTATTACGGACAAGGGTATTGGTAACGGTGTCTCAATGATCATTATGATCGGTATCGTTGCACGTCTGCCTCAAGCACTTATGGCTGAGTTCACGGCTCGCGTAAGTACCTCGACGGGTAGCCTTATTATGTTCGTAGTTGAGCTTGCTCTGTTGTTCTTGGTGTTCTTGGTATCTATCGCTGTCATCCAGGCAGTGCGTAAGATTCCTGTGCAGTATGCAAAGCGTATTATCGGTAACAAGCAGTACGGTGGTGTACGTCAGTACATCCCCTTGAAGATGAATGCAGCCAACGTGATGCCTATCATCTTCGCACAGGCTCTTGTTATGGTTCCTGCGTTGATTCCCGGTCTTCAGGGTGCCTTCGCAAACATCCAGGGCTTCTGGTACAACTTTACGCTTGCAGTGTTGGTAATCGCCTTCACCTATTTCTATACGGCGATTATCATCAATCCTCAAATGATGGCTGACGATATGAAGCGTAACGGTGGCTTCATCCCCGGCGTAAAGCCCGGTAAGCAGACCGTTAGCTATATCGATACCATTATGACGAGAATCACCCTCCCCGGCTCAATTTTCCTTGCACTCGTGGCTATTATGCCCGGTCTTGCAATGAAGTTCTTGGGTATCCAGCAGCAGTTCGCCTATTTCTATGGCGGTACTTCACTGCTCATTATGGTAGGTGTTGTTCTCGACACTCTGAAGCAGATTGAGAGCTACCTTTTGATGCGTCACTACGATGGTCTTATGAAGACCGGACGTATTCAGGGACGTTACTAAGAGTCTTCCGATTGAGAATAGGTTAAAATCGGTTGTCTGAAACGATATTAAGGATTGTCGAAAGCGCGTCTTTCGGGGCGCGCCAAGACACAAAACGAAAACGATGATTCATCTAAAGACAGACGCAGAGATCGAAATCCTACGCGAGAACAACCTTCTGGTGAGCCGCGCGCTTGCCGAGGTGGGTAAGCACATCCGTCCGGGTATCACCACGGGCGAGCTGAACCGCATCGCCGAGGAGTTCATCCGTGCCAATGGTGCAGAGCCTGCGTTTCTGGGCTATCAGGGTTATCCCGCCTCGGCTTGCATCTCGGTTAACGAGCAGGTCGTACACGGCATCCCGGGTGATAGAGTCATCTGTGAGGGCGACATCGTGTCGGTGGATTTAGGTACGTTTTTGAAGGGGTTTGTTGGTGATTCGGCTTATACGTTCGCCGTGGGTGAAGTGAGCGCCGAGGCACGCCAACTTCTTGAAGTCACCAAAGAAGCTCTTTATAAAGGTACAGCACAGGCTAAGGTCGGCAATCGCGTAGGCGATATTTCGGCCGCTGTGCAGGAGTACGCCGAAAGCTTTGGCTACGGCGTAGTGCGCGAACTGGTGGGACACGGTCTGGGACGGAAAATGCACGAATCCCCCGAAGTTCCCAATTTCGGCGCACGAGGCAGAGGCCCGCTGCTTAAGGAGGGTATGGTCATCTGCATCGAACCTATGATTAATATGGGTACGAAAGCAGTAGTCTTCGAGCGCGACGGCTGGACCGTCCGCACCAAGGACCATAAACCTTCGGCTCACTTTGAGTTCGCAGTGGCAATCCGCCGTGATGGACCCGACGTTTTGACAGACTTTAATATAATCGAACAGGCACTTAACAAGTAAGTAAGACTCTATGGCAAAACAAACTGCTATTGAACGAGACGGAACAATCATCGAGGCGTTGTCGAACGCTATGTTCCGTGTCGAATTGGATAACGGACACGTTATCACGGCCCACATCTCAGGCAAGATGCGTATGCACTACATCAAGATCCTGCCCGGAGATAAGGTCAAAGTGGAGATGACCCCCTACGATTTGAGTAAGGGTCGCATATCCTTTAGGTACAAATAATTAAGATTGCTTGAAAATTATGAAAGTAAAAGCATCAATCAAGAAGAGAAGTGAGGATTGCAAGATCGTACGCCGTAAGGGTAAGTTGTACGTAATCTGCAAGAAGAATCCTAAGTTCAAAATGCGCCAAGGGTAATATTCAAACGATTAATTAAAGTAAAGAATTTATGGCACGTATAGTTGGTGTAGATTTACCAAAAAACAAGCGCGGCGTTATCGGCCTTACCTACATCTATGGTATCGGTCGCTCTACGTCGAGCAAGATTCTGGCAACCGCTGGAATTGACGAAAATATTAAAGTATGTGATTGGACTGACGATCAGGTTGGTGCCATCCGTGCAACCATCGCCGATATGGGCCTGAAGGTTGAGGGAGAGTGCCGTTCACTCGTACAGCTCAACATCAAGCGCCTGATGGACATCGGTTGCTACCGTGGTATCCGTCACCGTCTTGGTCTTCCCGTACGCGGACAGTCAACCAAGAACAACGCTCGTACTCGCAAGGGTCGCAAGAAGACCGTAGCAAACAAGAAAAAGGCAACGAAGTAATAAATAGGAAGTTATTATGGCAAAGAAAACTGCAACAGTTAAGAAGAAGGTTGTTAAGGTTGGTGCCGTCGGTATGGCTTTCGTCCACTCGACTTTCAACAACGTAATCATCACCATCACCAACGAGGTTGGCGAGGTTATCAGCTGGTCTTCAGCCGGTAAGATGGGTTTCCGCGGCTCGAAGAAGAATACTCCCTATGCAGCGCAGACCGCCGCTCAGGATTGCGCCAAGGTTGCCTACGATATGGGCTTGCGTAAGGTTAAGGTTTATGTAAAGGGTCCCGGTCAGGGCCGTGAGAGCGCCGTACGTACTATCCACGGTGCAGGTATCGAGGTAATGGAGATCATCGACGTTACACCGCTGCCGCACAACGGCTGCCGTGCTCCCAACCGTCGTCGTGTATAATGCGCGTCAGGGTAGCATAGTGCAAAACCAATAGGACTTTATACAAAGACTTTAAGAAAAACTAAAAACAGTAAAAACAATGGCAAGATATATTGGACCAAAATCAAAGATCGCTCGTAAGTTCGGCGAGGCCATTTATGGTGCGGATAAGGTGCTTGAGAAGCGTAACTATCCTCCCGGACAGCACGGTCTTGCTCGCA
>SUZL01000014.1:0-7594 GCA_015059925.1 Rikenellaceae bacterium
CGCACCCGTGCGCCGGTCGCCGGCAAAAGTTGCAAGCAACTTTCCCGCTGCCCCTCGACTTGCATGTGTTAAGCCTGCCGCTAGCGTTCATCCTGAGCCAGGATCAAACTCTCCATTGTAAAAAATTTTGAATATAAATCTTAGCTCTAATCTCAAAGGTATTGTTTGAAATTACTCTTAAATTAAGAGTGAATAAAACTTCTTAGCTGCTCAATATCTTCAAAGAACTCGTATTCTTGTTTCGCTGTTTCCAGCGCTTCAGAACTCTTGTTTAACCCTTTCCGTTTTGAGGCGGAAATCGGTTGCAAAGGTAAGGCAAGTTTTTCAAACTTCCAAATATTTTTGAAGTTTTTTTTCGAAAAACTTTTTCTTAAGAACTTTGTGCCGTTGTCAAGGTAGTTTCCTTAACTAAGCGGGTGCAAAGGTAAGTGATGTTTTTCAAACTTCCAAATATTTTTAAGAAATTTTAAGAAAAACTTTTCTTAAGAACTTTTGCTTGTCAGGGAAGTGTTTTCCTCATCAAAGCGGGTGCAAAGTAACGACATTTAATCCAAATATGCAAACATTTTGAGCTTTTTTTGCTAATTATTTTCACACCATTGTTTCACCGTTCTAATTATTAACAACTTACGTTTTCCGACCAATTTTCCCTATTATATAATATATATAGGTATAACCCCACGAGGCTTTTTTGCGCATCCTCAGGCCCGCGCTATCTATCGTTTAATTTTTTTTTCTATCTTTGTCTATTATTACTTTGAAAAAGGATGTCAATGACTGAAAAAAATTATACTCACCACGCCCAGTGGAGCTACTCGGCCGTTCTCTACGAGATGAACATTCGCCAACTCACGCCCGAGGGAACGCTCCGCGCGGCCGAAAAAAAGTTGGATTTTTTGCGCGAGATGGGCATCGATGCCATCTGGCTGATGCCGATCTACCCCATCGGCGAGCAGGGACGCAAGGGCTCGCTCGGCTCATATTACTCGATTCGGGACTACAAAGCCGTCAATTCGGAGTTCGGAACGATGGAGGATTTCGACTCATTTGTTGCCAAGGCCCACTCTCTCGGAATGAAAGTTCTCCTCGATTGGGTTGCCAACCACACCTCCCGCGATGCCAAGTGGCTGCACGCAAAACCTGCCGACTGGTATGAGCGCGAGGCCGACGGCACGGCGAAAGTCCCTTGGGATTGGACCGACACGGCGAAACTCAACTACTCGAACCACGACGTATGGCGTGGTCAGATCGACGCTATGCGCTTCTGGATCGAGCAGCACGCCGTCGATGGTTTCCGCTGCGATATGGCTATGCTCGTCCCCATCGAGTTCTGGCAGCAGGCCACCGAGGTGCTTCGCGCCATCAAGCCCGACATCTTTATGCTGGCCGAAGCCGAGCAACAGAATCTATTCGATCGCGCCTTCGATATGTGCTATGCGTGGGAGATCCACCACCTGATGTGCGACATCGCCCGTGGCGAGCGCCGCGTCTGGGATCTGCGCAATAAACTTTATGCCAACCGCGAGAACTACCCCGCCTCGGCGATGCGAATGATGTTCACCTCTAACCACGACGAAAATTCGTGGAGCGGCAGCGAATTCTACCGTTTCGGCGATGCCCGCGAGGTTATGACGGCGCTCAGTTTCGTCTGGGAGGGCGCAATGCCGCTCATCTACACGGGACAAGAGGTCGGCTACGACCACTCATTCGCCTTCTTCGACCGCGACCACATCCCCGCCGAGCTCTACCAGCCCAACGACGATACGGAGCTTTATCGCCGCCTCATCGCGCTGAAACACTCCGAGGCTGCTCTTCAGGCTGGCGAGCTTGGCGGCCGAATGATCGAGATCGAGAATAACGCCAAGGATTGTATGATGACCTTCGTGCGCGAAGTTGGCGACAGCCGTGTCGTGGCGATAATGAATCTCTCGCCCTACACCATCCACGCCAACTACAACAACGGCATCTACGCTGGAGAGTACACCAACGCTCTTACGGGCGAGAAGGTTCTGCTGCCACTACATTTGGAGCAGGATATCGAGCCTTGGGGCTATACCTTATTATATAAATAGAGATGAAACGCTTTTTTGCCATACTTTTGCTACTCACGCTCTGCATCGACCTTGCAGCGCGCGAGTACTCCGTAGAGGATATACCCAACGTGCAGCTCAGCAACCGCTATCGCTTCACCTCCAATCCCGACGGAATCCTCTCCGACTGGGCGGTGGCGAAGATCGACTCGATCTGCTACGACCTGCGCCATCGCGGCATTGCGCAGACGGCCGTTGTTGCCGTCAGCGAGATCGATACCGACGATGTCTTCGACTTCGCATACGAACTCTTCTCGGAGTGGGGCGTTGGCAGCAGCAGTAACAGCGGCATCGGAGTCCTGCTTGTCGAGCAGGCCCGCGAGATACGCTTCGTTACGGGCTATGGCGTCGAGGGCGCCCTGCCCGATGCCATCTGCAAACGAATCCAGACCTCTTATATGCTCCCTCACTTCCGTGATGGCGATTATAGCGCAGGTATGGTCGCAGGCTTGGAGGCCATCCGCGCGGTCCTGAACGGTAGCGAACTCGATGCAGGCCTTAGCGATGATTACGCCGAGGATGACAAGGAGGCTGCATTGGCCTTGGTCATATTCTTCGTTCTTGTTATTATCGGCTCGCTGATCATTGTCGTCGTTGTCGATCGCGCCTCACGCAAGTGCCCGCGATGCCAACAGCTCGCCCTGCAAAAGGACTCGGTCCGCGTCGTGAGCCACAACTTCGGCGTTACCAACTATGAGGACACCTTCGTCTGCACCAACTGTGGCCACTCTCTCAAGCGCAAACGCCAAGACTACGATGCCACACATAACAATCGCCGTGGCGGTGGCGGCCCGATCATTATGGGCGGAGGCGGCTTCAGAGGCGGAGGCTCAATAGGTGGTGGCTGGGGCGGCGGCTCATTTGGTGGCGGCGGTGCCGGCTCAAGATGGTAAGCGGGAAGAATTCAAAATTCAAAATTCAAAATGCAAAATGCAAAACAACAATTAAAAATCTATAATACTATGAAAAGACTTATTCTTGTGGCCATCGTGGCCATCTGTTCACTCACATCGTGCTCGACCTACAACAATATGGTTACGCTCGACGAGACCGTTCGCAACGCTTGGTCAAACGTAGAGACGCAGTACCAGCGTCGCGCCGACCTGATCCCCAACCTCGTATCTACGGTCAAGGGCTACGCCTCACACGAGCAGGCAACGCTTCAGGCCGTTATCGACGCCCGCTCGAAGGCCACCTCGGTGAACATCTCGCTCGACGAGCTCACCCCCGAGAAGATTGCCGAGTTCCAGCAGGCACAGTCAGCCGTCAGCTCTGCTCTGGGCCGCCTGATCGCCGTTTCGGAGAACTACCCCGACCTTAAGGCCAACCAGAATTTCCTCGAGTTGCAGGCTCAGCTGGAGGGCACCGAGAACCGCATCACCGTCGCTCGCAAGGCTTTTAATGACGCTACGCAGCAGTACAACGTCGCCGTTCGTCGCTTCCCCGCCAACCTCGTTGCTATGCTCTTCGGCTTCGACGAGAAGGCCTACTTCGAGGCCGATGCAAGTGCCGCCGCAGCTCCCAAGGTGGAGTTTTAGAAATTTTTTATATATGCCGATTAAAAAATTTTAATTTTGCTTGCGTACATTAAAAAATTATCTCTATCTTTGTTAGGAACCTAAAACAATTCACACTATGGATCAGAAGAAACTTTTCGAGCAGAAGACTTCAAGACGCACATTCTTGAAGCAGTCGGCAATGGGCTTGGCTATGGCTTCGTTCCTTCCCTCGGCTCTTACCTCTTGTGCATCAGATTCAGCTGCTCCCGCAGCAGCTAACTCAACTGGCATCAACTCAAACTTCCACGGCGTTAAGATCGGTTGTATCACTTACAGCTGGCGTTCAATGCCCGCAAAGACCGTTGACGAGATCATCGCTTACTGTAAGCAGGCTAACCTCGGTTCGCTGGAGCTTATGAGCAACGACTTGGAGCGTGTATTGGGTGTTCCCGAGAGCCCCCAGCAGCGCATTATGGCCGAGGCTCGTGCTAAGATGCCCGCCCCCAAACCCGGCGAGCGTCCCGGACGTCCCCAGCTCACTCCCGAGCAGCAGGCTGAGATCGACAAGTACAACGCAGACCTTAAGGCTTGGCGTGTAAATATGGATATGGCTAAGGTAGAGGCTGTTCGCAAGCAGTTCAACGACGCAGGCATCGAGATTCACATCGTTAAGTTTGCTCCCGCAAACTGGTCTGACGAGGAGATCGAGTACGCTTGCAAGGCTACTAAGGCTATGGGTGCTAAGGCTATCACTCAGGAGATCAGCCTCGAGGCAGCTCAGAAGTTGGCTCCCTTCGCTGAGAAGCACGGCATCTACATCGCTATGCACAACCATATGCAGTACGCAGAGGAGGGCTTCAGCTGCGATCCTATCTTGGCAGTATCACCCTCTATTATGCTTAACTTCGACTGTGGTCACTACTTCGGCTCAACCGGCAAGAACCCCGTTGATTTCATCAACAAGTACCACGATCGCATCTATAGCATCCACCTCAAGGACAAGACCGGTAAGAACACCGAGCCCGCAAATACCAATCAGGTATGGGGTCAGGGCGAGACTCCTTTGAAGGAGGTTCTGAACCTGCTGAAGGACAACAAGTGGCCTATCTACTGCGACATCGAGCTCGAGTACGAGATCAAGCCTTGGTCAAATGCAGTTAAGGAGTTGGGCGTTTGCGTTCGTCACGCACGCGAGCTTCTTATGTAATACCGATATTACAACCAAACGCCCCTGCGCCAAGCGTAAGGGGCGTTTTTGTTAATAGACAGCGATTTTACTGCCTTGAATAAAATTCTATGCCAATGAAAAAAGTTCGTTTCGGAGTTGTCGGCACCAACTTCATCACCGATTGGGTTATCGCAGGTGCGCGCGAGGATGAGCGCTTCGAGCTCGCAGCCGTATGCTCACGCACACGCGAGCGTGGCAAGGAGTTCGCCGCCAAGCACTCCATCCCCCACGTCTTCACGTCGCTCGACGAGATGGCCTCAAGCGACGTAGTCGATGCCATCTACATCGCCTCGCCCAACTATATGCACTGCTCGCAGGCCACGCTCTGTATGGATCGCGGCAAACACGTCTTGTGCGAGAAGCCTATGGCCTCCAATGCCCGCGAGGCCGCCGAGATGATCGCCTCTTCGCAGAGAAATGGCGTTGCGCTGATGGAGGCAATGAAGAGCACCCTCTCGCCCAACTTCTGCGCCGTCAAGGAAAATCTCCACCGCATCGGCACACCTCGCCGCTACTTCGCATCATTCTGCCAATACTCATCGCGCTACGACAAGTTCAAGGAGGGCATCATACTCAACGCCTTCCGTCCCGAGCTCTCGAATGGCGCTATGATGGACATCGGCGTATATACGATCTACCCCCTTGTGGCACTCTTCGGCGCGCCACAATCCGTTTCGGCTCAGGGCGTTGTCCTCTCGAGTGGCGCCGATGGTCAGGGCGCTGTGAATATGCAGTACGAGGGTATGAACGCTACCGTTCTCTACTCCAAGATCGCCAACTCCCACCTCCCTGCCGAGATCGAGGGCGAGGATGGCAACATCCTTATCGACCGCATCCAAACCCCCACAGATGTTCGTTTCTATCCCCGTCAGGCACCCGCCTCGGGACAAGAGAAGCGCGTCGAGGGCGAGCCGATTGGCACAGCCGATTCTCACAACGAGTACTACCACGAGATCCGCGAGTTCATCGATCTGATCCTCTCCGGTCACCGCGAGTCGGAGATCAACAGCCACGCCACCTCGCTTGCCACGATGCAGGTCATCGACGAGGTGCGTCGCCAGATAGGCGTTCGCTATCCTGCCGATGAGGCGTAGCCTCGCTCTGCACAACAACATTTTTGGCCGCGTCGTGATCGCGTATCATCGCGGCCAAAAAATTATCTAACGAGTAGCGTCCCGCTCCCGTTACGAAAATCATCACAAATACCGCGAAAAAAACTCCCGCCAACTCCTTCGCCGCAAACGAATCGCCGTGATGCACCACGATGAGCGCCACGCCCATCGAGAAGATTATCGGCATCAGCGCCAACCGGTAGAACGCCCCCATTATCACCCCCACCGAGCAGAACACCTCGGCAAAGATCGTAAGGTATAGCGAAAGCTTGCTCCCCAACCCCAGCGGATTGGGAAAACTCTCCACGATCGACTCAAAATTCACTATTTTCGTCAATCCGTGCCACATCAGCAGCAGACCGAACAATAGACGCAACGCCAGAATCAGCACCGACATCTGCGTCGAATAACTCTTATACGGAAACAAAAACTCCAACATAGTAATCACATTTTCCCCTCTTCGCTGCAATTTCCGTACCCGTTCGCCCATACCCGCCTTAGCAAAGCCGCCATCCCCACAACCGCACCACACCGCCACGCACCCCACTCCCACGCACACAAAAAAAAAGACGACCACACCGAAGTGTAGTCGCCTCAATCTGACAGCCGCCCGAGGCGGCCATCCGCTATTTTACTGCATTAACAATTGCCTCGAATGCCTTGGGCTCGTTCATCGCCAAATCAGCCATAACCTTGCGGTTAAGAGCGATACCCTTGGCGTTAACCTTACCCATAAACTCTGAATAGGTCATACCGTAAGCGCGAACCGCAGCGTTGATACGAGTGATCCACAATGAACGGTATGTTCTCTTTTTGATCTGGCGGTGTGCATAAGCATACTGCAGACCCTTCTCGACAGTGTTTTTCGCAACTGTCCAAACGTTTCCCCTTGAACCAAAGTTACCCTTGGCAAGTTTCAAAACCTTCTTTCTTCTTGCGCGTGACGCAACAGCGTTGACTGAACGTGGCATAGTAAATAAAGTTTTTGATGGAACTAATAGCGGTGAGTTTCTCTCCCACTCTTTGGGGCTATTTCGTCCCGATTGTTAATAAAAAAAGTTTTTGGCGAATCGAGGTTAATTATTTAACCAGCAGATTCTTGATCTTAGCCTCATCGGCTGCAGATACGGTTGAAGAGTAACACAGGTTACGCTTCTGCTTCTTAGTCTTTTTGGTCAGGATGTGACTGTGATAAGCGTGCTTGCGCTTGATCTTACCTGTGCCGGTGAAAGTAAAACGTTTCTTTGCAGCGGCATTTGTTTTCATTTTAGGCATTTTCGTAAAATTGTTAATTAGTTAAACATAGCGCGCAAAGATACGTTTTTTTTCTCAATTAACACACATTCTGCGCAAAATAAATTCAAAAACATTAATTGAATCTATTTTATTCTCCATCACTTTCTTTTTTACTATTCTCTTTTCTTCGCTGTCGATCAGATTTACGATCTTCCTTTTTTTGTTGTCTTGCTTCCTTTTTCGATAATGTACTTTTGCTTGTTTCTTCAACGACACGTTCTTCCTCTTCTATATTGTTAATAGTTTCATTATTCACTTCATTATTAGAAATACTAACATCATCATTATTAACAAAACCTTCACTATGACTTTTCTCTCCGCTATCATTACCATATGTGATATCAGGTAGACTTTCATTATCATATTTTA
>SUZL01000014.1:7694-51822 GCA_015059925.1 Rikenellaceae bacterium
TATGATAATAATTACTATGATCACTATAGATCCTCCAAGACACCCAAAACGACTAAAAAATAACAATTCATTCTGCTTACTCAAACAATATGGACATTTTGTCGCATAAACATCTATTTCACGTCTACACTTTTCGCATTTTTTCGTTTTTCCGCCCCACAAAAATCCCATAATACATTAAATTTAGATTGTTCAACAATTAGAAAGTTCTTTCGTTCAATGCCTTTGACATTATATCATAAACTATTTTTGCCTCATCATAGTCAACTATGATTTCAAATGTCTTCTGTCCTGTTCCTATTACAATAGCATAATATATATATGGTTCCTTCAAAATAGATATCATTAAACACACAAAGCCGATAATAAATATCAATGCAGCAATACCATAACCTTCCTCAAAAAAACTTGCTACAATCCACGCTACCACTCCCCATACTATCATAGTACCCCCAACAGAAAACATTTGTTTTCTATTAGTATCATCACTCTTTTTCTGCACAAAATCAATAAAAGATACCTGATTAATAGGAATTATACTTTTCCCAAATATCCATTTCTTGTTTGAGATCATACAATAATCTGGGACATTTCCCTCAAAGTAAACAATTTCGTCTGTTAAATTTAGCTGTGGTTGCAATTGAGAATCAACTTGTGTTTGCACTTGTGATTGTACTTGTTCTTGTGTTTGAAGTTTATCCATAATCGTTACTGTTTAAGGTTAATATTAAATAATAAAAAAAGTGGACTAAATCCTTTATTTGCCTATTGAGGTCTTGGACTACCTGTAGCACAAATAATGAATAAAGCCCACGAAGCCGAACAGCAACGTGAGCGCCAAACTTTATTCATTGTGCTACATAAATTGAAAGTGTCCAAGTTCCAATAGGCACGAATAAAAGCTAACGCTTTATATAAAATATGTTACAAATTCTCTATTTTTCTACACAATACAAATTTTAGGGGTTATACACTATAACAAATATACAACTTTTTTCTCTTTCACAACATATTACTTCAAAGAAATTTCACATTTTGAATCCCGTATTTTGAATTATTCACTACCTTTGTAAATATGATTAAGGCTATCGACATACACAAATCCTTCGGCACGCTCGAAGTACTCAAGGGCGTATCGCTATCGGTCAAACCCTCCGAGGTGGTATCCATCGTAGGGCCGAGCGGCGCGGGCAAAACCACGCTGCTGCAGATTCTCGGCACCCTCTCGAAGATGGACAGCGGCTCGCTTCTTATCAACGGCGAGCAGGTCAGCTCACTTAGCGACAATGCCCTCTCGGACTTTCGCAACCGCCGCATCGGATTCGTTTTTCAGTTCCACCACCTCTTGCCCGAATTCACTGCGCTTGAGAATGTTATGATGCCCGCCCTTATCGCCGGCCGCCCAAAGGCCGAGGCCGAGACGCACGCTACGGAGCTGCTTAAGATGATGAATCTCGCCGAGCGCCTGACGCACAAGCCGAGCGCCCTGTCGGGTGGCGAGCAGCAGCGCGTAGCCATCGCCCGCGCTATCATCAACCGCCCCGCCCTGCTCTTGGCCGACGAGCCATCGGGCAACCTCGACTCGCGCAACCGCGAGGAGATTCACTCGCTCTTCTTCCGCCTGCGCGATGAGTTGGGGCAGACCACCATTATCGTTACGCACGACGACTCGCTGGCTTCGATGGCCGACCGCAAAATCTCGATGCGCGACGGTATAATCCTGTAATACAGCACACTATGAACAAAGAAGAGTTGCGCGATCTGCTCGAACACCTGCACGATAAGTACAACCTCGCGGAGTTCATCGAGCCCGATCCCATCAGCATACCCCACTCCTTCACCTCGCGCGACGACCGCGAGGTCGCGGGTTTTATGGCTGCCGCCATCGCTTGGGGCAACCGCAAAGCCATCGTCAAGAGTGCCCGCCGAATGATGGCCTATATGGACAACTCGCCCGCCGACTTTGTTCGCAACGCATCGGCCTCGGAACTCACTCACCTGCAATCGTTTGTCCACCGCACCTTCAACGGTCAGGACTTCACCGACTTCGTGCTTTCGATGCGCCACATCTACGACCACTCGGGCGGCATCGGCCTCTTTTTCGAGAATCGCTACGATACCACGGGCGACATTGCGCAGGTGCTCTCCGACTTCCGCCGCGAATTCTTCGCCTGCCCGCATAACCCCCATTGCGAGAAACACCTCTCGTCGATCGACAAGGGCGCAGCCTGCAAGCGACTCAATATGTATCTGCGCTGGTTCGTAAGGCGCGATAATCGTGGAGTCGATTTCGGTCTCTGGCAACGTATCCCGATGTCGGCGCTCTACCTCCCGCTCGATGTTCATACGGGCAATATGGGACGTGCATTGGGACTTCTCCACCGCCGCCAGAACGATTGGAAAGCCACGGCTGAGATCACAGCCGCCCTGCGCGAGTTCGACGCCGAAGACCCCGTTCGCTACGACTACTCGCTCTTCGGCGCTGGCATTGACGGCTTCTTAAAAGATTGATTATGCGCGGCAAAGGATTCACATTCAAGCAGTTTCACATCGACCATAGCCGCTGCGCTATGAAGGTCGGGACCGACGGCACACTCCTCGGTGCTTGGGCATCGCTCCCTGCTGTAGGAACTATTCTCGACATCGGCACAGGCACAGGCCTTATCGCCATTATGGCCGCCCAGCGCAGCCCCGAGGCCCGCATCACCGCCATCGACATCGATGCCGACTGCATCACCCAAGCCCGCAAAAACGTCGCCGCCTCCCCGTGGTCCGACCGTATCGAGGTCGTACACAGCTCGTTGCAGGACTTCGAGCCCGCAATCCGCTTCGAGCGTATCATCTCCAACCCGCCCTACTTCGTCGATTCACTCCGCTCGCCCAATGCGGCTCGCTCGACAGCTCGCCACACCGACACGCTCCCCTTCACCGAGCTCTCGCAGGGCGTAAGCCGACTACTCTCGCCCACGGGCCGTTTCGCCCTCATCCTCCCACCTCCAGAGATGGATCGCTTCCGCTCGGCAGCTCGCGGAGTGCTCTTCACCATAAGGGAGTGCGAGGTCTGGACCACCCCGACGAGCGGCGCAAAACGCATAATGGCCGAGCTCAGCCCCACTCCCCCAGCGGAGGCTCCCACGCGCGAGCGACTCATCATCGAAGATGGCTCGCCGCAGGGCTACACCGACGAATATCGCCGCCTGACGCGCGATTTTTACCTGAAATTTTGATTTTTACACGCAAATAGAGTATATTTGCTAAATATACGGTATAAAATTTTTCGACTATGAAACGATTTTTATCATTTTTGACGCTTGCCACACTGCTCTGCACCGCAGCGTCAGCACAGAATAACCTCTACCGCTCGGTCATCGGCCCCTACATCGACGCCAATGGCGCCGTAGCCGTTGCCGATCCTTCGACCACCATCGTTGTGGATCTTACAATCGAGAGCGAGCAGACCATCGTCGGCCCCTACGCCCGCTATGCCCAGAAGTATCTGGACGTGCGCGGCTCACTTGTTGAGAAGACCACCTTCACGATCAAGGATGCCCTCCTCTCGGTTCTTCAGTGCGACGGAGTCCTTGCCCCCGCCCCGGAGCAGGCCGCATCGACCACCGTACAATCGCACTTGGGCGACATTGCCGAGTTTGCGAAGGTTTTGCCCGATCGTATGAGCACCTCGCCCCTAACCATCGAGGACGCTGCAGCACAGGCTGCGCAGAGCATCTTCACCATCCGCAAGAAGCGTATGGATCTGATTACGGGTGACGCTGGCGAGAATGTCTTTGGCGCAGGTCTAAAGGATGCTCTTGAGGCTCTCGATGCCCGCGAGCAGGCCTACTTGGAGCTCTTCCTCGGCAAGAAGGTTACCACCACCACGACCAAACGTATCGTCGTGCCCCTCAACGGCACCGAGTCATCATACACCATAGCGAAGCTCTCTTCATCGAAGGGCCTTCTGGCCGAGAGTGCCGAGGAGGGCGATGCCGTGAAGCTCGTCATCAACCCCTCGGGCCGCGCACCGAAGCTCAACGGCATTGCCGAGGTTGATTCGCGCGACAAGACCGCCCTTATGGTGCGTCTGGCCGACAACGCCACCTGCTCGATCAGCGTGGGCGATGCGGTTGTAGGCACTACGACACTCCCCGTTTTTGAGTTCGGTCGCACGGCTTATATAGCCAACACGGTTGTAAAACGATAGTTACCTCTGACGAAATAAAGGCTGCCCATAGGGGCAGCCTATTATTATAATGTGTATGGCATCAGATAATACCCAACGAATGATCTCCCTGCTGGGCGCTATGCGCAAGCAGATGAACGGAGCCGTAGCCAACACTATGCGCTACTACGGTGCCGACTATGGTCTTAACTATGGCGTCAGCCTCCCCACCATCCGCTCTATTGCCCAAGCCGAGGAGCGCAACCATCAGCTGGCCCTCTACCTCTATAAGCAGCAGGTGCGCGAGCTGCGTTTGGCGGCTCTCCACATTGCCGACCCCACACTCCTCACGCCCGACTCGCTCGATGTGTGGGCCGAGGGCATTATCAACTCCGAGGTCGCCGAGGAGATGGCCTTCGCCCTGTTGCGCTATGCCGACTCCCTGCCTAAGATCTTTGCCGAGTGGGCCTCATCCGATAACGAACTTCTCGCCTACGCCGCCCTGCGTAGTGCCGCCGCCACAGCGTTCGGCCGCGAAGTAGAGGTCGTTGCGCAGACCATCGAGGCCGTCGATCGCTTCCACTCCTCACGCATCATAGCTCAAGCTGCTGTAGCCGTCTTGGCCGCCGCATACGAACACAACCCCGAGGCACGACACGCTGTCGAGCAGGCAATCAGTGGCCTTAACGACTCACTCTCGGCAAGTTACGTCAAGGAGGAGATGGCGTGGCGTATGGAACTTGTTCAGTAACTCTCCACACGATCAAATCGCCGCAGCACCTCGCTCAGCGCATCGAAGCTCACCACGCCACTATTTCGCCATAGCAGGTGGTCGTGATGAAAGAGCATAAGCGTCGGCACCGACATCACGCGGAAGTGATTGACCAGATCGGCATTCTCAAACCGATCCACATCCAGCCGCACCACATCGACAATCTCGTGCATCCGCTCCTCAACCACATCCAGCACGGGGTGTACCGCACGGCAAGGGCCGCACCAAGTGGCATAGAAATCAATCAGAGTTAATCTGTTACGCGCCGTCAGCGCCTGAAATTCCTGTAAAGTCATAAAAAAAGGTTGTCTGTATCTGACAACCTTTTACAATTCTCGTACCACACCCGCTGCTACACCTCCTCGCAGAAGAGCGCGCGCGGCAATTCGCCTATATTGTTTATATATACGACCTCTATTCCCTTGGGCATCTTCACCCCCTTGCGCAGAAATCCCGACACCACGATACGTCGAAAACCCAATCTGGCCGCCTCACTCACGCGCTGCTCCGTGCGCGGCGCAGGGCGCACCTCACCCGAGAGTCCCACCTCTCCGGCACAGCAAACACCCTCTGCAAGAGGGCGATCGTAGTATGACGAGATCACCGCCGCCACTACAGCCAAGTCCAATCCCGGATCGGCCACGCGGAAACCTCCGGCGAAGTTCAGGAAGACATCCTTCTGAAACATCTTCATCCCAACGCGCTTCTCCAGCACAGCCAACAACATACCCATACGGCGCGGATCATACCCCGTAGCATTTCTTTGCGGCGTACCATACGCAGCCGACGACACCAGTGCCTGAACTTCAATCAGATATGGCCGTATTCCATCCACCGATGCACCAACGGCAATTCCGCTCAGTGGCTCCTCATAGTGCGAGAGCAATATCTCCGAGGGATTCTCCACAGCCCTCAGGCCGCTCTCCAGCATCTCGAACACGCCAATCTCGAACGTAGCTCCAAATCTATTTTTTATTCCGCGCAGGATGCGATATATATTATTCCCGTCGCCCTCAAACTGCAACACCACATCGACAATATGCTCCAGAATCTTCGGGCCCGCGATGGTGCCATCCTTCGTTATGTGGCCAATGATGAATATCGACGTTCCCGTCGTCTTGGCATATTTGAGCAGCGTCGCCGCACACTCGCGTATCTGCGACACGCTTCCCGCCGACGAGTCGATCGTCTCCGTAAAGATGGTCTGTATCGAGTCAATCACCACCACATCGGGCCTATGTGCCTCGATCTGCGTCAGGATATTTTCGAGCAGCGTTTCGGAGTATATGTAACACTCCTCATTCCCGATTCCCAATCGCTCGGCTCGCATACCTATCTGCTCGGCCGACTCCTCGCCCGAGACGTAGAGCGTACGCAGCGAATGATCGGTCAGCGCCAGCTGCAGGCTCAAGGTCGATTTTCCGATTCCCGGCTCTCCACCCAACAGCACCAGCGACCCCGGCACCAATCCTCCGCCCAGCACACGATTTACCTCCGTATTGCGCAGATCCAGTCGTCTATGCGTCTGCCGCTCAATCTCGCTCACACGTTGTGGCGGAGTATGCGGCGTAGCCACCGCAACGCCCTTCGACGAGGTTGTGGCCTTGGCGATGACCTCCTCGGTGAAGGTGTTCCACTCGCCACACGACGGACAGCGCCCCAACCACTTCGGAGCCTCGAAACCGCACTCACGGCAGAAATATGCCCTCTTCGCCTTTGCCATATTAGCCTACAAACAGACGGTAAATATCGTTTCCGTTGGCATAAACCAACAGCACAAACAGAATCGCAAGACCGATATACTGCATCACCTCGAGGAACTTGTCGCTCGCCTTACGGCCCGTCAGCATCTCCCACAACGTGAAGAGCGCGTGGCCGCCATCCAATCCGGGAATTGGCAGGATGTTCATCACCGCCAATATGATCGACAGAAACGCCGTCATCGACCAGAACTGCAACCAATTCCACTCCGAGGGGAAGATCTTTCCGATAGAGATGAATCCACCCAGCTCCTCATACATCTTCGTCTTGGGCTGGAAAATCAGCTTCAGCTGCTCCCAATAGTCGGCAATGGTCTCGCCCGCCAGCGCCGCACCCGCAGGTATCGCCTGCAGAAGCGTAAACTCGCGCGTGCGCGGCTGGAACAGATCGGCCTTCAACATCACGCCAATCTTACCATCCTCTCCCACGGGCACTCGCAACTCCTGCTCCGCACCCGCACGCAACACGCGCAGCGTAACCGTATCGCCACTATACTGCTTCAGCAACGATGTTGTCATCGTCGTTGCACTCACATTCTCGTGCTCGTTGCAGGCCACAACCTCATCGCCCACCTTCAGGCCAGCCTGTGCGGCCGAGGCCGAGGCAATCGAGTCGATGATAAAGGGCACTCGCAACGTATATAGATCCTCATACTCGCGGTTGCGGCGCATCGCCAGCATCTCATCGAAGGGAATGTTGAGCGTCAGCTTCTCCCCTCCGCGCTCCACAACAACCTCTCGATCGCCCTCCGTAAGCAGCAACATCGAGCGCAGGTCGCCTACAGCATCCAGCTCCTCGCCATCTACCGTCAGAACCTTATCTCCATCGCGGAAGCCCATACGCTCGGCCGCCTCGTTGAACTCGTATCCCCACTTCACATCGGCATTTGCCATATACGACTCACCCCAGACGTAGCGGATACCCGAATAGATCAAAACCGCCAGCAACACGTTCATCACAACGCCCGCCACCATCACGCAGAAACGCTGCCACGCGGGCTTGGCGCGGAACTCCCACGGCTGCACAGGAGCCTTCATCTGCTCGAGATCCATACTCTCGTCGATCATACCCGCGATCTTCACATAACCGCCCAGAGGCACCCAGCCCATACCGTACTCCGTATCGCCACGCTTGAACTTGAAGAGCGAGAACCAAGGATCGAAGAATATGTAAAATTTCTCGACACGAATCTTGAACATTCGTGCCACAATAAAGTGTCCAAACTCGTGAATCGCCACCAGCAGCGACAGACTCATAAAGAACTGAATAATCTTGATTAATACTTCCATCGTTTATTTAACTTTTTCATTTACTTCAACTTAAGAAACTCCGCTGCCAGCGCACGCGACTCTTCGTTCGAGGCCTCATAATCGGCCAACGTAGGCCGCTGCACAAACTTCGCCTTCAGTAGGGCATACTCTATCGAGGCCGTAATATCGGTAAAACGACACTTTCCACCGAGGAATGCCGCCACGGCCACCTCGTTCGCTCCATTCATCACACACGCAGCCGTACCCCCTCTACGCATACAGTCGTAGGCTATATCCAGCGCGGGATACTTCACCCTATCGGGCTCGGCAAATGTAAGGGTTGGATTGGCCACAAAATCGAATCGCTCGCTCGCCAATCGTGCACGATTGGGGAACAGAAGCGCATAACTGATCGGGATATGCATATCGGGCGTTCCGAGCTGCGCCTTGATAGCGCCATCCTCAAACTCCACCATCGAGTGTACGATCGACTGCGGGTGAATCAGCACCGATATACGCTCGGCCTCGATGCCGAACAACCAATGTGCCTCGATCACCTCGAAACCCTTATTCACGAGTGTCGCCGAGTCGATGGTAATCTTCGCCCCCATCGACCACTGCGGGTGCCGCAGCGCCTGCTCGGGCGTTACATCGCGCAACTGCTCAATGGGCACATCGCGCAGCGCACCGCCGCTGCAAGTTACGATCAGTCGGCTGATGGGCGATCGCTCACCCACAAGACACTGAAAAATTGCCGAATGCTCCGAGTCGATCGGCAAAATGGGCACACCCTTCTCGGCCGCCATCCGCATCACCAGATCGCCACCCACAACGAGCGTCTCCTTGTTGGCCAGCGCAATCTTCTTTCCCGCCTCAATGGCCGCAATGGTCGGATGCAGGCCCGCATAGCCCACAAGCGCATTTACAACCACATCGACGGTCGAGCTACGCACCACCTCGCTGACGGCCGCATCTCCCGTAAATACCTTTATGGGATAATCCTTCAGAGCCTCACGCAACGGCTCATACTTGCTCTCGTCGGCGATGACCACCGTATCGGCGTCAAACTCAATGGCCTGACGCGCCAAGAGTTCCCAATTTCGTCCCGCTACGAGCGATGTTATTTCAAACAGTTCTTGATTCTGCCTCACGATGTCGAGCGTCTGCACTCCGATCGAGCCGGTAGAACCAAGAATTGACAGTCGTTGTTTCATCTCAAAAGTCTGGTTTAGAATACAATATAAACCTCCGGATCTACGGCCCTACCCTCGTTCCACAGCTCCACCTCCACCATCGGATTGGTCCTATCGCCCACCGTCGGCATAGCGTTGTAACCCACCACCTGACGGCTCTTCAGGTTCTCGCCTTTGGTTACGAGCACCTGCGAGAGGTTGCGATAGATAGACACGAAGCCGTTGAAGTGCTGAATCGTTACCACCGAACCCTTCTCGCCCGATAGCACATCCACCACCGTACCGTCGTCGATGCTCGTTACGGGGGCATTCGGTGCAGCCTGAATAGCCACCCCGAGCTGATCATCCTCGCGCGAGAAGTGGCGCGTGATGATACCCTCAACGGGCGACGAGAAGATCAGCGTACCACTACCCTGCTGACGGCTCGCCAGCGTGCGGGCCAACGAATACTCGCCATCGCCCTCCATCTGCGCACGCAGCAGCGAGTCGAACTGCGAGGGCGGCACCAATGTCTTATCCAGCGCCGTTGTGTCGTTATCCGAAAGCGGAGTTCGCACCACAGGGGTACGGCCCTCCATAATCATCGCAATGTTCTCGTTATAGGTGAGCATATCGTTCATCCGTCGCTCCAGCGAGTCGATGCGCATCACGCTCTGCACCAGATCGTCGTGCGTCTTCTCGGCAGCGGTACGATAGCCGGGGAAAATATCCATCAGCGGGGTGTACGACACCAGCACCAATACCAGCAAAAAGATCACAATAAAGAATGCCGCCACGCTACCCAACATCGCTGCGGGCGAGATATGCACGTTCCACAACTCCTCACGATGAATCGGGTCGCTCATACTGAAGCGCATCTTGCGGAACATATTTTTTGCTACTTTTTGTTTTTTCTCCTCCATATTGCACAAGCCTATAATCGAACAAAGATAATGAAAAATGGGCAAAACCTCTGCCATTGGGGCGCTTTTTTTATTGTCTCAACAATAATCTCCGTCGCCACACAATACAAAACGCATAAATGCAGTTCATTATTTCGCAGCGTGGCATATTATCTTACTGATTTTTGCTATATTTGCATAATTGTACTTATTATAAAAACCAACACTAAAACTATAACACAATGGTTAAACCTACACTACTCGTTTTGGCAGCCGGTATGGGCTCACGCTACGGCGCCTTGAAACAGATGGACGGAGTTGGCCCTAACAATGAGGCTATTATCGACTATTCAATCTACGATGCAATCCGCGCCGGCTTCGGCAAGGTTGTTTTCGTCATTCGCCACTCTTTCGCCGACGCTTTTACGGCCGTATTCAACGCCGAGCGCTTCGGTGGCAAGATCGAGGTCGAGATCGTATATCAGGAGTTAGACTATCTTCCCGAGGGCTTCACCGTACCCGAGGGCCGCGAGAAGCCTTGGGGCACCAACCACGCCCTGCTGATGGGCAAGAGCGTTATCAACGAGCCTTTTGCCGTAATCAATGCCGACGACTTCTACGGTGCCGACGCCTACCGCGTTATCGGCGAGTACCTGAGCGGACTCTCTGACGAGAAGGGCCACTACTGTATGGTCGGCTACGAGGTCAATAAGACTCTCTCTGAGAATGGTACCGTATCGCGTGGCGTATGTTCGATCGACGACGAGGGCTTCCTCTCATCGATTGTCGAGCGCACCAAGATCGAGCGCAACGCCGAGGGCCAGATCGTCTTCCACGACTTGGGCGAGGATGAGACTCTGGAGGAGAACACCCCCGTATCGATGAACCTCTTTGGTTTCACGCCCGACTATTTCGACCACTCGGAGGCCTACTTCCGCGAGTTCTTGGCTGATCCTGCAACGCAGGCAAATCTCAAAGCCGAGTTCTTCATTCCTCTGATGGTCAATAACCTGATCGGCAATGGCACCGCCAAGCTGAAGGTTCTCTCAACTTCGGCCAACTGGTTCGGCGTAACCTATCAGGCCGACAAACCCCAGCTTATGGCCAAGATCGAGGAGCTGATCGAGGCTGGCGTATATCCTCGCAACCTTTGGGGCAAATAAGATTGACCTTAAAAAATACCAAATGAAACTCTCTTTCAATATTGAATACCTCACCTCGTGGGGTGAGCAGGTGGGCATTCTTCTGGGCGAAAGCGCCGAGCCCATACTCCTCTCAACCTTCGATGGTAAGAATTGGGGTTGCAGTGTCGAGCTTGACACGCTGCCCTCAACATATCGCTACATCATCGTGCGCGACGGCAACATCATCCGCACCGAGAGCTGCCGCACGGCACACTCGCTGCCGAAGTGGAAGGTACGCGATGCCCACTACTTCATCTCCGATAGCTGGCGCGACAAACCCGCCGCATCGCACCTCTTCAGTTCGGCCTTCTCGGGCGAGGTGAAGCTCTCGACCAAGAGCCACACCACAGCCCCCGCCAACAGCTTCACGCTGCGCGCCCTTTGCCCCTGCCTTAATCTCAATGGTCAGGTGCTGGCCGTCGTGGGCGAAGTCGTAGGCGGCTGGCAGAGCGAGAATGCAGCAAGGATGGAGCAGATCGCGGAGAATCTCTGGAGCGTAACGCTCGATGCGAAGAAGATCCGTTCGGGCGAGTATAAGTTCGTCGCTCTGAACGCCTCAACGGGCGCTATCGACGAGTGGGAGTGCGGCCACAACCGCTACCTCTCGGCACACCCGATGCAGAAGGGCGAGCACACCGTTCTTGCCGAGGTCGAGCTCTACTTTCACTCATCATCGCGCAAGATCGCAGGTACAGCTATTCCCGTTTTCTCTCTCCGCTCGGAGGGTAGTCAGGGCGTTGGCGACTTCGGCGACATTAAGACTATGATCGATTGGGCAACGATGACGGGCCAGCGTGCCGTTCAGATCCTGCCCATCAACGATACGACCATCACCGGAACGTGGATCGACTCATACCCCTACAACAGCATCTCGATCTACGCCTTCCATCCGATGTATATTGACCTGAGGCAGCTACCCGCCCTTAAGGATACGACTGCAATGGAGAAGTTCGAGGCCGAGTGCAAGGCCCTCAATGCCCTGAAGCAGGTCGATTACGAGGCTGTCAATACCCTCAAGCGCGGTTATCTTCGCAAGGCCTACGCCGAGTCGGGCAAGCAGACGCTCTCGTCGGCTTCGTTCAAGAAGTTCTTCAAGGAGAATGCCCATTGGCTGCAGCCCTACGCCGCATTCTCAACCCTGCGCGATAAGTTCGGCACACCCGTCTTCTCGGAGTGGCCCGAGCATAGCACCTACGACAGCGAGGCCGTAGGCCGCCTGTGCAATCCCCGCTCGAAGAGCTACGCCGACATTGCGTTCTACTACTACATCCAGTACCACCTGCACATCCAGCTCTTGGCCGCAGGCGAGTACGCCCGCTCGAAGGGTGTCATCTTGAAGGGCGACATCCCCATCGGCATCAGCCGCAACAGCGTCGAGGCGTGGGTTGAGCCCTACTACTTCAATATGAACGGTCAGGCCGGTGCACCCCCCGATGCCTTCTCCGCTACGGGCCAGAATTGGGGCTTCCCCACCTATAATTGGGACGTTATGGCCGCCGACGGCTACGCTTGGTGGCGTCGTCGCTTTGCCAAGATGGCCGAGTACTTCACCGCCTACCGCATCGACCACATCCTCGGCTTCTTCCGCATCTGGGAGATTCCCGCCCATTCGGTCAATGGTCTTGTGGGACAGTTCTCGCCCGCTATGCCGATGTCGGCCGACGAGATCGCCTCGTTCGGTCTGCACTTCCAGCACGACTTTATGACTCAGCCCTTCATCAACGAGGATCTGCTCTGGCAGCGCTTCCACGAGAAGGCCGACTGGGTTAAGACAAACTTCCTTCGCCATAGCCACGACGATGTCTATGAGCTGAAGGCCAAGTTCAACACCCAGCGCAAGGTCGAGGCCTACCTCAACGAGCATCCTCTGCCCGAGGGCGACGAGTGGATCCGCGAGGGCCTCTACTCGCTCATCGACAACGTGCTCTTTGTTCCCGACCGCAAGCTTAAAGGTATGTACCACCCCCGCATCAGCGCCCAGAGCGACTACACCTACTCGCGCCTTAGCGCCCACGAGAAGGCCGCCTTCGACCGCTTGTACGTTCACTACTTCTACGAGCGCCACAACCAGTTCTGGTACGAGGAGGCTATGAAGAAGCTCCCGCAGCTCACCGAGGCCACCTCGATGCTCGTCTGCGGCGAGGATTTGGGTATGGTTCCCGACTGCGTACCTTGGGCTATGGAGGCAATGCAGATTCTCAGTCTCGAGATTCAGCGTATGCCCAAGAACCCCGAGCACGCCTTCGGCCACGTCGAGGAGTACCCGTTGCGTTCTGTCTGCACCATCTCCACCCACGATATGAGCACGCTTCGCGGCTGGTGGCGTGAGGATCGCGCTGTAACCAACGACTTCTATCGCAACGTCCTCTGCTACAACGATGAGGCCCCCGCCGAGGCGTCGGGTAAGATCTGCGAGCAGATCGTTCGCCAGCACCTTCAGTCGCCCTCGTTGCTCTGCATCTTGGCGCTTCAGGACTGGTTCTCGATCGACGAGAGCCTGCGCGTGGAGGATGCCGACTCGGAGCGCATAAACGTGCCCGCCAACCCGCGACACTATTGGCGCTACCGTATGCACCTCACGTTGGAGGAGCTTATGGCAAAGGATGGCTTTAATTACCAAATTACCGAGATGATCCGCTCATCGCAGCGATCATAAATAGGCAAAGATTAAAAATACCAAATGAAACATATTCCTAACCAAAGCTTCTGGAAGCTTTGGAACATCAGTTTTGGCTTTTTCGGCGTGCAGATTGCCTACGCACTGCAGAGCGCTAACATCAGCCGTATCTTCTCGACGTTGGGCGCCGATCCGCACAACTTGAGTTATTTCTGGATTCTTCCCCCGCTGATGGGTATCATCGTACAGCCCATCATCGGCGCATTGAGCGACAAGACTTGGACCCGCTTCGGTCGCCGCATCCCCTACCTCTTCGTGGGTGCTGTGGTTGCCGTGCTTGTAATGTGTATGCTACCCAATGCCGGCAGCTTTGGTATGGCCGTCTCGACGGCAATGATCTTCGGATTGTTCTCGCTGATGTTCCTCGACACGAGTATCAACGTGGCAATGCAGCCTTTCAAGATGATGGTCGGCGATATGGTAAACGAGGAGCAGAAGAGCTTGGCCTACTCGATCCAGAGTTTCCTCTGCAACGCAGGCAGTCTTGTCGGCTACATCTTCCCCTTCGTACTCACAGGCATCGGTATCAGCAACATAGCCCCCGAGGGCGTTGTCCCCGATACGGTTATCTTCTCATTCTACGCAGGTGCTGCAATCCTTATCCTGTGCGTACTCTACACCACCGCCAAAGTTAAGGAGTATCCCCCCGAGCTCTATGCCGAGTATCACGGCATCAAGCAGGAGGAGAAGAGCGAGAAGACTAATATGCTCCAGCTGCTCATCAAGGCCCCCTCGGCATTCTGGACCGTCGGTCTTGTGCAGTTCTTCTGCTGGGCGGCATTTATGTTTATGTGGACCTACACCAACGGCTCTGTCGCGCTCAACGCCTTTGATGCACCTACCATCCAGAATACGGTCGATGGCATCACCCGCACCGTTCTGGACACCACCTCGGAGCAGTATAACGCCGCAGGTAACTGGGTTGGCATCCTCTTCGCCGTTCAGGCCGTAGGCTCTGTACTGTGGGCAGTTGTGATTCCTATGTTCAAGAATAAGAAGCTGATCTACTCGCTCAGCCTCGTTCTTGGTGGCTTGGGCTTCATCTCAACCTACTTTATGCACGATCCCTACCTGCTCTTCATCAGCTTCCTTCTGATCGGTTGTGCGTGGGCTGCGATGCTGGCTCTTCCCTTTACGATTCTCACCAACGCCTTGAGCGGTGGCCATATGGGTACCTACTTGGGCCTCTTCAACGGCACTATCTGCCTCCCGCAGATCGTTGCAGCCGTTCTGGGCGGTCTGATCCTCAAGGGCTTCACCCCCGAGGGCGGCTTGGCTCCCGAGATCAATATGCTGGTTTTGGCGGGCGTGCTGCTTATCATCGGTGCCGCTTGCGTATTCGTAATCAAGGAGAAGAAGGCCGAGGCCTAACCCCCAATAGAGATCAAAAAAAAGCCTGTCAGCTCACTACTGACAGGCTTTTTTATTCCCCTTGTTAGGCAATTTTTCAAATAGTTGCACAACCTCAACCGCCTCCCTCACGTCGTGGACTCTCAAAATCGTCGCCCCCTGCCGTAGCGCCTCCCAATTAAGGGCTGTCGTGCCATTCAATGCCTCGGCAGGCGTTATACCCAACATACGATATATCATCGACTTACGCGACAATCCCGCCAATACGGGCACACCCAAATCGCAAATCTCGCTTAACCCCGCCAGCAATTCATAATTCTGCTCAACGTTCTTTGCAAATCCAAATCCGGGATCTATTATCACTCGCTCCACGCCACGCTCTCGGAGCGTCGCCAACCGCTCAACAAAATAATCCCTCACCTCGGCCACAACCCCCTTAGGATAATCCGTCAGACGCTGCATCGAAAGCGGCTCGCCGCGCATATGCATCGCAACATACGGCACTCCTGCTCGCGCCACAACGTCAATCATCCTTGCGTCCGCCTCTCCGGCCGATATATCGTTGATTATCAACTCTCCAAACTCCTCAATGGCCCGTCTCGCCACCTCCGCTCGGCAGGTATCCACCGACACAGGCACATCGCTCGAGAGCCTTCTCACGGCCTCCACGCCACGCCTCACGCGCTGCCACTCCTCTTCCATATCGACCATCTCCGCACCCGGCCTTGACGAAGCGCCGCCTACATCAAATATCGTCGCCCCATCCTCCAGAGCCTGTGCAACGCGCTCCTCGATCGCATCACCCGACGGCGTTCGGCTCCCCTCGAAGAAGGAGTCGTCGGTTACATTCACAATCGCCATCACCTGCGGCTCGTGCCGCTCCAATGCCTTAAAGAGATGCTTCATAGCAATAGATCTTATGTAGTTGCTCTACATCGCTCTCCAGATAATCCATCCTAAGATTCACAATCGTGCGTGCAGCCCGTGCGTGCAACTCGTCATCACTCAACTGATGCTCCATACGTCGCCGAACAGCCTCACGATCAACACCATCGCGCTCCACCGTGCGTCGCAGTCGCTCCTCCATCGGCGCCATCACCGCAAGTGTCGTATCGACCTGAGCATCGAAGCCCGACTCAAATAAAATAGCACTCTCCAACACAACATACGCACCACGCTGTGCATCGGTCCAACGACGAAAATCCGCCTTCACGGCAGGATGCACAATCCCGTTCAATCGCTGCAGCTCCGCCTCATCGCCAAACACACGCCCGGCCAAATATGCCCGATCGAGTCCCTGCTCATTGTAACACTCTGCGCCAAACGCCTCCACAAGCTGCTCGCGCAACTTCGCATCCTCGGCCATCAGCGCCTTGGCCCTCGCATCAGAATCATAAACGGCGATACCATTCTGCTCGAAGAGTCGGCAAACCGTACTCTTTCCGCTTCCAATACCGCCCGTTATTCCAACTTTATACATAATCCTTTCTCTTTTTTATTTCTCCTCTTCGCCCTTCAACCTGAGCGGCGGCACATCACCCACCGACACCACTTTTATATCGCTGAATCGCACCGATATAGCACTCTGCATCGACTGCGGATCGATGATATACATATTCGTCATCGCCCCATCTGCCCCCTCCTCGGGATCGCTCGTGAAGGTGTACTTCAAATCCGACAACGGAATCCGTATCTCCTTATGCATATAGACTCTATATCCAAACAGATTCGTACCCTTGCCCTCGATCACACACGGCACACGCAGTAGTTCGCCATCAACGTTCACCAGCACCGAGTAGTCGGTCGTATAGGTATATTGCAGTTTGAGAATATACCACAGAATAAACGACGCGCAGAAGAGTATCACGAAGGCCGACGACACCGCCCCGCGAAACCATTGCCACGCCGATTTGAGTATCTCCAGAAACTTTCTCATAGTAATGCAAAGTTATAAAAAAACAGGTTGCAACCGATGATGTTGCAACCTATTTTTTCACTTATTCTCTCAAATAAGACTACTTCTTCTCGCCGCGACGCAAAATGTCGTATGCGATAGGCGTTGCAACGAATACCGAAGAGTAGGTACCGATGATCACGCCCAAGAGCAGAGCGAAGATGAAACCGCGCAGGTTCTCACCACCGAGGATGAACATCGCGAGCAGGGTTACAATAGTCGTACCTGAAGTATTCATCGTACGCGACAGCGTCGAGCAGATAGCATTGTTGATGTTATCCTTCATCGCGCGCTTAGGATAGAGAGCGATGTACTCACGAATACGGTCGAAGATAACCACAGTATCGTTGATCGAGTAACCGATGATGGTCAGGATCGCAGCGATGAATGCCTGGTTAACCTCCAAGTTGAAAGGCATAATGTGGTACAGCATCGAGAAGATACCGATTACGAGGAATGCGTTGTGAGCCAAAGCCAACGTAGCACCCGTTGCCCACTGCCAGTGCTTGAATCGGAGGGTAATGTAGAGACCGATAGCGATCAGCGAGAACAACACAGCGTAGAATGCGTTGAACACCATATCCTTAGCGATTGCGGGACCGATCTTCTCAGAAGAGATGATACCATTAACATCCTCCTGCGTGCTGGTGAACTGATCCAGCGTGATGGGGTATGAGTAGAAGCCCTTCAACGCATTGTAGATCAAAGCATCAACCTCTGCAGTTGTCTCCTCTGAAGTATCGTCAAACTTGTACTGGGTGATGATACGCATCTGGTTCTCACCACCATACTGCTTAACCTCGAGTGAAGATCTGGTAGCATCGTCGCTAACCAGCGCCTGATCCAAAGCTACACGAATCTCCTCAGCCGATACATTCTGGTCGAAACGTACAACGTAGGTACGACCACCCGTAAAATCAACACCTGTGTTCAGACCAAGGATTGCCAATGACAGCACTGACAAAACAACCAACGAACCAGAGAGGATATATGACGACTTACGCTTTGAGATAAAGTCGAACTTCACGTTTGCCAACCAGTTCTCTGACCAAGAGCGAGAGAACGAGAGCTTGCCCCACTTCTCCAACACCTTCTCAAGCAACATACGAGTGATGAAGATTGCGCAGAATACAGAGGTCAAGATACCGATTACGAGCGTAGTAGCGAAGCCCTGTACGGGACCGTTACCGAATACGAACAGCACGATACCGGTGATGATGGTAGTCAGCTGACCGTCGATAATTGCCGAGTAAGCGTTCGAGAAACCATCCTTGATAGCCAGAGCCAAGCCCTTGCCACCGCGCAACTCCTCCTTGATACGCTCGTAGATAATTACGTTAGCATCCACAGCCATACCCATCGTAAGCACGATACCTGCGATACCGGGCAGCGTCAATACCGAGCCGAACGATACCAGAACACCCATCAAAAGGAAGATGTTAAGGATCAAGGCGATATCTGCCAACCAACCTGCGGTCTTGTAGAACAGACCCATATAGAGCAGTACCAAGCAGAATGCCAATACGAATGAGAACATACCTGCGTTGATAGACTCCTCACCGAGCGAGGGACCTACTACCGTATCCTGAATAATACGCGCGGGCGCGGGAACCTTACCAGACTTAAGCACGTTAGCCAAGTCCTGAGCCTCCTGAATGGTGAAGTTACCGGTGATCACTGAGCTACCACCCTCGATCTTATTCTGTACGTTGGGAGCTGAATATACATAGCCATCCAATACGATTGCGATAGGCTTGCCGATGTTCTGGCCCGTAAGCTGAGCCCACTGTGAAGCACCGTTCGAGTTCATCATCAGATTAACCTCGGCAGCCGAACCGTTCTGTGAGTAGTTCTCCTGAGCGGTTGCTACGGCGCTACCATCCATCGAAGGCTTGCCATCAACCGAACGCAAAGCGTAGAGGCAGATGCGGTTATCGAACATAGGCTCACCCTTGATACCCCACATCAGGTGAAGGTCGGCGGGGAAGAGGTTCTTAACTTCGGGACGCTCCAAGTATGCGTTGATGATAGGCTGATCGGCAGCTACTGCAGTACCTACGATGCTACCACCTGCGTATGCGGGATCCAAAAGCGCGAACAAGGGGTTTGACTCGCGGGTGTAACCCGAGATTGACTGCTCGGTCGTAGAGGCTACCTCCGATGCCAAGTCGCCACCCTCCTCAGTCTGAGCTACCTCAGCGGGAGTCTCGCCAGCGTTCACCTGCTTAATCAAGGCGTCAGCCTCAACCAACATAGGCAGAACCTCCGCAGCGTCATACGTTACCCAGAACTCCAGCGATGCAGAACCCTGCAGAAGCTTACGCACACGCTCAGGCTCCTTAACACCCGGCAACTCAACCATAATACGGTTTGAGTTGGGCATACGCTGAATGTTGGGCTGTGTTACGCCGAAGTGGTCGATACGGCTACGCAAGATGTTGAACGAAGCAGCGATAGCAGCGTCGGTCTCATCGCGCAAAACGCGAACAACCTCGTCGTTGGTCGAGTTAGGAGTAATATCCTTGCGGTCGGGGCTAACGAAGATAGCGGCCAGAGGAGCGCCATTCGAGGTCTGCTCGTAAGCCTCGGCGAACTCGCCGATGTAGTCGTTAGTACCAGCCTTCAGAGCTGCATTAGCCTGCTCGAGAGCTGCCACGAAAGCGGGGTCGTTCTGGCTCTCGCCAGCCAGAGACTTAACCAAGTCCTGAACCTCGATTTCGAGCATTACGTTCATACCACCCTTAAGGTCAAGACCGAGGTTTACCTCCTTCTCCTTAGCCTCTTTGTAGGTGAAGTCCTTAAGACCCAGCAAGCTGAATACGGGCTTGTTCTGAATCGAATCCAAATAATAAGCCTCCATAGAAGCCTGCTCCGCCTGGTCGAATGAAGCAGCATACTCTGCGGCATCCTTCTCGACGTTTCTCGTCACGAACGAGAATGAGAGCTGATAAATGCATCCAATCACTAAAAGGATTGTAAACAATTTAAGTGCGCCTTTACTTTGCATTGTTGTTAAAAATTTTTGTTTATATTTCTAATTATCACGTATTTATCACGCATCATCGGAAACAATCCGACTTTCAATCTCGCAAAGATAAGCAAAAAAAGTCTGAAAATCGAAACTTTACGCCCGATTTTCAGACTTTTCTACAAATATATCGTCATTTTATCGCCCACTCGCTCCATCACTCCGTCCGATGGGCGACAACGACCTCTGATTTCGCTACTTTAGCGCCGCCAACAGATGCTCCCACACCAAGTTGATCTCGCCCTGCATATCGCCGATGTTTGCCGTCATCGCAATCACCACATTCTGCTCTGGCATCACGATGATATACTGTCCATTAGCTCCGTCTGCACGCACCGCTCCGTGACGGCAACGCCACATCTGGTAGCCATAGCCCTGCAACCAGTCGCTATCCTCGGCCTTGAATGTAATCTGCTCGGGGCGCATACCCGCAGGACGCGAGTCGATGTGCGCCTTTGTCATCTCGTCAATCCACTCAGCGGGAACGATCTGCTTGCCGTTCCACTCGCCTCGGCGCAGAATCAGCTGTCCCATCTTTGCCAAGTCCTCGGTCTTGAGATAAAGGCCCCAGCCGCCTGTGTTGATCCCCTGCGGACTCTCTTGCCACGTTGCACCCTCGATAGCCAAAGGCTCGAAGAGACGAGGTGTCAGGTAGTCAATCACCTTCTCGCCCGTAACCTTCTGAACGATAGCCGACAACATATACGTTCCCATACTGTTGTACCAGAAATATGTTCCCGGCTCGTGCTCGAACGGATGTGCCAAAAATGCCTCCACCCAATCCGTTCCCTCGGCCAATCTGCGGAAGCTCGGCTCGGTGTCGTGTCCGCCCGACATTGTGAGCAGATGACGCACCTCCACTTTTTTAAGGTTATCGCTCACCTCGGCGGGTAACTTATCGGGGAAAAGATCCACCACCTTGTCCGACAGAGAGAGCTTCCCCTCGGCAATGGCCAAACCTACGGCCGTCGAGGTGAAGGTCTTACTTACCGAGTTCAGGATGTGCAACTTATCGGGCGCACCCTCGCCCATCCAATGCTCCTTCACTACCTTGCCATCCTTCACAATCATAATACTGTGCAGATCCTGCCCGGCAGCCTCCACCGCCGCAAGATACTCTCCGAATGCCTTGTCAAGCTCCGTCGTAGCCTTCGCACGCGGCAGCGCTCCCTCATCTGTCATATCCACAGCGGGCGCACACTGCACCAGACACACCATCGCCCCCGCGAGGCACAACGCGAGACCGAAAAACTTTCTAATACTCCGTCTCATAATCTTCTCATTTTGGGTTAATCTACACAAAGCTAATCATTTGTTGCGAGAAGAGCAAATCCCTCAGCACAAAACACTTCACCCCAACACAAAAAAGCGGTTGCCCCGTGGGACAACCGCACTATTTATTGCGATTACAAGAAAGCATATAACAAGAGGGATTTTTAGGCTTGCGATGTTAGAAAACCGCAGCATACTATGCGTATGTGAGGACTTTTCTAACAAGCATAACGCAGAAATCACCTTGTTAGATGTTTTCGATATTAGCGCTATTTTACCTCCTCAAACTCAACATCCTCAGGCTGCTGCTGCTGCGCACCACCCTGCTGCGAAGCACCCGCACCGGCATTACCCTGTGCGCCGCCCTGAGCCTGCTGCTCAGCCTGCTGTGCTGCGTAGAGATCCTGCGAAGCTGCCTGCCAAGCGGCGTTGAGCTCGTTGATCGCGGTGTCGATAGCCGCCACATCCTGCGACTTGTGAGCCTCCTTCAGCTTTGCGAGTGCGCCCTCGATTGCTGACTTCTTGTCAGCGGGAATCTTGTCTCCATACTCCTTGAGCTGCTTCTCCGTTGCGAAGATGTTCGAGTCGGCCGCATTAACCTTATCCACGCGCTCCTTCTCAGCCTTATCCTTCTCCTCGTTGGCCTTAGCCTCGTCGCGCATACGCTGAATCTCCTGCTCGGTAAGACCTGACGAAGCCTCGATGCGGATCTTCTGCTCCTTGCCCGTACCCTTATCCTTTGCCGATACGTTCAGGATACCGTTCGCATCAATATCGAACGTAACCTCGATCTGCGGAACGCCACGGGGAGCTGCGGGAATACCATCCAAGTGGAAGCGACCAATCGACTTGTTGTCGCGTGCCATAGGACGCTCGCCCTGACATACGTTGATCTCTACCGAGGGCTGGTTGTCGGCAGCCGTCGAGAATACCTCGCTCTTGCGCGTGGGGATCGTGGTGTTGGCCTCGATGAGCTTTGTGAACACACCACCCAGCGTCTCGATACCGAGCGACAGCGGCGTTACATCCAACAGAAGCACATCCTTAACCTCACCGGTCAATACACCACCCTGAATAGCAGCACCGATAGCCACCACCTCGTCGGGATTTACCGACTTGTTGGGAGCCTTGCCGAAGAACTTCTCCACGATCTGCTGAATAGCGGGAATACGGGTCGAACCACCCACGAGGATCACCTCGTCAATATCGCTTGCCTGCAAGCCTGCATCACGCAACGCGATGCGACAAGGCTCGATGGTCTTCTGAATGAGGTGGTCGCTCAACTGCTCAAACTTAGCGCGAGTCAAAGACATCACCAAGTGCTGGGGAATACCGTTCACGGGCATAATGTAGGGCAGGTTGATCTCCGTGGTAGTGGTCGAAGAGAGCTCGATCTTTGCCTTCTCGGCAGCCTCCTTCAGACGCTGCAACGCCATAGGATCCTGACGCAGGTCGATGCCGTGCTCAGCCTTGAACGCCTCAGCCATATAGTCGATCAGAACGTGGTCGAAGTCATCACCACCGAGGTGCGTATCACCGTTGGTCGATTTAACCTCAAATACGCCGTCACCCAACTCCAGAATTGAGATATCGAACGTACCACCACCGAGGTCATACACAGCAACCTTCATATCTGCATCCTTCTTGTCCAGACCGTAAGCCAGCGCCGCAGCCGTAGGCTCGTTGATGATACGGCGCACCTTCAGGCCGGCAATCTCACCAGCCTCCTTCGTTGCCTGACGCTGTGAGTCAGAGAAGTATGCGGGCACGGTGATCACAGCCTCCGAAACCTCCTGACCGAGGTAATCCTCCGCCGTCTTCTTCATCTTCTGCAGGATGATAGCCGAGATCTCCTGCGGAGTGTACTGACGGCCGTCAATATCCACACGAGGCGTGTTGTTGTCGCCACGCACGATGCTATAAGGAGCGCGTGCAATGTCGTTACCCACCTTATCGTACTTCTCACCCATAAAACGCTTGATCGAGAATACCGTGCGCTTGGGGTTGGTAATAGCCTGACGCTTTGCGGGATCACCCACCTTACGCTCGCCGCCGTCCGTAAAGGCTACGATTGAAGGTGTGGTGCGATGACCCTCGGCGTTAGGAATAACCACGGGCTCGTTACCCTCCATTACAGATACACAAGAGTTTGTCGTACCCAAATCAATACCAATAATCTTTCCCATAATCTTTAGTTTTTTATTTGTTATTATCTATTATTTTCTTTTTTGCTTGCCGCTTTATTCGTTTGTCTTCCTCTTTTTGCCAGCCTTTTCGCTCGCTACTTTATTCGCTTGCCGCTTTTCGTTTGCCAGCCGCCTTTTTGCTCGCCGCCCCAAACTTTTCGCCGCGGCTATCTTCTTCGTGCCAACCCTTTCGGCCGACGCTATATTTATTAACAAACGCTATACCAAACAAAAAATATGACGAAAAACCCCAATTATGGCGTAAAATAGTGCCAAAGCGCCCCCAACTCTGCCAAAAAGTCTGCCAAATGGCAGATTGCACAGCGTGCCAAACGCCTCATTTGGCACCCTTCTCGCCCACTCGCACAAAAAAACAAGGTTGCCCGACCTTAGCCAAACAACCTTTTCCATCTTCAGTATAATATTTTATTTACTTGCTCCCTTCAGCGTGATCAAAATTACGCCATTAGCACCTCTAATGCCATACATCGAGCCATCGCGATCCAACGACACCGACTCCACCTCGTTGATACTCACCGTCGAGAGTGTCGTCGTCTCCATTCCATCGACCAGAATCAACGGACGTGTCGATGCGTTGAGCGAAGTCGAGCCTCTGAGCGAGAGCTCTCCATTGATAAGCTGCAAACCGGGCATCACACCGAGCAACGCCTCCTGCAGATCCATCTGACCGAGGCTGCGCAACTCATCGCCCGAGATCACATCCGAACGCTGCGTCAATTCGCGACGCTTAACGTAGCCGTAACCCGTATCAATCAACTCCTGCGACTCCTCCACATCCGACACCGAGCCAGCTACCAGAATCACTCGCATACTACGACGGCCATTTACGGGAATCTCAAACTCAATCTTCTTATACGAAAACTGCAACACCGCATCAGCAGGCACATTCGTCAATCCGAAACGTCCCTGATTATCCGACAACGCGTGTGCGCGAGCACCCTTGACCTTCACCTTGAATCGTGAAACGCCCTTGCCCGCCTCATTAATAATCAATCCGTTGAATGGAATGTCGCCCTCCTTCTGTGCGAAGGCCACAACGCCAGCCAACAACATCACCACAAGCAATAATAATTTTTTCATCTCTCTCATACAATCTCGCACCGAGCCACGGCCCGATGCTGGGTTAAACACTTCTTCACGACGTGCATCCCTTCGGCGGCACACTCCGCCCGAGGCCTACAACGATCTTAACTTCACATCAATCGCGCCCGCGAAACCGCGCAAGCCGAATACGCTGGCACCATCCTTATACACCGTAACCGACTCCACCTCGTGAATATTGACGTGCGAGAAATCCAACACGCGCGATCCATCGACCAGCAGCAACGTCTTGGGCTCGGCATTAACCGAGTAGAATCCCCTGAGTTGCAACTCGCCATTCACCTTCACAAGTCCCGACACGCGACTTAGGAGCGCCTTCTCGAAATCGGTATGGTTGCTGCGACGCAACTCCTCTCCCGTAATCACGCCCGAGCCCAAGCTCTGCTCGCGCTTTCTTATGTAGTTAAAGCCCGCATCGGTCAAAGTCTGCGACTCCTGTGCCTCTACCACTACTCCATTCTCGATCACAATATGTAGGCTGCTTCGGCCCGCAACGGGAACCTTCAAATCCTTGATTCCCTTTCCCGCAAGGTTCAGCACCACGCCATCGGGCAGGTTCGTCAATCCGAAACGTCCCTGCTTGTCGGTCGATGTGCGCTTCGTGCTACCCGCGATTGTGATCTTCACCTTTGCTATACCCTTCCCCGATTCATCAACAATCAGCCCGTTGAAGGGGGTATCCACCAGCTGCTGCGCCGAGGCACCCACCACCGAGAAGAACATCAGCAACAGAATGTTAATCAACCTTCTCATCACACAAAATCGCGTTTAGATACAAAAATGCATCGGAATTCGACTCTTGAGCCGACTCCGATGCAAGTCACTAAACAATAATAATTAAAGTTTCTCTTTACTTATTCTCGTTCAGAATGCGCATAGCGGCATCGAGAATAGCCGTATCATCCAGAGTAACAACGCCACCATCGGGGCCCTGCTCGATATGAATACCTGCACAAGCGGGAGCATCGAGGTGCTTACCACCGAAGTAGTTGCGTACTGTATCTACATCAATTCCAAGCTCATCAGCGATACGCTGTGAGCTACCGCTGGGCAATTTGTCCTTAATACGACGAAGTTCGTTAAAAGTGATAATCATAACGTTCTATTTTTAGGTTTATGTAATTATTTTCCGTTTCGGGAAGCGATCCCATCTACTTCACATTATAAAATTACAACTATTTTTTGTTTCTGCAAAATTTCTATTAAAAAAACTTAAAAAAAAGAGGATTATCCCGCAAGATAATCCTCCTGTTGCACTATTTTCCAGCTCCTCGAGCCTAATCCTCATCCTCCTCGACATAGACCTGCCACAGCATCGGCGTATATGGCAACACCTCGGTCGTTACTTTGGTTGTTGTGGTCGATGAGGATGTATCCTCATATCCGTACATATTGTTGTAGTAGTTGTTGTAGTAATAACTGTTGTAGTAGTTATTATACATACCTCCGTACATTCCGCCATACATACCACCGTACATACCGCCCATACCCATACCACCAAGGCCCATTCCGCCCATTCCGTAGTATCCGTTGTAGTAGTTGTTGTAGTATCCGTTGCCGTAGTAGCTGTTGTAATAGTTATAGTAGTTGTAGTAATTGCTGTAATCCGTGCTTGTCGATGTGCTCGACGTTCCGGCCACACCCGTCGCACCGTATGCATTCGACGATACGGTCAGAATCGCATTCCACGCACCGAGCTTCAGGAACGGCACCGCATACTTCCACGCATCAACGTACGAGTTCACCTCCTCGCCGGCCTCACCCGTCACGAAGCTCAGTGCATCCTTGCTCACGTCGAGCAGTGCATCGTAGTTGCTGCTATATACGATCTCCTTCACCTCCTCGATGTTCGTATCAACCACAAATCCATCGAGCAGACGTGCCACATACCACAGCTTAGCCGTCGAAGCCGAGTCGATGGCCGGTGCATCGGCAGGGTGCAGACCCTTGCCAAAACGCTTGATGAGCGCATCGTCAATCTCCTTATTGAGCTGATCGAGCCCCTTCGATCCGTAAATCTTACCCTTGTTGTAGTTTGTCTGACCTTCGTAGATAAGCGTATCGGAACGCAAGCAATCGAAGTTGAGCTGCTTCTGGGGCGAGTAGAGGTAGTTGATATACAATCCCGCAATCGAATCCACGGGCATATACCACTTCTCATCATACACCTTCTCGGCCTCCGTATCACCCTCTGCGCGCATATACCAGCGACGCAACTCCGTTTTTGCATCATTCTCCTCCTTCGTCTCGGGCAGCGGTGCCAAACCGCCATTTGCCTCGGCGAAGGCCTGCACCCAGCGATCCTCGTACGCCAACGGATTTCCAACGTGGCCATATACGTTGATCTCAGCAATCATTGGGCGGTTGGCATCGAGCTTATACTGGCCCTCATAACCGCCATCGCCCTGCATACCGTTGCTCTTCGTACCGATCGACGAGGGCATATAGATACGCATCTTCGTACCATATCGTGCCGAATAGGTCTGACCATCTACCCATAACTTGTTTCGCAGCGACATATAGATACCCTCGGGCAACGACGAGCGATGCTCCTCGCCACAGAAGAGGAAATAGGGAGCATAGTGCGTGTAGTCGGTGTACGAGCTCTGCATACGCGCCATATCCGAGTTTCGCGTCATCACGATGTTACCCGCCAGATCGCGGCACGTTACGTCAAACCATATCCAGTTATTACCCGTTCTGACGGCTGCGCTATCGGCCACACCCTCATCCAGAAGCTCGACATAATATCCGCCATTGGGCTGATAGTTACCCAGCAGGTCGGGGCGATTCTTCTCAATCCACGCCTGGAGTGCTATGGTCTCGGCCTCCTCGAATGTGAGTCCCTCCGACTCCACACACGACACGAGCGCAAAGAGAGCGCACACAAAGCAGAATATACGGTTGATAAATTTCATATCCTTATCGTTATCGTTTTCTTTTACAAGCCTTTATCTTACAACTTTATCGATGGTGTAATACCACGCCACCGACGACTCAAAGGGCACCACGCCCACCACCTCGTCGCCATAGGCCGCATCGAGTGTCATATACACCTCCACACGATCGCCCTCACGACAACCTATTAACGACTCCTCGACGCCTTTTATTATATTTGTCTGGCCGATTTTCACCTTCAGCGGCTCCGTCTTCCAATACTCGACATTGAGTCCCGTCTTCCGAAGTTCATCAATCTGCACCTGATCGTTGGTAAGATATATCGCCGACACCGCAGGCGTGCTTCCCGAGAAGATGTAAGCCGTGAAGGTCAGCTCCACCTCATCTCCCTCGGCCACCTGCACTCGGCTCTCGCGCTCGGGGTTGTAGTAGTCGTCAATATATCGGAACGTATTGTACTCCACCTGCTCATAGAACGGCGGATTCTTCTCCAACGCCTGCCCCACATCCTTCTTGTTTATCAGACGCGGCGAGTGCGACGATGTGAGGTAGCTGACGATACTGTTACGTTGCGTCTCGGCCACATCCACCTCCTCGTCGCCACAAGCGACCGAGCACAGGAGCGATGCAGCTACCATAAACGCTATCCAGATTCTCGACTTCATTATACCCTATAATCGTGCAAAGTTAATTAAAATTATCCACACGCGCAATTTCGTGCCAACATTTCTACATTCAGGCCATTATTATCACACCTTAAGCCCCGATAGCCCCTTCGCCTACAATCTGCGCAGCGCCTGACGCACAGCCTCCTCAACCGAAATCGTGGGCGACTCCTTGAGCAGCGCTTTGACCACCTTCTCCGATGCCGTCTTCTGGAATCCGAGCATCACCAGCGCCGCCATCGTCTCGTCGAATATCTCGTTCGACGCGCCACCTGCTGCCGTTGCAACCACAGCCTCCTTGTCTGCACCCAGCTCCAACATCTTGCCGCTCAACTCAACAATAATCTTCTGCGCCGTCTTGAGACCCAATCCCTTCACATTCTTCAGCAGCACGGCGTTCTCCGTGGCAATGATGTTGCGCAGCTCCGATGTCGAATAGGTCGAAAGAATCATTCGCGCCGTATTTCCGCCCACGCCCGACACGCTTATGAGGTTTCGGAACAGCTCACGCTCGAGCTTGGTAGCAAAGCCGTAAAGCTGCTGCGCATCCTCGCGCACAATAAAGTGAACGTACAGTCGTGCCGACTTCTCACCCTCGATTGCGGCATACGTCTGCAACGATATATTGATGTAATAACCCACCCCGCCGGCATCCACAACGGCATACGTCGGGGCCAATTCGGCCACAAGACCTGAAATATATTCGTACATAGAGTTAATTTTAACAGCTTAATACGACAAAAATAAATAATTTTTCTTTATCTTTGTCGATTATATGCAGAATTTAATATTATAAAACATATCTAATTCCTATGAAAAAAGTATTTTTGACACTGTTCGTAGCCGCCTTGAGCCTCTCATCTTGCGAGAACAAGACGACCGAGCCCGCAGCTACTGAGGCTGCCGCAACAGAAGTTATCGCCAGCGACTACGCTTACGTTCGCGTAGAGTACGTTTTGGCCGAGAGCGAGATCTATAAGACCGAGGGTGTATCTCTTCAGGAGAAGACCGAGAAGGCACAGAACTCTTGGGCACAGAAGGAGCGCAACCTCCAGAACGAGGCTGTTCAGCTTCAGGAGAAGTACCAGAAGGGCCTTATCACCACGGCCGATGCTCAGAAGCAGCAGCAGTCTATCGAGCAGAAGATCGCCAACTACCAGACCAACGCCCAGAAGGAGGCCGAGACTCTGGACGAGGAGAATTACGTATTCCAGAACCGCATCAACGATCTGATTATGCGCGCCATCAAGGATGTTAACTCTGACCAGAAGTACAAGATGGTCTTCAACGCATCAGCTTTGGTTGACGCTGTCGAGGCACTCGACATCAGCGACGCAGTTCTTGCAAAGGTTAATGAGCTCTACGCAGCCGAGAAGAACGCGAAGTAATCATAACCGCCAAGTTTTGACTCAATGCCCGATCCCCCGATCGGGCATTTTTTTATCCGTATATCTATCATCCCCAAGCCCCCACCAAAGCCCTCCCCCGGCAAACATCAAAACGGCACTACCGAATTTACGGTACAAGTCGGCAGAGCAACTCCCCTCCCAGCCACAACAACAAAAACGCCCGCCCCTTGCGGGACAGGCGTTCATTATTGTATCGGATTTAGTATTACTCCAACTTGTAAGGAGCACGATACTGATAGTGCAACTTAGAGTTAGCCTCCTCGTCATCCATAAACTTCTCGATAGCGGGATTCCACTTCAAAGGACGATTCAACTCGTAAGCGATGTTACCGATGTTACACAAAGTACAAGAGCTGTGACCAACCTCAACGGGGGTGTTAGGATCACGACGGCTCTTGATACCGTCGAACCAGCTCTGGTAGTGTGAAACGTTGGTCTCGAAAGTACGGCCAGCTACGCTGTTTGCACCTGCATTAGCGTCCTGCTGAGCTGCGGGCAAGAATGAGGGATCAGAAGCCTCGAACTTACCACGGCGAACCTTGATCCAGCCCTTCTCACCGAATACCTGGAGGCTCTGGCCCCAACCGTAGTTCATCTGTGCCAAGTCAACACCGTTGTCGTAGCGATAAGTCAGACCGCCATAGGGGCTGTGATCGGGAGGAAGAACCTCAACGGGACCTGAACCATCCTTATCCAAGCACCACTGTGCGATATCGAACATATGAGCACCCCAGTCAGTAGTGTAACCACCACCGAGGCCCTGATGCCAACGCCAAGCACCCCAGCACTCGTCACGACCGTTCTCACGAATCAGCGGGTTCAAGGTGTGGTTGTACTTCTGAAGCCACTCTGCGGGCAGAGGACCAACCCAACGCTCCCAATCCAAACCTGCGGGAGGATTAGAGATCTCCAGATCGTAAGGCTTCGGACCATCACCTACGTAAGCACGCATAAACTTGATCTTACCCAACTTACCTGAACGGCAAACCTCAGCTGCGTGACGGAATACAGACATTGAACGCTGCATAGAACCAGTCTGGAATACAGTGTGGTTAGCGCGAACAGCCTCGATCAGGCGCTGACCCTCGTAAACGGTGAAAGTAAGGGGCTTCTCCAAGTAAACGTCCTTACCAGCCTTACAAGCAGCGATAGCGATAGCTGCGTGCCAGTGGTCGGGAGTAGCGATAACTACAGCGTCTACATTAGGATCTGCGATCAACTCCTCGGGATAGGTGTACATCGTGAACTTGTTCTTGATACCCTTCTCAGCGTACCAATCGTTTACGCGCTTCTCGAAGCGAGCACGCTTGATATCATAGATATCAGCACCAGCTACAACGCGAACCTGATCAGTTACAGAGATCATACCGCTCAACAGGCTCAATGACTGCTGACCCAGACCGATGAAACCGAGGTTAATGAAATCCTCCTTCTCATTCTTCTTCTTTGCAGGAGCTGCAACAGCCTTAGTAATGGTGCTAGGAAGAACCATAGCCGATGCTCCAAGTGCTGAATAGCGAATGAAGTCTAAACGTGAAAATTTTGAACTCATAATTATACAAATTTTAGGTTAGTGTATATTTTTCGTTTTTTTCCAACGTAAAATTATGCAAAAAAATTCTACCGACCAAACATTTTTCAAAAAAAATACTAAAAAAATATATTTTTTGCTTTTTGTATCTTCTTGGTGGCTTTTCAGAGTACCCCACAAGGGGCACACATTTCGGCCCTCTGGCTACTCCCTGCCGCGGCTGTCGCGCCACTCCACCACCTCGGGCGAGAGTTCATCCTCGCGGTCGTACCATACGCCCTGGAGCATAAGCTCCTCCTTGCGGCGGTCCATACGCTCGACAATATCGAACAGCGGGCGCTCACGCAGACCACTCTCCTCGCGACGCGAAGGTCGAATCGTGCGATCGAAGACATCATCGAGTGCCGGTCGCAGCTCCGGTGTCCACTTGAAATTGGGCAGTCGCATCGGCTGGTCGGGCGGAATCTGGTCGATGGGATACATCGTGATGGGCACGTTATTGCGATATGTAACTCCCACAAGCTCACGCTCTTCTATATAGAACGAGGCCGACGCGCCCTCCAGATAAATCATCTCCGTCACCACGGTCGTTGTCTCATCCTCGCGGTTGAAATATATGGTCTGCACGTTGCCATCAACATCGTTGCGGTAGATGTCGTTATCGCGGAAGAACGAGATCATCTTCTTGCCCGTCACTTGGTTATAGTAGGTCGTGTCGATCTGCGCAACCGTTATCGGATCGCCCGTGAATTCGGCCCGCTCGATCTGCTGATTGCGGCTGTAAATATCCATCAGCTGCGACGAGAGCTGATTGGCTCCGTTCCAGAGCACAGGATTTATATATAAGTGTACCACAGAGTCTTGCGACGATGAGGTGAGCGAGTCGCACACCATCTGCGCATCCTTGCGGAAGAGTTTGACGTTGCGGTAAGCCTTGATCAAACGATACGAGCTGTCGGGCGCAATCGAGTCCTGCTTCTGCTCCTGCGCGAGTGAGTCGGTCTGCGGAGCTTCGGAGTAGGTAGGCCCTGATACAGAGTCGGTTGTGTCGCGCGAACCCATATTTCGGATGCGCTCGCTACGGATCGAAGCGAGGCTATCTTCGCGGTCGAGATAGCTCACATCCTTGCCTTTGGCGATGAGTTTTGCACGCTGCTCGGCACGACGGATAGAATCCTTCGCCATACGCTCGAGGTCTTTAGCACGCTGTTTTTCAAGCATTTCGCGCATCTTGGCGACACGCGCCTGACCGATTGAATCCAATCGCGCCTTGCGCTCGGCAGCCTTGGCACGTTTCTCCTCCTGCTTGAGCTTGCGGGCGGCCTCGGCCTCGCGCTGCTTAAGCTGCTTGGGCGTGAGTGCAACCGAATCCTGCGCCAGACTATCGACAGCCACAGAGTCCTGTGCCACAACATTTTGCGGCTCCTGCTCAGCCTCATTTTCTGCTACCTGCACCGCTTGCGGCTCCTCGTTTTGAGCAATATTCTGGGGCGGAGTTTGCTCCTCGTCGGTCGTTATATTTCGTAAATTCTGCTCCTCGGCGGCTTGTGACACAAGTTGTCCCAAATCGACAGTTTGTTCCGCTTTTTCGCTCTTCGTAGCCTCTTTTGGTAACTCCTCATCTGCAGCCTTATCGGCAACGGCTTGCGCTCGAAGCTCCGACATCCGATCACGAGCGGTGCTATCGGCAGCCGTCGGATTTTCGTCCGCATTCAGCTCCCTTGCGGCAACATTTCGCGGGGCAGGCGACTGCTCCACATTCTGCTCCGCCTTGGCCTCGACCTGAGCCTCCGTCGTATTCTCTGGTTCAATCTTCGTGGTCTCAGTCTCAGCCTTCTTCGCTGCCTCCTCGGCGGCCTTTGCCTCCTCGGCTGCTTTGGCCGCTGCCTCGGCCGCCAACTTCTCCTCGTAGGGGAAGATAGTCAGCAGGTGCATCGTGTCGGCTCGCATAAAGACCGAGTCGCTCTGCGTGGTATCGTAGCTGATTGTCGAGGGGTTTCGCGTGAGGATGGCATTGCCCGGATCGGACCAATACTCGGCATAATCGCCAAAGGCGAGCATCTTATTCTCGAAGTCGTCCATCTGGATATTATTGCGGGCAATGACGTGCTCGTCGGCTCGATAATACTCGAGCGTGTCGCCCCACATCTCCTGCTCGGCGGAGAGGATATAGCCATTACGGGTAATCATATATAGCTCGCGCGCCTTATCATAAAAACCCTCGTCGGCCGAGAGGTAGTCGCCATCGACGTTCCATATCTCGCTCGAGGTGAAGAAGCGGGCGAACTCGCTGTCGGTGTTGTAGATGACCGAGTCGCTCTTCATATCGTAGTCGGCACCGTGCAGCTCGACATCATCCACACATATTATATCGTGCGTACGCGCGTTATAGTAGCCGCGCATCGACTCGATGATATTGTCGTCGTGAACCAGCACACCGCCATCGGTGTAGGTGCCTATGCGCTCCTCGGTGTTGAAACGGAAGTTATAGGTGTAGAGCATCGCATCGCCATCGACGACCTTAATGATTGGGGCATAGATCTCGGCAGTGCTGCCCTCGCCATCGTAGAGTGCGCTATCACCATATATATAAATAGAGTCCTGATTGACAAGCACGCGGCCGAAGAATCCCCAGCGTGTGTCGGCAAAACGGACGGCACTATCGCACGAGATAACGGCTCCGTTGTGGTGCGCGGCGAAGTTGCCGACGAAATAGACGATGCTGTCGCTGCCCATCTGGTAGGGTTTGACAACGTCGGCCATAAAATCGACACGGCGGCGCTGCGGGGTGCTCTTCGCGGTGGTGTCGCGCTGCTCGGCATAAGAGGCTGCGGCATAACGATGGCCAGCCTCCTGCGCAAACAGAAGGCCGACAAAGGTAACGACAGCTATAACGGAGAGTAGGCGACGCATCTACGGAAGAGAATTTACTTTACCCAATTGGAGAACTCGAAATCGCCATCGCGGAAGTCGGGGGCGATATAGACGTAGAGACCGTCGATCTTCTCCTTGAGCCAATTATTGAAGACATCCTCCTGCTTCTTCGTCAGGGCCATCTCCTCGATGGTGGTGTAGTCCTCCTCGAGCGTTGCCGAGTGGGTGGGGATGATCTTCAACAGCTTGACAATCTTACTGAGCTCATTACCACGCAGATCCTCCGACATAAAGGCATCCGACACCTCGCCCTCCTTGAGGCGGATCAGAGCCGAGTAGTCCTGAAGGCTGCGGCCATTACCGAAGTCGTCGCGGCGGAACTTGGTGGTAGAGTATTTAACGTTAGCCATCGAGGGGCTCGACATCATAAGGTCGTGATTCGTAACAAGGCCTCCGTTCATCTTCGTTAGGTTGTCCTCGGAGTGATCCAAAGCAGCCTTCTCGAAGGTGATAGAGTCGGCACGAATGACCTTAACGAGGCTATCGAGATATTTCGAGGGCTCCATAAGCTCGTCGGTGGTATAGGTCGGGCGCAGAAGGATATGGCGATAGCGGTACATACCGTTCTTGGGCTCCTCCAAAAGCTGGATGATGTGGAAACCGAACTCGGTCTCGACAACCTCCGAGATCTGGCCGGCCTTGAGCTTCTCCAAAGCCTCGGCAAAGGGAGGAGTGAGCGACGAAAGCGAGCCTGCGGGGTACTCACCGCCACGCATCGCAGAGCCGGGATCGACCGAATAGGTACGGGCCAGAACGCCCATATCGGACTTGCCCGAGATGATACGCTCGCGCATCTCCAACAAACGCTCGCGCGTACGGCGCTTGGCCTCGGCCTGAGATGAGGGGAAGCGAACGATGTGGGCATAGACGTACTGCTCGGGGACAAGGGGGCGCTCCTCGGTGGAAAGTTCGTTGAAGTAGCGCTCGACCTCGCCGGGGGTTACGCTCACGTCGGCGATGACGTGCTGCTGCATCGAGCGGGCGTACTCCTGCTCGGTAAACTGCTGGCGGAGGATCTCGCGGTAGTTGAAGATAGCCATATGCTCGCGAGCCTCGAGCTCGGCGATAGAGCCCGCCTCGGCGATCATCGCCTGCAACTGCTCCTCGACGTATGAGTTGATGTCGCCACCTGCATCGACAGAGTCGATAAGGGCCTGACTATAGAGCAACTTCTGACGCATAAGCGCCTCCAAACCCTCGTTCATAGGGTCGCGGTCGGAGGTGTAACCCTGCTGACGACGCTCCTGAACAAGCTGCTGGGCATAGTTGGCTACATCGGAATAGAGAATGGCTGAGCCACCGACCACAGCAACGACACGATCCAGAACGACCTGACGCTTCTGTGCTGTGAGTAGGCCCGACGTAAAGAGTACGGCGAGGGTGGCTGCAAACACTAATACTTTCTTTTTCAACATAATATATTTCAAAATCCTATTTATTCTTCTTGCTGGGGCTGAGCCACAGGCTTATAAATGCGGGCGTGGCCCTGCTGCTCGGCCTGATCAACGATCGACTCCTCGTGAGAGCGGATGATGGCGCTGCGGCGCTGCGTGACCAGAATACGGCGAATATTGTCGGCTACGACCTCCAAAGGAGCTACGTCGCCACGACGGCAGACGGAGCTGAAGTCGAAGTAGTAGCGCGTGCCGTTGGCCTCCATCTCCTGAATACCCATCTTATCGAGCAGAGGCTCGTAGTCCTGCGTGCGGGTGGTGGGCAGGTTGGAGAGGAAGTCGGCGAAATTGATCCAGCCCGAGCGGTTGTCAATATACTGGAAGCCGTTCTTCTCGCAGGTGTCGGCGAAGGTCTTATCGTCGGTGGCCGACGTGGCGGCCTTCTGCATCTGCTCCTTGAGGCGCTTGGCCTGACGGTAGCTGTCGCTGAAGGCGACGATGCGGCCCTTAACCAAGGTGCGGTCGAGCGTGAAGTCCGACTTGTGGGTGTTGTAATACTCGGCGATATCCTCGTCGGTAAAATCACCCGCGCCCTGCTGATCGACGTAATACTGATCGACACGGCTATTGAGCAGCGAGGTGCGGTACTCCTCGACCATACGCTCGATGTCCTTCTCCGAGCCCGAGAAGAGGCGGTCGGCCTCCTCGACCTTGAGCTGACGTATGATCCAGCGATCGACGTACTGCTTGGCGAAGCTCAGGCTATCGTTGCCCGTAAGGTTGGCGGGAACGGCCTCGGCGATTTCGTGGATCGTAAGCTCATCGCGGCCCACACGAGCAACCGTATCGTCACCCACCAGATAATCGGGGAGTTCACGACACGACGTAGTGGCAAGCAGTGCCACAAAAGCCAGAATATGAATCAATCGGCGCATAATATTCGACAAAGATACGTTTTTTACTTGAAAATAACGTCGAAATTACCGATATTATTACACTTCGCGGCTATAATTATCACATTTTTGGCTACTGAGCGCCCTTCCCATACGCACAAGCGAAGTCAATGCAATCGCCGTAGCCACAGCGTAGAGTACCCAATAGGCTGTGCCGCCGTCCATAAGCTCACGAACGGTTACGTCCTCCATATCGACGATGCGCAAGAAGCAGGCCGTGGCGTTATTCATAGCGTGGAGCACGATAGAGAGCCAGAGCGAGCGGTAGCGCAGAGCGAAATAGCCCAATACCAAGCCCATAAGAGTTGCAGAAAGTACGACCGAGGGGATCAGATGCACAAGGCCGAAAGCTACGGCAGAGCCGATCCAAGCCACCAGCGCGCCGTAAGATCGGCGGAGCGATCCGGCGACATATCCGCGAAAGACAACCTCCTCGAACAGAGGGGCTAACACCACGGCCGAGAGGAGCAGCCAGCCGCCGCTTCCGAGTGCGCTCTGGTCGCCCGGGAGAAGCTCCGAGAGGGGCTCGAGAGCGATGGTGATGCACCAGATGAGCAGGTAGCCGTTGAGCAGGCGGATAGGGGTACCCCACCCACGATGGCCGAACTCAAGGCCCGCACGACAACGGCGCAGACGAGCGTATAGCCACAGCAGAGCGAAGCCCAAGAGCATCGAAAGGAGGTAGGAGATGGCTACAAAACGTGCCTGAAGCGAGGCGGCGCGCTCCAAGACCTCGGAGTCGAAACTCGTGGTGAGGATCTCGGTCGGGGGCAAAACACCCAATGCGACGCAGAGAACTCCGCCAATGAGTTGTGCCACAAAGAGAATCACAACCGCCACAACGGCATCGAGCCAGCCACTCAAAAGGGGCTTTCGAGGGGATGCGTCAGAGGACGAAGCGGGGTGTGAGGCGGGAGAATTTTCCGAAGGGCTGGGAGCAGAGGGCGTTAGGGCCTCGTTTTTAGTATCTTCCATCATAATTTTTCGTTTTTTCGTTGCCGTTAATTTCGACAAAGTTAAGCATTTTTCCGCAAAGGTTGTTTTATTTAATTTAATTTGCGTAAATTTGTCCGATTATATCCTACTCCAAGCCGTAGGGACAAACTCGGCCGCGAGAGGAGATAAAACCAAACGTAGAAAACTTTACAAGCACAATAAAAAGATGTCAAAAGTAGTTGCATTAGCAAACCAAAAAGGTGGCGTGGGAAAGACCACTACGGCCATCAACCTCGCCGCTTCGCTGGCCCTGCTCGGAAAGAAGGTGTTGCTGCTGGATGCCGATCCGCAGGCAAACGCTACGTCGGGACTCGGTTTCGACATTGATCTGCCTGGAATATATGAGTGTCTGGTGGGTGAAAAGAGCGCCGAGGAGGTGATATTGCAGAGCCCCGACATCAAGAAATTGTGGTTGCTGCCCTCGAGTATTCAGCTCGTGGCGGCAGATACGGAGCTGCCGAAGATGGAGCAGGCGCATCATATAATTAAAAAGGTGATTGAGCCCGTGCGCGAGAACTACGACTACATACTGATCGACTGCTCGCCATCGCTCGGATATACGACCGTGAACATACTGACGGCGGCCGACTCGGTGCTGATTCCCGTGCAGTGCGAGTATCTGGCGCTGGAGGGATTGAGCAAGCTGCTCAACACCATCAAGATCGTGAAGAGCGGACTGAATCCCGATCTGGAGATTGAGGGTTTTGTGCTGACGATGTATATGCGCAACCGCCTGAACAATCAGGTGGCAACCGAGGTGCGTAACCACTTCGGGCAGCTGGCGTTCGATACGGTTATTCAGCGCAACATCCGTCTGGGCGAGGCACCCTCGCACGGAAAACCGATTATGCTGTACGACGCCTCGGCGACGGGTGCGGTGAATTACCTCACGCTGGCAAAGGAGTTTTTGAAGCGCAACCGAAAAACGAATAAGTAAAAACGAAAAGATATGAAACAGAAAGGTTTAGGTCGAGGTTTGGATGCGATATTCGGAACGGAGAAGATCTCCGTGAAGGCTACGCCGATGAACCAGATGGCCGAGATTGCAATCGCCCAGATTAAGCCCAACCCGCTGCAGCCCCGCACGCAGTTTGACGATGAGGCGCTCGAGGAGCTGGCCTCGTCGATCCGCGAGTTGGGTGTGATTCAGCCCATAACCGTAAAGAAGTGCAGCGAGGAGGAGTACATCATAATCAGCGGCGAGCGTCGCTGGCGAGCGTCGCAGAAGGTGGGATTGGAGACGATTCCCGCCTACGTTCGTGATGTGGATGATGAGAACCTGCACGCGATGGCACTCGTGGAGAACATTCAGCGACAGGATCTGAACGCAATAGAGATTGCGCTGGGTATGCAGCGTCTGATCGACGAGTGCGGCCTGACACAGGAGGCGATGGCCGACAAGGTGGGCAAGAAGCGTTCGACCGTATCGAACTATATGCGACTGCTGAACCTGCCCGGCGAGGTGCAGCTCGCACTGAAGGAGGGGCTCATCACGATGGGACACGCCAAGGCGATTGCGGGCATCGAGGCCGAGCGACAGGTGTGGGCATTGAAGCGCTGCATAAAGAAGGCGCTATCGGTGCGACAGATGGAGGAGTTGGCGCGAAAATTGGCTGAAGAGAAGCCTAAAGCGGCGCAGGCGGAGGAGGAGTATCCCGAGTCGTACCTACGACTGGTGGAGCAGATGGAGCAGCTCTTCTCGGAGAATATCAGCATCAAACGCGCAAAGAGTGGCGGCGGAAAGATCGTTATCGACTTTGCTAACGACGAGGAGATTGCATCGTTCATCGAGCGACTGCAGAATAGATAATTTTTAATTAACGGACCAGACAAGGTGATCACTCGAAAGAATATAACATTTTGGAGAAGATGGGGCGGCGTGGCACGATGTGCGATGCTGCTGGTGGTGTTCATTGCGTTTGGTTGTGGCGTGGCGTCGGCGCAAAACCTAATGCGTGGTCGAAAGCAGATCGTAACGGGAGGTGTGCTGATCGAGACGGTTGATTCGTTGGAGCAGGCACGACTGGATTCGCTGGAGAATCTGCCAAACGATGTGAAGCGAATGTCGGAAAAGCGCGCCAAGCGACTGGCTGACTCGCTGGCCCGCGTGCAGAGACAGCGCCAGCGTGCGATAGAGATGGGACGAGTGGATGATGATGGAAACATCATTCCGCGAGAGAAGTGGTTTGCAGATTCGATGTCGCTATCGCGCGTAACGATCACATCGGCCGTACTGCCCGGATATGGACAGATATACAACAAGCAGTATTGGAAGCTGCCCGTACTATATGGAACGATGGGAGCCTCGATAGGTTTGGCGGTGCACTTCGGAGGCAAGTACAAGCCGCTCAAGCGCGAGTATGATGCGATGATAGCCGAGAGTCTGTCGCGCACCGAGGAGCTGAATACGTTGCAACGGCAGATGATTAGGGAGAATACGAAGAAGCAGGTGTTTATGTTCACGGCGCTGGCTTCGTACATCTACTTCTTGGGCGATGCGGCGATGAACTATTCGACCAACGAGGTGTCGGACGTGAAGAAGGCGACGACGATGTCGCTCATATTCCCCGGAGCGGGACAGGTATATAACAAGAGCTACTGGAAGGCCCCGATCGTGATTGGAGGTTTGGCATCGATGATATATGTCATAGATTGGAACAATCGCGGATTCCAGCGATTCAAGAAGGCGCACTCGTTAAGGGCCGACTTCGACCAGAATCCCGACAACTACCCCGACGGAGTGTCGAAGGATGAGTTCCGAGGCCGCTACTCGACAACGTTCCTGAAGAACCTACGCGACTCGTATCGCCGTAACCGCGACCTGAGTATCCTGCTCACGGCGGGTGTGTATGTATTCCAAGCCGTCGATGCGCACGTCGATGCGCACCTGAAGGATTTTGACGTGTCGGACAACCTGACAGTCGATCTGAATCCATTGTTTGACTACCAATACTCACAGATAAATGGTGTGGATCCGGTGTTTGGATTCAACCTTAACCTAACATTCTAAAATGAAAATTGCAATCAAAGTGCTGCTCGTGAGCCTCGCCTTTGTATCGATGGCAACACAGGCAGATGCCCAACTATTTAAGAGAGGAAAGAGACTATCGCCCAAAGCGCAGCTGGCCGCAGAGCGTCAGCGTGCCGATTCGCTCTCGTCGCTCGTAGAGGAGTATCGCCGTCGTGAGGGCGACCTAAGAAAGGCTCTGGCCGAGCAGAATGCAGAGGAGGAGTACAAGCCCACGCACCTGACGGCGATAGATTACTCGCCCGCGCAGGCCGACTCGCTGGCCGAGCAGCTGAAGTTGGAGCAGGTCAATAACGCATTTCAGAACTTTTTTGACAACTATATTGTAGAGCCCGAGACATTCAGTACGGATGCCGAGATGGACTCGCTGTATGCGGCGCGTCTGAAGGTGCTCGTATCGCCTATACATCTACCCTACAATGAGCTTGTGCGCTCGTACATAAAGCGTTACACCGATTCATCGGGTTTGATGAGTCGTGTGCTGTCGCTGGCACAATACTACTTCCCGATGATCGAGGAGGAGCTCATCAAGGCCGATCTGCCCGTTGAGCTGAGAGCAATGGCGATAATCGAGTCGGCGTTGCAGGCGACGGCCGTGTCGCGTGTGGGCGCGAGCGGAATGTGGCAGTTTATGCCCGTAACGGCAAGAGCCTACGGGTTGGAGGTGAACACGATGGTGGATGAGCGTTTTGACCCCTACAAGGCGACTGTGGCAGCGTGCAAGTATATGAAAGACCTCTACAAGATGTATAACGACTGGAGTTTGGCCATAGCGGCATACAACTGCGGTCCGGGTAATGTGAACAAGGCGCTGGCGCGCACGGGCGGATCGCCACAGTCGTTCTGGGATGTGTATTGGCACCTGCCACGCGAGACTCGCGGATATGTGCCTGCATTCATCGCGGCGACATACGCCTACGCATACCACGAGGCGCACAACATCTCGTACAGTGAACCGCCGATGCCTATTGCCGTAGATACGATTCAGGTAACGCGACTGCTGCATCTGGGACAGGTTGCATCGACGATTGACGTGAGCGAGGAGGCGTTGAAGCTGCTCAATCCGCAGTACAAATTGGATATTATTCCGGCGGCAAATAAGCAATATACGTTGGTGCTGCCGACGAATCGCATAACGGCATACATCTCGAATCAGGACTCGATATTCGCAAAGGACTCAACATATCTGAAGGAGTACCTCAACCCCGAAGTGGTGCAGAAGAAGATCACGCAGACGGCTACGACATATCGCGTGAAGAAGGGCGACACGCTGGGTGCAATCGCTCGCCGACACGGCGTGACGGTGCGTCAGCTGATGACGTGGAACAATCTGCGCAGTGCCGACAGGCTCAGCATCGGTCAGCGACTGCAAATTATGAAACGATAAGCAATGATTTTCAACGACGGCGACATAATCGTAGCTCCGGCCACACCGACGGGTGGGGCGCTGTGTCTTGTGCGCCTCAGTGGCAAGGGTTCTATCGAGCTGTGCGACAGAGTGTTCAGGGGGCGACGCCGATTGGCGGAGGCGGCCACGGCAACGCTGCATTATGGCGAGATTGTGGACGGAGAGGAGGTTGTGGATGACGTGGTTGTGAGCATCTTCCGCGCGCCACACTCGTACACGGCCGAGGAGTCGGTGGAGATCTCGGCACACGGGTCGCGTTACGTTGTGGAGCGAATTCTCGCGCTACTGGTGCGCTGTGGCGCACGAATGGCCGAGGCGGGAGAGTTCACGCGCAGAGCTTTTCTTGCGGGGAGGATGGATCTTTCTCAGGCCGAGGCGGTTGCAGATGTTATTGCGGCCGATTCGCACGCCTCGCACGCCGTTGCGGCAACGCAGATGCGAGGGGCATATTCGCAGGAGTTGGAGGCGCTGCGCGGGCAGTTGCTGCACATCACATCGCTGCTGGAGTTGGAGTTGGACTTCTCGGAGGAGGATGTCGAGTTTGCTGATCGCGGTGAGCTTTTATCGCTTCTGGCGCATACGCTGCAGAGAGTGGATTCGCTGGCCGCTTCGTTTGCGCTGGGAAACGCTCTGAAAGAGGGAGTTACGGTGGCCATAGCGGGCCGTCCGAATGTGGGAAAGAGCACGTTGCTGAACCGCTTGGCGGGCGAGGATCGCGCTATGGTGTCGGAGATTGCGGGCACGACGCGCGACACGATTGAGGCGACGGCAAACATCGGGGGCGTGATATATCGGTTTGTCGATACGGCAGGTCTGCACGCGACCGATGATAGGCTGGAGCAGATGGGTATTGAGCGTACGGCCGAGGCGCTGCGCAAGGCGCGTATCATCCTGTGGCTCACCGACAAAGACGATTCGTCGATCGAGAAGGATTTGATTGGATACATCCCCTCGGAGGATCAAAAAATATATCGTATCATAACCAAAATTGACCTTCGCACGGAGGATGCGGCGTGCGCGTGGTGGAGCGAGGCAAACTACCCCACTATCGCGCTGTCGGCCAAGAGCGGCGAGGGTGTTGATCAGCTGCAAAAGGCTCTGCAAGAGGCTGTTGACGCAACGGGAGCGTACAACGGCGAGGTCATCGTATCGAACCGTCGCCACCACGAGGCGCTACGCGAGGCGGGGCGAGAGCTCGAGGCTGCCATCGCGGCACTCGAGGGTGGCGTGCCGACCGATCTGCTGAGCGAGGATATTCGGCAGGCGATTCATCAGCTGGGCATCATCACGGGCGAAATAACGACGGATGATGTTTTAAAGAATATTTTTTCGAAGTTTTGTGTGGGAAAATAAAAACTCTGCATCGGTAAGTAGCAATTAATTAATACATTGATAATCAATATATTGTCGATTTCATATAAATTAATAATTTTAAGCAATAATCGCAAGCCAACATACTGAATAGCAATCGAATAGAACGATTTTACAATTATAACAAGCAAAGTCCAAAAAATCAATTTTGTCCCTCGTTTGTGCCCCAGACACTCGATGGACGCAGTTTTTTTGTCCCTTTTTGTCCCTTGGGCACCTATGTAACAATTTTGATAAGGATTTTATTTGTATAAGACCAGAAAATGGGTATAATAAAGGAAGAAAAATTTAGAAGAATGGCGGCTACTCAAATGAGTGGTCGCCATAAATGTTTTAGCTCTTCTTATTTCGGAAGTATTGTCAGTTGTTTATTATACACAACCTTAAATGAAATTATAATTTTTGACTGAGATAATCCGAGAGGTTTTAGCTGTGTTTGAATCAATGATAGCAAATGCTCGTTGTTCCTTGCATAAATTTTTACAAACAAGTCATAAGCTTCATTCGTGCAATGAACCTCGACAATTTCAGGAATGGACTTTAAGGCTTCGATAACACTCTCAAAACGAGAATCATCTTTAAGCGTAAGCCCAATATAAGCACAGGTATCATAACCGATTTTTGCAGGATTGATGATATATTTTGAACCTTGAACAACTCCTAATGAAGTAAGTCGTTTTACTCGTGTATGAATGGTTGTACCGGAAACTCCACAGGCTCGGGCGACTTCTTGAAAAGGAATATTGCCATCC
>SUZL01000015.1 GCA_015059925.1 Rikenellaceae bacterium
AGGTTCCACCTCTTCCCATTCCGAACAGAGAAGTTAAGCTCACTAACGCCGATGGTACTGCCTATTTAGGTGGGAGAGTAGGTAGCCGCCTCTTCAAGCCGAGTCCTAACAAGGGCTCGGTTTTTTTGTATATGTATGTTAATGGTCAGGCGCGGTCAATAGGCTGATTTTGCTCGGCTTGAATCGGCGGCGACCGCCGACTGTTATGTTACCCACCCTCCTAAATCCTCCCTCCTGTGAGGGAGGACTTGTTATTTCGGTTAAGGAAGCTATACCTTATTATTATATATAAAACCACCGCAGTCGCGTAGGATTGCGGTGGTTATACTTTTTATGAGGATTTTTACTCCTCCACCTCGTAGGTTAGGCCCTGCAGAGCGTCGTCGGAGTAGATGTGGAGGCTGTGGCCCGTGGGCGAGAGACAGGTGATGCGGTGAATGTGGTTGTCGAACTCCCCCGCGCGGCCTACGGAGTAGAGAGATTGAGGAGCTACGACGTGCAGGCGCTGTACCAATCGGGCGCGGCCCTCGCCCGTAGGCTCGAATATCTCGACCTCGAACTCACCATCGGCGAAGTTGTAGGCCGCAAACTGCGGGTGCGAGTGCACGCTGGTGCGGTTGCCCTGCTTCCAGCCCATCACGATCGCCTCCCAGCCCTCAGCCGAGCGGCCGAGGTAGGTACGGCTATAAGCACTCTCGGAGTAGTTGTCGAACGGCTCTAAGCTGTTATCCTTCAGCCACTCAGCGACGTACTCCTTCAGCTCCTCGCCCAGCGAGTTATCTATCTCGCGCGCTGAGCAGATGTCGATCATCCCCTCGAAAAATCTCTCATAACCCTGCTTTGAGGTCGATTGCTCGTTGAAGCTATCTGCTACGGTGTGTCTCTCCATATGTTTTCGGTTTTTGCAAATATAGCGAAATCGCTCGGCCCGCAGATTAGTATAAATACCTAATCTTCACCATCTGAACAAGAAAAATTCGCCTCTGCCACAAGATGAGCGTCTCTTCACAAAACTTGACCGCCATAAAAAATAAAGAAGTTGTCTAACAAGGTGATTTTTGCGTTACGCTCGCCCTCAAATGCTCATTTACGCTTCAGTAAACTGCGCTTTTTCGGGCTTCGCAAGCCTTAAAATCCCTCTTGTTATACAACTCCAAACGAAAAGGGCTGTCGCAGCATAACTTGTTGGACAGCCCCTTTTTTGAACCGCAGTAGTAACGCGTACTACTTTGAAATGCGACGCTCCTTGATACGAGCCTTCTTACCGGTAAGGTTACGCAGGTAGTAGATACGTGCGCGACGTACAACACCATACTTGTTAACCTCGATGTGGTCGATGTGAGGAGAGTAGAGGGGGAAGATACGCTCAACGCCTACGCCGTTAGAGATCTTACGGATGGTAAACATCTTGGTCTTGCCCGTACCCTTGATCTGGATAACTACACCACGGAAGCTCTGCAAGCGCTCCTTGTTACCCTCGACAATACGGTAAGTTACGGTGATCGTGTCACCTGCACCAAACTGAGGCACGTCGGCATCAGTCTTGGGCCACATCTGCTCGTTCACGAGCTTAATGATTGCATCTTTGTTCATTGTTGCAACAAATATTAAAAATTAGTCGTTCAACATTATCGCTGCGCAGGTTTACCATACTGCCCATTGGCTCATAATCCTCGGTCGCGGTGCCTTGCGACACCAGACCATTATAACCTTACGCCCAATATAAGAGGTTGATACGGAGTGCAAAGGTACACCAATAAATTAAAAAAACAAAATTGTGAGTTCAAAATTAGCCACTTACGGCCGAAAAAGCCCTTTTCTGCGAGGTTACATCACGCTCAGCAGAACCATATTTGCTGCCGCCGCGAGGAGCATCAGGCGGTAGAGCATCTCGGTGAAGCTAACGCCCATACGCACGAAGATCAGCGGAATGAGCATCGCCGCCGGCATTGCCACAATCGCGAAGAGCGTAGCCGTTGCGCTCGGCAGGAAGAACATCCCGACCGACGTGAGTAGCAGCAGGGCGTTGAAGCGCATCATCGCGCGCGAGCGAACCTTAAGCGAGTATTTGTCCGATATGATCAGCGTTATTGAGCAGAGCGACATCACAATCAGCACGCCCAAAAGGATGATGCCTGCGGGGTTGATTGTACTGAAGAAGCTGAACTCGCTCGGCGTGAGCATCGAGGTGTAGAGCTCGTCGATCGGCGTGAGGAATCCGTTACCCGCGCACCAGCTCCAATAGCTCACCGACAGCAGCGGGAAGGCGAGGCTTGAGGTGCAGACCACCCAGTGTCGCCACGAGCTGCGAACGATGAGAACCAGCAGAGGCATAGCCGCATAGAGCAGCGCCGTAGGTGCCACGACCAGAGGCAGAAGACCGTAGTAGAGCATTGCGAGCGAGAGGTCGCTGAAGCTGTCCGAACGCATCACAAAACGGTGTATGTACTTCGTGGCCAGCATCATAATCACCAGCGCGGCGGCCGAGAGCAGCATCTCGCCGCTGACCATTATGGCCGCTGCCGTTATCGCCACAATCGGGATTGCCATCAGCGTGTAGGCGGGGTAGAGCGAATACTGCGTGCCGTAGCTGCCCGCGCCCATACTTGCGAAGAAGAGCACGACGGCCCAGATGAGGGCCGAGAGCGTCGGTACCGAGCCTTGCAGATTTTGCAGAATTGCACCTATGGGGGTGTCGGTGTTGGGCATCAGCTCATCGCCTGCGGGCATCATAACGGCGCGCAGCGTCGTAACCGCCACGATGATGATCAGCGTGATGGTCAGGTCGAAGATTCGATGTCGTACAACTCTTTTTTTTGCCATAATCCTTTTTCGGGGCTCTACTCCGACCACAAAAATACGAAAAAAGAGCGCAACGCGAGAAAATATTTGTAACTTTGTTTCGCTATGTTGGAAAATTGCTATCAACACGAACTCTTGGAGGCCGGTTGCGACGAGGCGGGCCGAGGCTGTCTGGCGGGCAGCGTCTTTGCTGCGGCGGTTATCCTGCCGCCCGATTTCTCGCATCCGTTGCTCAACGACTCGAAGCAGATGACTGAGCGTCAGCGCAATATCCTGCGCGAGGTTATCGAGCGCGAGGCTGTGGCGTGGGCTGTGGCGGAGGTTGCGGCGGCACGCATCGACGAGATCAACATCCTGCGCGCCTCGATCGAGGGTATGAACATCGCGGCCGAGAGCCTAAAGGTGAAGCCTGAATTTTTGGCCATCGACGGCAATCGTTTCACGTCGCGCTCGGGCCTGCCCTACAAGTGCATCGTCAAGGGCGACGGCAAGTATGCCAACATCGCCGCCGCATCGGTGCTGGCCAAGACTCACCGCGACGAGTATATGATGCGTCTGCACGAGGAGTATCCCCAATATCGCTGGGACTCAAACAAAGGCTATCCCACGAAGGATCACCGACTTGCGATAAGGGAATTTGGCCTAACGCCCTATCATCGCCTTTCTTTCAACCATCTCGAAGGCCAGATGGAACTTTTCTAAAAACTCATTCTACGAATTTTTGTGTTTTTATATAAAAAAGCCACCCTGTTTTGCGGGGTGGCTTTTCTCAAAAAGTTGTATAACAAGAACTAATTTTAGGCCGCGCGCAGCCCGAAAAAGCGGAGCTTACTTAGACGTAAATGAGCATTTTGAGGGCAAGCGAAACGCCAAATTAGCCTTGTTTGACAACTTTTATTTGAATTCGTTGAACTCAATGGCGATACCCTCCTCCTCGACGAACGAGAGAATCATATTGCCCATATCGAAGGGACCGAACAGCACCTTCGCATCCTTGATAGCCTCCTCCATATTGGGCACGGCGTATGCGATGTGGCCCTGCGAGGTTACCAACTCGGGCAGCGGTGAATCGGGCTCGAAGTAGAGGAACTCGATCTTATTGGGGCTCTGCGAGCAATCGGTGATATGAACCTTCAGCGGCTCAACATAGATCATACCATCCATCTTCTCTTTGAGGATGATACCGACGTGGTTAAATGTTCTCATAACGATATATCTATTATAAAGTTTTCAATGTTATCGTGCTGGCGGCCCATCATATGGCCGCACTCCGTTGCCTACAAACTCGCATCGGGGTTGGTGAAGCGCAGGCCGTCGTTGTCGTGGAAGGTGCCGTACTCGGTAACCACAGCTCCCTCGTCGCCAGCCATCAGGAAGTGGCGGCTCTCAATCTGCTGCAGGGCGCTAATATCTCCCACCTTCATAATATGAAAATTGCTCACAGTGATGAACTTATCCTTCTGGCTCTCGGGCAGCGCGGGCGGGTTGGGCGTAGGCTCGCCGATGCCGAAGTTGTAAACCCATCCGTTGCGTACCTGCCAACTCTCGTGCTTAGCGGCGTAGGCCGAGGGGACGTGATAGTGCTCGACGATCATCTGGTTGGGCAGCAGATAGATCTCGTGGCCGAAGTAGCGGTACTCGGGGTTGTTGATCCAGAACACACCGCCCATTCCGACGTGCTCGAAGTCGCCCAGACCGAAGTCGTTTACCCAGAAATTCTCCTCAAGGAAGGGCGTGAAGGGGATTCCGTAGTGCTCGAACATATCGAGGAAAGCCTTCTTCGCAACATCCTCGTTGAACTTGCCGTCGGTATAGTAGTCGGCATTTGTGTACTTTTTAGTGTAAGGTGTCTGTGCCATAATTTTTCGGTTTGCGTTTAGAGTTTCTCAAATTTAACAGATATTTTTCACTTCTGCAACCCTCGGCTGCGGAAAAAGCGCGGGCGCGTAGAAAAAAAGTCGCCGAGGGGGTAAAATCGGAATATTTTTTTACCTTTGTATGTGGAGAGGTGCAGCCTCACCCTTAGCCACGATTATAGAATATGCAGAAGCAGAAAAGATTGATACTTGTAACCAACGACGACGGTTATCAGGCTCGCGGATTCGCTGCCGCAGTGGAGCTGGCGCGCGAGTTCGGCGATGTCATTGCCGTAGCCCCCGCCACGCCGCAGAGCGGCCGCTCGCAAGCCATCACCTTCGGTGAGCCCCTCTATCTGGATAAGCGCCACGAGGAGGAGGGCCTCGAGATCTACTCCTTCACGGGCACGCCCGTCGATTGCGTCAAGATCGCCTTCGACCACCTGCTGCTCGACCGCAAGGTCGATCTGGTGATTTCGGGTATCAATCACGGCTCGAACGCCGCCATCAACGTCCTCTATTCGGGCACGATGGGTGCCGCTATCGAGGGTAGCTTCTACGGTATTCCCGCCGTCGGATTGTCGCTCACGGACCACTCGCCCGATGCCGATTTCACGGCCGCTAAGGAGTATGGCCGCCGCATTGTTCAGTCGGTTTTGGAGAGCGAGCGGGAGGATCACGGCCCGCTGTGCCTGAATGTGAATGTGCCCGATATTCCGCTCGTCGAGATTCGCGGCCTTCGCATCTGCCGCCAGTGCCGAGGCCTCTGGCGCGAGGAGTTCTTTCCACGCGAGACACCCAACGGCCGCCGTTACTTCTGGCTCACGGGTGCCTTTAACAACTACGAGCCCGATGCCCCCGAGACCGACGAGTGGGCGCTTCGCAACGGCTACGTCGCCGTTGTCCCCGTGCAGATTGATATGACGGCCTATGATTATATGCCCTATTTGGAGCGGATTTTGAAATAAACCCGAGCGCGGTCGCGTCGCGCTCAAAAAATGATAATGCTTATGATGATCAGATTCTTGCTTTACCTTGCAATCATCATCCAGTTCATCGCTATGTACTACGCCGTACGATTGGTGCGTGCCACGAAGTACAACTCGATCTGGATACTCTTTATCATTGGCTTTATGGTGCTTGCCGCCGAGCGATTGTTGCAACTCTGGACCGACTACGGCCATCCCGTACCTGTGGAGATGATGGTGTGGTTCGACATTGTGGTTTCGGTCTGCATCTCGGTGGGTATGGTGCTTCTGGATCGCCTCTTCGACTATATCGACCGCCTCAATCGCAGTCGTCAGATGACCGACAAACGCATCCTCACGGCCGTACTGCGTGCCGAGGAGAAGAGCCGCGCCAACTTCTCGAAGGAGTTGCACGACGGTCTGGGCCCTCTGCTCTCGTCGGCCAAGATCTCGCTCTCGGCCCTCTCGCGCGACGAGATGAGCGACGAGCGACGCGAGATCTTCAACAATACGCTCTACGTCGTGGATGAGGCGCTGCGTTCGCTGCGCGAGATTTCGAACAACCTCTCGCCCCACGTTCTGACCGACTTCGGCCTTGCGCGCGGCATCCGCAACTTTATCGATCGCTCGCAGGCGCTACACAACGTGAAGCTCTCGTTCGCTACCAACCTGCGTGGCGAGCGCTACAATACCGACATCGAGGTTATTATGTACCGCGTTGTGTGCGAGCTTGTTACCAACTCGCTCAAGCACTCGGGCTGCAGCGAGATACGCCTTTCGCTCTCGGCATCGGGCGACCTTTTGGAGTTGCAATATACGGACAATGGCCGCGGCTTCAATCCGCAGGCTATGATGGATTGCGGTATGGGCCTCTCGAACATCAATTCGCGCATCAACTCCCTCAATGGCGAGTTCGACATACGCTCCTCGAAGGGCAAGGGAATGACCGCCACCGTCAAAGTGAATGTTCGCGGTGCGGCGCGCCCGAACACCCGCCCTGCGGCAATTGACGAGGAGCGCCCCAAACGTAAAAACCGCCGTCAGCAATGATACGCATAGCTCTGGTCGATGACCACGCCCTGTTTAGGCACGGACTGCGCCTGCTTCTGGAGTCGCATCCCGACTTCGAGGTTGTGGCCGATGCTGCCAGCGGCGAGGAGTTCCTCGCCGAGGTGGAGAGCCTGCGCCCCGATGTGGTCTTTATGGACTACGCTATGCCCGGGCTGAGCGGTGCCGAGACTACGGAGCGCGCGCTGGCGCTGTGGCCTGAGCTGAAGGTTATCTCACTCTCGATGTTTGGCGACAATGCCTACTACTCGTCGATGGCCTCGAGCGGAGCGCGTGGTTTCCTGCTCAAGGACTCCGAGTTCGACGAGGTTGTCGAGGCTGTCGAGACGCTCTGCGCAGGGGGAACATATATGAGCCAGTCGCTGATGGAGTCGCTCTCGCAGTCGATCCGTTCGGCGCAGAAGTCCGCCCCCGTTACGGTCGAGGCGGATGTGCTGTCGGAGCGCGAGGTAGAGATTTTGGTGGGAATATGTCAGGGCCTCTCGACGCAGGAGATTGCCGATAGGTGCTTCATATCGAAGCGCACGGTGGATAAGCATCGCGCCAACATTCTGGAGAAGAGCGGCTGCAAGAATACGGCAAGTCTGGTGGTCTATGCCATTCGTCAGGGCTTGGTCGAGGTATAAAAACGGAATATGGAGAGAAGAAACATCGAAGATATCAGGGATATAAAGATCGGTTACTACCTTCGTTGGTTGTGGGCCGAGGCCTCGGCAGTGCGTGGGCGCATCCTCCTGCGCGCCATTGTGGGCGGAGTGAATGTGGCGTTGTCGCTGCTGTTCGTGTGGCTGAGCAAGAGCCTTATCGACATCGCTACGGGCGACAACGAGAGCTCGCTCTGGTGGGCCATTGCCGCTATGGTGTGCTGCGTGGTGGGGCAGATCTACTTCTCGACACTCGGCATTAAGATGGAAACAGACGCCGAGGTTGTGCTGAAGAACAGCCTGCGCCAGAAGCACTTCTCGCACATTATGGATAGCCGCTGGGTGGAGGGCCGCCTGCACTCGGGCGACGTGATAAACCGTCTGGTGGAGGACATCACCTCGATTGCCAATGCTCTGTGCGTGGTGCTGCCCTCGTTCCTGACTACGGGCGTGCAGTTCGTGGCGGCATTTACGTTCCTCTCGCTACTCAACGTGCGATTGGCGGGTGTGCTGGTGCTGATTATGCCTCTGTTCCTGCTCTTCAGTAAACGATATATGCGACGCATCCGCCTCTATACGAGCGACATCCGCTCGATGGACGGCCGCGTGCAGACCCATATGCAGGAGTATATGCGCCATCGCGTGCTGGTCTCGGCGATGGAATATACGCCCCACGTCAAGGAGGATTTGGACGCTATGCACGTCGATCTGCGCGAGAAGGTTATGCGCCGCACCGACTACACGCTCTTCTCGCGTCGTATGATTCAGGCGGGATTTATGGGCGGATATATGGTCGCCTTCCTGTGGGGAATCTTCGGTCTGAGGGAGGGTGTGATCACATTCGGTATGATGACCGCCTTCCTGCAGCTGGTCGGCCAGATTCAGCGCCCCGTATTGGAGCTTAGCCATCAGCTCCCCACCTTCATCCACATCACCACCTCTGTCGATCGTCTGTCGGAGCTTACCAATATGCCGCTCGAGCAGCAGGGTGAGGCCATCGCGCTCGATGGCAAGGTGGGTGTTCGTCTTCAGGGCGTAACATTCAGCTACGAGGGTAACCGCGACGAGGTGCTGCACGACTTCTCGTGCGACTTCCGCCCGGGTAGCCTGACGGCCGTCCTCGGCCGCACGGGAGCGGGCAAGAGCACGCTGGTGAGGATCATCCTCGGCCTGCTCATACCCCAGCGCGGCAGCGTTGAGATGTATAACGACAGTCGCACCGAGCCCGTCTCGCCCCTTACGCGCTGCAATGTGGCGTATGTCCCGCAGGGTAACTCGCTCGTGAGCGGGACGGTGCGTAGCAACCTGCTGCTGGGCAACCCCTCGGCCTCGGAGGAGCAGATGCTTAAGGCGCTGCATACGGCCGTAGCCGACTTTGTGCTGGAGCTTCCCGATGGTTTGGATACCCTCTGCGGCGAGGGTGGAACGGCCTTCAGCGAGGGACAGGCGCAGCGCATAGCCATCGCGCGCGGACTGTTGCGCGAGCGCAGCATAGTGCTGATGGACGAGCCCACGGCGGCACTCGACGTTGTAACCGAACAGCTTCTTTTAGAGCGTCTTGGCGAGTACTCGCGTCATCGCACGCTTATCATCGTAACACATCACGGCGCAACGGCCAAACTCTGCAATGCTGTCGTAAGCGTTGGCTAACACCCCTAAGGGGTGTTTTCTGACCTCCCGCTACTTTCGCTTTGGAACGTTGTGGGCGGCGGCCGATGCAATGCAAAATTCAAAATGCGGAATTCAAAATTGGGACCCCTCCGTCCTTCGGACACCTCCCCTACATAAGGGAGGAATTTATAAAAATAATTTGGTATCAGCAAAGTATCTTTACAAAGGTAGATTCCAATCATTTTCACATAGACGCTATTGTAGTATCAGTCGGGCAGTACGATGTGAAAATGTGGAATGACGTAATTTATCAATTCTTCATTTTGAATTTTGAATTTTGAATTAAAAAAAGGGTGCCCCGCGGGGCACCCTTAAATTTTTCGCTTCAGCTAAAATTACTTAACGAACTTAGCCTTCTGCAAGTACTCAGCGCTCTTCTTAGCAGCCTCGAACATAGCGTCGTTGGTCTTCTGCTGTGCAGCAGCATCACCACGCTGTGCGCGCAACTCACGAGGAGTCTCGATCTCAACTACGAAATCCTTGTGACCGTTCTTGTAGAACTGCTTGAAGATACCCTCAAAGTTGATCTTGCCGCTCTCGCCGATAACGAACTCGTCCTTGATGTGGAGCATCTTGATGCGGTCAGCATACTTCTTCAAGTACTCAACGGGATCCTTCTCACCCATAGTGCACCAGTAAACGTCCAACTCGAAGAATACGTACTCGGGGTTGGTGTTCTCAACCAGGTACTCCCACATAACCTTATCGGTACCCTCCAGAGTCTTGTACTCCTGTGAGTGGTTGTGGTAACCGAGCATCAAACCGAACTCCTCCTTAGCGATCTTACCAACGCGGTTGAAGTAGTCAGCCATCTTCTTAACGTCAGCCTCGGTGTAGTTTACACGGTATGAGGGGATAACGAAGTACTTACCGCCAACAGCCTTCTGTACAGCGAAGAGCTTACGCCAGTTCTCCATAACCTCAGCCTCCTTAGCGGGATCCTCCTGAAGTGAAGAGTGAGTAGAAACTACGCTGATACCCTTAGAGTCGCAGTAAGCCTTGAACTCAGCAGCCTCCATACCGAATACCTTGGGATTGCCACCCCACTGTACGAGCTCGAATACGTTGTAGCCCATATCAGCCAACTTGTCGATTGAACCCTTAGGATCTGCGTTCATAGCGCTCATTACAGAGTAGAGCTGAATACCGATCTTCTTACCCTTTGCCTCAGCGTTTACGCCCAGAGCAAAGATAGCAACAGCCATAACCATTACGGCCTTGCCCAAAATGTTAGAAAATTTCATAGATTTAGTTATTAAATTTGGTTTGGTTTAGTGTTTACAGTTGGTTTTTTCGCGTTTCGGGGCTTTATCCTTTGAGCGTAAGCCATTTTTGCGGCCGTCGCAAGCTAAGGAAAAACGCCTAATCCGTAAAGCAAAGGTATAAAAAATATTTTATCCAGCGTTGATTTGGATCAAAATAATAATATAAAATGTGAAAAAGTCTGTTTTTATCTACCTTCTCGCCCTCCCGCGCCCCAAAAAAACAAGACCGCCCGACATTAAGTCAGACGGTCTTCCGCTCGTAGTTACTCACAACAACAAAAACGATTTATCAAAACGCTCTCCGCTGTTTCCGCCCCTCGCTTGGCAAGCTGCGGGAGGCGCGGAGGCGTAGTTATGCGTTACCGATCGGTCCCATTTTCAACAGCGGATCCTCGGCGGCGTGCTGTTGAGGGATCTCGATTTTTGCGATGTTGCTCTCGTAGCGGGTGATGTTGTCCTGCAACGAAATGAGCAGTCGCTTGGCGTGTTCGGGCGTAAGTATCACGCGACTCTTCACATTGGCACGCTTCAGCCCGGGCAGGGCCGTTGCGAAGTCGATGATGAACTCCGAGGTCGAGTGCGAAATGATAGCCAGATTCGAGTAGTGGCCCTCGGCCACCTGCTCTGAGAGGTGTATCTCCAACCCCTGCTTTGGTGATTCTGCCATACGATGTTAAATTGTTTGTACAAAAATAGTGTTTATTGCGCCCGCAATTTGTATAGGGGAGTTAAAGTTTTCGATAATTTATTAACAATTGGCGCCGATGGCTCTGGTGGAACAATAATCGCACCACGAGCGTAGAGTTATGTGCCCCGAGTCTTTAATATTTCATATTAAATTCATAACTTTGCACCCTAAAACGGTTTGTATGTTCGTTAGTGCAATAGATATTTTCCTGCGAGGTATGGGCGTGGGGTTGGCCTCGTCGATCACCGTAGGCCCCGTAGCGGTGTTGTGCATCCAGCGTACGCTGAGCAAAAACTTCCGCTCGGGACTCGCTTCGGGATTGGGCGTGGCGTCGGCCGATATGATTATGGCCATCATCGCCTTCTTCTTCTACTCGATGTTGCAGGCGCAGATCGAGGAGTACAGTGCCATCTTGCAGGTCATCGGCGGAATCTTCGTGGTGATTGTCGGAGTCTATATATTCTTCCAGAACCCCGTACCGCAGATCCGCAAGAACCGCGCGGGCAAGTCGAATCTGTGGCAGGACTACTCGTCGATGTTTGTCTTCACGCTGGCCAACTTCGTGGTTGTCATTCCCTACCTTCTGGCCTTCTTCGCTATGTTCAACGTGGGCCTTCAGTCCGATGGCGACATAGCCTCGCTGCTGCGTAGCTCGATGACCATCCTCGGCTTTCTGGCCGGAGCCGTTGCGTGGTGGCTGCTGCTGACGCTCACGATCGACTACTTCCGTCGTCGTTTCCGTCCGCGCCATATGCTCACGATCAACCACGTTGCCGGCACGATCATCGGCGTGCTGGGTGTATATACGATTATTTCAACCTTTTTTGATATTCTTCCCAAGTAATGGAATCAGCAAAACAAAAGATAGTTATCGCCATCGACGGCCACTCGTCGTGTGGCAAGAGCACCTTCGCCAAGGCCATCGCCGCCCGTCTGGGCTACATCTTCATCGACACGGGCGCGATGTATCGTGCCGTTACGCTCTGCGCTTTGGAGGCGGGAGCGATCCGCGACGGCGAGGTCGATGCGGAGCGTGTGGTAGGGTTGTTGCCCCAGATCAATATCTCGTTCCGCTTTAATGCCGAGCGCGGTGCCAGCGACGTCTATGTCAATGGCCAGTGTGTCGAGCCCCGCATCCGCTCGATCGAGGTCTCGAGTGCGGTGAGCCGTATCAGCTCGATCCCCGCCGTTAGGGAGAAGCTGGTGGCAATGCAGCAGCAGATGGGACGCGACAGGGGCGTTGTGATGGATGGCCGCGACATCGGAACGGTTGTCTTTCCCGATGCCGAGCTGAAGATCTTTATGACGGCCGATGCCGAGGTGCGTGCCCGTCGTCGCTACGACGAGCTTACGGCCAAAGGCGACAAAGTTACGCTGGAGGAGATTCTCGAGAATGTCATCGCCCGCGACAAGGCCGATATGGAGCGCGAGATCTCGCCTCTGCGTCGGGCGGCCGATGCCGTAGTGCTGGACAATAGCCGTATGACGGTCGAGGAGCAGATGGAGTGGTTTATGGAGCGTTATCGCCAAATCGTAGGGTAGTGATGTATATCGAGATTGACGAAAATTCGGGTTTCTGCTTTGGTGTGGTGCGAGCCATCTCGCGTGCCGAGGCTGCGTTGAAGGAGCTGGGCGGTGAGGTCTATTCGCTCGGCGACATCGTACACAACCGTATGGAAGTGCAGCGTCTGGAGGCGTTGGGCCTGCGTACCATCACCCACAGCGATATGGAGCAGCTGGGCGGTCGCGATCTCTTCATCCGCGCCCACGGCGAGCCCCCCACGACCTACCGTCGTGCCGAGGAGTTGGGCATCCGCCTTATCGATGCGACGTGCCCCGTTGTGGCGCAGCTACAGCGCAAGGTTGTGGCGGCACACGAGCGAATGCAGGCCATCGGAGGTCAGGTCGTGATCTTGGGCAAGCGAGGCCACGCCGAGGTTGTGGGCCTCACGGGACAGGTCGAGCAGCCGACGATTGTCGTTGAGCGCGAGGAGGATTTGCAGCAGATCGATTTCTCGCGTCCGATATTCTTCCTATCGCAGACCACGCAGAGCGTGGCGCTGTTCTGGCACTTGGCCGAGCGTATGAAGGAGCAGCTGAGCGATGAGCGGATGCTGACGGTCGATGACACCATCTGCCGCCGCGTATCAAACCGCGAGAAGGCACTCAGCGAGTTCGCCACACGCTTCGATGTGGTTATATTCGTCTGCGGCAAGAAGTCGAGCAACGGCAAGGTGCTCTTCAATGTCTGCCGCGCGGCCAACGAGCGTTGCTACAATATCGAGGAGGAGAGCGAGCTGCGGTCGGAGTGGTTCGACGGGTGTCGCAGCGTAGGTATCTGCGGTGCTACATCCACCCCTGCGTGGTTGATGCAGCGCGTTCGAGAGTCCATCGAGCAACGATTTTGTAATAAGGAATAAAAGGAATTAGTAGAAGTTTTTTCTTGACTGCGGAGCCACTTTAGTGGCGACCAAAGTCCCCTCCTCGGGAGGGGATTTAGGGGAGGGTCAGAAATTACAAATGCGGCCTTTGGCCGCAAGGTATGCCGTCATAAGAGTGAGGCCGCCCAAATTATAGATTAGTAATATAAGAGACTTGATTATGAGATATTTGATTCGTTCGGCGAAATATTTTGTCGCCTTTTGCGTTTTGTATTTGGTAGTTGTGTGGCTGAGCCTTAAGACCACGCGCGGTATGGACGTAGGCATCTGGGATTACATCCTCGCCACCTTCCAGACCACCAAGGGCCAGCTGCTCGGCGTGGCTGTCGTGGCTCTGGCGGCCTTCTATCCCCGCTTTGGCTTTATGACTCGCCGCGTGGAGTGCGATATGGAGGAGGAGAAAGATGTGATCATCGCCGCCTTTGCCCGCGCAGGCTTTAGCCTTAAGGGCGAGAGCGATGGCCGAATGCTCTTCCGCGCCACCAACATCTTGGATCGCATCGTTATGCTCTTCGAGGATGAGATCGTGGTCGAGCAGTATGCGCAGTGGATCGACATCACGGGTATCCGCCGAGGCGTAGCGAAGGTAGTTTTCCAGAAGTGGAAGTAAGATAGAGAGTATGAATAGAGGAAGAAAATATGCCCTTGTGGCAGTCGTGGCTGCGGTTGTCGCTTCGGGCCTGTGGGCAGTAAGAGACGATTTCGGCTTGGGCCGCAATATCGAGATTATGGTCAATATGATGCGCGAATTGTCGGTACAGTATGTCGATGAACTCTCGGCCGACGATCTGATGCGCGACGGCGCTGCGGGTATGGTGCGCAACCTCGACCCCTACACCGCATATATGTCGGAGAGCGAGATGACCGAGTTCGAGTTTCAGGCGACGGGTAAGTATGGCGGTATCGGCGCCACGATCCGTATGAAGCGCGACTCGAGCGGTGTTGTCATCGCGCAACCTTATAAGGGTACACCCTCGGATAAGGCGGGATTGAAGATTGGCGATAGGTTCGTTATGATCGATGGCGAGGATGTAACCAAATGCACCTCCGACCAGATCTCCTCGAAGCTCAAGGGCACGCCCGGCACGAAGGTGCGGCTCGCCGTTAGGCGCGTAATGACGGGCGAGGTTGAGGAGTTTGAGATCGAGCGTGCGCGTATCGCCGTTCCGGGCGTTCCGTATGCCGGATATGTTGAGGATGGCATCGCCTATATCCGCCACGACGACTTCTCGGATGGCTGCTACGACGAGATGCGCGCCCACATCGAGCGCCTGCGTCAGTCGGGCGAGCTGCGCGGCTTGATTCTCGACTACCGCGACAATGGCGGCGGCAGCGTCAATGAGGCTGTGAAGATTCTCTCGATGTTCGTGCCGAAGGGCACCGAGGTGGTTACGATGAAGGGCCGCACCGACCGCTCGAAGCGAGCCTATGCGACCGAGTCGAACCCCGTTCTGGGCGATGTGCCCATCGTGGCGCTTATCAATGGCAACTCGGCCTCGGCCTCGGAGATCGTCTGCGGTGCGTTGCAGGATCTGGATCGCGGCGTGCTCGTGGGACAGCGCTCCTACGGCAAGGGCCTTGTGCAGTCGGTAACGCCGCTGGCCTACAACTCTTATCTGAAGCTCACTACGGCAAAGTACTATATCCCCTCGGGACGTTGCGTGCAGCGTATCAACTACCAGCACAGCAGTGCCCGCGACGAGAATGTACCAGACTCGCTCATCACCGAGTATAAGACTCGCAACGGCCGCAAGGTATATGATGGCAACGGTCTGGCTCCCGACTTAAAGGTCGAGCCCGACTATATCTCGACCTTCGCCGTGATGCTCTACAATCTGGGCTACGTTGAGGATTTCCTCGACGAGTATGTTCGTCGTAACCCTGAGCTTAAGGTCGATAACAAGACCTTTGCAATCACGGACGAGGAGTACGACCGCTTCGTAGAGTTTATGGCCGACAAGGATGTTCCCTACCAGTCGCAGACACGTCTGGCGCTCGATATGCTCAAGCGCACCGCCAAGCAGGAGCGTTACGACGAGGCCTTTGCCGAGGAGTTGGAGCTCATTTCGCAGAAGCTCAAGGACGAGAAGCTGGACAACCTTCGCACCTACCGCGCCGAGGTTGAGGAGCTGCTGAACAACGATATTGTCCTGCGCCACAACTACTACGAGGGCGTGGTGGAGCACTCGATCGTGGGCGACAGCACCGTGATCAAGGCCGTCGAGCTGCTGCGCGATGGTGAGCGCTATCGCAAGATTCTGCAAGAGCAAGATACCGAAAAGAAGTAGAGAGAATGAGATTTCCGTCGCTAAAGAATGTGTCGTTCCGTAGCCGCATCGTGGTCATTGTCATCGGTGTGGTTCTGGCCTCTGTGTCGCTGGCTTACACCTATAAGCTGGCCGGCATCCTGCGCCAGAAGGAGCAGAACGACGTGAACCTCTGGGTGGCGGCGATGGAGCGTGTCAGCCGCGAGGCCTTCGGCAACTATCTGGTCGATCCGCTCATCTCGCATATCGTCAGCACGCACAACAACATCCCCTTCATCATCACCGACGAGAATCTCTCGCTCATTATGAGCAACCGCATCGACGAGGATGTGTTGGCCGACCCCGAGCGCTACCGCCGCAAGCTGGACGAGCTTACGGAGGAGAACACCCCCCGCACGGTGCGACTGATGTGGACTACGGGTCGCAGTCATATCATTTTCTATGGCCACTCGGATCTGCTGAGGGCGCTCTATTACTTCCCCTATGTGCAGTGGCTGATAATCCTGATATTCTTGATCTTCACCTATATAGCCCTCCAATCGACCAAGCAGGACGAGCAGAATCGCGTCTGGATTGGTCTTGCCAAGGAGACCGCCCACCAGCTCGGCACGCCCATCTCGTCGCTTATGGGATGGACGGAGTATCTGCGCGCGATGGAGGTCGATCCTACGGCCGTCGATGAGATGAACAAGGATCTTGCTCACCTGACCAAAATTGTCGATCGCTTCTCGAAGATTGGTTCGGAGACCGACCTCACGCCCCATAGCGTGAATGAGGTCGTGGGCGAGACGGTGATGTACTTCCGCAAGCGCGTGCCGCGCAACGTGACGCTCTCGTACAACGGATTGGCGATGGCTCCCGTCAAGGCCAACCTGAATGTGGCGCTGTTTGAGTGGGTTGTCGAGAATTTGATGAAGAACGCCCTCGATGCGATGCAGGGCAAGGGCGAGCTTGATGTTGCGCTCTCGTCGAGCGAGAAGTCGGTCATCATCGAGGTCAGCGACACGGGCAAGGGCATCCCGAAGAGCAATTGGAAACGTATCTTCGAGCCGGGCTACACCACCAAGACTCGCGGCTGGGGCTTGGGCCTCTCGCTTGCGCGCCGCATCGTCGAGGATTATCACCACGGCCGCATCGTCGTGGCTCGTTCGGAGGTTGGCCGCGGCACCACCTTCCGCATAACTCTTAAACGCATATTCGAATAATGCCATACGCAGTCGATTCACTTCGCTATCTGGGTCTTGATACCCTCTCTGAGCGTGCCCTGCGACGTCTGACCGATCGCTGGACGGGTGAATTGTACCCTGCCGACTCGCTCCCCGCGCCCACCGAGGGGGTTATCTCGGATGAAAACTTCGAGGTGATCGTCGAGCGCTGGCGCGAAGCGCGCGAGCAGTATCACGACGCCCCGCTGGAGCAGGTGATGGGCGAAAGTTCCTCGCTCGCCGAGGGAGTCAGGGTGGTCGGTGAGCAGGCGGATACGATGGTCGATCACCTCTCGGAGGTGGCACTCACCACCTCGTGGTGGGATCTGCCCGAACTGATCGAGCCGCTGTATGGCGTGCTGATCGTGGCGGCGGTCTTCTTCTACGGCTTCTGCCTCTACCGCTACTACGACGATATTGTGGCCCTCTTCTCGTCGGTCTTTGGCGAGCGTATCCTCAATTCGAGCCGCAAGGGTGAGCGCCTGCGAAGCGATATTTTTTACGGCTCGCTCGGCAAATTGTTTATGTTGGGCGTAGGCTTTGTGGGACTCATCGCGGGCGTTGTCTGCCTCAGGATGGGGTTGGCGCTGCCCGATAGCGTAACCTTCTATATGCCGCTGACGGCTATGGCGGCCTTCCTCGTGGTCGTCGCAGTGCAATACGTTATGCTCGGCGTGGTGGGCTTCGTAACCTCGTCGCTCGATGAGGTGGCCTCGCTTATGCGTATCCGTTTAGTCTATTTCGTGCTGGCGACACTCATCGTTGCCCCCGTACTGCTTGTCTCGATGATGGGGCAGAGCGCAGGGTATGATCTCTGGTTCAAGGCAGCCCTCGTAGCTGCCGGTGTGGTGTCAGTATTGTTCGTTCGTGAGAGTATAAAATTCTTTATTCATAAAAAAGTTTCTATTTTGCATTGGATTTTGTACCTTTGCACCGTCGAAATTCTGCCGCTTACTCTGTTGTGGCAAGTGGTGGATCGAGTGAGGTAGTAATATAAATAAAGTAATGGTTAATAAAGTATTGATTTCGCAGCCGCGTCCGGCGGTAATTGAAAAATCTCCCTTCTTTGAGTTGTCTACAAAGCATAACGTTGAAGTAGATTATAAACCCCTAATTAGAGTTGTAGGCGTAAAGCTGAAGGAGTTCCGCGCACAGCGTATCGAGATACTCGACCATACGGCAGTCATATTCACCTCTCGCACTACGGTGGATAGCTTTTTCAAGATTTGCGAGGAGGCACGCATCACCGTTCCCGAAACGATGAAGTACATCTGCAACACCGAGGCCGTAGCGCTCTACTTGCAGAAATATATCGTCTATCGCAAGCGTAAGATCTCGTTTGCCGATGGCACGTTCACCAATCTTCTGGAGCTCATCATCAAGCACAAGAGCGAGCGTTTCCTTTTGGCGCTGAGCGAGCCCCACAAGCCCGAGCTCCCCGAGACTCTCACCAAGCTCAAGATCAACTACGATCCCGTCATTCTGGCTCTCACCGTTGCGGCCGATATGAGCGACGTGAAGCCCGCGGAGTACGATGTTATGGCGCTCTACTCGCCCTCGGACGTGAAGAGCGTGATGGAGAATTTCAAGCCCGAGGAGCTGCCCGTCATCGCCACCTTCGGCGAGGCTACGCTCCGTGCGGCACTCGATGCGGGTATGAAGGTACGCGCATCGGCACCCTCGCCCGAGGCTCCCTCGATGGCCAAGGCGCTCGACCTCTACATCTCGAAGGTCAAGAGCGGAGAGACCGTAGCCGAGGTTGAGGTTCGTCAGGACGAGGCCAAGGAGGAGTTCATCCGCACCCAGCAGAGCAAGCTGGCCAAGAAGAGCCGCACCCGCACCTCGACAGCCGAGAAAAAATAGACGCTATGTCCGACCACACCCTGCCACGACAGGAGCGACTGCGCTCGCTCAAAGCCATCCGTCGTCTTTTTGGCGAGGGGCATAGTGGCTTTGCCTATCCCGTGCGCTACGTCTATCTATTAGAGGAGGGCGTTATTGTTCCGTCAGGCGATAGGTCTGTTCAGGCGATGTTCTCCGTTCCCAAGAAGTTCCACAAGCGAGCCAACCGCCGCAATCTGCATAAGCGCCGTATGCGCGAGGCCTATCGTCTGGGCCGCGATGGAATATGCGAGCGACTGCGCCAGAGCGGAAAACATCTTCAGATAGCATTTATCTACTCCACCAAGGAGTGCCACTCATATAAAACCATCAGCAATGCCGTACAACGAATTCTGGAGCAAGTCTCGAAAGCTGTGTAAGTGGCTCTTCACCCTGCCGTTGCTGGCATTGGTGAAATTTTATCAGTATTGCATCTCGCCCCTCACGCCGCCTTCGTGTCGCTACGTTCCCACCTGCTCGCAGTATGCCGTCGAGGCCCTGCGCAAGTATGGTCCGATTAAGGGGTGTTGGCTTACGCTGAAGCGTCTTTCGCGTTGTCATCCGTGGGGTGGAAGTGGTTACGATCCTGTCCCCTAATAAATTGCCTAACAAGGTGATTTCTACGTTACGCTCGCCCTCAAAATCCTCACATACGCCGTAGTATGCTGCGGTTTTTCAGGCTTCGCAAGCCTTGAAATCCCACTTGTTATGCAATTTATTAATATAAGAAGAGCCTGTCCGCACACAGCAGACAGGCTCTTTTATTAAATCTTGCGTTTGGGAACAAACAGATCCGACTGCTTCAATCCGCAACGTGCGGCCATCTGGCGGCAGTAGTCCAGTCGGCCGGTCTTCACATCGCGCGTATCCGAGCCGAATGTGAACTTCAATCCCGCGCGCTTGGCCATCAGGATGAACTCCTCGTGCGGCACACGCATCATATCGCTGATCTCGATGGCGATGTTGCGCGACTTGGCGGCGTCGATGATCGTCTGAAGACGACTCTTGGTCCAGAGCTTCGGATATTCGCGGTCGATGCAGTAGGGTAGCAGCAACGGGCAAGCGAAGATGTCGAGCGGATCGTCGCCCGTGAGTATCTGCAGGTAGTGCTCCATATTTCGCTCCATAAAATACTCTGGATCATCGATATAGGTGGCGTACTCCCACACCTGAATAGTCTCGCCGTAGCCATTGCCGTTGGGGACAATCTGCGGATCCATAGCTATGTAATCGGCCTGTGCGATAATATCTTTTGAGAAATTCTTCGACCAGCCCGGACTCATCGGTTGCAGTCCGACATATACGGGATAGGGGCGGATCGAGTCGATGTAGGCCTGCATCTGCTCGTTGGTGGTGATACCCCAAGGTGCGACGTTCTCCATAACGCCGATGGGAATACCCAGTCGCTGGGATTTCTCGACAATCTGCTCGATCGACTGCTGCTCGGAGCGGTGAACGTGCAGATCCATCATCTTAAGATCGGGATCTATCGCCGAGGCTTTTGTATTTGCGGCAGCGGCCCTCTCGAGCAGCCCCTCGCCCACGACTCCCGTAGCTACCATAGCGGCCGAGGTGAGCAAAAAATCTCTTCTATTCATAGCGCTTGTGTTTGGTTCGTGCTACGAATTTACAGATTATTACCAAGAAAGCGGTTGATATATATCAATTTATTTGAGCAGCCCCGCCCTCACGCGGCTCAGCGACTCGGGCGTCATCAGCAGATACGATGCGATGTGCTTGCCCGGGGCGCGGCGTGCAGCCTCGGGGTATTGACGTACGAAATTTTCATATCGCTCGCGCGCACTCTCGAAACGTTGTGCATCGGTCTTACGGAGCGACTCGATGAGGCCATCCTCGAGAAGACGCACGTAGAGTTTCATAATCTGTGGCGACTCGTCGCACAGGCGGCGGAACTCGTCGAAGGGGACGTTATGCACCACGCCATCCTCCAGCGCCTCGATCATCAGCGTCGTGGGCTCGCGTTTAAGCATACTGTCGGTGCAATAGACAATATCCCACTCGGCGCAGAAGTGCTCCGATATGTCGATGCCGTTCTTGTAGTAGTATTGGCGCGTGAGTCCCTGCTCGACGATGAGAAAACAGCGGGCGACAGCCCCTTCCGGGAGGAGCGTCTCTCCCTTATGTACCTCTTGGCGAACGAGGATCGCGGCGAGTTGCTGTGCGGCCTTCTCGTCAAGCGACGAGTCGAGGCGTGAGGCAAATTTATGGGCTACATCTGTGGGTGTCATAGGCTGTAAGAAAAAACGCCTGCTCTCGAAGGGGCAGGCGCACTATGTAAAGTTTTGGATTTACTTCGCGTAGCTTACCGAACGAGTCTCGCGGATTACGGTGATCTTCACCTGTCCGGGGTAGGTCATCTCGTCCTGAATCTTCTTTGCAATATCGTGCGAGAGCAACTCCGACTCCTGATCCGAGAGCTTGTCCGCACCCACGATCACGCGCAGTTCGCGGCCCGCCTGAATAGCGTAGGTCTTCACAACGCCGGGGTATGACAGCGCGATATCCTCCATCTCCTTCAGTCGCTTGATGTACGACTCGACAACCTCGCGGCGAGCACCCGGACGTGCGCCCGAGATAGCGTCGCAGACCTGAATGATGGGGGCGATGATCGACGACATCTCCACCTCGTCGTGGTGCGCACCGATGGCGTTGCATACGTCGGCCTTCTCCTTGTACTTCTCGGCCAGCTTCATACCGATGATTGCGTGCGGCAATTCGGGCTCGTCGTCGGGCACCTTGCCAATATCGTGCAACAGACCTGCGCGGCGTGCAGCCTTGACGGGCAGGCCCAGCTCCGATGCCATAATACCTGCGAGGTTAGCCGTCTCGCGGGCGTGCTGCAACAGGTTCTGGCCGTATGATGAGCGGTACTTCATCTTACCGATCAGACGAATTAACTCGGGGTGCAGGCCGTGAATACCCAGATCGATGGCTGTGCGCTTACCCACCTCGACGATCTCCTCCTCGATCTGCTTCTTAACCTTCGCCACGACCTCCTCGATGCGTGCGGGGTGGATGCGGCCGTCGGTAACGAGCTGGTGCAGAGCCAATCGGGCGATCTCGCGGCGTACGGGATCAAAGCCGCTGAGGATGATAGCCTCGGGGGTGTCATCGACGATGATCTCGATGCCCGTAGCGGCCTCCAGAGCGCGGATGTTGCGGCCCTCGCGGCCGATGATGCGGCCCTTAACCTCGTCGCTGTCGATGTTGAACACCGTCACGGCATTCTCGATGGCGGTCTCGGTTGCTACGCGCTGTATCGAGGTTACGATGATACGTTTGGCCTCCTTCGTAGCGGTGAGCTTGGCCTCCTCGATGGTCTCGTTGATGTAAGAGTCGGCCTCGGCCTTGGCGTCAGCCTTCATATTCTCAACCAGAATGTTCTTCGCCTCCTCGGCGCTCATTCCGGAGATCTGCTCCAGACGTACGTTCTGCTCGCGGATGATGCCGGCCAGCTCCTCCTTCTTGGCGTTGAGGCCCTGCATCTGGCTCTCCATCTGATTCTTCAGACGGTCGTTCTCCTTGATCTTACCCTCCAGCTCGCGCTGCTGGGTCTGAACGTGAGCCTCGGCCTGCTTTGTGCGCTGCTCGATCTGCGCGATCTCCTGATTGCGCTTGTTTACGGCGCGGTCGTGCTCGCTCTTGAGCTGGATAAACTTCTCCTTTGCTTGGAGAATCTTCTCCTTCTTTATCATCTCGCCTTCGGCCTCAGCCTCTTTGAGGGCTACTTCGCGCTGACGCTTGATGGTGTTCTTGGTGATGTGGGTCGTAACCAGATGGTACACCGCAATCGCCACCACTGCCGACAGCACGGCCGTTAATAGTATTGTAAGCATTTGTGTGTTAATTAAGTTAATGTTATATTTTAGTTGTGTTGTCAATAAAAAAACCGCATAGTGTTTCCTTTTCTTGTTTGACGAATCTGCCGATAAGTCAAGGTGTGGGGCTCCGAATATCGCAATCTTCCAACGGTGCGCGCGGCACACCTCCGAGGAGGTTAAGGCCTGATTTTGAGTAAGCGAGAGTTGACCCAATGTAATAAGTGTTCAGTTTCGCAAAGCTATAAGGAAATCTATGCGGGTAGATTTTCTATGTAAAGAACGTTTTTCGGGTTTTTCGGGATGCAATTTCTCCATCCTCTCCCACCCCTTGGGTTCCAATATTTGTGTCGTCCCTTTTGCTGTCCTCTGGCTACTTATTGGGCCCCAAGGAGTTGATGTGCTTGTCGAGCATCTGCGACAGCGCATCCAGGGCGGCCATATCTTCGTCATTGACCTCGCTCTGTCGCGCGATCGATATGCCGTTTATACATAGTTGCAGGGCCGTTATGGCCAGACAATCTTCCGTTGAGATCTTGTCGCCGAAGGCCTTGCGGAGTTTCGTTACGCTGGCGTTCACCTCTCTTTCGGCCATACGATATACCTCCTCCTTGTCGGGAGCGATCGACATCTCGTAAGCCTTGCCGGCAACCTTGAGGTTTATTCTCTGTTTCTGTGACGCCATAGTTACTCAGCCTTGGTGAGCAGTGCGATGCACTTGTCAACCTCCCGCAATAACAGGTTGATTCGCGCCCGCGACTTATTCTTGTTCGCAGTATCTCCGCCCAGACTCACGGCCAGCTGCAGACGCTGCACCTCGGCTTTCATCTCGCGTAGCTGCTCCTGCTGCTCGCGCACCTTCTGGAGCAATTCGTCGCGCTCCTTGCACACCTGACTGAGCTCCTGCTCGAGCTTCTCGCCTCGGGCAATGATCATCTCGGCCTGAGCCTGAATGTGCGTAATTATGGTTTTGCAAGCCATAGGAAAGTTGGAAATACGGTAATTATCTCTCCAAAGATAATATAAAAATATATTTTTCGCAAATTTTCGCTCTGCGCGCAGAGCAAAATATATAAACTATCTACGATTAGCCTCTTTTGCGCGATGGGGCAATCACCTCGCCATAAAGGTCGTAGCCCTCGCTGTCGGTGATGCGCACGTCGTAGAATCGGCCACGACGCAGCTGTCGCAGGTGGGCGGGGATCATAATCACCTGATCCACCTCGGGCGAGTCGTACTCCGAGCGGGCGATGTAGTAGTCGCCCTCGCGCGCATCGACAATCACGCGCAGCGTGCGGCCCTCGTAGCGGCTGTTGCCCTCCTCGGCGATGTCGGCCTGCGCGAGCATAATGCGGTCGGCGCGACGTTGCTTCTCCTCCTCCGAGATGTCGTCTTTCAGATGCAGTGCCGAGTATGTGCCCTCCTCCTCGGAGTAGGTGAATACGCCCAAGCGCTCGAAACGCACCTCACGAACAAACGCCTCCAGCTCGTCCACATCGGCCTCGGTCTCGCCCGGGTAGCCGACCATCAGCGTGGTGCGCAGTGCAATGTCGGGGATGCGCGTGCGAAGACGCTTGATCAGCTCCATCGCCTCGGCCTTGGTGTGGCGACGCTTCATCGCTGCGAGCATATTGTCCGATATGTGCTGGAAGGGAATATCGAGATATTTACAGATCTTGGGCTCCGTGGCCATCACCTCGATCACATCCTCGGGGAAGGCAGCGGGGTAGGCGTAGTGCAGACGTATCCACTCGATGCCCTCGATGCGACAGAGTTCGCGTAGCAGGTCGGCCAGACGGCGGCGGCCGTAGAGGTCGATGCCGTAGTAGGTCGTATCCTGCGCAATGACCATCAGCTCCTTAACGCCTCGTGCGGCCAGCTTGCGAGCCTCCTCCAGAATCTGCTCCATCGGCGTGGAGACGTGGCTGCCACGAATCAGCGGTATGGCGCAGTATCCGCAGAGCCAGTTGCAGCCCTCGGCAATCTTCAGGTAGGCGTAGTGCGCGGGCGTGGTCAGCACGCGCTCGGTCTCAAGCTCGGCTTTGTGCTCGGCACCCAGCGCGGCGGCAATGTCGGCCCAATCCTTCACGCCGAAGTACTCGTCCACCTCGGGAATCTCCTCCCTAAGCTCGTCGGCATAACGCTCGCTCAGGCAGCCGATTACGAACAGCCGCTCGATGAGCCCCGCCTCCTTGGCCGCAACGGCCGAGAGGATGGTGTCGATGCTCTCCTGCTTGGCGTCGCCGATAAAGCCGCAGGTGTTGATCACCACCACCTTGGCGTCGGTGCGGTCGCTGTCAAAAGAGAGCTTGTAGCCCGCCGCCGAGAGCTGCGCCATCAGGTGCTCGCTATCAACCGTATTCTTCGAGCAGCCCAGCGTAATGACGTTTATCTTCTTCATACTCCGCTATTTCTGCTCGGCAAAGAGCGCATTTACAAACTCGCGGCGGTCGAACATCCTCAGTTGGTCGATGCCCTCGCCAATACCGATATATCGTACGGGAATATGGAACTGATCGCTGATGCCAATCACCACGCCACCCTTGGCCGTGCCGTCCAGCTTGGTGATCGTAAGCGAGGTAACCTGCGTGGCCTGCGTGAACTGACGCGCCTGCTCAAAGGCGTTCTGTCCCGTCGAGCCATCCAGCACGAGCATAACCTCGTGCGGAGCGTCGGGGATAACCTTCGCCATCACGTTGCGAATCTTCGTCAGCTCGTTCATCAATCCGATCTTGTTGTGCAGACGGCCGGCGGTGTCGATCAGCACCACGTCAGCGCCGTTCGCTACGGCCGACTTCAGCGTATCGAAGGCCACCGAGGCGGGGTCCGATCCCATCTCCTGACGAATCATCGTCGCGCCCGCGCGGTCGGCCCATACGGCCAGCTGATCGATGGCGGCGGCACGGAAGGTGTCGGCAGCACCGATATATACCTTGCGGCCTGCGGCGGTGAGCTTGGCGGCGAGCTTGCCGATGGTGGTGGTCTTACCCACGCCATTCACGCCCACGACCATCATAACGTAGGGCATACCCGGCTTCACTTCCAGACCGAAATCCTCGCGCGAGGAGTGCGACTCCTCCAGAAGCTGCGCAATCTCGTCGCGCAGGATGGCGTTCAGCTCCGAGGTGTTCATATACTTGTCGCGTGCGATGCGTGCCTCGATGCGGTCGATGATCTTGACCGTCGTCTCTACGCCCACGTCCGAGGTGATGAGCACCTCCTCCAGATCGTCCAGCACGTCGGCATCGACGGTCGAACGGCCCGCAACGGCACGCGCCAGCTTCGAGAAGAATCCCGTCTTGGTCTTCTGAAGTCCCTCCGAGAGCTCCTCCTGCTGCGCCTGCTCCTTCTGCGCTACCTCCTGCTGCTCGGGGGCAGCGGGCGCGGTGTTATCTTTTTTCTTCTTGAAAAGATCAAAAAATCCCATAACTCTTATTGTTTTACTGTCCGCGTTGTGCGACGCGGGCAAATTATCATACAAAGTTACAGATTTTTAAGGATAATACCAAATGTAAAGGCCCATACACACAAAAAGGCGCCTCCAAATGGAAGCGCCTTTTTGTATTGGGCTTAAAATTTGTTTGCGAAAGTTTTTTGATCAGTCTATATAGACCCCTCCCCCTCGCTCAGGCCCAATGCAAAATAAAATTATTTCTCGGCGAAGTAAGCCTTGATGTCCTCCTCCTCAAGAATGTTCTGAGTCTTGAAGATGTAAGCACCGGTCTTCTCCGATTTCACCATCTTGATGCACTTGGTGTACTTCTTGTTGGTACCCGTCTTAAGGGTTGCAACTACTTTCTTTGCCATAACTTACTCTTGATTACTTAATTTCACGATGTACGGTTACCTTCTTCAAGTAAGGATTGTACTTCTTACGCTCCAAACGATCGGGTGTGTTCTTCTTGTTCTTGGTGGTGATGTAGCGTGACATACCTGCAACGCCTGACTCCTTCTGCTCGGTGCACTCAAGGATCACCTGAACTCTGTTACCTTTCTTTGCCATTTGTCCTTAATAAATTTTAGTAAACCTTCTTGGGAGCAACGGCCTCCTTCAGAGCGGCAGCCAAGCCCTTCTTGTTAATAGTTTTCATACCGGCGGTGGTTACCTTCAAGGTGAACCAGCGGCCCTCCTCCTCAGACCAGAAACGCTTCGTCTTCAAGTTGGTGTTGAACTTGCGCTTGGTCTTGCGGTTTGAGTGAGAAACGTTGTTACCCACTACTGCAGTTTTACCTGTAATTTCGCAAACTCTCATTGTTTTTTAAGTTTTAGTTTTAATCCCCTCACAATAAGGGTGCGCAAAGATAATCAAAAATTTTCATTAGGCAATCGAAAGCCGATAAAAATCTTGTGAAAAGCGCTTTGCGGCGGTCGAGTTCTCCACTTTTTCTCTCGCTGGGGCCTTTTTACAGCTCGAGCAGCCCCTCGGGAAGCACCATTCGGATCATCTGACGCTCGAAGTCGATCGCGGCGATGAACTCCTCGGCGGCGGGCACCAGTCGCTCGCCATCGCCGAAGTCGATGCCCAGCAGGGGGTTCATATCGCTGTCGTAGTAGTCCGTCACCTTGCCGCGCAGCTTGCCCACGCTGACGCTGAAGCCGATCAGATCCTCCATATAGAACTCGTCGTCCTCGCCCTCCTCTTCAGTGTCGGGCATAAATAGCTCCTTTCCGACCAGCTCCTCGGCACGGCGGCGCGAGTCGAAGTCGGCAAAACGAACGTTGGCACCCGCACGCCCGCGCGTGGTGAAGCTCTCGCAGTAGAGCGGTACGGGGAGCGAGTCGATCTCGACAAAGAGTGGATCTGAGGTGGGGTCGAACTCCTCGGGTAGGGTGTCGTAGAGCGTGATGGCCACGCCACCGGAGTCGATGTCGCCAAAGAGGCGGCCTATGCGCCCGACGGCAATCATATTTTTCATAGTTTCGGTGTAATGAGGCAACGCCGCGGCGTTGCCCGATTGGGTGATTGGTGAAAATGGATAAAAGCTACGCTGAAGAATAAAAAAGGCTGCCAATAATTGACAGCCCCGTGTGTTGTGAAAGAAGCAACTACTCTGCAGCCTCCTCGGTAGCCTCCTCTGCGCCCTCGGTCTCGGCAGCAGCAGCCTCAGCTGCGGCAGCGGCCTTAGCGGCAGCGATGGCAGCAGCACGCTCCTCCTTAACCTTGGTCTCGGCAGCGAGTGCAGCCTTCTCGGCGTTGCGAGCGTCGGTAGCGAGCTTGCTGACCTTAGCAGCGATCTTGCTCTCCTTCTCACCGAGCCACTTGTTGAACTTAGCCTCAGCGTCGCTCTCAGAGAAAGCGCCCTTAGCTACACCGCCCAACAGATGCTTCTTGTAAAGAACACCCTTGTACGAGAGAATTGCTCGACAAGTATCGGTAGGTTGTGCGCCCTTGAGTAACCAATCCAAAGCACGGTCGAACTTCAGATCAATCGTAGCAGGATTCGTGTTGGGGTTATAAACGCCCAATTTCTCGATAAACTTACCATCACGTGGCGCTCTGCTATCTGCGGCAACGATGTGGTAGATGGGAGCACCCTTCTTACCGTGACGTGCCAAACGAATTTTAACAGCCATTTGCTATAAAATTTTGTTAGTTAATTAATAAACGCAACCCTACGCTTTCGGGGTTTGGGCGCAAAGGTAAGAATAAATAATTCAAAATGCAAAATTCAAAATTCAAAATTGTTGATTTTGAGTGAAAAAAATTGTCCGAACGGTTAGGTTCGGACAACTTTATCTCGATTAGGATTTTCCTATCGCATTGCCACCTCGGCGGTGCCGGCCAAGCGGCCCTCGATGTAGAGCTCGATGTGGTAGGTTCCGGGGGTGAAGCCCGAGCCATCGACGTAGATACCGACGGGCAGGTCGGCGCACTCGTAATCGACCTCACGCATTGCCGAATATACCTTCTGCTCGCCCTCGAATGTGAAGGTCGAAGCGTTGTTGTTGGCAATCAGGTAGCCCTCGGGCGAAGTTACGCAGGCGTAGATAGCCTTGTTGCCCGGCTCGGCCAACTCGTTGGCTGCCAACGCAAAGTCGAGGTAGAGGCGCTGTGCGTTCTTCACGCGAGTAACCTCCTTGCCGCGATTGTTCAGAGCCTGCATCGTGATGCTGCGGGCGCGGATAACGGCTCCCACGCGCACCTTGTTGTTGAGCTCCTCGGCGCGCTCCTCGGCCATCTCGGCACGCAGCTGAGCGGTCGAGATCTCCTTCTTGTATGAGATGTTCTCTTTGGTGAGCTGCTGGTTGATGTTGTTGAGCGAGTCGATCTGGCGGATGTAGCCCTGCATAACGGTACGCAACGTACCCACCTCCTTCTCGTAGGCGCGAATCTTGGCGTAGTTCAGGCGGCGCTCATTTTTGAGCTGCTCCATCAGCTGGTTGGCCTCCTCGAGGTTGGCGGCGATCGAGTCGTTCTGGATCTTCAAATCGTCGAACGATACGATCAGCGAGTCCAGATCGCCCTGAATCTTGGTGCGATCCTCCTCCAGAAGTGCATACTCGGCCTGCTGCTGGCGATGCATATTGAAATATACCACCGACAGCGCCACCAGAATCACCGCAAGGATGATGATCACGATGCGGTAGCCGCGCACGGCTTTGTTATCGACCTGCTCTTGGCCGTAGTCGTCGTACTCATCCTCGTAGCGGTCGTCGTTCTCGTTATAATCTTCTCTCATTTCTTGAGGGTTTATAGTTTAACAAAAAGCTTTTAGGTTGTTTCAATGGCAAATATAGTCATTTTTTTATAAAACTATCCAACGGATAGCGTAAACCTTCGTAACTTGACAGATAAGCCTGCACGCTACCTACCTTTATGGGCGATTTGATGTAGAGCGGAATCTTGTTCCGATCGTCCGAGATCCACACCTCGAACTCCGTGCCGTCCTGAAAGGCGTAGCCATCCGAGGTGGCTATCTTGCAGCGGAACTTGAGCGTGTTGAAGCGCCCCAGATTCTTGATCTTCTTCACCTCGCGCCCCTCGTAGCGGAACTTCAGGTAACGCACCGTATCCTCCAGCACCATCTCCAGCTCGCGCTCATATCCGGGCACGATCTCGCTGTCGGGGACGGTGCGCAGGTTGAAGTAGAGCGATATGGCATCCATACCCTTCTGCTTGATCTCGAGCGTGCGATACTCGACGGGGCGCTGGCGCGTCTGCCAGCGGGTATATACCTTATTATTATTGTAGTCGAACGTGAAGACGCTTTTGCGTGTGTAGTCGCCCTCCTTCAGGTCGGCCTCGAAGCGGCGCGTGAGCAGCGTCTCGGGATCGATCCAAATCGTGTAGGCATCCTTGACGGGGAGAATCCAATTGAAGGCGCGGGCCGTCTGCCCCATACCATAGACCTTCAGCGCGGGTGCGCCGTCGAGCGTCGATTCCGTCGTCTGGATTATGACGTTCGCCACCTCGGTGTTGGGGAAGAGTTTGGCGCGGTAGCTCATCTTGTAATTGAGCGTCTCGCCCGGAACGTAGAGTTGTGCTTGGGCCGCGACGCAGCTCAAGAGTAGGGCGAGTATCGAAAGGAGTCGTTTCATCGTTAGTTGTTGTGTGGTTACTTACTTAACGCTCGGTAGCGCGATTTTATTGCCGCGAGCTATGAGATCATCGAGAAGTCGAACCGCTGACCGCCACCGTGACGCTTGCGAAGCTCGCGCAGGCCCGCGTGTTCCTTTCGCTCTAGACGCGAATCCTCCTTCAGAATCTCTATGGCCGCCTCGCGTGCCGTCTGCAACAGAGGAGCATCGAGCGTAGGGTTGGCAATCTTCAGATCAAATGCCATACCACTCTGCTGCGTGCCGTTTATGTCGCCCGCACCGCGCAGCTTCATATCCAGCTCCGAGAGTCGGAAACCGTCGGTTGTCTGACACATCGCCTGCAAGCGCTGACGCGCCTCGCGCGAGAGCTTCTCGCCCGACATCAGTATGCAGAACGACTCGCCTCCGCCACGTCCCACGCGGCCGCGTAGCTGGTGCAGCTGCGAGAGGCCGAAACGCTCGGCCGACTCGATGACCATCACCGTTGCGTTGGGCACATCGACACCCACCTCGATGACCGACGTAGCCACCAGAATATCGGCTTCGTGATCCTTGAACTGCCGCATCGACTCCTCCTTATCCTGCGGCTTCATCTTGCCGTGGCAGACCGTTACGCGGTAGTCGGGTAGGGGGAAGCCCCTCACGATCGACTCGAAACCATCCTCCAAGTCCTTGTAATCCATCGTCTCGGACTCCTTGATCAGCGGATATACCACATATACCTGCCGTCCTGCGGCAATCTGCCGACGCAGGAATCCCCACAGCTTCAGTCGTGCCGAGTCGGTGTAGTGGTAGGTGCGTATGGGCTGGCGGCCCGGGGGCAGCTCGTCAATCACCGAGACATCCAGATCGCCGTAGAGCGTCATCGCCAGCGTGCGCGGAATGGGCGTCGCGGTCATCACGAGGATGTGGGGCGGCTGCTGATTCTTGGTCCAGAGGCGGGCGCGCTGCTCCACGCCGAAGCGGTGCTGCTCGTCGATCACGACATAACCCAAATTCGAGAACTGCACACGATCCTCAATCAGCGCGTGCGTGCCGATCAATATATCCACCTCACCCGAGGCTATTCCCTCGAGTGCAATGCGGCGCTCCTTAGCCTTCGACGATCCCGTCAGGATGGCCACGTGCAGGCCCAGCCCCTCGGTCTGGCGCGTTATGGTCGAGAAGTGCTGGCGCGCGAGAATCTCGGTCGGTGCCATCATACAGGCCTGAAAACCATTATCTACGGCCAGCAGCATCGACATCAGCGCGACCATCGTCTTGCCGCTACCCACGTCGCCCTGCAACAGACGATTCATCTGGTAGCCCGAGATGCAATCCTGTCGAATCTCCTTCACTACGCGCTTCTGCGCGTTGGTCAGCGGAAAGGGTATGCGGTGATTGAAGAAGTCGTTGAATTTCTCCCCCACCTTGGGAAAGAGGAATCCCCCTCGGCGCGAGAGTCGCTCCTGTCGCAGCGACTGCACCGAGAGCTGAACGCCCAAGAACTCGTCGAACTTGAGTCGGCGCTCGGCAGCCTTCAGCTGCTCGGCCGATGCGGGGAAGTGAATATCGTGCAGCGCCTCGCGGCGGGAGATAAGGTCGTAGCGGCGAAGCAGCGCGGCGGGGAGATTCTCGGTGATGTGATCCTTCCCGACGTTCCACGCATTGCGGATGATCGTTAGAAATCCCTTTGCGCCCAGAGTCGATGCAATCTTCTCGGTCGAGGAGTAGATGCCCTGCATCGCGTAGCGATCCTCGCGGCTCATAGCCCGCTCGACAAGCTCCAGCTCGGGGTGGGCAAACTGCACCTCGCCCCGATAGAGCGTGGGGCGTCCGAAGATGATGTACTCGCGTCCTACCTCGACACTCTTCTCCACCCACTTTATGCCGCGAAACCACGTCAGCTCGACCGAGCCCGTCGCATCCGACGCAAAGGCTGTGAAGCGTTGCTTGCGGCCCGTTCCCGAGTAGGCTACGCCCGTAATGCGGGCACGCACCTGCACAAGCGAGGTCTCCATCGCGGAGGTGATCTCGGCTATGGAGTGAATCTTTGTTCGATCGACATAGCGGAAGGGGTAGAACGACAGCAGATCGCCAATGGTAACGATGCCCAACTCCTTCTCCAGAAGTTTTGCTCGTACCTCGCCCACGCCCGGGACGAACTTGACGCTATTGTCGAGAATCGTTGCCATACGACAAAGGTAAAAATAATTGTATTAAAGGTAGGAATTTTTTCCGATTTTTCTTAAATTTGCTTTTGCAGCCTATGGCCTGCATCCAACCTGCGACAAAACAACTTAAAACAGATAACAATGGAGAAGATTATGACAAAGTTTATCAACTCGCCCGAGGCAGTTACGGCCGAGTTGTTGGAGGGTTATGTATTGGCATATCCCGATCAGGTGGCTCTCGCAGCCGAGAATATCGTCGTAAGAAAGAATCCCAAGAGCGAGGATAAGGTGGCTATCGTTACACTCGGAGGCTCGGGCCACGAGCCTGCGCTGAGCGGTTTTGTTGGCGATGGTATGTTGGATTGCTCGGTTGTGGGCGATGTATTTGCCGCTCCGGGCGCGCAGCGACTGTTTCAGGCCCTGCAGCTGATGAAGCGCGAGGCGGGTATCCTGCTCGTAGTGCTGAACCATTCGGGCGACGTTATGAGCGCCAATATGGCGTGCCAGCTGGCCGAGCGGGCTGGCATCAAGGTGCGCAAGGTGCTCACCTACGACGACGTGAGCGCAGGAATCGGCGCGCCGAAGGAGGATCGCCGCGGCTTGGCGGGTTGCGTGCCTCTGTATAAGATTCTGGGAGCTGCTGCCGATGAGGGCCGCTCGCTCGATGAGCTGGTGGAGATTGCCGAGCGCTATACGGCCAATTCGGCTACGCTGGCCGTTGCGATGCGTCGCTGCACCCACCCGCAGAACGATGCTGCCATCACGGATCTTCCCGACGGCATTATGGAGATCGGTGCAGGTCAGCACGGCGAGGGCGGCGGTGGTCGCAAGCCTCTGGTGTCGGCCGATGCAACGGCTGCGGAGATGGTCGATCTGTTGTGCCAGCAGCTGCAGCCCAAGGCTGGTAGCAAGCTGATGCTTATTATAAATGGTGTGGGCGCTACTACACATATGGAGCTCAATATCGTCTTCCGCAAGGCATACAAGGAGCTGGTGGCTCGCGGTTATGAGATCGCTGTGAGCCGTATTCAGGAGATCCTGACTGTTCAGGAGCAGGCCGGCTTCCAGATGGTTATGGCTGTTCTGGACGACGATCACATCAATTACCTTAAGAATAAACCCTCTAACGCACCCTACTGGGTGGAGATTGGCCGATAGCTATGGCACAGCGAGAGCTTAAGTTCGATGAGTGGTGCGCGATGTGGCAGTGTGCCCTCGAGCGCATCTCGGCCCGCGAGGCGGAGTTTTCGGAGCTCGATGCCGCGTTGGGCGATGGCGACCACGGTCAGGCTATCGTGGGCGCGATGAAGGTCGTTGTGGATAAGCTCAGCGCGGGCGCAAACTTCCGCTCGGCACTTGGCGATGCGGGTATGGAGGTGCTGATGGCCATCAGCGGCTCGACCAGCACTCTGCTTGGAGCCCTACTGCTGGGTATGAGCGACGGCGTGGGCGCGGTGGATGTGATTGGCGCAAAGGACTTTAAGTCGATGTTCGGCTGGGGCCTGAAGAATGTGCAGCAGCAGACGCGCGCGATAGTTGGCGACAAGACGATGATGGATGCTCTGATCCCCGCCGTTGATGCAATTCTGGATTGCGAGTCGGAGGATATAGCCGAGATTATGGCCTCGGCGGCCGAGGCTGCGGCAAAGGGTGCCGAGGCGACGGTTGCGATGCAGGCCCGTTTCGGTCGTGCGCGTAACTATGGCGAGCGTTCGGTCGGCGTGATGGATAGCGGTGCGGCATCGTGGAGCTGTATGATTGCGGCCTTTGCGGAGGCACTGAATAGTTAATGAATTAAAAACAGTTTTTTATGGCAGATATGGATGGCTTCCGTGAAGCCACAAATTTTGGAATTGGTCAAGAGGCTCACACCGAGCGTGTTGCGATTAAAGGAACGGAGAATATGGGCTGGGGTATGAAAAACCGCCTCTCGCGCATCTTCAATCCTCGCAGCGGCCGAACGGTGATGCTGGCCTTCGACCACGGATTCATTATGGGCCCCACGTCGGGACTCGAGCGCATCGACCTCTCGATCGTGCCGCTGGTGGAGTACGCCGACTGTCTGATGTGTACGCGCGGTATTCTGCAAACGACCATCCCTGCGGGCGTAGATAAACCCGTATGCTTGCGTTCTGACGCTGGCTCGACGGTGCTGACAGAGCTTAACCGCAACCTTCTGATCGACGTTGAGGATGCCATTCGCATCAACGCCTCGGCGATGGCCGTTATGCTCTCGGCGGGCGATGGCGATCAGGAGTTTACGACGGTGGCAAACCTCGTTCGTGCGGCCGATGCGGGTGCGCGCTACGGCATCCCCGTGATGGGCGTTACGGCCGTAGGCAAACAGATGGCGCGCGATGCGCGTTACTTCGCTCTGGCTTCGCGCGTGTGTGCCGAGAATGGTGCTAACATCGTCAAGACCTACTACTGCGATGGCTTCGAGAAGGTGGTGGCATCGTGCCCCGTGCCGGTGGTTATCGCGGGTGGTAAGAAGCTGCCCGAGCTGGAGGCGCTGGAGTTGTGCTATAACGCTATAAATGAGGGCGCTGCGGGTGTCGATATGGGCCGCAACGTATTCCAGAGCGACAAGCCTGCGGCAATGATTCAGGCCGTAAGGGGCGTTGTTCACGACGGACTGACGCCGCACGAGGCATATGAGATGTATCAGGATTTGAAGTAATTTTCGCGGTGAAAGGCTTAACTTTGCACCAATCAAACAGTTGAATTATGGAATCAATACTTAAGAATCGCCCTGCACTCGAGCACGCCGTATGGCAGGCCGCCGAGGTGGCCGGCTACCTGTGGCAGAAGGGTTGGGCGGAGCGTAATGGCGGTAACATCACGCTCAATATCACCGAATATGTTGACGACGAGATCCGCGCCCTGCCCGCAATCAGCGAGCCTATCGCCATCGGTATGCATCTGCCGATGTTGAAGGGTTGCTACTTCTACTGCAAGGGTACGCAGAAGCGTATGCGCGATCTGGCGCGTTGGCCTATGGACAACGGCTCGATCATCCGCATCCTCGACGATTGCGAACACTACGAGATCATCGCCGACAACCCCGTTATGCCCACCTCGGAGGCTCCCGCCCACCTGAGCGTGCATAACTACCTGCTGGAGAAGGGCTCGCCCTGCCGTGCGTCGTTGCATACGCACCCCATCGAGCTGATTGCCCTCACGCACAACAAGGCCTTCCTCGAGAAGGATGTGGCTACGCGCACGCTGTGGAGTATGATCCCCGAGACCAAGGCTTTCTGTCCGCGCGGTCTGGGTATCATCCCCTACGAGCTGCCTGGCTCGGTGATGCTGGCCGAGGCTACGATCCGCGAGCTGGACGACTATGACGTGGTGATGTGGGAGAAGCACGGTGTCTTTGCCGTTGATGTCGATATTATGTCGGCATTCGATCAGGTCGATGTGCTCAACAAGTCGGCGCTGATTTACGTCGCTGCCAAGTCGATGGGTTTTGAGCCCGACGGTATGAGCGATGAGCAGATGGCGGAGATGACGCGCGCATTCAATCTGCCTAAATAAGAAATTGCCTATTGTTATACAATTTCTAAGAATGTAAAGAGCCTGTGCAAGAATCTGCGCAGGCTCTTTTTTTGACCTCACATCGGTTTTATTATGTAAAATATTTTAGTTCAAGGTAGGCCACGATTAGAGATTATACTCCCCTTTAACTGAAAATGGCAACTTTAGCGCATAAAAAAAGTCCGAACCCGCGAGGATTCGGACTTTGCTACTAAGCCAATATGCTTTTCGCTCCCTTATAGAAATTAGTAACCCGGGTTCTGCTCGAGCAGGTTGTTAGAAGCCATACTGTTAGCAGAGATGGGGAAGCGGTGCTTCGTACGATCGTTCGAAGGCTCGTGATCCCACCAAGACTCGGTTACATAAGCATCCCAACGGATGAGGTCGGTACGACGACGTGACTCGCCGAGGAACTCTACCAACCACTCGTCAAGCATACGATACTTGTCGAGGTTAGCAGCAGTTACGGGGTTGGGGTCAACGCGACCGGGGAAGTTACGAGCACGAACAGTGTTGATCAGCTCAGCTGCTGTCTCCTTGTCGCCCATACGCATCTTACACTCAGCCAGCATATAGTAGATCTCAGCCAGACGTACAACGGGAGTCATAGCGGGGTAACGCATACGCAGGTTGTCGTACTCGAGCTTATCTACGGGAGGATTGAGCTTCATAAGACGAACACCGGTTGACTCCTCACCGTCAGCGATGGTTGAGCGCAGGTGGCCCAGATCCTTGCGGTCGATAACGAAGTACTCGTACTTGGGATTCTCGTCCGTACCTACGTTCTTACGACCGATAGGAGTACCCTCGGGGGTCCAGTCATATACGCGAAGTGCCTGGTGTGCAGGATCGTTATCGCCCATATTACCCAGACCGAAACGAGCTACAGCATCGTTCAGGTAGATAATCTTGGGCTCATCCTCGTGGATTACGATCTCGCCATTCTCGATAGTTGCGCGGCCCAGACCCTGATACTCACGAGCACCGGTTGATACCCAAGTACCATCGTTGCGTGATGAGGGGTTAACCTGATAGCCCATCAAGAACAGACCAGTGTACTCACCATTACCCTCGTACTTGTAGGGCTGCTTACGCAAGTCGGTGTCGTGGAACTTCGACATAGGACGACCGAGCTTGGTGGTGTACAACTCGCCGGTAGGAGAGTATGAAGGCTGGATAGCGAAACCGTTCCAGTCGCCGTAGGGAGCACCACCGAAGTACTGCTTGGTGTTGTAGTGGAACCAACGCTGCCAGTAAGAGGTGTTAGCACCTGAGTAAGTAGCATCTGAAGGAATACCGTAGATGATCTCGGGGCAGTACTCGTTACCATACTTAAATACGTCGTTCCAGTTCTCGCCCAGAGCGTAGGGACCGTAAACGCCATTGATGATATCCTCGCAAATCTTTGCACACTCTGCGTACATCGACTTAGCACCGTTGGTGTAAGGCTCTGCGTTGAAGTAGAGCTGTGCAAGCTGAGCTGCTGCAAATGCACGGTAGATGTAGGTGGTCTCCTCGCCGCCGAGCTGCTGCTTTACGGGAATCTTGTTGATGTTGTCGAGGATCAACTTCTCGATCCACTCGAAGGTCTCAACGTCGGTAGCACGAGCCTTGATCTCGGTCTCGCCACGCTCGTAGAGAGGCATACCGCCGAAGAAATCCAAACCGTCCTTCATAAGGTTAGCGATCACGATGTTGAGCTGAGCAACCATCAACTCCTTATCTGCATCGGTCATACCTACCTTCTCCCAATCTACATACTGCTCAAGGTCGTTGATTGCGTCGTAAGCCAACGCAACACCCATACCTACACCGTAGAAGTTAGAGTGGTAAACACCCTCGGTAACGGGGAAGATGTGGTGGTGCATATTCTGGTAAGCACCGCCATCATACCAGTCAGAACCCTTGGTGGGGATGGTGATCTCATCGGTGGTGATGGTCTGGATATCCTTACGGTGGGTATCAGTACCAATGTGCCACTTCCAGTGGGTGAAGGGGCGCATATAGCGCTGCCATACTGTCTCCTGAGAGGTAAAGAAGATCTCGGGAGCAACCGTCGAGTAGTACTCGGGGTCGGTGTTACATCCGATGCTCAATACAGCTACGGCTGCAAGCACAGATGCCTTCAAAAAATTCTTTATATTTTTCATTTTTAATTCGTCTGTTATATTTTACCTCTTCTTAAATTAGAAAGTGAGCTGAACACCGAGAGTGTAGGTGCGAGCACGGGGGTAGAAACCATCCCACCACTCGATACCACCTTCAACACCCATTACGTCAACCTCGGGATCCATACCGTCATAACCGGTGATGGTGCAAACGTTGTTGATGTTGGCGTAAACGCGCAGGCTCTGGATGAAACCGTTGGTCTTATCCTTCAAAGGCAGAGTGTAACCCAAGTTGATGGCGTCGATCTTAAGGAAGGTACCATCCTCGAGGAAGTAGTCAGAGAGCTGCTTCTCCTGAGTAATCTTAGCGTTCTTGGTGTAAGCGCTCTTCAAGAGGTTGATGTTGTTCTGCTTCTGCAGACCGAAGTACATATCCAGAGTGTTGTAAACATCGAAGTCGATCCAGCTACGGATATCCATCGAGAAGTCCCAGTTCTTCCAAGAGAGGTTGTGGCTCCAAGATGCCATTACCTTCGGTACGAAGTTACCGGTGTACTGCTTGTCATCGTTGGTTGACTGCTGGCCCTGAATTACCTCGCCGTTCTTGTTCAGAATCAGGAAGTCTCCGGTCTCCTCGTCGATACCTACGCAACGACGCATATAGAACTGACCGAATACGGTACCCTCCTCCATACGGATTGCGTTACCCGGAGTACCCGGTGAGGGGAAGCCTGCATACTCGAAGTATGATGATGAACCATAGAGGTCAAGCACCTCGGTACGGTCGTGGCTGAAGATGAACTTCGTAGAGTAGTTCCAGTCGTTGTTGCGAACGATGTCGGCACCGATCTCGAACTCCCAACCCATATTACGCATCGAACCTACGTTCTGCATCTGAGTCTCCAGAGCGAAGGGAGGCTGGGGAACGCGTACTGAGTAGAGCATATCCTTAACCTTACGGCTGTACCAGTCGAACTTACCGTAGAGACGGTTATCGAACAGAGAGAAGTCCAAACCGAAGTTCAAACCGTGCTGCTCCTCCCACTTAAGGTCGGGGTTCAGCGTAACGGCGGGACCGTAAACGATAGCGTAGTCGCCGGTGTTAGGCATCTGGTAGTAACCATCCGAACCGTATGACATAGCAGCGTATGAGGTAGAGAAGTCAGAGTTACCGGTTACACCGTAAGCGGCACGGATCTTCAAGTCGTTAACCCACTCAGCATTCTCCATAAATGCCTCGTCAGAGATACGCCAACCACCTGATACAGAGTAGAAGGTACCCCAACGGTTGTTCTTGGCAAACTTAGAAGATGACTCGCGGCGGACAGATGCTGAAAGGATGTAGCGGCCGTCGTAGTCGTAGTTAACACGAGCGAAGTAAGAGAAGAGCTTCTGCGTTACGTTCTTGCTTGAGTTCATCTCGCCCTGACCGAGCTTCAGGTAAGAACCAGTACCGATATCCCACATACGGATACCCTCAACGGGGAAGTTGTAGTTGGTCATATTGAAGCCCTCGCCGTTGTTCTCATAGTATGAGTAACCTGCGGTAGCGTTGATGTTGTGATTGTTGAAAGACTTGATGTAAGAGAAGTAACCCTCAGCGTTGATGTTCTCAGTCTTTGAGAAGCCGAGGTAAGCAGTACCCTTACGGTTGTTCTCAACCTCGGTACGGTGAGCGCTGTAGCGGTAGGTGTGCTCCTCCCACTGACGAAGCTCGTAACCCATAGTCTGGGTATATGAAAGACCCTCAACGGGGAGGATGTTCAACTTAGCCGAAACCTCGGGCTTAAGCCACTGATCCAGACCCTCGTAGTCGCGCAACTTAACGTCGGCGATGGTGTTGTACTCCAATGACTCCGCGAGCCATACGTTGTAGCCTGACTCTGAGTTGGGATCGTAAGCCGAACGGGTGGGGTTGTTACGAACTGCCTGAGCGAAGTTGGGGGCGTTGTTGTTACGCTTAGCACGACGGTAGTCAGCCTTTACAGCGATATCCAACCAACCCTCCAGAGCCTTGAAGTTAGCGTTGATACGACCAGCGATATCCTCACGACCATCCTCGATAGCGATACCCTCGTTGTCGTTGTACTGGAAGGTAGCATATACAGAAGCCTTCTTGCTGTTAGCCTGAAGGTTAACGGTGTGCTTCTGTGAGAAGTTGTTGTGGTTGATCATCTCGTCATACCAGTCGAAGTCGCCGCCGTAATCCTGTGCACCCTGATCAGCACGCAACGTGCGGTACTCGTCAGCGGTAAGGATGTCGGGACGCTTCATTACCTCCTTGTGAGAGAACTCACCTGTGTAAGAGAGGCGAACGGTACCCTCGTCCAGACCTGAAGCGTTCTTGGTGGTGATCAAGATCACACCACCTGCTGCGCGTGAACCGTAGATAGCACCTGCAGAGGCATCCTTCAATACGTCGATTGACTTAATATCCTCGGGAAGTACCGAACGGATATCACCACCGGGCATACCGTCGATAACCACCAGGGGAGCAGAACCTGCGTTGATAGATGCAGCACCACGCAGCTGGAGAGCCTGACCAGCATTGGGAGAGTCGGTACCAGAGATAACCAGTGAACCAACCTTACCACGCAATGCGTTGGCAACAGATACGTTACCCGAACCCGGCATCAGGGCGTCGCCCGATACAGAAGCAACCGATGAGGTAACCATCTTCTTCTCCATCGTACCGTAACCTACCACAACGACCTCGTCGATGTTCTGAGTGTCCTCAGCCAAGGTTACGTTAATAACGGTCTGAGCACCAACGGTAATCTCCTGAGTAGCATAACCGATGAACTCAAATACCAAAACGTCGGTAGCCTGTACATTGAGCTCGTAGTTACCGTCGATGTCGGTAGCTGTACCCTGTACGGTACCCTTGACGGTTACCGATACTCCGGGAACACCCATACCGGTAGCGTCAATCACCTTACCAGCAACTCGGCTGGACTGAGCTACGGCTGCGGTGGTAGCCACCATCACCAAGCTCATAAGGATGAGTAAAAACTTCTTCATACTAAATAGTAATTTGGTTAAAAAATATAAAAATGGTATTTTTTTCAACTTCAGTTTGCGCACGCAATCTGCCTTCTGCCCCTTATATAAATATAAGGTATGGACACGACAAATCTTCCGAACACAAAATTCAGCTTGCAAATGTAGGCCAAAAAAAGATGGCAACCAAAATTTTTAGTCGCAAAAACATTAACAAAATGTTAAGAGTTCCAAACGGAAGAAAAAATAAGCCTTAAATTCTACCTTTTGACCACTCCTTCGCAGGTCTAAATTCGCTTGATCAGTCGCGCCGGATTTCCCGCCACAACGCAGTTGTCCTCCACGTCGCGCGTTACCACCGAGCCTGCTCCCACGACAGCATTCTCGCCGACGGTTACGCCCGGCAGAATCGTCGCTCCCGCACCGATCCAGCAGTTGCGCTTCAGATGTACGGGCTTGCACGTCAGGATTGAGTGGTCGTACAGGTCGTGGTTGTTGGAGATGAGCTTCGCACCAGCCGCCACCATCACATCGTCGTCGATGGTGATTCCGCCCGCCGCCATAAATAGCGAGCCGTTCATTACCACAACGTTACGCCCTATCTTGACGCAGTTGCCACGCACCACCGTCAGCGGCGGCATAACGCGACTGCCCTCGCCGATGTTGCCCATAAAGAGCTCGCTCACGAGGCTGTTGTACTCCTCGGTGTAGGGCATCGTGTGGTTGATTCTAAAGCATAGCTGTGCGCATCGTATGCCCTCCTCGGGGTCTGCCTCGGCGGGGTTGCGCATATCGATTCTCTTCTCTTCCATACTTGTGTGAGTGTTTTTGAATTTGAGCCCAAAAGTAGCATTTAATCAAATACGTTATTCAAGTTTTTGCACCAAAACGAAAAAAGGGCAATTTTAGAGGAAAAAGTTGCTCTTTTTTTCAATAACTAAATCAAAAAACATCTATGGGAATGAATTGTATTCAGAATTGCTCGGTGAGAAAGGGTAGAATCGAGCGTGGGCAGATGGCACTTGCCCATAATTTTGGTGAAGGCTCGCTCAGCGTAGCCAAGCAGCAACCGCGAGACAACGTCGGAGTGGTCATCCGCCGCCGACGCGAGTCGCTCGGGGCCTACATCGCACGTTTTGTGCGCGAGATGGAGCAGGGCGTAAGGCTCAATCAGCACAGCCTGCATTACAGCGCCTCGACGGTGAAGAATTACAAGGGCTTCGCCGTTCAGTTTGCGCTCTTCGGCCAGAGTCGCTGCCGAAGCTACAACTTCTCGGATATCGACCTGTCGTTCTACGACGACTTTGTGGCCTACTTCACCTCGAAGAACTACTCCGTAAATACCATCGGCCGCCATATCAAGGAGTTGAAGATAATTATGCGGGCCGCCCGCGAGGAGGGGCTCCACTGCAACGATGCCTTCGATAGCCGCAAGTTCCGCGTGCTGACGGCCGAGGTGGAGAACATCTACCTCACCGAGGCGGAGATCCGCGCCATCGCCGAGGTCGATCTCTCGGACTCGCCTAACTGCGACATTGCACGCGATATTTTTCTTGTCGGGTGCTATACGGCCCAGCGCTTCAGCGACTACTCCACCATCGGCGAGGGCAACGTGCGCGAGCTTGCCAGCGGCCAGCGTGTTATCGACCTGAAGCAGCGCAAGACGGGCAACCACGTCGTCATCCCCGTCCGAGCCGAGTTGCAGCGGATTTTGGATAAGTATGGCAACCGCCTGCCGCAGAGCTACGAGCAGAAGGTGAATAAACATATCAAGGAGGTGGCGCGTCGGGCGGGCATTACCTCGAAGGTCAAGATGTCGTACGTCCAGAAGGGCGAGCGCCGCCACCGCCTTGTCGAGAAGTGCGACTTGGTCAAGACGCATACGGCACGTCGTAGCGGAGCGACGAATATGTATTTGGCGGGTGTGCCGACCATCGCCATAATGAAGATTACGGGCCACAAGACCGAGCGCGAGTTTATGAAATACATAAAAATTACGGAGGAGCAGACGGCAATCGAGCTTATGAGCCACCCCTACTTCAGCGGTCGCCGCTCGGCCTCGGGCGGCGGTGCGCGGCAGCCACGACGCGGCGAGGGGTATGGCGTAACGTGCAAAAAATGATTAAACTACAATCAGAAAAGTGCGAAGGAAAAGATTTTTTTGTATATTTGTAATGTGGAAATCCGTCTTTAGGCGGAAAATGCGGAGAATAGAATTTACTAACCCAATAAACACAAAATCTAATGACAACATTTCGACATTTAGGAGCTGCGGCGCTGGCGGTGATGATGCTCAGCGGCTGCTCACAGAAGTGGACAAGTGAGGACAAGGGTTCTCACATCGAGATTACGCAGCGTAAGGGCGCAACGCTCGGCTACTCGGCTTCGTCGGGAGTGCAGATCCTGACCAAGGGCGGCTACGCCTTCAAGGATCTGAACCGCAACGGCAAGCTGGACGTATATGAGGATTGGCGCAAGCCCGTGCAGCAGCGTGCCGAGGATCTGGCATCGCAGATGAGCGTTGAGCAGATCGCAGGTCTTATGCTTTACAGTGCCCATCAGGCCGTGCCTACCGAGCAGATCTCGGAGGCGCAGATGAAGTTCCTCACGGAGGATAACCTCCGCCACGTTCTGGTAACCCGCGTAGGCAGCCCCGAGATTGCTGCCAAGTGGAGCAACAACGTGCAGGCTTACGTCGAGGGTATCGGTCTGGGTATCCCCGCCAACAACTCTTCTGACCCGCGTCATAGCGCAGGCGAGAACGTAGAGTACTACGTCGGTGCGAGTGGCGACATCTCATATTGGCCCTCGTCGCTCGGTATCGCCGCTACGTTCGATCCCGCAGTTATGGAGCAGTTCGGTAAGATCGCATCGGAGGAGTATCGCGCTCTGGGTATCGCTACGGCACTCTCGCCGCAGATTGACATCGCTACGGAGCCTCGCTGGAGCCGTTTTAATGGTACGTTCGGTGAGGATCCCGACCTTTCGACCGATATGGCTCGCGCCTACGTCGATGGCTTCCAGACCTCGGAGGGTGATGCCGAGATCGATGGCGGCTGGGGATTCCACAGCGTGAACGCTATGATCAAGCACTGGCCCGGTGGTGGTGCCGGTGAGGGTGGTCGTGATGCTCACTACAGCTATGGTAAGTACGCCGTATTCCCGGGTGGTCGCTTGGCCGATCATATGCAGCCCTTCACCGAGGGTGCTTTCAAACTCAACGGCAAGACGGGTATGGCTACGGCCGTAATGCCCTACTACACCATCTCGACCGACATCGACAAGAAGAATGGCGAGAACGTGGGTAACGCTTTCAGCGAGTATCTGATCAACGACGTTCTGCGTGGCGAGTATGGCTTCGAGGGCGTTGTCTGCACCGACTGGGGTGTAACGAAGGACAACCGCGCCGTAAACAGCTTCGGTACTACGAGCTGGGGTGTTGAGCACCTGACCGTTGCCGAGCGTCACTACAAGCTCATCAAGGCTGGCGTGGATATGTTCGGTGGTAACAACGACAAGGGCCCCGTTCTGGAGGCTTATGAGATGGGTGTCAAGGAGATGGGCGAAGAGTGGATGCGTGCCCGTATGGAGAAGACCGCCGTTCGTCTTCTGCTGAACGTATTCCGTCTGGGCCTGTTCGAGAACCCCTACCTCGACGTTGAGGATACGAAGGCTACGGTGGGTAACCCCGACTTTATGAAGGCTGGTTACGATGCGCAGCTGCGTTCGATCGTGATGCTGAAGAACAAGGGTGGTGTTCTGCCTCTGGCCGAGAAGGCTAAGGTATATGTTCCCGAGGTGTGGGTAGCTCCTCGCGCTGCATTCCGTGGCAATATGGGTGCAGGTGCGCGCGCTCAGCAGCCCCAGCAGCAGCCTAAGGGACATTGGGAGATGCCCGTTCCCGTAGAGTTGCTCTCGAAGTACTTCACCGTTGTGAAGACCCCCGCCGAGGCTGACTTCGCAATCGTATTTGTTGATGCTCCCGCCAACGGCACTGGTTATGATCCGGCCGATGTAGCAAAGGGTGGCAACGGCTATATGCCCATCAGCTTGCAGTACAACGACTATACGGCAACCCACGCACGCGAGGTGAGCCTCGCAGGTGGCGACCCGCTGGAGTCATTCACCAACCGCTCGTATAAGGGCAAGACCGTGAAGACCTCGAATAAGGATCAGCTGGATCTTATCCTTAAGACTCGCCGCCAGATGGGCTCGAAGCCCGTCATCGTTCAGGTTGATGCCAACCGTCCGATGGTGATGAGCGAGTTTGAGGGTGTGGCTGACGCAATTCTGTTTGGTTTCAGCGTACAGAAGCAGGCCATTCTGGACATCCTGAGCGGTAAGGCCGAGCCTACGGGCCTCCTGCCTATGCAGCTTCCCGCCGATATGCAGACCGTTGAGGAGCAGTTGGAGGATGTAACACGCGATATGCGCTGCCACGTCGATAGCGAGGGCAACACTTACGACTTCGCCTTCGGTATGAACTGGAAGGGTGTAATCAACGACGCCCGCACCGAGAAGTACAAATAAATCACAAAGGCATACAATGAAAAAGGGTACCACCTGCAGGTGGTGCCCTTTTTTTATTTGGTTAGGCGAACTCGCCACTGGTGGCTATTGCAAGGATGCGAAAAATAAACTATTTTTGGAATAATCTCATAATCCGCTAAGAATAAAAAGTTTATGCGGAAAGTTTAAGAACGAGGTAATGAGTTGGCAACTGTTCTGATTTCTACATACTTGCGTGATTTGCATTGATGTACAACT
>SUZL01000003.1 GCA_015059925.1 Rikenellaceae bacterium
AAAACAATGGCAAGATATATTGGACCAAAATCAAAGATCGCTCGTAAGTTCGGCGAGGCCATTTATGGTGCGGATAAGGTGCTTGAGAAGCGTAACTATCCTCCCGGACAGCACGGTCTTGCTCGCAAGCGTAAGAAGAACTCTGAGTACGGCGAGCAGCTTTCAGAGAAGCAGAAGGCAAAGTACACTTACGGTATCCTGGAGAAGCAGTTCGCACGCACCTATGAGGCCGCAGCTCGTATGGGCGGTATCACTGGTGAGAACCTGTTGAAGCTTCTGGAGTGCCGTCTGGACAACGTAGTTTACCGTCTGGGCATCGCCCCCACCCGTGCCGCAGCACGTCAGCTGGTTTCACACCGCCACATCTGCGTCAACGGTCAGGTTGTAAACATTCCTTCATATCAGCTTAAGGTTGGCGACATCGTGTCAGTACGCGAGAAGTCAAAGAGTTTGGAGGTAATCACTACTGCAGTATCGGGTTCACGCAGTCGCTACGCTTGGCTTGAGTGGGACGGCGCTACTATGAGTGGCAAGTTCCTTCAGAAGCCCGAGCGCGAGGAGATTCCCGAGAACATTAAGGAGCAGCTTATCGTCGAGCTGTACTCTAAGTAGTAATTAATTCAAATTCAATCGTTTTATGGCAATTTTAGCATTCCAGAAACCTGAAAAGGTTATTATGCTCGAAGCTACCGCCTCGTTCGGAAAGTTTGAGTTCCGTCCGTTGGAGCCTGGCTTCGGTATGACTGTCGGCAACGCTTTGCGACGCGTTTTGCTCTCATCGTTGGAGGGTTATGCAATTACGACCGTAAAGGTAGCCGGAGTGAACAATGAGTTTGCCGCTATCCCGGGTGTGATGGAGGGTATGATGGATATCATCCTCAAGCTCAAGCAGGTACGTTTTCTTCGTACGGTGGAGAATCAGGACTCTGAGAAGATCACCGTCAACGTAGCTGGCGTTACGGAGCTTACCGCAGGTTATATCTCTAACTACCTTTCGTCGTTCAAGGTTCTTAACCCCGAGCTCGTCATTTGCCACTTGGCCCCTGGTACCAAGATGCAGATCACGATTACCATCGGTAAGGGCCGCGGATATGTGCCTTCGGAGGAGAACGCACCGGCCGAGAAGGAGCTGGATGTACTTCCGATTGACTCGATTTTCACACCCATCAAGAACGTCAAATACTCGATCGAGGACTACCGCGTCGAGCAGAAGACCGACTACGAGAAGTTGAATTTGGAGATTACTACCGACGGTTCGATTCATCCCAAGGAGGCCTTGAAGGAGGCCGCCAAGATCTTGATCCAGCACTTTATGCTCTTCTCAGACGAGAAGATCACCATCAATATGGACGACACCAGCGAGAACGATACTTTGGACGATGAGGCATTGCGTATGCGTCAGCTTCTGAAGACCAAGCTCTCAGATCAGGACCTGAGCGTTCGCGCTCTGAACTGCCTGAAGGCTGCTGATGTTGATACCGTAGGCGATCTGGTTAAGCTCAACCGCAACGACCTGCTGAAGTTCCGCAACTTCGGTAAGAAGTCGCTCACGGAGCTTGATGAGTTGCTGGCATCGCTGAATCTTAAGTTCGGAATGGACGTATCTATCTACAAACTTGATAAAGATTAATTATGAGACACAATAAGAATTTTAACCACCTTGGCCGTCAGGCCGGCCATCGCAAAGCAATGCTTTCGAATATGGCTTCGTCTCTGATCCTGCACAAGCGTATCGAGACCACGGTAGCAAAGGCAAAGGCTGTTCAGCAGTTTGTTGAGCCTCTGGTTACCAAGTCAAAGGAGGACACCACTCACTCACGTCGTGTAGTCTTCTCATACCTCAAGCAGAAGGAGGCTGTAACAGAGTTGTTCCGCACCATCGCTCCCAAGATTGCAGAGCGCCCCGGCGGTTACACCCGCATTTTGAAGACGGGCTTCCGTCTGGGTGATGCAGCCGATATGTGCATCATCGAGTTCGTTGATTTCAACGAGGCATATACCCTCGGCAAGGCTCCCGTAGCAGCTGAGGAGGCAAAGCCCAAGACTCGTCGTTCGCGCAAGCCCGCTGCAAAGAAGACCGACGCTGTTGAGGATGCAACCGTAGTTAAGGCAAAGGCTCCCAAGGCCCCCAAGGCTACCGCTGCAAAGGCTGCTCCCGTAGCAAAGAAGACCAACGTAGGTAAGAAGATGTAATTTTGAGTATCCCTAAGGCCGAGCCTTGTGCACGGCAGGTACAAGATATAACATCAACGAAGGCCCGTTCCGTTTTGGAGCGGGCTTTTTTTGTGCGGTGAAATAGCAGAGATCGGGAGATTTTTTCTGCCAATCCCCCTTTGTCCATAGCGTATTGCCGATAGATATATCAAATATATTAGGGCAGAATAAAAATTTATTTCTATCTTTGCATTGGTCGCTCCGCGCGACAGACATATTTTTTGGAAAGCGTTTTTATCCTCGACGGTGAACTTCGACAACTCATTATGGTAGGGATGACGAGCGCTCATTTTGGTATGCTATGTGTTCTGAGGACATATACCTCCAAAGTGTGAGTCGTTATATCTACCATAGGGCAGTCGAAGGCCTACCGTTGGATTGACAGGCTCGCACTTTCTGTTTATATATATGGCCGCCGTCGAGCCCGCGCGGCAAACGGAACACTATGGTTACAATCGTTATCTTCTTCGTGGCTATGGCTATGGACGTGTTGTGTTAATTGGCACAAAAAACCGCCCTGCACAAAACACGCTCGCCCTGCACAAAGCACGCCCCACGCGCTAACGCAACCGCCCGCCCCGCTGCACAAAAAAACCGCCCTGCCACGCAAGGCAGGACGGTCGCTATTGTTGGGTTAGTAGTGTTTCTGCTAATCCTCGTCGGTGTCGGTGTAAGCCTTCAGCAGCTTATCCTGAACATCGGCAGGCACCTGCTCGTACGATGCGAACTGCATAGTGTAGGTCGCAGCACCAGAGGTCAGAGATGAGAGTGAAGTAGAGTAGCGATAAAGCTCAGCCAGAGGCACGCGAGCGTTCAACTTATCGAAGCCCTTATCCGACTCCATACCCATAATCATAGCGCGGCGGTTCTGCAAGTCGCTCATCACCGAACCCATATACTCGCTCGGGGTCAATACCTCGACAGCGTAGATAGGCTCCATAATCTTCGGACCAGCGTTGCGGAACGCATCCTTGAATGCGTTACGAGCAGCCAACTTGAACGAGATCTCGTTTGAATCTACGGGGTGCATCTTACCGTCGTAGCATACAACGCGGATGTCGCGGGCGTAAGAACCCGTAAGCGGGCCCTCGTCCATCTTCTCCATAATACCCTTCAGGATGGCGGGCATAAAGCGTGCGTCGATAGCACCGCCGACGATTGAGTTGTAGAACTGCAGCTTGCCGCCCCAATCCAAATCGTACTCCTCCTTACCCTTGATATTTACGGTGATCTCCTTGCCGCCCACCTTGTACTTCGTAGGCTCGGGCATACCCTCGTAGTAGGGCTCGATAACGATGTGTACCTCACCAAACTGACCAGCACCACCCGACTGCTTCTTGTGGCGGTAGTCGGCCTGTGCAACCTTCGTGATGGTCTCACGATAGGGGATCTTCGGTGCGAAGTACTCGATCTCGAGCTTGTTGTCGTTCGCCAGACGAGTCTTCACGATATTGAGGTGGTGCTCACCCTGACCCTGAATGATGGTCTGCTTGAGCTCCTTAGAGTACTCTACCAGAATGGTGGGATCCTCATACTTGATGTCGTTCAACAGCTTGCCCAACTTCTCCTCGTCGCCCTGCTCCTTAGCCTTCACGGCTGCGCGGTAGCGAGGCTCGGGGAATACGATAGGCTCAACCTTAACGTGTGCGCCGGCAGCAGCCAGAGTATCGTTTGTGCGAGTACCCTTGAGCTTCACGGTGCAACCGATGTCGCCAGCCGACAACTCCGTAACCTTGATACGGTTCTTACCCGCTACGGCGAAGAGCTGCGAGAGCTTCTCCTTGTTACCCGTACGGCTGTTCACGAGCTCCTGACCCTCCGAGATCTTACCACGAACCACGCGGAAGTAGGTGATCTCGCCGATGTGCTGCTCAATCTGGCTCTTGAATACGAATACTACTGCGGGCAGAGTCTCGTCAGCTACGAGCTCCTCGCCCTCGATTGATACAAACTTGGGAGCGGTGGTAGGCGTGGTCGGGCCGGGGGCTACGTTGATGATGAACTCCATCAAACGCTTGGTACCGATGTCGCGCTTACCCGAGCAGCAGAAGATAGGCATAACCTCGCGGTTGGCAACGCCGAGCTTCAAACCTGAGCGGATGTCGTCCTGAGTCAGAGCGCCCTTCTCGAAGTAGAGCTCCATCAGAGCGTCATCATATACTGCAGCAGCCTCCGAGAGCTCCTGATTCAGCGCCTGAGCGTAGTCGAGCTGATCCTCGGGAATATCCAACTCCTCGCGCGTACCGTTCTCGTCGGTGAAGCGGTACATCTTCATCATAAGTACGTCGATGAAAGCGTTGAAGCCTGCGCCCTGCTCTACGGGATACTGTACGATAATGGGCTTCACGGGCGAAGCGGCCTTGATACCCTCAATCGTAGCATCGAAATTAGCCTTGTCGCCATCGAGCTGGTTGATTACACCGATCAGAGGCTTGTTCAGGATGCGAGCGTAGCGTGACTGAATCTCGCAGCCCACCTCCCAGCCGTTCTGGGCGTTCATAACCATAATACCTACGTCGCCCACCTTGAAGGCAGAGAAGAGGTTACCACAGAAGTCGTCCGAACCCGGGCAGTCGATGATATTGAGTTTGCGGCCCATAAATTCGGTGAAAAGGGTTGTAGCGTAGATCGAGCGCTTGTACTCGTGCTCGATATCGGTATTGTCCGAGATAGTGTTGTTAGTCTCGATACTACCCCTGCGGTCGATGACCTTACCCTCGAAAGCCATCGCTTCGGCAAGGGTAGTCTTACCCGTGCCGGGTGCGCCAATCAGAACGATGTTCTTAATCTCTTTAGCTGAATAATTTTTCATATTCTTGAAGTTTTATAGGTTTTATTACGAAATAATCTCTTGAGTCAGCGAATTTTTCGTGTTTGCGTTCAAAACCTAAAGTTACGAATATTTTTTTAATCTACAACAATCTGCCCCAAAAAATCGCTTCGCACCCCCTGATTAATAGAATTTTTGGCCGTCCGCGCCCGCTCGGTAGTTTGTCGCAATCGGCCGAAAAAAAACGACGCCACCCCTCAGGGCAGCGCCGAATTTAAGTATAAGGTATATGTTTATTATTTGTAAACCTCGTTGCGGGGCAGCATCGTAGGCAGATTTGCCGTGCCGAGTGCCATAATAGCCAGAGCCGTAGCGGCCTGCTCCTGATACTCGGGAATACTCTTGTTGTAGGTATCACGCTCGGTGTGCCAGATCTCCTGATACTGGAAGTTGTAGCCCGAAGGATCGGCCCGCTCCGACATCTGCAGCGCGGGAATACCCTCTACCATAAACGACGTTGAGTCGTTTCCGCCCGTCTGCGTGGGCTTCTGGCGAGGCTCAAGAGCCGTTACGGTGAAGTTATAGTCGGGATACATCTCCTGAATAGGCTTTGCGATTTCCTGATACTCCTTCAGAAGCGACTTCGGAGCCGAGAACGATGTGTAGGGCATCGGGCCACCGTCGCGGTTGAACATATTTGTGATCTTGTCCAGCTTGTCGGGATGAGCCTTCACCCAACCGAGCGAACCCAGAAGACCGAACTCCTCGGCAGCGAAGAAGATGAATACGATCGAACGCTCGGGCTTCGCGCCAGAGAGTGCGATCATACGCGCAGCCTCCATCATAGCCGATACACCCGAACCGCAATCAACACCACCCGTAGCCACGTCGTAGGCGTCGAGGTGCGAACCCATCACAACATACTCGTTGGGCTTCTTCGAGCCCTTGATCGTAGCGACGATGTTGTAGTAGGGCACGGGACCCATCGAGAAGTAGTTGCGGATGTCGAACTCCAACTCAACGTAGCGACGCTGCTGTGCGAGCTTGTAGATGCGCTCGAACTGCGCCTCGTCGAGTTTGATGTCGGGCACGGTGGGCAGTGTCTCGAACGTAACCTTACCCTCGTTGAGCATCTTGCGATCGTAGAGCGTGCGGATGGGCACTGCCGTAGGCTGGATGAAACCAAGTACGCCTGCCTCGATCATCTCGTCGTAGAACAGCGCGGGCATATCGTTCAGCTTCTTCGGTGAGTCGGGGTTCTGACGGTTGTACTGTGCAATCTCCTCATTCTCCTTGATGGCTGCCTGACGAGCCTCGCGTGCCTCGACGCTATGCTCCAGAGGCCAACCCGTCGAGCGGCTCTCCATCAGCACCCAAGCGCCCTTCAACGTACCCTTCATACGGTTGAACTGGTCGCGCGTGCGGGGCTCAATCACAACGTGTCCGCGCTGCGGGCCCTTCGTGCCCGAGGTGAACGACGGGGTAGTGAAGTACAATGTCTCGGTGAACTCGCCCATAGCGCGACCCCACCAGCCACCGCGGTTGAAACCTACGGGCAGCTCGCCAACCTTCTCCAGCTCGACCTCCAAGCCCCAATCCTGAAGCTGCTTAACGATCCAAGCCTGAGAGTTGTCAAAACCTGCCGAGCCGACCAGTCGGCCACCGAAGCGGTTGCACAAAATGTCGAGATGCTCCATTACGCGGTTATCCTCGCGTGAGATCTCCATAATCTTCTTTACTGCTGCGCTCTGTGCCCATACGCCGAGGGGCAGAACCAAAAGAGCAAAAAGTATAAGTTTCTTCATTGTCGGTTTGTTTAATTTCTTTTTAACCTAACTTTATATAATGGAGGCTGCCAGTTCAAAAAAGTGACAGCCTCCGTTGTGATAAGATTTGTATAACGAGAGGGATTTTGAGGGCAAGCGAAACGCCAAAATCACCTCGTTAGACGAATCTGTTATTACATCAATTTCTGCCAAATCAGAGCCGATGAGCCCAGAATAGCAGCGTTCTTACCCTCGATACCTGAAGGCAACAGCTTCACCTTATTCTTGAACGTACCCATCATATTCTCCTCCATATACCACTTCGTAGGCTCGAAGATGTACTTGCCGGCCTTAGCCAGACCACCGAAGAGGATGATAGCCTCGGGCGATGTGGTAGCAACCAGATCAGCCAATGACTTACCCAGAACCTCACCCGTGTAGCGGAATGCCTCCAGAGCGATAGCGTCGCCCTTGTCGGCAGCCGTTGAGAGCATCACAGCCTCGAACTTCGAGAAGGGGATCTCGCGCAGGTCGCTGTCGTTGTTCATCTTAGCCATCAACTCGAAAGCCGTACGCTTGATACCCGTAGCCGATGCGTAAGCCTCCAAGCAACCCTTGCGGCCGCAACCGCACTCGCGGCCTTGTGTGCGGCTGTCCACCATAACGTGGCCATACTCGCCTGCGAAACCGTCGTGGCCGTAGATCATCTCGCCGTTGCTAACGATACCTGAGCCGAGGCCCGTACCGAGCGTGATGACTACATAATCCTTCATACCCTTAGCGTTACCGAATACGCCCTCGCCGATAGCGGCTGCGTTAGCGTCGTTCGTAATAGCCACCTCTACACCGGGGAATGAAGCCTTGATGTCGTCCACGAAGTGGAACATACGGCGTGACTCATCGGGATTGGGCTCGTCGTCGCGGAACTTCCACAGGTTAGCGGGAGCCTCGATCATTCCGGTATGATAGTTTGCGTTGGGCGCGCCGATACCGATACCGACAAGCTCAAACTCAAACGATACGCTGTCAATCAGAGCGTGCATAGCCTCGCACAGAGTCTGAACGTAAGTCTCATAGTCGTCGAACTTCTTGTACTTCTCGGTAGAGATTACTGACTCACAGAATACGGTACCCTCCTCATCGACCAGACCGAACGCGGTGTTGGTTCCGCCGATGTCGATACCCATTGCCAATTTTTTCATAGTTTTGGTAGTTTAGGTTTTTAATTATCAAGTTTGTCTTTAAGTTTGTATGTGTCAAAGTTAAGTATAAAATTCTTTTTCTTCAAACTTTTTCTTAATTTTGGGGCATCAAGTGTAAAAAAGTGTCGTCAAGGATGAGAAATAACGAAGAAATCTTGCTCCTGCTGGAGAATTATTTGGCGCAGATCGAGCTGCCCAGCGAACCCCAATACCTCTATGCTCCAATCATCTACTCGATGTCGGGAGGTGGCAAACGCATCCGTCCTACGCTCGTGATGCTCTCGTGCGAGGCCTTTGGCGGGAATGCGCAGGACGCACTGCCGGCGGCAGCCGCTGTGGAGATGTTCCACAACTTCACGCTGCTGCACGACGATATTATGGACAACGCCTCGGTGCGTCGCGGCAAGCCCTCGGTGGCAGCCGAGTGGGGCGATAACGTGGCTATCCTCTCGGGCGATGCTATGATGATCTACTCATACCGCCTCCTGAGCCAAGTACCTGCCCACCTGCTGCCGCGCGTTATGGAGATCTTCACCACCACCGCTTTGCAGGTGTGCGAGGGACAGCAGTACGATATGGACTTCGAGACGCGACAGAAGGTCTCGGTTGTCGAGTATATGAATATGATCGAGCTTAAGACCTCCGTTCTGCTGGCCGGTGCCGCCGCTATCGGAGCTGTTCTGGGCGGTGCGTCCGATGCCGACAGCCGCAAGATCTACCGCTATGCGCTGGAGTTGGGCCTCGCGTTCCAGCTTCAGGACGATCTTCTGGATAGCTATGGCCGCGAGGAGGAGCTCGGCAAGAAGATTGGAGGCGATATCCTCGAGGGCAAGAAGACCTGCCTTATGCTCAACGCTATGAGCCGCGCTACGGAGGCCGACCGCGAGACTCTCCGCTCCACGCACCTCGATGAGTCGCTCAAGCCCGAGCAGAAGATCGCCCGCGTCAAGGAGGTTTACGACCGTTACGACATCCCGCGCCTGATCAACCAGCAGATCTCGCTCCGCTTCGAGCGCGCACTCTCGATTCTCGACACGCTGGAGATCCCTATGGAGCGTACCGAGCATCTGCGCGTGTTTGCTCAAAATCTTATGGGACGTAAAAAATAGAAAAATGATTAAGAGAAAAGATATAGAAATTATGGCCCCCGTGGGGTGTATGGAGTCTCTGCACGCTGCCATTGCGGCGGGTGCCGATGCCATATACTTTGGTGTCGGGGTTCTGAATATGCGAGCCCGCTCGTCGGTGAACTTCACACTCGACGATCTGGCCACCATCGTTCATACGGCTCACGAGGCGGGCGTAAAAACCTACCTTACGGTCAATACCATCCTCTACGATACGGAGATGAAGGATCTGCGCGAGGTCATCGACCGCGCTGTGAAGGAGGGTGTCGATGCCATCATCGCCGCCGATGTGGCCGCCATTATGTATGCTCGCAAGGTGGGTATGGAGGTGCATATCTCCACGCAGTGCAACATCTCCAACATCGAGGCTGCCGAGTTCTACTCGCAGTGGGCCGATGTTGTGGTGCTGGCGCGTGAGTTGAGCCTCGAGCAGGTAAAGTATATCTCTGACCAGATCGCCGAGCGCGACCTTCGCGGTCCGAAGGGTGAGCCGCTGCGCATCGAGATGTTCGCTCACGGAGCGTTGTGTATGTCCATCTCGGGCAAGTGTTACCTGAGCGAGCACGAGGAGCACTGCTCGGCCAATCGTGGTGCGTGCCGCCAGATCTGCCGCCGCAAGTATCTTATCACCGAGATGCAGTCGGGCCGCCAACTTACCGTTGATGGCCGCTACATCCTCTCGCCTAAGGATCTCTGCACGATCGATTTTCTCGATAAGTTCATCGCCGCAGGCGTTCGCGTGCTGAAGATCGAGGGCCGAGCCCGAGGTGCGGAGTACGTCAAGCGCGTTGTCGAGAGCTACGACGAGGCGCTGCGCGCTATGGAGCGTGGCGAATATACGCCCGAGCGTGCCGCCGAGCTCAAGGAGAAGGTCTCGACGGTCTTCAATCGCGGTTTCTGGCAGGGCTACTACGCCGGCAAGGACATCGCCGAGCATACCGAGCGCTATGGCTCATCGGCCACCGAGCGCAAGGTCTATGTGGGCAAGGTTACCAACTTCTTCTCGAAGATTTCGGTTGCCGAGGTGCTGGTCGAGGCCGCCCCGATCAACGAGGGCGAGCAGCTGATGTGGATGGGCGAGACTACGGGTGTTGTCGAGATGCCGGCCGAGGGTTTGGTCCTGAAGGAACAGGTCGTAAAGCACATCCCGCAGGGAGTCTATTTCTCGATCAAGGTGCCGTGCCGACTGCGCCGTGGCGATAAGCTCTATAAGATGGTGCCCGCCGAAGAGGTCGCCTCATTGTTGCAATAATTAAAACCTAAAATAGTATGTTTACAGCCGAGATTTATTCAGCGCGCCGCGAGGAGCTTTGCCGCCGCGTGCGTAAGGGTTTGATCCTGCTCCCCGGCAACGTGGAGTCGCCCTTTAACTATCCCAACAATACATTCCACTTCCGTCAGGACTCTACGTTCCTCTACTTCTTCGGCCACAGCGTGCCTGCGCTTGCCGCCACGATCGATGCCGAGACGGGCGTAGCGACGCTCTATGGCGACGACTTCACGGTTGAGGATATCATCTGGATGGGCCCCCAGCCCACCATCCGCAACTTTGCCGACGCGGTGGGTGTCCCCGTAGCGAAGCCTATGGCCAGCCTTACGATAGACGTTCAGCGCGCCATCTCGCTCGGCCGCGAGGTACACTATCTGCCTCCCTATCGCGGTGAGACCAAGCTGATGATGGCCGATTTGCTGGGTATCGCTCCCTCGATGCTCCACGCCCACAAGTCGTGGGATCTTCTCTTTGCCGTAGCCCAGATGCGTGAGCGCAAGAGCGAGGAGGAGCTGGCTGCTCTGGAGGAGGCATTCGAGATCGGTTACCAGATGCACACCGCCGCAATGCGCAACACCCGCCCGGGCCGCACCGAGCACGAGGTGGCGGGCATTGTCGATGGTATGGCTCTGCGCTATGGCACAGGCGTGTCGTTCACCACAATCCTCTCGCAGCACGGCGAGGTGCTACACAACCACGACCACTCGGGCACGATGGAGGAGGGCCGACTGCTGCTCTGCGATGCGGGTGGCGAGCACCTGAACGGCTACGTTTCGGATCATACGCGAACATTCCCCGTAGGTGGCAAGTTCACTCAGAAGCAGAAAGATATATATAATATTGTCCTTGCGGCCCACGACGCTGCCGCCGCAGCCCTGCGTCCCAATATGATGTACTCGGAGTACTCTGACGCTGCCTTCCGCACCCTTATCGAGGGGCTGAAGGGGCTGGATCTTGTTCGCGGCTCGGTCGATGATGCCATCGCCGCAGGCGCAGCCTACCTCTTTATGCCTCACGGCTTGGGCCACGGCATCGGTTTGGACGTTCACGACTGCGAGAATATCGGCGAGCGCTCGTTCTCATTTGCCGAGGTCGAGGATCGCGCCAAGGAGGTTGCCTGCTGCATCACGCGCCAGTGGTGGCGCCTGCAGCCCGGAACGGTTCTCTCGAATGAGCCGGGTATCTACTTCGTTTCGGATCTTATCGACAAGTATAAGGCCGAGGGCAAGTGCAAGGGCATTGTCAATTACGATAAGCTGGAGCAGTACCGCGACTTCGGCGGTATCCGTCTGGAGGATGATATGGTCGTTACCGAGACGGGCTCGTACCGCATCGGAGGCGATAAGATGATCCCCATCACCGTAGAGGATGTCGAGGCCGTAGTAGGTGCCGAGTAACCTATGCCTACGCTCTATCTCTTTCCCACGCGCGCCGAGGCGGCCGCTTTCGAGCGGCTCTGCCCCAAGGCCGCGGTCGGCATCATAGGTGTCGGTATGGCCGAGGCGGCAGCCTCCGCGGCTCGCCTTATCGTGGAGCTGCGGCCGCGCCGAGTGGTGCTGTGTGGCATTGCGGGGGCGTGCGATGAGTGTCTTGGAGTGGGTGAGGTCGTTGAGGTTGTTAGCGACAGCGTTGCCGAGCTTCCTGCGCGCTTCGCGCTAAAGTATCCCTCTGCGCCTATCACACGCCTTCCAAAGGTTCGCTCCTTTAGCGTCAGCCGTACGGGCGCAAGCCTGCCTTTGCTGAAGGATGATGCGCTACCTTCGGTCGAGCAGATGGAGGGTGCTGCCGTAGCAGCCGTAGCCAAGCAGTTGGGCGTGGATTTTCACCACATAAGGGCCATCTCAAACCGCGTGAGCGACGCGCGTTCGGCGTGGCGCATAGCCGAGGCTGTGGAGGCTCTGGGCGAGGCGCTCAAGGCCGAGATTGAGAACGAATAAAACTTATAGCAATGAAGAAATACATCATCTACCTCCTGCTGGTCATCATCCTGATCCTCTTCCTCTTCTATATGAGCGACCACATCAGCCTCTGGTTCTCGCGTATGGGCACGCAGATCCTTATCATCGTCGTGGCCTTCATCGCGGGCTGGGTTCTCGGCCGCTGGCAGCGATAGTAAGAAACTTAACAACTTAACGATATGAAACTCCTCAAACAACTTCTCCTCGCCGCCGCACTCGTGGTGGCAATCCCCGCCGTTGCCGACGTGGCCAACATCGTCCCCTCGGCGCTCACCTGCGAGTATGAGTCATCGCCCATACTCGACATCCAGAATCCGCGCCTGTCGTGGGTTAATCTCAACCCCTCGCAGAGGCAGGGAGCCGCGCAGTCGGCCTACCGCATCCGCGTTGCAACGTCGCCTGACTTTAAGGAGGTGGTGTGGGATACGGGCAAGGAGCTCTCGTCGGAGTCGGCCTTTATCACCTACAAGGGCAGGCCTCTGGCCTCGCGCACCTCGTATTGGTGGCAGGTGATGGTGTGGGACAACGAGGGCAACGCCTCGGCTTGGAGCGCACCCGCGCGATGGCACGTTGGCCTCAAGGAGGATGAGTGGCAGGGCAAGTGGATCGGCGCGCCGTGGCAGGGCGAGGATTCCTACGACGTTATGGGCAGCCGCGAGGTTGTGCCCGCGCCGCTGCTTCGCAAGGAGTTTTCGGTCAAGAAGCCTATCAAGCAGGCCTACTTCTACGGTACGGGCCTCGGCTACTTCGAGCTCTATATCAATGGCGAGCGCGTCGGCGAGGATTACCTCTCGCCCAACCAGACCAACTACACGACTCGCCCCAAACTCGATACGCGCGGCATCGTTGTTACCGACCCCTTCGAGGAGTACACCGTGATGTACCTCACGCACGACATCACCTCACTCATCGAGCAGGGCGAGAATGCCGTCGGAGCGATCCTCGGCAACGGTTTTTACGATGTTGTGGAGTATTGGCCCGCAATGGGTTACGGTACGCCCCGCTTTATGGGCCAGATCGAGATCATCTATGAGGATGGCTCACGCGAAGTTATCGCCTCGGATTCCTCGTGGCGCGCCGAGCGCAGCGCCATCGTGAGCGATCAGGTCTATCTTGGCGAGCACTACGACGCACGCCTCGAGCACGACGGCTGGGCAACAGCCGCCTACGACGATAGCCGTTGGCAGCAGGTGGCCTTGAAGAAGGCTCCTCGCGGAAAACTCATCCCGCAGAACGGCCCTGCCGACCGCATCACCCAGCGTTACGCCCCCGTGGAGTTCGAGCGTACGGATAGCCTTATTCGCATCAAGTTCCCCGAGGAGATCTCGGGATGGTTGGCGCTGAAGAATATCAAGGCCGAGAAGGGCCAGCGCATCGACATCAAATACATCACCGAGTCGCCCGGACAGGGCACCAACTCCTATACGGCTCGCGGTACGGGCGACGAGTCCTACCACGCCCGCTTCACTTGGTTTGTATTCTCGGAGGTCGAGGTGCGCGGCATCCAGAACCTCACAGCCGAGCAGGTCGAGGCCCACGCCGTCAATTCCGATGTCGATTACTCGGGCGAGTTCCGCACCTCCAACGAGCTGATAAATACTATTAATAAAATCTGGCGTCGCAGCCAGCTCGATAATATGCACGGCGCCATCGCCAGCGACTGCCCCCACCGCGAGCGCTCACCCTATACGGGCGACGGTCAGGTGGCCTGCGTTACGGTTATGCACAACTTCGATGCGCAGACCTTCTACAACAAGTGGCTGCGCGACATTCGCGGTGCGCAGACTCTGGGCGGCTACGTCCCCAACTCGGCACCTTGGCAGCCGGGCTGCGGAGGCGGCGTAGGCTGGGGCGCGGCTATGGAGATTATGCCGTGGGAGTTCTACGTTCACTATGGCGACCGCCGCGTTCTGGAGCAGAACTTCGACGCTATGCGTCGCCACGTCCGCTGGATGACAACGTGGGTGGATGATAATACGGGCCTTATGCTCTCGCACGATGTGCAGCAGTGGAAGAATCTCGGCGATTGGCTTCCCCCGCGCGAGTTGCCGCGTGCCGAGCTTGTCCACACCTACTTCCTCTGGCAGTGTGCCGACATCACCGTTCGCACGGCTCACTCTTTGGGCGAGGATGCTTCGGAGTTCATCTTGATCCGCGACGCTGCGGCCAAGGCTTTCCACGATAACCTCTACGACCCCGCTACGGGCTCTTACGGCAAGTACGGCAGCAACGTGCTGGCGCTGAAGATTGGCGTTCCCGCCGACCGCAAGGCGAAGGTCGTAAAGGCTCTGCGCGATAATATCGCCGAGGTGAACGACCACCTCGATACGGGTATCGTCGCCACGCGCTTCCTCTTCGAGGTGCTGTGCGACAACGGCCTGAAGGATCTGGCCTACAAGATCATCAATCAGCGCGACTTCCCCTCGTTCGGCTGGTGGATCGAGCAGGGCGCAACCGTAACGTGGGAGAATTGGGATGGCCGCGACTCGCGCAACCACCCGATGTTTGGTGGCGGTATCGGCTGGTTCTACCGCGATCTGGCCGGCCTGCGCGCTGTTGATGCAGGCTTCCGCTCGTTCGACGTTCGTCCCGTTGTCCCTGAGGACTTGGAGTGGGTTGATTACACCCACGACACTACATACGGTCAGATTGCCATCCGCTGGGAGCACCACAACGGCGAGTTCAAGCTCATCTGCGACGTTCCCGTAGGCACTACGGCTACGCTGTGGCTCCCCTTCGAGGGCGAGGCCCCCGTGATCAAAGCCTCGGAGAACATCATCCCCAAGGGCCAGCGCGAGGGCTATGCTCTGTATAAGGTGCGCTCGGGCCACTACGAATTTAAGACTACGCTGTAATGAGAACCCTGCGTCTGCACATATCGCCCTGCCCCAACGACACCTTTATGTTCGATGCGATGATCAACGGCCGCATCGACTGCGAGGGCCTGTCGTTCGAGGTCGAGTACCACGACATCGAGGAGCTTAACGCGGCCGCCCAGAGCGGTGTACCCGACATCAGCAAGATCAGTTGCGCCCTGCTGCCCGCCATCACCGAGCAATATATGCTCCTTAATAGCGGCGCGGCACTCGGTCGCGGCAACGGCCCGCTGCTGGTAAGACGCACGAAGGACGTTAGCCCCATCCGCGAGGTCGTTGTCCCGGGCCTGCACACTACGGCCAACGCGCTGATGCAGCGACTCTTCCCCGAGATTAAGAGCCGCACGCCGATGCTCTTCTCCGAGATTGCCGCCGCCGTCGAGCGTGGCGACTTCGATGCGGGTGTGCTGATTCACGAGGGACGCTTCGTCTATGAGCGTCGCAACCTGAAGCTGGTGGCCGATTTGGGCCTCGAGTGGGAGGCTCGCACGTCGCTGCCGCTGCCTTTGGGCGGCATTGTCGCACGACGTGATCTGCCCCTTGAGGTGCGAGCGAAAGTTGAGCGCGTACTGCGCCGCTCGATAGAGTACGCTTTTCAGCATCCGATGCTCTCGCGCGAGTATGTCAAGCGGCACGCGCAGGAGATGGAGGATGATGTGATAGATAAACATATCGCGCTGTTCGTCAATGATTTCTCTTTGGATTTGGGCGTCGAGGGCCGAGCGGCGATGCGAGAGCTGACGGGCCTTGAGGATTTCTAATTCGACCAAGAAAAATTTAACTCCCTCTTATGAGGGAGTTTTTTTATTTTCGTTTCCCGTCTCTCAAAAAATCCTCCCAAATAAGTTGCAAAATAAAAAAAGTGTTTATCTTTGCACAAGCAAACGGTTCTTATGCGGCCCTCGGCCGCGAAGATTAATAGGGAATCCGGTGCGAATCCGGGACAATGCCTGTTGCTGTAAGTTCCACTCCGGGCCTCTCGATGGGGCAGGGCGTTAAGGTGGGCCGCCGAAGAAGGGGTCGCTGTGAAAAAGTGAGCCGCCGATGAAGGTGGCCGCTATTCTAAAGATAGAACGTCCGTAGGAGTTTGTTTATGGTATTCTTTTGCCACTGACACCGTATGTTGGGAAGGCGCCATAAATGGAATAAGTCAGAAGACCTACCCTTTGCTTTTTACCAGATTTGTAACCTGCAGGACTACGGGACGAATCAAAACTAATTTTATCCGTAAATTTCAAGTTTTGCCCCGTACTGCGGGGGAGAGTGCGAGAAGATGAGCGCGTTGTCGCCACATCGCTATCTGCGGCATAAGATGTTTTGAGTTTGGTTCCGCTTGCGTAGCAACCAATGTTTAACTTAAAATACATTATGCTATGAAGCGATTTTTTACAATTTTAACCCTCGCGCTGTCGGCCTTCGCTATGACAGCCTGCGAGTACGACGACGAAGCTCTCTGGGGTAAGGTCAATGAGTTGGAGAGTCAGGTCAATGCCAACACCGAGGACATCGCAACCCTCTCGGCACTTGTCGATGCTCTGAACAAGGGTAAGGTGATTACCTCTGTCGAGCAGACCGAGCAGGGCTATACGCTCACGTTGAGCGATGGCTCTACCATCACGCTGCGTAATGGCGAGGATGGTGATTCGTTCTTTGTAAGTGTAGTTGAAGAAAATGGTGTTGTGGTGATCACCCTTGCCGATGGCCGCGTGATCCGCATCCCCGTGATCGATTATGAGTTGCGCACCCTCTCCTTCGAGGACGCTGACGCGCTCTTTGAGCCCTACACGCTCTCTTATGCCGATGCTACCATCACCGTATGGAGCGACCTTATCGATGCTGCACAGTATGGTGGTCGTCTGCTCTATAACGACTACTCGAATGTAGCCTACGCGTGGAACGACGAGGGTAATACCTACCTCTCGAGCAGCTTCGAGGGCCCCTTCTGGAACGGAGGCCACGCCGTCTCGAACTACGTCTTGGCCGACTATGAGAATCTGCCCGAGGGCGCTTCGGCTTGGTATGAGTTGCAGCTCGCAACACTCGACGGCGGCCACGATGGCTCGGAGAACTTCTGCGTTGTGAATAAGGGCTCAAGCTTCTCGTTCAGCAATGGCGAGCAGTACGTCATCGACCATATGTGGGTAACCAACATCACCTACACCCTTAATTCTCTCTTCGTTGGCGATGCTTATGCCGCCCCCGCAAGCGAGCAGTCGTGGTTCAAGATCGTAGCTACGGGCTATAATGCCGCAGGCGAACGCACCTCCGTGGCCGAGCATCTGCTCTGCCGTGGCAAGGACGACATCCAGACCGAGTGGGAGTGCTTCGATCTTACGCCGTTGGGTGAGGTTGCGCGAGTTGAGTTCGCGATTGTCGGCAGCGACGACCTCTGTGGCGAGTGGGGCCTGAATACCCCTGCCTACTTCGCCTATGACGATGTCGTAGTTCGTTTCAAGACGGAGTAAGAGAATTGGAAATGAGGAAATTAGGATTTTTGTGTATGTTGATGGTTGTGGCCGCATCGTCTTGTAATCGAGACGATGTGGTTACAATCACATTAGAGGACGAGCACTATCGTCCTGCCACAGCAGCGTCATCCCCATCGTGGAGTCGCGTTGTGGAATATACCCCCGCCCCGGGCCAATATATCGGCGATAGCGAATTCGCCGGCTTCACGGGCGAGGAGCTTACCGCGGCCGATGCCGTAGCCTATGCCACTCGACGCTTGAGCGAGGGAAAGTTCCTGTCGCTGGGTGGCTTTGGCGGATATGTGATTGTCGGCTTTGACCATAGTGTCGATAATGTTGAGGGCTACGATTTGGCCATTCGCGCAAACAGCTACGAAGGCTCCTCCGAGCCCGGCATAGTGTGGGTTATGCAGGATTTGAATGGCGACGGCCTTCCCAACGATGGCTGGTACGAGCTTCGCGGCAGCGAGACGGGCGCAGCGACCACCCTTCAGCGCTACTCCGTTACCTACTACCGCCCTTCGGCCGATGGCCAGAGTGTCGAGTGGAGCGATAGCGAGGGGGCGACGGGCACGGTCGATTATTTGGGCTCGTTCCATCCGCAGCCGTCATACTATCCCGCGTGGATCGATGCTGCGAGCTACACGCTGACGGGCACACGCCTCGAGGCACGCAACTACGATAAGTCGGGCAACGGCTCGCTCTGGGTGCAACCCTCCTACGGGTGGGGCTATGCCGATAACTTCAGCGAGGTGGACATTGTGGATAAGACGACGAACCTGTTCGATATTGCCAACGCCATCGATACTCAGGGCGTAAGCGTCGAGCTGAAATATATAGATTTTGTTAAGGTGCAGACAGCCCTTAACACCAAGAGCGGCTGGATAGGCGAGAACTCCACCGAGGTGGTGGACTTCAGCGACTACGGGCTCGCAAATAGATTGAAATGAGATATTTAACAACCATACTGATTACCCTTGCGGCCATCACCCTTACGGGGTGTATGGAGTGGGATTACGGCCGAGAGGAGTCATTCTCCAACTCGGCCAATGGTCTTTTTATTACCAACGAGGGCAACTTCCAGTATGGCAATGCCTCGCTCTCGTTCTATGATCCCGCCACGCGCAAGGTCGAGAACGAGGTTTTCTACCGCTCGAATGCGATGAAGCTGGGCGATGTGGCGCAGTCGATGGTCATCCGCAACGGCATAGGGTGGGTTGTCGTGAATAACTCGCACGTCGTCTTTGCTATCGACATCGACACCTACAAGGAGGTGGGCCGTATCACAGGCCTCACCTCGCCCCGATACATCCACTTTGTCAGCGACGAGAAGGCCTACATCACGCAGCTCTGGGACAATCGCATCTTCATCATCAACCCCCGCACCTATCAGATTACGGGCCACATCGAGTGCCCCTCGATGGAGATGGAGAGCGGCTCTACGGAGCAGATGGTGCAGTGGGGCCGCTACCTCTATGTGAGCTGCTGGTCCTACCAGAACCGCATCCTTAAGATCGACACCACCACCGACCAGATTGTCGATGAGCTGGAGGTCGGCATCCAGCCTTCGTCGCTGGTTCTCGACCGCAACGGCAAGCTCTGGACGCTGACCGACGGCGGCAAGGTAGGCACACCCTACGGCCACGAGGCCCCCACGCTCTGCCGCATCGATGCCGAGACCTTCACGCTCGAGTGCCGTCTGCGCTTCGCCGAGGACGATGAACCATCGGAGTTGCAGCTTAGCGGCGCGGGCGACAGGCTCTATTGGCTCAACGAGGATGTCTGGTCGATGTCTGTCGATAGCAATCGCCTGCCCGTACGACCACTTATCGAGCAGCGCGAGACACTCTATTATGGCCTTACGGTCGATCCCGCCTCGGGCGATGTGTATGTGGCCGATGCCATTGATTATCAGCAGCAAGGCAAGATCTACCGCTACTCGGCCTCGGGCGAGGAGATCGACGAATTTTATGTGGGTATAATCCCCGGAGCTTTTTGTTGGAAATAGATATGAACAGTCGTGCGCGAAACTTTCTTCTGCTTGTTGCGATGCTGCTCCCGCTCTTTGCGTGGGGGCAGAGTGAGCCGCCGCGCACCATCCCCATCCGCGAGGTTACGGTCTATGGCCGCCGCCCGATGAAGGATATAGGCACCGTGCAGACCCGTATGGACTCCTCGGTGCTGAAGGAGAACGTCTCGCTCTCGATTGCCGACGTGCTGACGTTCAACTCCTCGCTCTTTGTCAAGAACTACGGCCGCGCAACGCTCTCAACAGTCTCGTTCCGAGGCACTTCGCCGTCGCATACGCAGGTGGTGTGGAACGGTATGCGCATCAATAACCCGATGATGGGAATGACCGACTTCTCGATGATCCCCTCCTATTTTATCGATGATGCCTCGCTGCTGCACGGCACATCGTCGGTCAGCGACGTGGGTGGCGGATTGGGAGGCTCGGTGCGCCTCTCCACCAAGCCCGCCTCGGCCGAGGGTTTTGGGCTTCAGTATGTTCAGGGCGTGGGCTCGTTCCAGACCTTCGATGAGTTCCTGCGCCTGACCTACGGCAACGACCATTGGCAACTCTCGACGCGCGCCGTCTACTCCTCTTCGCCCAACGAGTATAAGTACCGCAACCACGACAAGAAGGAGAATATCTACGACACCGACCACAACATCATCGGCCAATACTACCCCACGGAGCGCAACCGCAGCGGCTCGTTCAAGGATCTGCACATCCTGCAGGAGGCTTACTATAATACGGGGCGTGGCGACCGCTTCGGCCTGAATGCGTGGTACATCAACTCCAACCGCGAGTTGCAGATGCTCACTACCGATTACAGCGACGCAACCGAGATGGATAACCGCCAGCGCGAGCACACCTTCCGAGGCGTACTCTCGTGGGATCATCTGCGCAGCCGCTGGAAGATAGCGGCCAAGGCGGGTTACATCAACACTTGGATGGCCTACGACTATAAGCGCGACCCGGGCAACGGCATAATGACCACGATGACCCGCTCGCGCAGCTACGTCAATACCCTCTACGGCCAAGCCGATGGCGAACTCTACGCCGGCAGGTGGCTCTTCACGGCATCGGTCTCGGCGCACCAGCACTTCGTTCGCAGCGAGGATAAGAATATCATCCTGCAGCAGGGCGACCGCGCCGTTGTGGGCTACGACAAGGGACGCATCGAACTCTCTACGTCGCTCTCGGCCAAGTGGCGACCTTCGGATCGCATCGGCTTCTCGGCCGTTCTGCGCGAGGAGCTCTATGGCCGCGACTGGACTCCGCTGATTCCCGCCCTCTTCTTCGATGGCGTTATCTCGGAGCGTGGCAACATCATCGCCAAGGCCTCCTTCTCGCGTAACTTCCGCTATCCGTCGCTCAACGACCTCTACTTCCTGCCGGGCGGTAATCCCGACCTTAGGCGCGAGAGCGGCTGGACCTACGATGCGGGAGTGCAGTTTGCCGTTGGCCGCGACGGGGCCTACTCGCTCTCGGGCTCGGCAACGTGGTTTGACTCCTATGTCAAGGATTGGATTATGTGGCTACCCACGACCAAGGGCTTCTTCTCGCCTCGCAACGTGAAGGATGTCCACTCGTATGGCGTTGAACTGAAGGCCGACTTCGCTGCGGCCCTTACTGAAGAGTGGCATCTGGGCGCAGGCGGGACATTCTCGTGGACTCCCTCGATCAACGAGGGCGAGCCGATGTCGGCAGCCGATCAGTCGGTGGGCAAGCAGCTCCCCTACACGCCCGAGATCTCGGCCTCGCTGACGGGCGAGCTGTCGTGGCGAACGTGGTCGCTGCTGTATAAGTGGAGCCATTACAGCGAGCGCTACACAATGTCGAGCAACGACCTCTCGCTCTCGGGCAACCTGCCGCCCTACTATATGAGCAACATCACCCTCTCGAAGCAGATCTCGCTTCGCTGGGCCGACCTCTCGCTCAAGGGCTCGGTCAATAACCTCTTCGACGAGGAGTATCTCTCCGTACTCTCGCGCCCAATGCCCGGCATAAATTACGAAATTTTCATTGGAATCACCCCCAAATGGTAGGAGAAATTGCCTAACAAGGCTCTTTTGGCGTCTGGCTTGTCCTCGAAATCCTCATTTGCGCCCAGCAAACTGCGGTTTCTCGGTCGGCGACCAGCCTCAAAATAGCTCTTGTTATACAATTTCTATAAAAAAAAGAGTGTCCTAAAAAATAGAACACTCTCTGTATATTTATTCTTGCGTCAGATACTCCCGCCACGCTTCAGGCACCTCGGTGGCCTGCTTTGTCTTGGCGTCGAAGCATACCATCACCACCTCCGAGCAGCTGCACACCTCCTCGCCTCGCACGATACTCTGCCGCAGGCGGAAACTCTTGTGCCCAATCTCGACCATCTGCGTTACGACGTGCAACTCATCGCCATAATGCAGCTGTGCGAAAAAATCTGTCTTGAGCGACACTATTATCGCGGGCACGCGCTGCAGAGCGCCTGTGAGCTGCCACAGCTGCCCGAAGAAGTCGGTCTTGCCCAGATCGAAATATGCCTGCTGCACCGTATTATTGACGTGGCCGAACTGATCCACATCGGCAAATCGCATCTGCACAGGCGTGCGCACCGTCAGCCCCATCTTACTTGCGAATTATCTCCACTTCGCCTCGCTCGCCAAAGGCGATAATCGAGCTGGGCTGTCCCGTCGGCTTACCCTGAAAACGGGGATTGACAACAAAATCCACTCCGTCGATAATCTCGCGGCTCACATCCTTCAGACCCTTCAGCGGGGTAGGCTCGCCCGAGATATTTGCCGAGGTCGAGACGATCGGCTTGCGGAACTTATATAGCAACTGCTGGCAGAAGTCGTGTCGCGGCACGCGCACGCCGAGTGTACCCGCCTCGGGGATCAGATTTGCGGCCACGCCCACGGCACCCTCAAGGATGAGCGTGAGCGGCTTTTCGGTCATCTCCATCACTTCAAAGGCTATGCCCGGCGCTTTGTTCACATACCTTACGATCATATCCGCATCGCGGCACAGCACCAGCATCGAGTGCTTATCCTCGCTGCGTTTGAGGTTGTAGATTCTTTCCACTGCCTCGGCGTTGGTGGCATCGCAACCAATGCCCCACACCGTGTCGGTCGGGTAGAGGATCAAGCCTCCCGCGCGCAGCACTTCGATGGCTGCCAAAATCTCTTTTTCCATATAGTAATTAATTAAGTCTGAGCAAACTGCCTTAGTCCATATGAAACACCTCGGGCAGGGGGATGGTGACGGGCGAGTTGTCGGCATTGACCTCCATAATGTCGGCCATATAGTCCCACCACTTCTGCACAATCGGATTATCGCCCATATCCTGCGATGAGCCTTCGCCCTTGGTCTTCTGGCAGGCGAAGAGGATGTTGGTATCCTTGTCCCAATAGATCGAGTAGTCGTACACGCCCCCGTCGGAGAGCATCTGCTTCAGCTCGGGCCATATAGCAGCGTGTCTTTTTTCGTACTCCTTTTCGAATCCTGGCTTCAAAAACATCTTAAATGCTTCACGTTTCACGGCAATCAATATTTATAGGTTGTTAATCGGTGTAATCCATCGATAGAGAAATTACATACAAAGTTAATAAATTCTCTCGAAGATAGGATTTATTATTGGGTGGTTTTTGACGATGGGAAGAAAAATATTAAATTTGCTGCCGCAGAATGGGCATTTCGAGGATTGATATATTTTAATATAGCAAAAACAGATTTTTTAATATTTTTTTGCTAATTTTGCAGCTAATTAGAAAAATAATAACAAAAAATAACTCACTATGGGAAGAGCGTTTGAGTATCGCAAAGCAAGAAAAATGAAGCGTTGGGGCCATATGGCTCGCGTGTTTACCAAGATCGGTAAGGAGATTGAGATCGCAGTTAAGGCATCGGGTTCGGATCCTTCGTCAAATACGCGTCTGCGTATCTTGATCCAGAATGCCAAGGCCGAGAATATGCCCAAGGAGAACATCGAGCGCGCCATCAAACGTGCTACGGACAAGGACGCTGCCGACTACAAGGAGATGATCTACGAGGGTTACGGCCCTCACGGTGTTGCGTTTCTGGTTGAGACCGCTACCGACAATACGAACCGTACGGTAGCCAGCGTTCGTATGTACTTCAACAAGTGCGGCGGTACGCTCGGTAACTCGGGTAGCGTGGCATTTATGTTCGAGCACAAGTGCATCTTCAAGTTCAAGCCCACGGAGGGTGTCGATCTTGAGGAGATGGAGCTCGAGATGATCGATCTGGGTGTTGATGAGTTCTTCGCCGAGGAGGGTGAGGTTACTGTCAGCGCTCCCTACGAGTCGTTCGGTGCTATCCAGAAGTGGATCGAGGATATGGGCTACGAGCTGGTATCGGGTGAGGGCGTTCGCATCCCCACCGACACCAAGGAGCTTACCGCCGAGCAGCGTGCCGACGTTGAGAAGCTTCAGGAGAAGCTGGAGGAGGACGACGACGTTGTGAACGTATATCACACGATGGCCGATGCCGACGAGGATGAGGAGTAAGGGTAGATCCCTCTTGTTATACAACTCCAAAAGAAAAGGGCTGTTGCAACATAACTTTGTTGGACAGCCCTTTTTTTATCTTCTGCGGACTCTCTTCTGCGGAGTCGCCCTTTTCTGGTTCTCTGTTGCAGTGCCTTGCTTTCGTGTGCCACGGCGAGGCTCCTTCTCGCCGAAGAAGTATGCCTTCTGGCGACGCTTATCCTCCTGCGACCGCGCCACATATACCTTCTCGCCCGTGTAGGGATTCTCGCCCGTGTAGAACATCACCGACGATAGCGTCATCGGCGTGGGCGTGAGATCCTGCACCTGCTCCAGCTCGAAGTGCAGACGGCCCAGCACCTTCTCCGAGAGCGCCTTCATATCGGCCTCGCGACAGCCCGGGTGCGACGATATAAAATAGGGTATGAGCTGGTATCGCAACCCCTCGCGCTCGCAAATCGAGCGGAAGTTGCTGCTGAGCTGCTCGAACATCGCAAACGGCGGCTTGCGCATCAGCTCCAGAACGTGATCCTCGGTATGCTCGGGCGCTACCTTCAGTCGGCCCGAGGTGTGATGTTTTACGACGGTCTCCAGATATGGCGTCTCGTCGAACAGGTCGTATCGTATGCCGCTGCCGATAAATGCCTTCTTCACACCCTTCACCGCGCGAATCTTCTCATACAGCGCCAGCAGCGGACGGTGGTCGTTGTCCAGATTGGGACATCGCTTCGGGTGCAGACACGACGGACGGCTACAACGTCGGCACGCCTCCTTGTTCTTGCCTCCCATACGGTACATATTGGCCGATGGCGCACCCACATCCGATAGATAACCGCGAAAATCGGGCATCCGCGTAACCTTCTCCACCTCGGCCAAGATCGACCGCTCGCTGCGCGAATTGATGAACTTGCCCTGATGTGCCGATATGGTGCAGAAGGCGCAGCCGCCGAAGCAGCCGCGATGGATGTTTATCGAGTGCTTGATCATCTCCCACGCTGGTATGTCGCCCTTGCCGCGATAGCGGGGGTGGGGTGCTCGCTCGTATGGCAGATCGAACGAGTGGTCGAGCTCCTCGGTCGAAAGGGTGGTATTGGGTGGCGTTACGACGATATATTTGTCGCCTACCTGCTCGACGAGCGTGGTCTTTGGCTCCATCTGGTTGCTGAGCAGCTCCTCCCTGACGAAGTTCTCGCCGAAGGCGCGCTTGTTGCGCTGGCACTCCTCGAACGAGTGCAGGCGTATGGTGGTGTCGGGGTCGAGTCGCTCGACATAGCTTCTGTCGGCCACGAAAGCGACCTGATTGATCTTGCGCAGCAGCTTGGCATTGTAGCCGTTGCGCATAGCCCGCGCCACCTGCTGGACAACCCTCTCGCCCATACCGTAAATCAGCAGGTCGGCCCCGCTCTCGACGATCATCGAGGGCCTGAGGCTGTCGCTCCAGTAGTCGTAGTGCGTCAGGCGACGCAGCGAGGCCTCAATGCCTCCCACAACGACGGGAACGTGGGGGTATAGTCGCTTGAGAATCTGCGTATAGACCGTTGCCGCGTAGTCGGGACGAAATCCCGCCTTGCCGCCGGCCGTGTAGGCGTCGTTGCTGCGCAGGCGGATGTTGGCCGTGTAGTGGTTCACCATCGAGTCCATCGCACCGGCCGAGACACCGAAGAAGAGTCGCGGCGTGCCGAGCTTCGTAAAGTCGCGCAGATCGTCCCTCCAGTTGGGCTGCGGAACGATAGCCACGCGGTAGCCCTCGGCCTCGAGCAGACGACCGATGACGGCCGCCCCGAATGCGGGGTGGTCGATGTAGGCATCGCCCGTGAAGAGGATCACATCGATGTAATCCCATCCCAGCGCGCGCACCTCCTTTATAGTTGTTGGCAAAAACATTTTTCTGGGTTTACCTTATCTACGACAAGTTTTTTTGGGGTTTTCGGGTTTTCGTGGGTTTTCGGGGGTTACCTTATCTACAACAAGATTTTTGTTTGCAATTTAGCGCTCTGCATTGCGGCCTCGCAAATTACTCTTCCTCCAGCGCCCTTGCTGCAACGTAACCGTCCCACTTGGCAATTACGGCCTTCAAATCCTCTGGCAGCTCGCTCTCGAAGCGCATCTCCTTGCCCGTAGTGGGGTGGATGAAGCCGAGTTCGCGGGCGTGCAGCGCCTGACGCGGCAGCAGCGTGAAGCAGTTTTCGATGAATTGCTTATATTTCGAGAAGGTCGTACCCTTCAGTATTCTGTCGCCTCCGTAGCGCGCATCGTTAAAGAGCGGGTGGCCCTGCCACGAGAGATGCACTCTAATCTGGTGCGTGCGGCCCGTCTCCAGACGGCATTCTACGAGCGTAACATATCCGTAGCGTTTCAGCACGCGGTAGTGCGTAACGGCGTGCTTGCCGTCCGAGCCGTCGGCAAAGACATACATCTGCAGGCGATCCTTCGGGCTGCGACCGATATTGCCGATGATCGTACCCTCGTCCTGCTCAAGATTACCCCACACTAAAGCCACATAGCGGCGATGAATCGTGTGGTCGAAGAACTGCTTGGCAAGTCGGGCGTGCGAACGCTCGTTCTTCGCCACCACCAGCAGGCCCGATGTATCCTTGTCGATGCGGTGTACCAGTCCCGCGCGCATATCGCCCTCTTGGAACAGCGGCAGATCCTTCAGGTGGTAGGTGAGCGCATTGACCAGCGTGCCGCTATAATTTCCGCAGCCCGGGTGGACAACCATTCCCGCCTCCTTATTGACGATTATCAGGTCGTCATCCTCGTACACCACGTTGAGCGGGATATTCTCGGGGATGATCTCCACCTCGCGTTTAGGGTAGGGCATAACCAGCGTGATGCGATCCAGAGGCTTCACCTTGTAGCTCGACTTGGCCGCCACGCCATTCACGAGGATGTTGCCGCTGTCGGCTGCCGTCTGTATGCGGTTGCGCGAGCAGTGCTCCATACGATCGACCAGATACTTATCCAGACGCAACATCTTCTGTCCGCGATCGACCGTGATGGCGAAGTGCTCGAACATCTCGTCGGCACCCTCGCTAAGCTCTATATCCTCAATCTCCTTGTACTGCTCAGTCATCTTCGTCGTTTGGTTAGAAAAATTCATCCTCGTCGGTCTGCTCGATCTGCTGCTGCATCTGGGCGCTCTGTTGCAGGGCGCGTTGCAGCGTCTCGCGCAGCGTGGGGCTCATATCCTCATCGAAGCTGATTCCCGCCTCGACCATCTCCAGAGAGTCGCGCAGGGTCTGCTCGGCCTCCAGACGCTCCTCCTCAAGCTCCGTAGCTCGCTTGTCGGATGCGGCGCTGTTGCTTTCGACCTTCTTCTCGTCGAGCGTGAGCCACAACGATACGGCATCGCCTAACTTCGCGCCTGAGTTATGCTCCAGCGACTGGCGATATACCCTCGCATCCTTCTGGTTGAGTAGGTTGATGCCCTCGTCGAAATTGACCTGTCCGATGTTGAGGCCCTGCTCCCAGAGTCGGCTCTTGGCCGTTGAGAGGCTCTGGCCGATGGCCTTCGGCACGATGGTGGAGTTCTTCTCCTGCTCGACTCCCACGCGGAGCGTTACGCCCTCGCCCATCTCGATCTCGACCTTGCTCTCGGGCTGCAGCTCGCGTCCCTCGACCTCGACAGCCAGAACGTAGTTCGTGGCAATATCCTCCTCGTAGATCAGCTTGTCGATCTCCAATCCTGCCACCTCGAGCATATTCTTCGCCTGACGCAGCGATCGGCCGGCGACGTAGGGCACCTGGACCATCTTCTGTCGGAACGAGTTGATCGTAACATAAATCTTGCGTCCCGCCTTCACCTCGGCGCCACTCTTGGGAAGCTGGTCGAGCACGATACCTCCCTCGTAGGCGGGCACGAACAGCGAGTCATTGACGATGATCTGCAGACGCTCCTGCTTGGCCATCGACTCGGCATCGCCGATGCGCACACCCGTAAAGTCGGGCACGGTGCGGTGCATTCCGTGACGTGTGATGATATTCATCATCACCGACGATAGGATGAGTATCGCCACCACAACGCCCACGATGAGCACGGCGTGGTAAACAACGGGCGATGCCTTGAGGCGGGCTATCGCCGCTCCGAGTGCCGAGCCGCCCTGCTTGCGTTTTCTTCTTTTGTTCATATTCTCTTATTTCGTTATTTCGTTGTAATGTGTGTCGCGCTCGATGGCCACAAAGCCTGCGCGCCCAACCATCTGCTGCATATCCTCTACGCTCATTCGCGGACGCTGGTCGTCAGCCCCCGCCATCGAGTATATCTTTGTCGAGTCGTCGATCGTGCCGTCAATGTCGTCAGCTCCGAACGCCAGCGCCATCTCCGTAGTCTGCTTGCCGTACATCACCCAGTAGGCCTTGATGTGGGGCACATTGTCCAAAATCAGTCGGCTCATAGCCAGCGTGCGCAGATCATCCACGATGGGCACCTCGCCGATGGCCGACATCGAGTTGCCGAAGTTGCGGTACTTGAGCGGGATGAAGGCGTTGAAGCCGCCCGTGCGATCCTGCTGCTCGCGCAGACGAATCAGGTGATCAACCCTGTGCTCCACCCCTTCGATGTGGCCGTAGAGCATCGTGGCGTTGGTCTTTATGCCCAGACGGTGAGCCGCCGCGTGTACCTCAAACCACTCCGCCGTCGATCCCTTCTCGGGGCATATCTCGGCACGAATCTTCTCGTCGAAGATCTCCGCTCCACCTCCCGGGATGGCCTCCATACCCGCCTCTATCAGGCGTTGCAGGCCCTCGTCGATTGTAAGGCCCGCCTTGCGGATCATATACGACAGCTCGATGGCCGTAAAAGCCTTCACCGCCGCCTCGGGCAGGATTGCCTTCACGCGGCGAATCATATCGCAGTAGTAGTCGAGGCCGTGTTCGGGGTGTACGCCACCCACGATGTGCATCTCCGTAATGCCCTTGCCACGGAACGAGCGCACCATCTGCTCCACCTCCTCCATCGTCATATCCCACGCCTTGGGGCTGCCTTTGGGCTGGCGGAAGGAGCAGAACTTGCAGTTAAAGACGCACAGGTTTGTCGGCTCGATATGAAAATTTTTGTTATAAAATACCTTTTCGCCGCTGATGGCCCTCTTGCGCTGGGTGGCCAACTCGCCCAGACGCCACAGCGGGGCCTGCTGCCACAGCGTGAGTGCCTCGTCGAAAGATAATCTCTTCCCCGCCTCGACGAGCGAGGCTATATGTTCCCACTGACTCATTATTTAGGTGCTTTTCGATAGAGGTAAATTCCAATGATTGTGAAGACTATGTTGGGTACCCAGACGGCCAGCATCACGGGTAGGCCGCCGCTCTTGGCAAACTCCTCGAACAGACGGCTCAGCATAATGTACGAGAAACAGAGCACGATGCCGATACCGATGTGCAGTCCCGTGCCACCTCGCACCTTGCGCGATGAGAGCGACACGCCAATCAGCGTCAGGATGAAGGTCGCCATCGGGTAGGCAAAGCGCGTGTGGCGCTCCACCTCGATGATGTTGATCGAGTCCGATCCCTTGTGGCGTTGCTGCTCCAGAAAGCGGTTCAGCTCGCCGATCTTCATTGTCGATACGGTCTGCTCGATACGCCCCAGCTCCTTGACGTCGAGGTTGATGAGCGTATCCAAGTCGCGCAACTGCTCGAAGGTCTCGTTGCCTGCCGCATCCGTTCGGCGAATCATATATCGCTCGGCCTTCCAGCGGCCCGTCGTGGGATCGACCTCCACGTCCGAGGCCTCCATCGTCTCGGCTATGACCGTGCCCTCGTAACGCTCGATAGCAAGATAGGTTGCGCGGTTGGAGGTGTTGAAGCCTCGCACATAGACAAACGTGCCCGGCTCGGTCTGGCGGTATATGTGGCGGTCGTACTGCTCGTTCTTGTACTTCTTGAAGTAGGTCTGGCGGAAATTCACGCAGGCCACCTGCGACTCGGGGATAACCCACAGATTCAGCACCAGCGAGAGCAACATAATAGCCAGCGATCCGAGGAAGTAGGGCCACATCAGTCGGCGGAAGCTCACGCCACCCGACAGCATAGCCACAATCTCGGTCTGTCCGGCCATCTTCGAGGTGAAGAAGATTACCGAGATGAAGGTGAACAGTCCGCTGAACTGGTTGATGAAGTCGGGGATGAAGTTGATGTAGTAGTCGAAGATGATGGCCGACCACGGCGCGTGCGACTCGGTGAAGTTATCGACACGCTCAGCGTAGTCGAACACCACCAGAATCACCGTGATCATAGCGATTGCGAAGGCGTAAGTTCCCAAGAACTTCCGCAATATGTAGCGGTCGAGGATTTTATATCCCGGCCACGAAAGATGGAGTTTCTCTTTCATCGTCATAAATGTTTACAGTCGGAGCGACCTTCGGTTCCGAAAGGCCACCCCTACGTTTGCAAGCGGCCACCCCTGCGGTTAGAGCCTTCGGCCGAGCTTCTCGACCATCACTCGCTTCCACTCGGCATAGTCGCCCGCGATAATATGCTTGCGAGCCTCGCCCACCAGCCACAGATAGAAGGCTATGTTATGCAGCGATGCGATCTGCGCCGCCAGCATCTCCTTGCAGACCACCAGATGGTGAACGTAGGCCTTCGTGTAGAGCCGATCGACAAAACTTGCACCGTTCGGATCCAGCGGCGAGAAGTCGTTCTCCCACTTCTTGTTTCGAAGGTTTATCGTACCCTCCGAGGTGAATATCTGGCCGTTGCGGCCGTTGCGCGTGGGCATCACGCAGTCGAACATATCCACGCCTCGGTCGATGCCCTCCAGAATGTTTATCGGCGTGCCGACACCCATCAGGTAGCGGGGTTTGTTCTCGGGCAGGATGGCATTGACTACCTCAATCATCGCATACATCACCTCCGTAGGCTCGCCCACGGCCAAGCCGCCGATGGCGTATCCGTCGGCATCGTACTGCTGTACGTTCTCCGCCGCCTTGGCACGAAGGTCGGGGTAGGCACAGCCCTGCACGATGGGGAAGAGCGATTGATAGTGTCCCCACTTTGGGCTTGTCTGGTGGTAGCGGTTAAAGCAGCGCTCGAGCCAGCGCTCCGTAAGCGCCAATGACCTCGCGGCATAATCGCGCGGAGCATCCCCCGGGGGGCACTCGTCGAAGGCCATCATAATGTCGGCTCCGATGGTGCGCTCGGTGTCAATCACACTCTCGGGCGTGAAGAGGTGCTTCGAGCCGTCGATGTGCGAGCGGAAGTGGCAACCCTCCTCCTTGAGCTTGCGGCAGTCGGCCAGCGAAAAGACCTGAAAGCCGCCGCTGTCGGTGAGCATCGGGCCGTCCCACGTCGAGAAACGATGCACGCCACCCGCCTGCTCCAGAATATCCATTCCGGGGCGGAGGTAGAGGTGGTAGGTGTTGGCCAGAATGATCTGTGCGCGAGCATCCTCTTTCACGTCGCGGTGGAAGATTCCCTTCATCGCCGCAGCCGTGCCGACGGGCATAAAGATGGGAGTCTGGATTGTGCCGTGGTCGGTGAGGATTTCGCCAGCGCGAGCCTTCGATTGCGGGGCGGTATGTTGTAGTGTAAATTTCATAAATCTTTGTCGTTGGTCGCCGAGGCGGGGTGCCCGCAGCGCATAATTCGGACAAAGTTACTATTTTTCTATGAAAAATAACTCTTTTTCGGCGGGAAAAGTGTATCGAGAGGAGCCGCGAGAGGCTATTTACTCCAAAACGACGATTTTCGTTGTCCCCAAACGTAGCGTGTTGTGCAGCGTCGAGAGCGCGCTCGACGGCGGGAAAGGGGCGAAAACAACCTCCTCGGCGAGGTCTGCGGCGGCCCAATTGCGGATTTGGGAGTTTGAGAGGCTGGGACGGCTGTGGTTGCGCAGCGAGACGAAAAGCAGCCGACGGTCGTTGTATGCCGCGTGGAAAAGTGGTGGAATTTTGCGATATATAGCGCGTCCGAGAGCCACCACGACGGGGCGGCGGTGGGAGTCCAAAATGCGATAGACTTCGCGCTCGAGCGGCGAGTGAAAACCGCTGATTACAACCTTGTCGGTAAGTGCTATTTTGTGGGCCCAGTCGCGTGCGAGTTGCCACGCCTGCTCGGGCGGGGTACGCGAGGCGAAGAATGCGACCAACTCGCTGTCAAGCAAAGCGTTGTTGCCGGATAAGTCCATAAAAAAGCGCAGACTACTGCGATTACTTACCCCACTCTCAGGCCTTCGCTGCCCACAAACCGAATAAGCGCACAGGTAGCCCACGCCGAGAGTATATCGCAGACATCGCGCCATAGCGCGAGTGGTAGATATACGACAACGTGGACATCTGATTGCGAATCTTCAGTTTATTTCAAATTTGCGAAGTTTGAGAATGGAAGATTACGACAATAAAATGTCAATCAAATATGTATCGGGACGGAGCCGCGCCCCTCCCATTAAACAAAAATACAAAAATTATTTTTAATTCCTCGTTTTGAATTCTACATTTTACATTTTGCATTAAAAAAGTAGTTTTTTTACTATGCCGTTTGCGGCGAAAAGAGTATATTTGCAAATCTATTTGATTCCGAATTTATGCAATATCTCGATTATATCGTTCAGCACTATTCGTGGCAGGGGGTGGCACTCGCTGCGGCGATTTTGGTGCTGTTCATCGTCCAACTCTACTACTATGCCGTCATCTACGGCCGCGTGGCTGCTTTCCGCAACTCGCGCCGCCGCAAGCACCTGCAGCAGGAGCCTGCGGTATCGGTGGTTGTGCCTCTCTTCTCGGAGGATTACGACTATCTGGATACACGCCTTAGAAGCCTTCTCGCGCAACGCTATCAGGCTCCGTACGAGGTTGTTGTGGTGTATGTGGGTGCCGACAACGACTTCTACGAGGAGCTCACGGCCCTGCGCCTGCACTACCCCAATCTGGTAGTTACCAAGATACAGTACAACCCCCGCTTCCCCATCTCCACGAAGATGGCCATCAACGTGGGTATCAAGTCGGCCCGCCACGAGCACATCCTCCTCACCACGACCGATGCCGAGCCCGCCTCGGAGCAGTGGTTAGAGATGATGGGCAAGGCCTTTATGCGTGGCGATGTGGTGCTGGGCTATACGGCCATCGAGCGCAAGGCGGGGTTGGTCAATTACTTGATTCGCCTCTCGCGCCTGCATATCTCTATGGCGTGGCTTGCACGCGCCGTCAGCGGCCGCACCTATCGCGGCTCGCGTTGCAACATTGGCTTCACGAAGGAGCTCTACTTCGGTGTCAAGGGCTTCACGCACCTCAATATGAACATCGGCGAGAACGACCTCTTCATCCAGCGCATCTCGACTTACGACAACGTTAGCGTGGTGCTGATTCCGAAGGGTACGATGGTCGAGCGCCAGTGGGGTGGCCTGAGGTGGTGGCTCTCGCACCTGCACCACTACGCCGAGGCCTACCGTTTCTATCCCATCGCGGCCCGCAACGCTATGGAGTGGGATGTGGCGAGTCAGATGCTGTTCTTCCTCACGGTTCTTACGGCCCTCGTCTTTATGCCGCTCGAGTTCAAGGCTGTGGCGGCGCTGCTGCTCATCATCCGCTATGTGGTTGTGGTGGCGCGCGTGAGTTCCATTGCAAAGCGCGTGGGCGAGCGTGGCGTGGTGCTGCGATACTTTCTCTTCGATTTGATTAATCCGCTGATGGTCATCTGCTTGCGAGTGGCTATGATGCGTAAGGATACGACAGCTTGGAAATAGCCGAATACATAATCGCCGACGACCGCCGACTGGTCGAACTCTCGCTTGCGGGGGATGATATGGCCTTCGAGTATCTGTTCAACAGATATGGCGATGCCATACGTCGTCTGTTTCTGCAACGCTCGACCTCGGTGGAGGATACGGAGGATCTGTTGCAGGAGACCTTCATCAAGGTCTATGTCAATCTGCACCGCTACTCGGCCGACTACACCTTCGGGCAGTGGGTCTATACCATCGCGCGCAATACCCACATCGACTTCGAGCGTCGCCGTCAGGAGGATCTCTCGATCGATGAAAAATTCTCGGCCCCTGCGGCCAGCACTCCCTCGCCCGAGGAGAGCCTGATAAGTATGCAGCAACGCACTCAGATTGAGCACTATATCGAGTGCCTGCCGTCGCAGTATCGCCAACTTTTCAAGATGCGTTTTCTGGAGGACTACTCCTACGACGAGATTGCCGAGAAGCTGCACCTGCCGATGGGAACGGTCAAGACGCAGATTCATCGGGCCCGCGAGCGTATGTGTACCTTGATTAAGGAAAGCGAAAAACATTAGGAAATAGCTCTTGTTATGTAATTCCTTCTGTCAGCAGAAAATTTAGGGTGTTCAGAGTCTCTGGACACTCTTTTTTTTGTGTCTGTGGCGAGCGTAGTGCGCGAAAAATCAGCCTTTTATTTGCATAAAACCTGTCGATTTTTTATATTTGCGTAAATTGAGGTAGTGTTCGCCTTTGTGTCTGGGGTGGTGGGCGGTCGCGCTGAGGATGTGGAGCGGAACAACGGCAGGACAACGGGCGGGTGGATGGCAGAAGGATGACAGGCCGATGGCAGAATAATGGCAGACCGATGGCAGAATAATGGGAGTACGATGACAGAAAATGGTTATTACCGCCCGCCAGAATAACCAAAATTAGGGATTGTGCAGTCGCTGAAGAATAAGTTTCTTTGCACTCGATAATAAGAACTTAAATAAATCGAATATGAGAATCCTTTTTAGACTATGCCTAACGACGATAGTCGTGCTGATGGCGCAGCTCTGCTATGCGCAGTCGAGGGCCACCCTTGTCGGCACCGTAACGGCCGCCGATACCGAGGCTCCCATCGCCTACGCGCTGGTGCACTTCCCCGAGGCGGGTGTGCAGTCGGTAACCAACGGCACGGGAGAGTTCGAGGTGCGCTTGCTGCCGGGCGAGCATCGTATCGACATCTCGTTTCTGGGCTATGAGCCTGTCGAGCAGACCATCGTGGTACGCGAGGGCGAGAATCGCCTCTCGTTCGTGCTTCAGGTGGCCAACTTCCACGTTGAGGATGTGGTGGTTACCGCTACGGCAAGCAAGGCGGGTGCTGCCACCTCATCGACCATCTCGCGCACGGCTATGGATCACATCCAATCCTCGTCGCTGGCCGACGTTATGAGCCTTCTGCCGGGTGCCTCGACCCCCGACACGCGCACGCTCAACCTGAGCCAAGCCTCGTCGTTCTCGATTCGTGGTGGCGCAAGCCTCGGTGCGGCCATTATTATGGATGGCTCGCCGATGTCGAACAACGCCAATATGCAGACTATGGGCGCAGGCCGTGAGCCCTTCGCAGCGGCCGACAACCCCGCCGAGGCGGCTATGGCAACCCCCACCTCGGGCGTGGATATGCGACAGATCTCGACCGACAACATCGAATCGGTGGAGGTTATTCGCGGCATCGCCTCTGTGGAGTATGGCGACATTACGTCGGGAGCCGTCATCGTCAATACCAAGGCGGGCCGCTCGCCCCTGAGCGTGAAGCTATCGATGAATCCCAACCTCTACCAGATCTCGGCCACGCACGGCCTGCAGATAGGCGAGCGCGCCGGTGCGGTCAATTATAGCGCCGACTACGCCTACTCGCAGTATAAGCCTACGGAGGGCTACTCCCACTACGAGCGTGTGAATGGTCAGGTGGGCTACACCAACACTATCGGTCGTTGGTACACCTCGACAACGGCCTCCATAGGCCTCTATCGCGACAAGAGCCGTCCCACGCCGGGCGATGAGAACGACTACCGCCGCGCCTTGCAGCGGGAGAATCGCTTCCGCCTCAATACCAAGGGCACGCTTTCGATCGATCGCGGCTGGTTTAATAATCTGAAGTATGCCGCCTCGTTTACCTTCACCGACAAGAACAGCGCCTTCGAGGATCAGGCGGCCAATGCCGAATACACCTTCTCGACCTCGAAGCAGAACGGCCAGATAACCAACAGCGCCACGAGCGGCAAGGTCTTTCTGGAGGATGGCTCGCTGCTGAGCCAGAACGATGGGGCGTATGCGATGAAGACGCCCAACACCTATATGTATCGCTACAATATCTACGGCCGCGAGCTGAACACCTACGCCCAACTCATCGCCAACTTCTCGGGCGAGGCGGGGCCGACCACGCACTTTATCAAGGTGGGTGCCGACCTTCGCAACGATGGCAACCGTGGCCGAGGCAAGGTCTATGATGAGGATTCGCCTCCGTTGCGCTCCTCGACCTACGGCTACCAGACGCAGCGCGACCGCTCGTACGACGAGATTCCCTTTATGACTACGCTCGGACTGTTTGCCGAGGAGTCGTTCAATCTCCGCTTTGCCGGTCGCAACCTCAATGTGGTGGCGGGCGTGCGCTACGACAAGGTCTTCGGCTTTGACGATGTAGTAGCCCCGCGACTCAACGCCTCGTTGGAGCTGATTCCCCGTGCGCTTATCGTGCGAGGCGGCTATGGCGTAACGGCCAAGTCGCCGACGCTGGAGATGCTCCACCCGCAGGATGCCTACTTCGATCTGGTCAATTTCGACAACAAGCAGGCTACGGCCGCCGCCGAGAGCCAGAAGTTTCAAGTCGTTACGACCCACGCCTTCTCATCGGAGAACCCTTCGCTTGAGATGGCCACTACGGAGAAGCTGGAGCTGGGCCTCGACTTTCAGGTGGGACAGATCGCGGGTACGCTTACACTCTTCAAGGATCGCAGCGACAACGGCTACGCCTTCACCTACACGCCCGACTCGTTCCATAGCGTCGATATGGTGCGCTACGGCGTGAGCGAGTATCCCGCCGACGGCAGCCAGCCCTCGCTACGGGAGCTTTCGCGCGAGAAGGTGCTTATCTACCACACCCGACCTACGAATGCCGCCGCCTATGAGACGCGAGGCGTCGAGCTCTCGGTCGATTTCGGCCGAATCGATGCCATTCGTACCCGCTTTATCTTGGATGGCGTATGGTCGCGCACGAAGAGCTGGACCAAGGGCTACGGCTACGGCCGCGCCAATGCCGCCACGAACACCGACCATATGGGAGTCTATTCCCACAATGCCCGCAGCTACTACGAGGTACTCTCGACCAATCTGAAGGCCGTGCACAACATCCCCTCGATAGGCTTCGTCGTAACGGCTACGGCCAACGTAACGTGGCGCGAGAATTCGTGGGCGCACTACATCAACGACGAGATTCCCATTATGTACATCTCGGCCAAGGATGGGCAGATGTACGACTTCCACGAGTCGATGTTCGCCGAGGAGGAGTTTCGTAAGCTCGACCGCCGCGCCGATTTGGACATCAAGCGCAACATCAAGGATAGCTATATGTCGCCCGTTCTGTGCGTCAATCTGAACGTAACGAAGGAGATACGCGACGTGCTTCGCATCTCGTTCTACGCCAACAACGCCTTCCGCAGCACCCCGCTCTGGGAGAGCAGCAAGACTCCTGGCTCGTTCGTCCGCCGACAGGCGCAGTCGTTCTTCTTCGGATTATCCCTAACGGCAATGATTAAATAAAAGCAGATATGAGAAAGCATATATATAATATTATAGCGCTGGCCGTGGCGTTGCTCTTCGCGTCGTGTGCCGAGATGATGAACGATGCGCGCGATGCGGAGATCGTAGCCCCGATTACGGTCTCTTTCAAGGTCGATATCAACTCTTTCACCGCCCCCGATGGCTCGACGGCCGAAGCCCCCGAGGAGTGGTACGACGATTTGGAGGTCGTGTTCAACAACTTCTCCGAGGGTATCCAGACCAAAGTGCGCCTCGCCCCCGATGGCGTGGCTGAGGCGGAGATCATCCCCGGCATCTACAACATCACGGTGCGCAGCACACAACGCTACGCCCGCCGACAGTATATCATCAACGGCCTGAAGCAGAACGTGGCCTTTGTCGAGGATATGCCCTCGATCGACGAGCGCAACACTCTCTCGATACAGCCCGTTATGGACTCGCCGCTCTGCATCCGCGAGATGTACTACGCAGGCTCACCCGGCGGATATTTCCGCGATCAGTTCTACGAGATCTATAACAATGGCAACGAGGTGGTCTATCTCGACCACTTCTGTCTGGCGCACCTCGTGCCCGAGTACGCCACCACGAGCCTTCCCGAGTGGCCTGCCGAGGATGGCACCGACAAGTATGTCTATGCCGTTACGCTGTGGCAGATTCAGGGCGATGGCGACGACTACCCGCTGCAGCCGGGCGAGTCGGTCGTTGTGGCGCAGGAGGCTGCCGACCACACCAAGATCGAGACGTGGGCAGGTTTCGGACTGGTCGATACGTCGAAGGCCGATTGGGAGTGCTGGTCGGGCAACGAGCAGCGCATCAATACGGAGGTACCCGATCTGCCGTATGTCTTTTGGTCGGGATGGATTATGACTATGCAGTGGCTCACCTCGGTCGATGGCTCGGCTATGGCGCTCTACCAGCCCGGGCAGAACCTCGCCTTCGGCTCGGATTATTGGCAGGTGGGCACCACGACGCAGTGTCAGGTTGGAGGCTCGGGCCAGCAGTATGTCCGCATCCCCGTAGGCGATATTTACGACGCTGTGGAGTGTGTGCCGACGGCCGCCGATCTGGATATGAAGCGTGTGCCGGGCATTCTGGACTCGGGCGCAGCTACGGTGGATGGCTATTACAACGGCCGCAGCATCTCGCGCAAGGTGGCATCACGCCGCGAGGATGGCAGCCCCATATTTCAGGATACGAACAACTCGACGGCCGACTTTGAGGTGTGCGACAGCCCCGTCATCCGTCGCCACGACGTGAAGCGTCCCGCGTGGAGCGTATGGGCAGAGTAGTGTAACGGTAAAAAGAAAGATGTATGAGACGATTTAGATATTTTTTGATGTTGCTCCTGCTCGCCTTCGTGCAGCGCGGCGCAGCGCAGCAGAGCGATAGCCTATCCTCGCCGCAGAGCCTTGAGCGCAAGCGTATGGAGAGCCTCTGGTTCTCGGCCACCGACAACGCCGCAGGTGCGCAGCTGGATCAGATGGGACGCTTTGGCTCTCTGGGGATTAACTACAACCATAGCGAGGGCGATTTCCAGCGCACACAGCTGGGCCGCAACAACGACGGCTACGGCTTCTCGACCGATGGCGGTGGCGAGTTCGACAACCTGAAGGGTGCGTTCCTGTGGGGATACTTCGACTACTCGCACGATAAGATCCGCGAGGCGCGCTATAACGCTTCGCTCATCGACCCCCTGCGAGGCACGCCCTTCTATCTGGCCGATCGTAACGTAAGCGACTGGATTCACCAGAACTACCAGCTCGGCCTAAAGGCGGCAACGCCCGTTATGGGTAGGCATTGGGTGCTGGGCATAGGCGTTGATTATCAGAATGCGCAGGGAGCCAAGCAGATCGATCCCCGCCCCAATGTGCAGCTCTCGAAGTTTGCAATCACCCCTTCGGTGGCCTTCACTGAAGGGCGACACACCGTAGGTGCCAACTACTCCTATCGCTCACGCCGCGAGGATGGCACGGCGCAGAACTCGATAAGCCTTATCACGCAACCCGTTTGGGAGGTCGTAGCCCCCGGCTTTTACAATACGGCCGAGGTCGGCAGCGGCAGCTTCTCGGGACTGCGTGCCTACAACGCCAATGCGATGGGTGGCGGTGTGCAGTATGGCTACGCGACCGACCGCCTTCGTCTGCTGCTCGCAGCGGAGTACGACTTCGAGGTTGAGGATGTGAATAACCACTACACCACGCCCAAGACCATCGGCACAACGCGCCAGAGTGAGTGGGCCGCCAAAGCGCGCCTGAATTATGACTTTGGTCGGCGCAGCGCCCTGCTTGTTGAGGCCGACTATCTCAACCGCTCGATCGATGGCATTGAGTATGTGCAGGTCTATGACTCCTCGCACGAGGTTGCCCAGTGGGTTGTGATCTCGAAGAACGTACGCTCGAACTTCTCGACCGAGCGCCTGCGTCTAAAGGCCGACTATATGCTCAAGCGCGGCAATTCGTATTCGTGGCTCGTGGGCTTTGACGTGGAGCGCGAGACGTTGTCGGATATCTATTACCTGCCCCGCTCTACGCAGAAGGTGGAGTCGGTGGTGGCGAGTGCGAGGGTGAAGAAGAATTTTTCATTCGGACGGAACTCGATCCTTGTCGGTGCGCGCTACGCCCTAAAGGAAAATCTCGACAACGAGCACACCTACGCAGGTAACTACGCCGACTCGGAGATATATAAAAATATGGTGCTGCGCGACTTCGACTACTTGCGCCGCGATGCCAGCGCGCTGGATTTCTATCTGGGCTACTCGCGCGGTGGCGTGTTTAAGTCTCTCTCGTCGCTCTTTCTTAATCTCGAGGGCCGATACCTATCGCCGCGTGGCGAGGGGGCGTTTGACTTCGACGATCACCTGCAACTGACGCTCAAGGCGGGCCTTACATTCTAACGAAAACAAACACTCTGCATAATGAATTACAAACTCTTACTATTAACCCTGCTCTCCGCCCTTACGCTTGGCGCTAAGGCACAGCACATCGACCGCCCGCAGATCGAGGGCCCCACGTCGTTTGCCGTTATCACCGACCGCACCACCTACGAGCGTTGCCGCGAGCAGATCACCCTCTACAAGCAGACCATCGAGAGCGAGGGCCTGCCCGTATTTGTCGTGGCCGAGGATTGGACTACGCCCGAGCAGGTGCGCGCACAGCTCAAAAAACTCTACGACGAGAGCGCGCTGGAGGGTTGCGTATTGGTTGGCGATGTGCCCATTGCGATGATTACGCGGGCGCAGCACCTCACCTCGGCCTTTAAGATGAACGAGCGCACCTTCCCGCTGAAGGAGTGCTCCGTGCCGTCGGATCGCTACTACGACGACTTCGATCTGGAGTTCGACCGTCTGGACGAGCCTTCGGATGGGCTGCTTCACTACTTCGCTATGAGCCCCCGCTCGCTGCAATATATCGAGTGCGACATCTACTCGGGCCGCATCAAGCCGCAGGCGGGCAATGGCGATCCTTACCGTCAGATTGCCGCCTACTTGGAGAAGGCCGTCAGGGAGCATCGCGCCGTAAATGAGCTTGATCAGTTCCTCTCCTTCACGGGTAGCGGCTCGCACTCCAACTCGCTCGTGGCGTGGCGCTCGGAGCAGCAGATCGTGCGCGAGCAGTTCGGCGATCGCTTCGCCCACCGCAATGCGGCACGCTTCACGCGCTTCACGATGGAGCCCTATATGAAATACGATGCCATCCGCGACCTGCGCCGCAAGGATCTCGACTTTATGATTTTCCACCAGCACGGCGACTATTTCCGAATGTATATCTCGGGCGATCCCACAACCTCCTCGATGGACGAACACATCGAGCAGATGGAGGTGCGCCTGCGTGCTTTGGCCTCGCGCGGCAGCGACTCGGCCCGCAAGCTGGCCGATGAGTGGGGATTGGATTCGACGTGGTATGCCAACTACGCCACGCCCGAAATGGTGGAGAAGGATTCGCTTATCGACCTTCGCACGGGCATCATCCTCGAGGAGATCAACGACATCCGCCCCAATGCCCGAATGGTATTCTTCGATGCCTGCTACAATGGCGACTTCCGTAACGATGATTACATTGCCGGCAAGTTCATCTTCTCCGAGGGCGACTGCGTTGTGGCGTGGGCCAACAGCGTCAATGTGTTGCAGGATAAGACCTCGTACGATTTGATGGGACTTTTGGGCTATGGCGCTCGCGTGGGCGTGTGGGCCAAGCATATCAACATCCTCGAGTCGCACATTCACGGCGACCCGACGCTCTTTTTCGAGAGCGCCGAAGGGGCCGATCTGGACATCAACCGCAACGTACTGCGCCGCGACCACGACTATTGGCTCTCGATGCTCGACCACCCGCTGCCCGACGTGCAGTCGCTGGCGATGATTCGACTCTTGGAGGAGGATTACGCCGAGCTATCGGATGTACTGCTCCGTAAATATATGACCTCGCCCTCGGCCGTTGTGCGCGGCACAGCGATGATGCTCGCCGAGCGACTGGACGACGAGAACTACAAGCAGATTCTGATGAAGGCCTCGACCGACAGCTTCGAGTTCACGCGCCGCATTGCCGTTACGCGAATGGGGCAGAAGGGCGACGAGGATTTCATCCCGCTTTTGATCGACTCCTACATCAACGACAACAACTCGGCCCGCGTGATGTTCCAGAACACCTTTGCTCTGGCCTCGTTCGACCGCGACAAGGTCTTGAAGGCTATCGACGAGCGTTTCGACGGCTCGACGATGTACGACGCTGCGGCGATGAAGGAGGATATTCTGCGATATGTCGATACCCGCACCGAGGATGGTTACCCATCCAGGCGCAAGAACTTCGTCGATCGCGAGGATAAGCGTTGGCGACCGTTCTACATCACGGCGCTGAAGAATCAGCCTCTGCATCAGTATGTTGATGATTTTGTCAAGATCCTCGCCGACGAGAGCGAGGAGGAGCGCATTCGCGTTCTTATGGCCGAGGCGCTGGCGTGGTTCGATCTATCGGTGCATAAGCAGAAGATCGCCTCGACGTGCCGTCAGCTGCTCGATCGTGGCGGAATGTCGGAGGAGCTGGAGCGCGAGGTGCAACGCGCCTATTCACGCTTAACATCTAAAAAGTAGAGACTATGAGAAAGTTTTTGATCATATTGGCAGCCACCCTTGCCGCGCTCTCGGCCGAGGCTGCAAAGGTAAATATCGAGCGCCCCGCAAAGGGTGCCGCAACATCGTTCGCTATCGTCATCGATAGCCAGACCTACGCCGCCTGCCGCGATGCTGTCGAGGCCTACCGCTCGGCACTCGAGGAGGATGGGCTGGGCGTGTGGATCGTTCGGAGCGATTGGCACTCGCCAGAGCAGGTGCGCTCGGCGCTAAAGAAGATCTATCAGCAGTCGCTCCGCCATCAGCCGCTTGAGGGTTGCGTCTTTGTGGGCGATGTACCCTATGTGAGTGTGCAGAATGCGCAGCATATGACAACGGCCTTCAAGATGAACGAAAAGACCTTCCCCATCGAGGAGGCCTCGGTAACGACGGACAGATTCTACGACGATCTGAATCTCAAGTTCGAGTTCTTGCGCCGCGACTCGCTCGATCATCTGCGATTCTACTACAAGCTCGCCGAGGATTCGCCCCAGCAGCTCAATCCCACCTTCTACTCGGGTCGCATCCGCTACCCCGAGCAGATGGGAGGCGATAAGTACGAGGCCATCTCGCGCTATCTGCGTAAGGTCGTGCAGGAGCGCAAGCGCGCCGACATAATCGACCACGTTGTAACCTTCGCAGGTGCGGCCTACAACTCGGATTGCCTTGTCGTGTGGATGGACGAGCGCGTGGCACTCGGCGAGATGTTCCCGCAACTCGAGCGCAACGACTATATGGCCCTTAGGCAGCTCAATTTCCGTATGCACGATTACGGTATGACCTACCGCCTGCTGCGTGAATTGGAGCGCGACGAGGTCGATATTATGATGTTCAACGAACACGGCTCGGTGGATCGCCAGCACGTCAGCGGCGAGGGCCCGATCGAGGGTTTCGAGGCGCGTGCCGAAGCTCTGCGCGACGTGGTCTATTCGGCCATCCGCCGCGAGGAGCGCAAGGGCGAGAAGGGCGATGTGGAGGGCGCGAAGGCCTACTTCAAGGAGCGTTACCACCTCACCGATGCCTTCTTTAACGAGTACTACAACCCCTCACCTGCCGCCCCCTCGACCGACGATCTTACGTTGGAGGATTTGCAGGGAAAACGCCTCAATCCCCGCCTTGTGATACTTAATGCCTGCTACAACGGCTCGTTCCACGAGAAGGGTTATGTGGCCGGCAGCTACATCTTTGGCGAGGGGCGTACGGTTGCGGTGCAGGGCAATACGATCAATGTGTTGCAGGATCGCTGGACCTACGAGCTCTTCGGCCTTTTGACGCAGGGCGTTCGCGTGGGACAGTACAACCGCTTGGTGGCAACCCTCGAGGGACACATCATCGGCGATCCCGCCTTCCGCTTTGCATCCACCGTCGAGGGTTCGCTCTCGCGCGATATGGTCGTAAGACAGGTTCGCTCGAAGCGGGGTGTTTCGACCGAGAATCTCTGTTATTGGCGCGAGATGCTGTCTGCGGCGAGTGCCGACCGTCAGGCATTGGCCCTTCGTATGCTCGCCGATGGAGGTGCAATTACGCCCGATGAGTTGCTGAAGAAGTACCGCGAGTGCAACCTCGCAACCGTCAGAATGGAGTGCCTGAAGCTGCTCTCGCGCTTCGGCTCAACGCCCCAGATGATCGAGGCCGTCGGCGAGGCGCTCTATGACAGCTACGAGTTGGTGCGCCGCAATGCGGCCACCTATGCGTGGATGTTGGGCGCGGAGGAGCTGGCCGCGAAGGCTGCAGATTTGATGCTGAACTATCCTGAATCGCAGCGTGTTACATTCTCGCTCAACCGCGTGATGGAGATTCTGCCCGAGCGCGTGGCTGTCGAGGCATTCGAGCGCGCGGCGGCCGAGTGCGGCTACCCGATAAAGGAGAATATCGACGCCGTAGGTGCCTACATCAAACGTATGCAGAACTATAAAAAGAGCGAGATGGAGACGCTCTTTAACGCCGAGGAGAGCCTCGCGTCCCGCATCAGCGCCATCCGAGGCGTGAGAAACAACACCTACCACGAGTATGTGCCGCAGATGATTGCCCTTCTGCAGGACGATGCTGCGCCGTCGGAGCTGCGCGTGGCTGTGGCCGAGGCGTTGGGTTGGTTTACGCTCTCGCCCCGCAAGGGAGAGATTGTCGCGGCGTGCAGTGCGCTACGAACTTCCGATAAGGATTTGGCCGCCGAACTGCAACAGACGATTTTGCGCCTGCAATAGAGCCAAGGAGCTTGTTCAACGAATCGAACAAGCTCTTTTTTTATGCCCACCCCCGCCGCAGAAGCAATTGAAGCAGAGAAGTGTTCCGATTTTAATTTTTTTTGTGTAGCTTTGTAAGAAGTATAATTGTGTGGTGCGCCCGTGGCCGCAGTGTAGGCCTTGCGAGGCGAACGACATTATGTTGATGCACAACCTAAATTAGCAACTATAAATGAGCAAAGTAGTAACTTTCGGTGAGATAATGTTGCGTCTGGCAACTCCCGACTACCTGCGTTTCTCGCAGGCTAACACCCTCTCGGCTACCTTCGGCGGTGGCGAGGCAAACGTGGCCGTGTCGCTGGCCAACTATGGCGTGGAGGTCGATTTCATCACGCGCCTCCCGCAGAACGACATCGCGGCTGCGTGCGTAGGCGAGTTGCGCCGCTATGGCGTTGGCGTAAATAATATCGTTTACGGCGGCGAGCGTCTCGGCATCTACTTCCTCGAGACGGGTGCTGTGGCACGTCCGAGCAAGGTGGTTTACGACCGCGCCCACTCCTCGATTTCGACCATCGAGCCGGGTATGATCGATTGGGAGAGCGTTTTCGCCGATGCCGACTGGTTCCATTGGACGGGTATCACCCCCGCCATCAGCGCCTCGGCAGCCGAGGTCTGTCTGGAGGCGTGTCGGGTGGCTAACAGAATGGGTATCACCGTCTCGTGCGATTTGAACTACCGCAAGAATCTCTGGAAATATGGCAAGACGGCAGGCGAGGTTATGCCCGCGCTGGTGGAGTGCTGCGACGTGATTCTGGGTAACGAGGAGGATGCCGAGAAGGTCTTTGGCATCAAGCCCGAGGGCTTCGACGTGGCCGCTACCGAGGGGCAGGTCGAGCAGTCGGCCTTCGAGAGTGTCTGCCGCCAGCTGATGGATCGTTTCCCGCGTGCCAAGAAGGTGATTATCACCCTGCGCGGCTCGATCAACGCCAACCACAACACTTGGGGCGGTGTGCTCTTCGATGGAGAGCGATTGTACTCTTCGCCCCGATACGACATCACCCACATCGTCGATCGCGTGGGCGGCGGCGACTCGTTTATGGGCGGACTGATCTATGGCCTTCGGGAGTTCAAGGGCGACGATGAGCGCGCACTGCGCTTTGCGGCGGCGGCCTCGGCTCTGAAGCATACGATTTATGGCGATTTCAACCTCGTTACGGTTGCCGAGGTGGAGAACCTGATGCGAGGCGACGGCTCGGGCCGCGTCTCAAGATAATTTTTATTCTGTATTTTTATTCTACATTCTACATTCTACATTCCTTCATTTTGAATTTTGCATTTTGAATTTTGCATTTTAAGATATGGCACGTTTTTCAAAAATAGAGGTACTTCAGGCAATGAAGCTCACGGGTATGGTTCCCGTATTCTATAATGCCGACGTCGAGGTGTCAAAGCAGGTCATCAAGGCGTGTTACGAGGGCGGTGTTCGCGCCTTCGAGTTCACCAATCGTGGCGACTTTGCCCACGAAACTTTCGCTACGCTGAGCCGCTGGGTCGCGCAGGAGTGCCCCGATATGGTTTTGGGTGTGGGTAGTGTTGTGGATGCTCCGACGGCTGCGCTCTACATCCAGCTGAGCGCAAACTTCGTCGTGGGTCCGATGTTCAATGCCGAGGTGGCCCGACTCTGCAACCGCCGTCTTGTCCCCTATACGCCCGGCTGCGGCTCCGTAACGGAGATCGCTACGGCGCAGGAGGCGGGATGTACGCTTGTGAAGATCTTCCCTGCGGGCGAGGTCGGAGGGCCGTCGTTCGTGAAGAATGTGCTGGCGCCGATGCCGTGGTCGCTGATTATGGCCACGGGCGCTGTCGAGCCCACGCGCGAGAATCTTCAGGCGTGGTTCAAAGCGGGCGTGATGGTCGTTGGTATGGGCTCGAAGCTCTTCCCCAAGTCGGTGATCGAGGAGCGTGATTGGGCCGCCATCACCGCCAAGTGCCGCGAGGCGCTGGCCTACATCGCAGAGGTTAAATAACAAAATCATATTGCTATGACCGATAAAACAACTCAAAAACCAACATCGTATCGTTGGGTTATCTGCTCGTTGCTCTTCTTCGCAACAACGATCAACTATCTGGATCGTCAGGTGCTCTCGCTGACGTGGGAGGACTTCATCCGCCCTGAGTTCCACTGGACCAATGCCCACTACGGCCTCGTTACGGGAATCTTCTCGCTGGTCTATGCCATCGGAATGTTGTTCGCGGGCCGCATCGTCGATTGGCTTGACACCAAGCGTGGCTATATGTGGAGTATCTTCATCTGGTCGATCGGTGCGTGCGTTCACGCGCTCTGTGGCGTAGCTACCGAGTGGGCCGTCGGCCTGCCCGATGCCGAGGCGCTGCGTGCGGCCATCGGTAATGTCGATCTGGTGGCTCGGATTGCCAACATCTCGCTCACGCTCTTTATTATGGCGCGTTGCGTTCTGGCCATCGGTGAGGCGGGTAACTTCCCCGCCGCCATCAAGGCTACGGCCGAGTACTTTCCCAAGAAGGATCGCGCCTACGCAACAAGTATCTTCAACGCCGGAACTACCATCGGCGCACTCTTGGCACCCTTTACCATCCCCACACTCGCCGCGAAGTTTGGCTGGGAGGCAGCCTTTATCATCATCGGTGCGTTAGGTTTCGTTTGGATGGGCTTCTGGCACTTCTTCTATAAGAAACCCGACCAGAACCCGCGTGTCAATGCTGCCGAGCTGGCGTACATCAACTCCGACAGCGAGGAGGAGCGTGCCGCCGCCGAGCGCGATGCTGCCGAGCGTGCCTCGCAGCCCAAAGTGTCGCTCTGGCAGTGCTTCGGCTTCCGCCAGACGTGGGCCTTCATCTCGGGTAAGGCCATCGCCGATGGCGTGTGGTGGTTCTACCTGTTCTGGATGCCTTCGTATCTGAAGAATGCCTGCGGAATGTCATCGACGAGTTTCGAGTTCCAGCTGGCGTTGGGCGTGCTCTACCTTATCGTAATGGTCTCTGTGCTGGGTGGTTACCTGCCTACGATCTTTATCGAAAAGTATAAGATGAACCCCTACGCAGGTCGTATGCGCGCGATGCTCATCTTCGCCTTCTTCCCGCTCTTTGCGCTGCTGGCGCAGCCTCTGTCGGGCTATTCGTATTGGTTCCCCATCGTCTTTATCGGTATCGCTGCGGCGGCTCATCAGTCGTGGTCGGCCAATATCTTCTCGACCGTCGGCGATATGTTCCCCAAGTCGATGATCGCAACCATCACGGGTATCGGCGGTATGGCCGGTGGCGTGGGCTCGTTCCTGATCCAGATGGGCGCAGGTCGCCTGTTCGACCACGCCGAGCAGACCTCGATGACCTTTATGGGTTACGAGGGTATCGAGGCGGGTTATATGATCGCCTTCTCGTTCTGCGCGGTGGCTTACCTAATCAGCTGGGCAGCGATGAAGAGCTTCGTTCCCAAGTACAAGCCTATCAGACTCTAAGCTGAATTAAAGAAAAATTAGAAAATGCCGCCTTTGTGCGGCATTTTTCGTTAAAAAATTTTGCGGTTGATAAAATTATTACTATCTTGTAAACAGAAAAGAAGGCCTTTTGAATAATAGGGGCCAAGAGCGGGGGCGGTGAGGCCCTGTGGAGCGCTGGAAAAGAAAAAATTTTCATACTATATAACCCTAAAATCTATAGCCTATGAAAAAGTTTATTCTCATACTGTTTGCGGCGGTGGCGATGGTTGCCTGCCGTAACAATCAGGCGGCGCCCGCGTCAATGGATTTGAATCCCTCACCGAGCAAGGTGGTCTGCACATCTGACGGCAGCAACTTTACGATCAAGACAGCCGTCGCATCATATTTCACGGGCGCAACAATCTGGGAGGAGGTAACCGACGAAAACCCCACGGGCGAGGTTACACCGCTCTACTACACCGTCAAGCAGCTCGACGCTACGACCTACGACGTTACGATCAAGCCCTTCACCGGCACGAAGGTTATGTATCTGCGTTTCGGCATTGGCGAGGACTCTAACGCGGGCGTGGTGGCCATCAACTGCCGTCCATAGCGTGAAGGCTTGTTTAAGACATAAACGCGGGTGGAGTACTCCAATCGAATTTTTGTACGCAAGCAACGATGTAATGATAACAATAAGAAAATGGGACGAACGGAAGTAAAAACGCAGAGTAATTAGGATGGAAGTGATAATAATGTAAAAAAGATGTTAATTGGACTTAGGATAAAGGAGTTTTCTCCCCTCGTTTATATGAAGAGGCTGCCCCGTCGGGCAGCCTCTGTTCGTTGTGGCTATTTCAGTCGTTTCAGGTGGCAGAACATCAGCTTGCCCTCGTCGTCGCGCAGATGCATTCCGTCGCCCTCGCAGTATCTGAACATCGAGCAGTCGGCGCACTCGTCTTTGCGCATCCACTCGCGGTTGCGGAACTTCTCGAAACGATTTTGCCATACATCCCAGAAATTGTCGCGGTAGATGTTGCCCTGCGAGTAGTTGGCGCGAATACTTGTGCAGCCCGAAATCGAGCCGTCGGCCATAACCGAGCCTACGCTCAATCCCGCATTGCAGCAGAAGAAGTTGCCCCGCACCTCGCCCTCGTAGTTGCCCAAGAAACCCTCGCAGCCGTAGCTCAGGCTGATGCGCTGCTCGCTCTTGCGATTGCGGGCGATGTAGTCGAGCAGTTGTCGGAACTCGTTGTTGGTGAGTTGCAGGTCGGGATCGTTGGCGGCGCGGCCCGACGGGAATATCGTGAATAGTCGCCAGCGCGTGGTGCCGAGTGAGATCAGAAGCTCCTTTATTTGATCTAACTGTGCGAGATTTTTCCTGTTCACGCAGGTTACAACATCGAAAACAAAACCCTTGTCGGCCCCCATCATCCTAATGGCCGCCGTTGCGCGGTCGAAGCTCTGAGGATGGCCGCGCATCGCGTTGTGCTCCTCGCGCAGTCCGTCGAGACTCACCGTTGCCGAGTGCATTCCCGCGCGGCGCAGAGCGTGGTAACGCTTCTCGGTCATTGCCAGAGCGTTAGTAACCATTCCCCACGGAAATCCTTTGGCATAAATCGCTGCTCCGCACTGCTCCAGATCGGGGCGCATCAGCGGCTCGCCGCCCGTAATGATGACGAAAACCTTGTGCGGATCGACGTGTGGCGCAATTTGGTCGAGCACGCCGAGGAAGTCGCCGAGTGGCATATCGCGCTGTGTAGAGGAGGTGTGGCAGTCGCTACCGCAGTGGCGGCAGTTGAGGTTGCATCGCAACGTACACTCCCAGAATAGTTGCCGCAGGGTATGCTCACGCGCGTGGTCGCGCTTGATCAATCGCCAAGCCTCCAGAGCCAAACGACGACGCAATGAGAGTGAGTGGTCGGACATTACTCCTTGTTTTTGAGTTTAACCTCGGCCGAGAGTTTGAATACGCCTCCGTACCAATCTCTGTCGCCTTTGCGTAGCTGCAATTTTTCCATATCATCGGCCTTGATAGTCAGGCTCTCGAACTCGCCACCATTCTCCTCTCCATCGACATCGGTGTATGTTATGGAGCGGACAAAACCGCATTCTTTGTAAATATCCGTGAAGTATGTGCCGTCTGCTGCGGTTTCGTGTTTCAGTGTCCTCAAAGATCCCCTTTCAAAGAAGCCGTCTATCTGGACTTCAATACCCTTAATCGGGTTGCCAGCCTCGTCAGTTACCACACCTTCGAAGAGGTAATCGGCCGTCGGGGTACCGTAGGCGCAAGGCACGTCGCCAATATCCTCCTCCTTCTCGCACGCGGTAAATCCGAGCACTCCCAGCAGCAGGGCGCATAGCCAGCGGGTTAGTTTGTAGAGTTTTGTTTTCATAATAGTTGGGGTTTTAAGATAGTCGATTGCAATATAGTAAAAAGTATATAAAAAAACAAAGGCCTGCACCATATTTTTGCAAGCCTTTGTGTGAATTATTGAAATTTATCTAAGTCGCTAAAACTTAAAGAAATCGCGCGCGTTGTTGTATGAGATATTCTCAACCATCTGCCCCAGCCATTCGATCTCGCTCGCGGGCAGCAGACCCTGCTCCACGTCGTTACCAATCAGGTTGCAGAGCGTGCGGCGGAAGTACTCGTGGCGCGGGTAGCTCAGGAACGAGCGTGAGTCGGTGAGCATACCCACAAATCGACTCAGCAGACCCAGTAGCGAGAGCGCGTTCATCTGGCGCTCCATACCATCCTTCTGATCGAGGAACCACCAGCCCGAGCCGAACTGAATCTTGCCGGCGGTCTCACCGTCTTGGAAGTTGCCGATCATCGTTGCCACCATCTCATTATCGCGCGGGTTGAGGTTGTAGAGTATGGTCTTCGTCAGCTTATCCTGCACGTCTAATCGGTCGAGGTACTTGGCCATATTCTTCGCCAAGGTGAAGTCGCCGATCGAGTCAAATCCCGTATCCACGCCGATCGATGCCATCTTGCGCGAGTTGTTGTTGCGTATCACGCCGAAGTGGAACTGCTGCGTCCAACCCGTCGAGTGATCCATAATGCCGAACTCGACGAGCATCGCGCTCTTGTACTTGCGTAGCTCCTCTGCCGATAGCTCCCGTCCCGAATAGACCTTCTGGAAGATGGCCTCAATCTCGGCCGACGAGTAATCCTCGGCATAGAACTCCTCAATGCCGTGGTCGCTCAGGCGGCAACCCACGCTCTCGAAGAAGCGATGACGCGCATAGAGCGCATCCAGAAGCGTCTGGAACGAGCGAATCTCCACGCCGGCCACCTCGCCGAGCTTGTCGATGTAGGCGCGGAAGGCTGCGGGGTTCTCGACTGCCATCGCCTTGTCGGGACGCCACGTCGGCAACACCTTGCACTCGAATCCATCCTCGCGGCACTTGATGTGGTGCTCGAGCGAATCTACGGGATCGTCGGTCGTACATACCACCTCCACGTTGTAGCGGCGCATCAGTCCGCGAGCCGAGTAGTCGGGGTGCTGCAACATATCCGAGCAGCGGTCGTAGATCGCGCGTGCCGTCGCGGGCGAGAGCAGACGCTCCTCGCCGAAGGCGGTCTTGAGCTCGAGGTGAGTCCAGTGGTAGAGCGGGTTGCGCATCGTGTAGGGCACGGTCTCGGCCCACTTCTCGAACTTCTCCCAGTCCGAGGCGTCGCCCGTGCAGTAACGCTCCGCCACGCCATTTGTTCGCATCGCGCGCCACTTGTAGTGGTCGCCGTCGAGCCAAATCTCGGCCAGTGAACGGAAACGGTGGTCGGACGCCACTAGCTCGGGACTTAGATGGCAGTGATAATCTATGATCGGCATCTTGGCCGCGTGGTTGTGATACAGACGCTCGGCAGTCGGGCTCTGCAGCAGGAAATTCTCGTCGTTGAACTGTTTCACGGTTGAGTGGTTTTATTGGTTTCAACTGCAAAGATAACATAACGCGGTGGCAGAACAAAATTTATTTTTGCATCTAATCAAACACTTTCTTATATTTGTACTTAGTTTTCAAACCTAAAAACTCAAACACTATGGAACAGAGCCTCGAAAGATACATCGTCGGTCTCGGCGAAACCCTTTGGGATATGTTGCCCGAAGGCCCCAAAATCGGCGGTGCTCCCGCCAACTTCATCCACCACATCGCGCAGTTCGATCTGCCGAGCTGTCTGGTCAGCGCCGTTGGCGACGACGAGCTGGGCGCTGAGATACGCTCGATATTTGAGAAGAAGAATATCCGCACGGTAATCCCCACCGTTGACTACCCCACAGGCACCGTCGAGGTTACGCTCAATGCTGAGGGCGTGCCGCAGTACAATATCTGCGAGGGCGTGGCGTGGGACAACATCCCCTTCACGGACGAGATGCGCGATCTGGCTACGAAGACCGTAGCCGTATGTTTCGGCACGCTGGCACAGCGTAACGAGGTATCGCGCCAGACCATCAAGTCGTTCATCGAGGCGATGGATGACGAGAGCATCAAGATCTGCGACGTGAACCTGCGCGGCGACTACTACTCGCGCGAGGTTGTGGAGTGGTCGGTGATCGTAAGCGACGTTGTGAAGGTAAACGACGAGGAGCTGCCGATCGTGTGCGAGCTGCTGGAGATCCCCCACACCGATCCCGAGCAGGTTGCGCAATATCTTTTCGATCACTACGATATCGAGATGCTGATCCTCACTTGTGGCGCCGAGGGTAGCCACGTTTACAGCCTCTACGAGCCCAACTCATCGCTCGGCACGCCGAAGGTCGAGGTTGTCGATACGGTTGGTGCAGGCGACGCATTCACGGGTTCGTTCATCGCTGCTATGATGTCGGGCTTCGAGGTAAAGTGGGCCCACCGCCTCGCTGTCGAGGTTGCCGCCTACGTCTGCACGCAGCCCGGAGCTATGCCCGATATACCCGACGAAATGAGAGAGCGTGTAATATAATGAAACGACTTCTGATTGTGATTGCGGCTGCCCTATCGCTCGTGTCGTGTGGCGGAGGTTTCACCTCGGCCGAGCGCAAGGTTATCTACGCGGGCGAGGGAGATATTATGCGCGTGCTGAGCATCGACAATAAGGCCGATTCGCTCACCCTGCGCCGAGAGTCGCTCCCCGTCGAGGAGGCGATGGTGCAGAGCGAGGAGTTCCTGCACCTCTGCAACAGAATGTTGGCGACGGTGCAGAATCCCGACAACGAGGGCGTGGGTATTGCCGCGCCGCAGGTGGGCATTCTGCGACGCATCGTGGCCGTGCAACGATTTGACAAGGAGGGCCATCCGTTCGAGTTCTTCATCAACCCCGAGATTGTGGAGTATGAGGGACAGACGCTACTCGGTAGCGAGGGTTGCCTCTCAGTGCCCGACATTTCGGATGATGTGGAGCGTTGGCAACGTATCCGTCTGCGCTACCGCGACGAGGCTTTTGCCGAGAGAGAGGAGGTCATCGAGGGTTTCACGGCGGTTATCTTCCAGCACGAGATTGACCATCTGGATGGAGTGTTATTTATAGATTACATCAAATAAAAAAGGTGTCCTTTCGGGACACCTTTTTTATAATTCAAAATTCAAAATTTTCATCCTTCTCAAAAATTGTATGACAAGAGCTATTTTGAGGCTGGTCGCAGGCCAAAAGAGCCTTGTTAGACGATTTTTATTTGAAAGTAAATCGCAGACCGAGGTTAAGATTAAAGTTCAGCGGTCTATCGCGGTAGATACTCTCAACCTTGCTGTCATTCTTGAACCAATATCCCACGCCCGGCTCGGCATAGAGTCCCACCGTCGGCGAGAGGTTGAGCTGCACACCCGCCGAGGCATTTACGGAGAACTGCAAGCCGCCGACCGAGACCGACGAGCGGCTGTTGTTATGTGGCTCGCCGCCAACGAAGTAGTCTGTGCGGAGCTCTCCCGACACGCACTTCTCGACCATTCCGCCCGCCATTACATACAGTTCGACGGTTCGTGTCGAGAGCAGGCTATAAACCACGTTTACGGGCAGGCCTATGTAGTGGAGCGAGGTACGCTCGTCGTAGTAATTCTTCGCGTTGCCGACCGTAACGTCCGTTCGTAGATGCGAATAGTTGAGTCCGCTCTCCACGGCCCAGCGCGGCGCAAAGGCGTAGCGGAGGGTTACGCCCACGCGGATTGGCTGGTGGTGATGCACATCGCGCGAGACGGTGCGCGAGGCATCGGGTTGCAACATCTCATCGCCATCGCCCGCATCACCCTCTACGCGAGAGCCATACAGAGCCGAGTTGAGCGAGAAGAGCTGCTGCGAGGCGAAGCCATCGCTCGCGCCCGAGAAGCCCGAGGCGAAAACATTGGCCGCAAGGTGCGACTCACGACGTTGCGCTACAACGCGCTGTGGCGGACGAGCGGCATAGATCGAGCGCTGCGGCTGATTCTGCTGCGTGCGCTGCGAAGGTTCGTTGCGGGGGGTATCCTCCTGCGACACTTCCGCATCACTCTTTTGAGGCTCCTCCTGAGGCTGCTCAATCTCCCTCTGCGGCTGATTAAAGGTCGGCTCGGGCGAGGGTTGTTCGGGCAAGGGCTGCATATTACTCTTGACAGGAGCTGACTTTTTCATCAAAACTCTCTCTGGCACAGCCTCCGCCACAGTAATCTCTTGCGGCTCGGCAGAAGGTTCTGTGGGTGCGGGTTGCTCCAGAGCAAGCATCTGCTTCGCCTGCTCCACTTCGCGCTCGATGTTGAGCGTGAGCAGTCCCACCGCAACGATTGCCGCCACCGATGCGGCTACCGCCAGACGACGGCCCCAAAGCGGAAGCAAAGCCCCGCGACGTTTAGGCTCTGCGGCTACGCTGACGGGCTCCTCGGCGGCCTCGATGGCCCCCATAATATCGTCAAAGAGATGCTCGGGCGCATCGACCTCGTAGCCGCTCATTCGGCTACGCAAATCTTCTGTCCATCGGTTATTCATATCTTCAACGATTTTTTTGTTTGTACTCATTAATCTTTTTTGCCAAAATCGCTTTGGCGCGGTGCAGTTGCGAGGCCGACGACTTCTCGGCTATGCCCAACTGCTGGGCTATCTCGCGGTGGCTATACTCCTCGAAAACGTAGAGGTTAAAGACCGTTCTGTAGCCGTCGGGGAGTTCGCGTATCATCGAGTGTATCACCTCGATCGGGACATCCTCCGTCGGCGGATCCTCCTCTGCTTGCACCTCCCACCCCAAAGGCACTTGCTGTGGGCCCTGCGTGCGCAGGTGCGAGATGGCCTCGTTGGCAACGATTCGTGCCATCCACGCCCGCAGCGATCCCTCGCCACGATACTCGAAGCGGTCGATCGAGCCGAAGATCTTTATGAAACTCTCCTGCAACACATCCCTAACGTCCTCATCCTTGACATAACGCTGCGCCACGGCCGTCAGGTAGCGTATATGACGGTCGTAGAGTTCGCGCATAGCCTCGCGGCTGCCGCTCTGGAGTCGCTGGATAAGTTCGGGCATCGGCTAAAAGTTCATAAATGGGAGGAGCCGCCCGTAGCGGCCACCCTCCCCACCAATTAAAGTTAAAGTCAGTTATTTCAGTTTGAGCGTCGGACGCTGATCCACAATCGCCGCTGTGGGATTGTGCGTATCGCGACGTGTGCAGTAGTCGAACTCGACCTGCTTCGGGCCCGAGAACGAGTTCCACTTCAGCAGCAGTTTCACGGTCTTACCCTCGGTGTCGGGTAGGCAGTCGAGCTTGAAGGCTACCAGACCGTCGAACATATTGCCCATCACGTCGCCCTGCGCATCGTGGCAGAACTCCACCTCGTAGGGGTTGTCGGGATTCTGGCCTGCGACCAGATTCACATAGTGGATGCGGCCATCGTTGCCCGAGGCGGTGCGGAAACGCAGCGTGAGGTAGCCATCCTCGACGAGCGTAACCCAATCCTTCACGATCTCGACGGGATCGTTGCCGTAGAATGTCTCCTCCAGCGGAGCCTTTACGATGGTCTGCTTTGTGAGGATGCTATCCATCCACGAGATGCGCACAGCCTTATCGTATGGGCTCGGATCGTCGGGTACTTCGGCATAGGTTACCAGTGCGCGCACCTCCTTTGATCCGTAGGGCGAGCCCTTCATATTCATCGGGCGGAGGGTTGTCTGCTCGTCAAGTTGCAGATAGAACGAGTTGGCATCGACGGGCTTAACCGTAACCAGCGCATTGGGATAAAAATCGCCGACCGTCATCGAGTCGGTAAAATCGGTGCTGCACGCCTGCATTGCGAAGGCTGCAACGACTGAGGCCACGATGGCCAATGAAAATTTCACTCTCTTCATACGTCTATTATTTTTTCGTTTTTTACTCTTTGTTCACCCTATTAAATGCGAAAAACGCAAAATACTGCATCGCGCGGGCAACTTTTTTTCACTTTTTTCCAAAGTTTCGACTTTACGCCCACATAATGAACGTCGTAAGCGAGATAAAAATTTTTCTCTGGCGTGAGTTCCGTTATCTTTTCTTATCTTTGTCGTCGGTTAGATGGATAGTCTGCCTATCGCGACAACAAACTGGGACAAAGATATGCAAAGAAAATTAATATATTGCCTCGTCAGCATCGTGCTGCTCTCCGTAGCGTGGCTCGGAGGCTTGGGATTTACCACACTTGTAGGATTGGTGCCCCTGCTCCTGATCAGCTCCTCGCTCGGCGACTCGGCGCGTGACTGGTGGCGGATGGCCGGCTGGGCGACCCTGACGTTCGTTGGCTGGAACGTAGCTACCGTATGGTGGATCGCCAACGCCACACCCATCGGGCCCGTTGCCGCCACGTTCTTCTCTTCGTGGTGGATGATGGTGGCCTTTATGCTCTTCCACTACGTCTCAAAGCGTGCCCCGAAGGTGATTGCCTATACGATCTTGGTGGCGGCGTGGGTTGCAACCGAACACCTCTACACTCACACCGAGGTTATCTCGTTCCCGTGGCTCGCGCTGGGTAACGCCTTCTCGCAGAGCCCTTGGGCCGTGCAGTGGTACTCGCTCACGGGTGTCGAGGGCGGATCGATGTGGGTTATGCTCTGCAACATCGCTACGCTCGAGGCTTGGCAGCAGCGCACGCGCTTCTCGACGGTGCGTGCCGTAACGGTTGCCGTCGTGCCCGTTGTGGCATCACTTATTATATATTGGAGCTATGAGCCCTCTTCGCAGAGTGCGACGGTTGCCGTCGTGCAGCCCAACGTGGATTGCTACGAGGAGAAATTTAATAATACGGCCGAGGCGCAGATACAAAATCTCCAGACGCTGCTCGCCGAAGTACCCTCAGCCGCCGATGTTGTCGTAATGCCCGAGACGGCTCTGCCGGGAACGATCGACGAGGAGGAGCTGCAGCTATCGCCCGCCGTCAGTCGCCTGCGCGAGGCGTTGCGACAGAGCCACCCCGAGACGATGGTGGCGGTGGGAGCCTCGACGGTGAAGATCTACGAGTCGCAGCAGCGACCGACCGCGACGGCCCGCACGGGAATGGGATTCTACTACGATGTGTATAACTCGGCCGTTGCGATAAATGGCGATAAGGAGGCCGACCTTCATCATAAGATGCGCCTTGTGATTGGCGTGGAGGCTATGCCCGCGTTTGTGAGCCAACTCGACAGCTTCATCGACTTGGGCGGCATAACGGGTCAGCTCGGCCGCAACGACGAGGCGACGGTTTTCCACAAGCGCGAGGTGGTGGCCGGCCCTGCCATCTGCTACGAGGGTCTGTATGGCGATGCCTTTGCGCGTTTCGTGCGCAAGGGGGCCAACCTTATGCTCGTGATGTCGAACGACGGCTGGTGGGGCAACACACCCGGCCACAAGCGTCTGTTCGACTTCTGCCGACTGCGTGCCATCGAGACACGCCGCGCCATAGCCCGCAGTGCAAATACGGGAGTGTCGGGATTTATCACTTCGCGCGGCGACGTGCGAGAGCGGATGGATTGGGATGAGCGTGGCGTTCTTACCGACGAGGTGGAGCTCTCCGAGCGCCTCACACCCTATGTAATATATGGCGACTGGGTGGGACGTATGTCGCTATTAATGTCGTTCCTCGGCATTATGTACTTCTCGGCCTACCGCATCCGCCGCCGCAACCACCTTGTAGATTAGAGCTATGAATTACAGCGAGACTCTCGAATACCTCTTCACCTCAACGCCCTCCTTTCAGCAGGTGGGTGCCGATGCCTACAAGCCGGGCTTGGAGCGCATCGAGGATTTCTGCCGCTACCTCGGCTCTCCGCACAAGAATTTCCCCACGATCCACATCGCCGGCACCAACGGCAAGGGTTCGACCTCGCACCTCATAGCCTCCGTTCTGATGAAGGCGGGCTATCGCGTGGGATTGTTCACCTCGCCCCACCTGAAGGATTTTCGTGAGCGCGTGCGCGTCGATGGAAAGATGATCTCGGAGCAGGAGGTTATGGAGTTTGTAGCCCGCCATCGAGAGAAGATGGAGGCGCTGCAACTCTCTTTCTTTGAGATGACTACGGCGATGGCATTTGACCACTTCAGTCGTTGCGATGTCGAGGTGGCTGTCATAGAGACAGGCCTCGGAGGACGATTGGATGCAACGAACATCCTCCGCCCGATGGTGAGCGTGGTAACGAACGTCGGGATGGATCACACCGACCTTCTGGGCAACACCCTTAAACAGATTGCCGCCGAGAAGGCTGGCATAGCGAAGCCCCGCACGGCGCTTATCTTGGGCGAGCGGTCTGAGGAGTACGACTCGGTGTTTGCCGAACGCGCGGCCGCGTTGCAGTGCCCGCTTATCTTTGCCGAGGAGCATTTTACGGCCGATCCTACGGCCGAAGGAGGCTATACGCTCCGTCGCAAGCGCGACAACGGAGAGTTCGCACTCACGCTCGATCTTAAGGGTAACTATCAGCAGCACAACCTCGTAACGGCTGCCGCCGCGTTGGATTATCTGCACACCTCAACACCCCTTACCATTCCGCGCCGCGCCTTTATCGAGGGCGTGGAGAGTGCCGCCACGACGACACACCTCGCGGGCCGCTGGCAGCAGTTGCAGCAGCGCCCGACGGTGATCTGCGACACGGGCCACAACTCGCACGGCATAAAGTATGTTGCTCGGCAGCTGCGTGAGCTTCAGCAGTCGCACCAACGACTGATATGCGTCATCGGCTTTGTGCGCGACAAGGATGTAAGGCAGGTGCTGGAGCTTATGCCCCGCGAGGCCCACTACATCTTCACCGCCCCCGCGACACAACGCGCCCTGCCCGCCGAGGAGCTTGCTCGGTTGGCCACGCTGTCGGGACTCTGTGGCGAGGTTTGCCCCACAGCTACGGAGGCTTTGGCCGAGGCAAAAAAAATTGCTACCGCAGATGATGCAATCTTCATCGGCGGCAGCAACTATCTTGTGGCGGAGATCATCTAATCATTAACTCGGATCATACTCGTACTCGCCATTGGTCAGCTCCTCAATCGAATAGCTGTCGTAGATGATGGTATATCCACCGCCCTCCCACGAGGTGTAGGTTCCCTCCTCGAAGAGCACCGCCAAGCGGTCGTTCTGCTGCCAGCACATCGTCGAGTAGGCCGATTCGAGCACAGAGAGTTGCAGACGGCCATCCCAATTTGCGGCCAAGACCTCGGGCGAGGAGTAATCCTTAACGCCGCGCAACACCTTGTAATATATTCCTACATTCCAGCGCTCGGGCCCAAACGGCACCGACTGCAGTATTATGTGCGCACGCTCGCCCGATGAGGTGCTGCGTACGGGCAATATCATAACCTCGCCGTTGCAGTCGTTCGCCTTTGCATCGATACCGCCATTCTCGGCGCTCGAGTATGCCATCTTGTCCCACACGCCCGTAGCCTCGGCCACATTGTCGTAGGTGAAGATATTGAAGTAGCGACCACCCTGCGTGCGGGTGCTGATAAGAACTCGTCCATCGGGCAGCTCCTCGACCTTCGCCTCATCGGCATCCGAGGTGATGGGGTTCGCATCGACTCCACCCAGCACACGCCACGACTGACCGAAATCGTCGGAGCAGATGACAAAATTCATCCACTCGCCGCCCTCCATCGTTACCAGCAGAGCGCCGTAAATACGATAATAGTCGCCCACCTTGACGCTTCGGCTCTGCATCATTCGTCCCGACGAGAGGAACATCGACCTCGCTCCGCCCAACGCTCCGCCATCGAATTGCTGATAGATGCTCTCGACGATATTCACAGGCTCGCTCCACGTTCGGCCATTGTCCTCGCTATCGAAGCGCACCATCAACAGATGATTCTCGCGCGTGCCGCGTATGTAGGGGACATTTCCCGCACAACTGATAACCATCACTCGCTCGCTCTCGCGGTCGGCCACGATGGCGGGATCGCCATAGCCCACCTCCATAACGCTCTCTGCCTCTGCGCCTCGGCCCTCGGCCAGCGTGAAGATCTCGCCCCAGCGTTTGCCGTTGTTGCGGCCCACTCGCGCACGCAGATCGATTCGGCCATTATCGCCGAAGCCAATATCCTCGCGGCTGAAGCGGTAGTCGGCAACGGCAATCAAATCGCCATTCGAGGCCGTAGCAATGGCGGGGATACGATAGGGGATGCACTCCACATCGGGCTTTACGAAGATCTCGTGTCGTGTTTTGCGCTCGCCACGCTGTGTGGGTGCGGGAGCGCAAGCCATAGAGAAGGATACAACAAATGCGGTCGCCACAATCACGGGCAACCATAAACGACTCTTTATCATAGCTATGCGTTTTTAGAACGGCAGATCATCCACCTCGGCCATAGGCTGGGCGGGGGCGGCATACGACGGCTCATCGCCAAAGGGCGGCATATCGGGCATCGGGGGAGCGGCCTCCGCCTCCTTGGGCTGCACGCGCCAAGCGCGAACGTCGGTGTACCACTTGCCGTTGTACTCGCGCGACTCGATATTGACCGAGACGGTGCAGGTCATACCCTCACGCAGACGTGCCACGTCGGACTCCTTGTTGAAGAAGATGACGCACACCTTGCGCGAGAACTCCTGCGGAAGCTCGAAAATAACCTCCTGACGCTGCCAGTCGCCGCGTGCCGAGGTGCCTTTGGTTGGGGGTAATATCTTATAAACTACGCCTTCAAATTCCATAATTCAGTTTTTATTGTGTTATTACTCGTTTTCGATGTTAAAGATAGCGTTTTTTGGGGTAATGGCGAAGATAATCCCCGAAAATTACTCCTCCACATAGTAAATCTCGGCCTGCTGCTCGTCGAAAATCTGCTTGAGCGACTCCTCGACCGTATCGTCAAAGGGGTAGGTTACCCCCTCGCTACCCCAAGCACCTGCGCTCGCACCGCGATGCTGGATGTAGGTGTTGGCCGAGAGCGTGGGCATCGACTCCGAGCTGGCGGCAGCGATGTTCAGCAGATCGTGCGTTGAGCGGTCGAAGACGTTGTTCGCCACGAGGAAGTTCGAGGCGCGATTGGTGTGGTGGCTCCACGACTTGATGTGGGCGGGAGTCTCCTTGTCGGGACGCTGCTGTCCCCAGCCGTAGCCCGCGCGACGCATCAGGTTGTTCGAGATGAGAATGCCATCCATATAGTGCGACTGGATGGTATCCTCACGGCCGAGGAAATACTCGATCGAATAGACGCAATCCTCGATCAAATTGTTTGAATAGAGCACGTTGCGCATAACGAGCGGCTCGCCCACATCGCCCTGATGCTGGTGCGTGATGGCGGCGTCGTAGATCTGATAGATGTAACAGCCGCTGACGGTGAAGTTCTCGCAACCACCGTAGATCTCCACCGCATTGCCGTAGCGCGTGGGGTGGTTGCGGCCGAAAGCGATCTCGCTCTGGATCGAGCCTCCGATCCAGCCGAGCTCGCAGTTCGTAACGGAAAGGTTGCGCGCTGTGCCGCTACCGATGCCGTGCGCACCGCCATACTTGATGCAGAGGTTATCGACCGTAACATCGTTCGAGGCTTGGAAGATGTTGCCCTTGACGAGTAGCTCGATCGACGAGAATCGCTCCGAGGGGTTGCCCTCCGTCGAGCAGAGATAGACGCGCTTCTGATCCTTGTAGTCGTGGTAGAACTCCAAGTCGCGCCTTAGGTCGCGGTACGATGCGAAGGGCTCGCGGGTGTTGATGTGGAGTGTCGAGCCATCCTCCTGACGAATCATCATAACCTTCGTGGCGCAGGCCTCGCCTTCGTTGAATACGAGCGTGCCGATGTCGGCCGCAAGCTCTCCGTCGTACATATATACATTTTTGGTCTCGGTCTCGATCCACTGCCCCACCTTCGCCGCATCGTAGGGCGAGCCGTAGAGACGAGGCTTCTCGCCCTGGCCGTAGGCCGAGTAGGTTACGCCCGCCTTGGCACGAATCTGACCGCGCCACACATCGCCTCGGCGGAAAAGTACGCAGTCATTGGGTTTGAGATCGAGCTCGGCCAAGCGTTGCAGGCTCTTTATGGCGCTCTCGGGCTTTAGACCGTCGTTCTCGTCATTGCCATCCGTCGAGATGTAGTACGTTGTCGAAAACTCCTTGTCGGCAACGGCCGAGGGTGTCGCGCGAATCTCGCTCTTCATACGCTCGGCCTGACGATCGAGCTTGGAGATAACTTTCGCCGCATCGTTACTCTGGGCGCAGCCCACAGCTGCAAATGCTAACGCAAAAAGGAATAGTTTGGAGGTAAAGTTTTTCATAAGCGTAGGTTTTACTATACACAAATATACAAAACAAAAGTCAAAATATCCCATTCTTCAGAAAAGAAGCCCCCACCGAATTGATTTTTCCTCACAAAAGAGTTATATTTGTCGTATAAACTGCGTTATGGAGCAATCGTTACATATCACTTTTCGCCATTATGAGCGTTTGGCTGATTTGCCGGCCGAGGATCGGGCGTTGGTCGAGCGGGCTGCTGAGGCTACGGCGCGGGCCTATGCGCCTTACTCGAATTTTCGGGTTGGGGCGGCAGTAAGGCTTAGCGGCGGCGAGGTGGTGAGTGCCACCAACATCGAGAGCGAGGCCTTCCCCTCGGGGATGTGTGCCGAGCGCTCGTTGCTCTACTACTGCTCGTCGGCCTATGCCGAGCAGAGGGTGCAGGCCATAGCCATCACGTCCGACCCTTCGGAGCGCGAGTGCTATCCCTGCGGAGCGTGCCGACAGGTGCTTCTGGATGTGGAGCGTCGGCAGGGTACGCCCATACGCATCGTTATGGCGGGCGGCGGCACGGCAACCGTGGTGGAGAGTGCCGAGAGCCTATTACCGTTTAATTTTAAGTTATAAACTATGATACACCCCAAAGATATTCTTTACGAGGATAATCACATCATCGTCGTGAATAAGCGTTGTGGCGATCTGGTGCAGCCCGACCGCGAGACGGAGGAGGCGCTGGAGAACGACCTGAAGGCGATGATCAAGGTGCGCGACCACAAGCCCGGCGATGTCTTCCTCGGCGTTGTGCATCGCATCGATCGCCCCGTGAGTGGTGCTGTGATCTTTGCCAAGACCTCGAAGGCCCTCACGCGCCTTAACGAGATGATTCGCTCGGGCGAGATTCACAAGACCTATTGGGCCATCGTCGAGGCGCGCCCTTCGCAGGAGGAGGGTACGCTCACGCACTACATCGTGCGCGACGGCAAGAGCAATCGCTCGCGTGCCTACGACAAACCCAAGGCCGACGGCAAGCGCGCCGTGCTGAACTACCGCGTGCTGGGTTGCTCGACACGTTATACGCTCGTGGAGGTGGAGCTGCTGACGGGCCGCCACCATCAGATTCGCGCCCAGCTCTCGAAGATCGGCTGCCCGATCAAGGGCGATTTGAAGTATGGCGCCAAGCGCTCGAACCCCGATGGCGGCATCTCGCTGCACTCGCGTCGGGTGGAGTTTGTGCATCCTGTCAAGAGGGAGCCTGTGAGCATCACAGCCCCTGCGCCGAAGGATAATTTGTGGGAATTTTTTGAAACGATGTAGCGATGAGACTATTGATTCAACGCGTTCAGAAGGCCTCGGTTACGATCGATGGCGAGGTGCGCTCGCAGATCGGGCGCGGATTGTTGGTGCTGGTGGGCATCGAGGAGGCCGACACGCGCGAGGATATAGAGTGGCTGGCGGGAAAGCTCTGCCGACTCAGGATTTTTGATGATGCCGAGGGCGTTATGAACCTCGACGTTAAGCAGATCGAGGGCGAGGTGATGGTAGTGAGCCAATTCACGCTGCACGCCTCGACCAAGAAGGGTAACCGCCCCTCCTATTTCCGTGCTGCGGGCGAGGCTATCTCGCGTCCGATGTATGAGGAGTTTGTTCGTGAGGTGGAGCAGCAGCTGGGCCGGAGGGTTGCAACGGGCGAGTTTGGTGCCGATATGAAGGTGGCGCTCGTGAACGACGGGCCCGTAACGATTTGGATTGATTCGCGTAACAGAGAGTAGAATGAGAAGAAGAACAAAGCCGATGGGCGGTCGTCGCCCGTTACTATACATTGTCGTTATAGCGTTGCTCCTCGCGGGCAACTACCTCTACGATAACTTCTTGCCCGAGGTCGATGAGCCCTCGTCGGAGTTGCAGGATGGGGGAGGTATGACCGTCGAGCAACCCGTAGTCTTTGGCGAGGATGTGCCTGCGGGAATGACCTTCGAGCAGCCCACCGAGTTTGGCGCAACGGAGGGGATGACATTCGAGCAACCCGTAGAGTTTGGCGAGCAGCCCGTCGCAAGCAAAAGAAATAATGTGGCTGCGTGGCCCGAGCTGCCGAAGATGCGACAGCGGGACGAGGAGTACGTCGTGAGCCACACGGTCGGCGATGGCCGCCGCAACTATACGGTCTGTTACAGCTCCGAGCATCGCGCTCCGCTGTGGGTGGCTGCGCCCGTTCATCGCTCCTATACGGGCGATGTGAAGCGTGTCGATAACTACGACTTCGACCCCTCGCTGCCTGTGAACATCCAGCCCCGATTGGGCCGTTCCTATGGCGACTATACACGCGGCCATCTGCTCGGCTCGGCCGAGCGCACAGCCTCGCGCGAAATGAATAACCAGACCTTCTACGTTACGAACATCGCTCCGCAGCTGCGCGACGGCTTCAACGAGCGCGGTGGCGCGTGGAATAACCTCGAGGCCTTTGTCGATCGACAGATCTGCGCCGATACGCTCTATGTCGTAACGGGTGCCATCTACGACCGCTTCACCGATAGCGATGGAACGCTCATCGAGCCCCGCACAACCATAAACAAGAACGACGGCGAGCGCGTGGGCGTGCCTACGGCCTACTACAAGGCTCTGCTGCGCACCAAGAGTGGTCGCACGGGCCGAGCAGTGGGGGAGTGCCGTGCGTCGGAGCTGAAGTGTGCCGCCTTCATCGTCGGCCACCGTTCGGCTTCGGGCCGCAAGCCCTCGGCCGAGGATATGATCTCGATCAAGGAGCTGGAGCGGCTGACGGGCGTGGATTTCTTCGCAGGAGTCGATGCTCCCGAAGGCACCGCCCGAGCCGAAGATTGGGGCCTGTAATTTTGAGTTTTTGAATTTCACATTTTGCATTTTGAATTTTGCATTTGAAAAATGGATATAGCACAAGCAAAACGTAAGGAAAACATCGCCGAGTACATCCTCTACCTCTGGCAGTTGGAGGATCTGCTGCGTGCCCTGCAATTCAGCCCCGAGGCTATCTACTCGCAGCTCGTAGCGCCGCGCTCGGTGGCCGACGAGCAGAAACATATCTACCTGCTCTGGTATATGGACATCGTGAACCTTCTGCGCAAGGAGGGTAAGGAGCAGAGCGGCCATCTGGAGCATACGCTGCACCTGATTGGCGACGTGCATAACCTCCATCTGCAACTTCTGCAGAACCCCGTGGGCGCACACTATCGCCAAACCTTCGCTCGTCTTGCGCCGCAGCTGCCGCAGCTTCGCGCGATGATTGGCCGCGACGAAGTGTCCGATACAGAGCTGGCTTTCCGCGCCCTCTACGCCGCGATGTTGTACCGCATCAAGGGCGATAAGAAGCGCTCGGAGGCCATCAGCGACACCATCGAACTCATCTCGCCCGTTGTGGCCGAGCTGGCCGCGATGTATGGCAAGGTGGAGCGCGGCGAGGTCGATTTATTCAAGGATATGTAGCCCTGTGGTCGGCTTTAAGGCGGCCCGGCGGTCGGCAAATGAGCTAAAAACGGCACAGAGTGAGTATTTTATTTGAAAAAATTTTGCGAAATAAGAAAAAACATTTTACCTTTGCACCTCGCAAAGATTATGCTACGGCGTGATGCTGAGCGAATAAGTGAAACAAACACAAAAACGATATCGTTATGGCAATGAAAAGAACTTACCAGCCTTCTCGTCGCAAGAGAATCAATAAGCACGGATTCCGTCAGAGAATGGCTACTGCTAATGGCCGCAAGGTGTTGGCAGCGCGTCGTGCTAAGGGACGCAAGAAGTTGACCGTATCTGACGAGTCAACATTCAAGTATGCTTAATTTTTCGGTCTAAGATCGAAAAATAAGAGGGCACCGGACGCGGGGCCCTCTTATTTTTTTTATGTTGATGAAGCCGTCTAACAAGGTGATTTCTGCGTTGCGCTCGGCCTTAAAATCCTCACATACGCCTTAGTATGCTGCGGTTTTTCGGCCTTCGCAAGCCTTAAAATCCCTCTTGTTATACGACTTCAGTGGAAGCTAACTGTGAAATGCCGTAGTTGAGGTGGAGAAAATGGGGCTTTGTGTTTACTCCTTTTCTAAAAAAATACTACATTTGTATAGTTATACTCAATATCTTAAATCTATGAAACATCTCAAATTTTTAGTTGTCGCCTTGTTTGTCTTGATGACATCGGGCATTAAGGCGCAGACCGAGAACGTGGTAATCGATGGCGATCACGGCAAGTTGCAGGCTGTGATCCACAAACCTGCGCTCAAGCAGGGCGAGCGCGTGCCGATGGTAGTTCTCTGCCACGGATTTATGGGAAATATGCAGAGTGGCCTCCTGACCAAGATTGCCGAGCTGTTGCAGGCGCAGGGCATTGCCAGCATCCGTTTCGACTTCAACGGCCACGGCCAGAGCGAAGGCCGTTTTCAGGATATGACCGTGCTGAACGAGATTGTCGATGCCAAGAAGGTGATTGAGTACGTCAGCGCATTGCCCTACGTCGGCAGCATTGGCATTGCGGGCCATTCGCAGGGAGGTGTCGTGGCGGCGATGACTGCAGGCGAGCTGGGCGGCGACAAGATCAAGGCCGTAGCGCTGCTGGCCCCCGCAGCCGTTCTGCGCGACGATGCGATTCGCGGCAGCACGATGGGCGCGACCTACGATCCGTTCAACCCGGGCGAGTATGTGGAGCTCTTCCGAGGCCTGAAGCTCGGGGCGGAGTATATCCGCACAGCCTTCTCGATGCCCATCTATGAGACCTCGGCGGGATACAACGGCCCGGCGATTATCATTCACGGCACGGGCGACCGCGTAGTGCCATACACCTATGGCGAGCGATTCCACCAGATCTGGCCCACGAGCAAGCTCCAGATCCTCGACCGCGCCGATCACGGCTTCTCGCAGCAGATCGAGCAGGTGGCAACCTCGACAGCCGAGTTCCTGTCGCAGGCGTTGCTCCAGAGTAAGTAATAAATAATAGTGCGGAGTCTGCTTCGCACTATTTTTATACCCGTTCGTGCCATCGTTGGGCACAATTTATGCTCCGCCGAGGGTATGAAACGAATGGAAACACCCTTTATCGCAGCCTTTGTGCTGGGCGCGCTTGTACTCTTTTTCGCCTATTTGGGTGGCCTGAGCCGCCCCAGCGAGCCCTCCGATTATCTCTTCTACGAGTCGTTGCAGCAGCTCGGCGAGCTCGGCCGTGCCAAGTATCGCCAGAGCCACCACTACCGCACCTTCGCCCGGCGTGCCGAGGCCGACTCGCTGCATCGTGTGGCGGTGCTGTTTCGTGCTATGGCCGAGGCCGAGGGGGTACAGTGCGAGAATTGCCGACGCGCCATCGAGTCGCTCGGCGGTAGGTTTCACACGCCCGTAGTGGTCGCTGCGGAGGCCTTTCCTGTGCACATACATCTACAAAGTGCCCTCCAGACCAAAGCCGAGCAGCACGAGGGGATCATCCGCCGCTCGGTGCAGCGTGCCATCGATGAGGGAAATAAGTATGTGGCGCGGATGCTGACGTGGTGCGATGCGAGCGATCTGAAGCAGATCCTTATCCTGCAACGCGAGGTGGAGCGTATCGCCGAGGGTGGCACGCCTCAATACAGGGTATGCCCGACGTGCGGGAACTTCATCGAGGAGGAGCTGCATACGCACTTCTGCCCGCATTGTATGACGGCGAGCGAGGAGTTTTTGGTGTTTGAATAAATAAGGAGCTGCCTGACGAGGTGATTTTTCTTTATAAGAAAAGGGGCTGTCGCAACATATCTTGTTGGACAGCCCCTTCTGTCATTGCAAATACTATAAGCCGAGTTCTGTACCTCCCTTGCGAGAGGCCTCTATCATTTATCTACGACTGCGATCACTCGCAGCCTCTAGCAACCTACCCCCCGACATTGGGCGAGCAACCCTTAATTGTCGGTATATGCGGTCTTGCAACCCGCAAGGCGTACTGCCGGTGAACATTGCTGCCACCGCGGTGGGCTCTTACCCCGCCTTTTCACCCTTACCCAAAGCGTTTACCCTCAACAAAAGCAGAAACCATTGACTCCCACTCTTACCTCGGCCCCTCGGGCGGTTATTCTCTGTTACGCTACTACACCCTTACGGACATCGAGCCGTTAACTCGTGCGGCGCTCTGCGTTGCTCGGACTTTCCTCTCCCCTTACGGGCAGCGATAGAGCGTACTTGCAATTTTTTATTGGATAAGCCCGCTATCTTGCTTACGGACGTTATCCCAATATTTTTAGGCATACCATCGAATAGCGACCTACGCCTAATCAGCGCATAGCGACTATCCTGAAGCGAGCCTCATCCCAATATTTAGGCATACCAAACAACGCTATGCCAATCATTGCACCCAAAAATTGGATAATTGAGGCTGTTTTTAGGCTTGCGACGGCGAGCAAAGCGGAGCATACTACTCGTATGTGAGCATTTGCTCGGCAAGCGTAACGACAAAACAGCCCAATTAGGCAATTTTTATTTTACAACAGGTTTAATATCCTTAATTCGCAGCTGCGTCGTAACTGTTCCGCGATAGTGGTTTTCCACAATCTGGTAGCATACATCAATCGGGCGTCCCGAGCGCACCCACTCGTAGTGCGTGGGCTGCTGGAAGGCGATGGTCTGGATCGTGGTGTTGGGCTTCTGCTTCTGCACCAGATCCATACGCAGATGCTCCATCTCGGCACCCACCAACTTCGCCTCGCCGTGCGAGCTGGCTCCGTAAGTGGCAAATACGGGAGCCGTGTTGCCCGGGCCGAAGGGCTGGAAGCTGTTGAGCTGACGGTGGAACGACGGCGTGATGTCGGAGAAGAGCAACTCGCTGTCGATATCAACCTGCGGCACGAGGATCTGCGGATCGATATGCTCCTCGACATAGTCCGTAAAGCGCTTGGTGAACTTCTCCACGTTCTCGGGGAGCATCGTGAGTCCTGCGGCGTACATATGTCCGCCGAAGTTCTCGAGCAGATCCGAGCACGACTCAACGGCCTGATAGAGGTCAAATCCCGGTACCGAGCGCGCCGAGCCCGTTACGAAACCGTTGCTCATCGTGAGCACCACCGTCGGGCGGTAGTAGGTCTCGATCAGGCGCGAGGCGACGATGCCGACGATACCCTTCATCCACTTGGGATTGTAGATCACCGTACTCTTCAGGTTCTTCAGGTGGGGATTCGCCTCGATGTAGTCGTGCGCCTCCTGCGTAACGCTGCGGTCGATGTTCTTACGATCCTGATTGTAGTTGTCGATAACGTCGCAGAACTCCTTGGCCTGCTTCTCGTTACCCTCAACCAGCAACTCCACGGCGGCAAAGCCTCCGCTCGGAGCGGCATTCTCGTCATTCTCGTCCATACGCATACGCCCTGCGGCGTTGATGCGCGGTCCGATCTTAAATACAATGTCGTCGATAGTGATCATCTGGCGGTCCAGACCGCAGATCTTGATTATCGACCCGAGGCCCGACGAAGGCATACGGTTCAGTCGCTCCAGACCATAGTAGGCCAAGATGCGGTTCTCGCCCGTCAGGGGCACAATGTCGGACGCAATACTTACCACGAGCAGGTCCAGCAGATGCTCGATCTCCTTGAAGGGGATACCGTGCTTCTGGGCATACGCCTGCACGAGTTTGAATCCTACGCCACAACCTGACAACTCGTTGAAAGGATAGTTGCAGTCGTTGCGCTTGGGATCCAGAACTGCCACGGCCGCGGGAATCTCGTCGGCCGGGAGATGGTGGTCGCAGATGATGAAATCAACACCCTTCTGCTTCGCATAAACAACCTTTTCTACGGCTTTAATACCGCAATCCAGAGCAATGGCCAGCGTAACACCCTTGCGGGCCGCAAAGTCGATGCCCTTGATCGATATGCCGTAACCGTCGTTATAACGGTCGGGGATGTAGAAAACAAGGTTCTTATGACCTATTTGCCTGAGGAACTTGTAAACCAAAGCTACGGCGGTGGTACCGTCCACGTCATAGTCGCCATAAACCATAATCATCTCATTGTTTGCGACGGCGCGTTCGATACGCTCCACGGCACGATCCATATCCTTCATCAGGAACGGGTCGTGTAGATCCGTAAGCTGCGGGTTAAAGAACTTGTTGGCCTTTTCTACGGTGTCTATGCCTCTCTGCACAAGTAGGTTGGTCAGCACGGGGGACATACGGAGGTGAGCAGCCAAACGCTCCACTGCCTCCTGCTCGCCGCGTGGTCTGACAACCCAACGCTTCTGTATAGGCATAACTTACAATTTTATTATTTATATATTTTAACATTTAATTTCTCGCTTAAGTGGTTAATAACCTTTGCCTTGGCCTCCTCCATCGACACCTCGCGGCCGAGCTCCTTCCGTAGGCTCGTTACGCCCCTATCGGCAAATCCGCAGGGGTTGATGTGGTTGAAGTATCTGAGGTCGGTATTCACATTGAGTGCGAAGCCGTGCATCGTAACATATCGGCTCGACTTGACGCCTATGGCGCAGATCTTTCGCGCACGCGCAGTGCCGCCATCGATCCATACGCCCGATGCGCCCGCGACTCTTCCGGCCACGATGCCATACTCGGCACACAGGTCGATCACAGCGCCCTCGATGGAGTCGATGTACTCCCTCAGGCCGATGCCCACCTGCTCCAGATCGAGGATGGGATAACCGACCACCTGCCCCGGGCCGTGGAAAGTGATGTCGCCGCCGCGGTCGATGTGAAAGAACTCGGCACCGATCGAGCGGAGATACTCCTCCGAGACCAGCATATTCTCACTCTTGCCGCTCTTGCCTAATGTGTAAACGGGATTGTGTTCAACTAAAAGAAGCCATCCGGCCTCGTACGCCCCAAGATCGTCGGCCGCTACGTTATGTCGCTTAGCTTCGAGCGCACGATCGAACAGCGACCGCTGCAAGTCCCAGCACTCGGAGTAGCCCATATGGCCTAAGTCTTTGTACAATACCCCCTTCATTTGGTCAAAAGCCTTGCGTCAGAAGGGCACGATTCGGGTGGAGTGCGCGCTCAAGACTTCCGATAAGCCTCGCAGCGTTCAACATTCCTCCCCCTCTCGTTTGCCTACTCTGACATTTTACGCTTGACGCTCTCGAGAGCGGCATCGGCCAGATATGACGAGCGCACCATAGGCGCACTTGCACAATAGCTGAAGCCCATCTCCAAAGCCTGAAGTCGGTACCATTCGAATTTCTCGGGAGTGATATACGCCGCAACGGGATAGTGCTCCAGAGAGGGTCGTAGGTACTGACCAAGCGTTACAATTTCGACACCCACGTCGCGCAGGTCTCGAAGAGTTTGCAATACTTCATCATCGCTCTCGCCAAGTCCGACCATCAGTCCGCTTTTCGAGACTGCTCCCATCTGCTTTGAGATGATCTCCAGCGTACGCAGGCTCGTGCGATATTTCGCTCGAGAGCGCACCAGCGGAGTGAGTCGCTCGACGGTTTCGATGTTGTGCCCGATAATGTCGGGCTTGGATGCGGCCACAATTTCAATCAAATCGGCCCTTGCATCCAAATCGGGAATAAGGAGCTCAATTGTTGCGTCGGGGTTCTGACGGCGTACGGCCTCCACCACTGCGGCCCAATGTCGGGCACCGCCGTCGGGAAGGTCGTCGCGTGTAACAGAAGTCACGACAACGTGTCGAAGTCCCATCAGCCTCACACTTTCGGCCAGCTTCTCGGGCTCGGAGGCATCGGGGGCAAGGGGTATGCCAGTTTTGGTAGCACAGAAACGACATCCGCGGGTACAAATATCCCCCAAAATCATAAAGGTTGCAGTTCGACGTCGCCAGCACTCGGCCTTATTTGGGCAGAGTCCGCTGCTGCAGATGGTGTGCAAAGAGTGCTCTTTGACGATACGCTCGACCTCGGCCGATCCTTCGTTGCTTTGCAGGCGAATCTTCAACCATTGGGGTTTACGCAGTACGTTTACCTTGTCATAAAACTTCGGCATTTTAAGTTCATTATTTTCCAATTGATGCAAAGATACGAAAAAAATCAAAAGAAGTGCTATTTTCCGCCAAAAAATGAGGGCCGAGAGTGAAAAAATTATTACATTTGTTTCTGTTAGAACAACATTGTATCACGAAAGAGTTTTTTTTGATGAAAGAGGCACTCAAATTTTATAAGGATTTCCCCAAGGAGGGGATTGTTTTTGTGGATATAATTCCGCTGTTGCAGGATAAGAAGATTTTTACGCAGATCATCTCCGAGATCGGCTCTCGCCTTACGGCTCCCAATATTGCCGCACCCGAGGCGCGAGGTTTTCTCTTCGCCGCGCCGCTGATGGTGGCCAAGGAGGAGGTGCAGACCGTTATCCCGCTGCGCAAGAGTGGCAAACTTCCTTATAATGAGGGCGATCTGTGCGATGTAGAGATTGAGAAGGAGTATGGCTCGGACCACCTTTTCTATCGCCTGAGCGACGTTGCGGCATCGGCCACCGAGGGCAATGAGATCCACATCTCGATCCTCGACGACCTGCTCGCTACGGGCGGCACGGCCGAGGGCGTTGCCCGCTCGATGATGGCGCAGCGAATCGTAAAGGATGGCAAGGAGTATCGGGTGGTGATCGACGAGTTTATCTTCCTCGTCGAGCTGGATTTCCTGAAGGGCGCCGAGCGACTGGAGAAGATCGCTCCCGTAAAATCGCTAATTCACTTGTAATTTTATTTGTATGAAAAAACGTATTGCAATTCTATTTGCCGCATTGGTGTGTTGTGCGACAAGCTTCGCGCAGAAGGTCGAGGTTCGCCGCTTGGAGGGAGAGATTGGAGTAGGATTGGTTAATGGCGTAAACTCTTTTGCGCTTGACGCTTGCAACGCCGGCCCGAAGCTCTATGGCGAGCTGCGATACAATTTCCGTTTTCTGCCCATCGACGTGGGCTTGCAGGTGTCGGGCAGCTATTTCCACCGAGAGATCGAGAGTCAGGCCGAGAGGCAGAAGTCAAAATCGTATAATGTTATGGCCGTTGCCGACTATAACCTCTTTCGCGGTCGAAAATTCTCCGTTTTTGCTGGCGTGGGCGTAGGCTTGGGCGTTCTGGATATGAGCTATCCGATCAACATCACCGCTCCCGATGCACATTGGGCGGGCTACTCGACGGGCGATGGCAAGAACAAACCCTGCTTCTCGCCGCGCGTTGGTATTGAGCTGTTTAACCATCTGCGCCTTACGGTTCACTATATGGCAGAGGAGAAGGCAAACAACCACTTCGGTTTCTCGATCGGAGCTGTTTTAGGTGGTGGAAGAAAGCGATAGCGGGATTAAAATCCCTCTTGTTATACAACTTCAAATGAATGGGGCTGTCCGTTAGGGGCAGCTCTTTTTTTATCCGCTGGCGTAGGGAAATGGCGCAGAATGGGGCGCGGAAGAGAAAATTTTGAATTTTGAATTCTTCATTTTGAATTTATATGTGTATATTTGCACGTTATATACCTTAATAATAGGAAAATCGCCCCTCGCGCAGGGCGAAAAAGGCGAAACGAAACAAAAGAATAAAATATATCCGTTATGAAATTCAACGAGTACAAAGGTCTCGATCTGGCTGCGATAGCCGACGAGGTATTGAAGAAGTGGGATCAGGACGACACGTTCCATAAGAGCATCTCGACACGCGAGGGCCACCCCACATTTGTATTTTATGAGGGTCCCCCCTCGGCAAACGGTATGCCGGGCATCCACCACGTTATGGCCCGCACCATCAAGGACGTAATCTGCCGCTATAAGACACAGCAGGGCTATCTGGTTCACCGCAAGGCGGGCTGGGATACGCACGGTCTGCCCGTTGAGTTGGGTGTGGAGAAGAAGCTCGGCATCACGAAAGAGGATATCGGCCGCACGATCTCTATCGAGGAGTACAACCGCACCTGCCGCGAGGCCGTAATGGAGTTCACCGACGTGTGGGAGAACCTCACCAAGAAGATGGGTTACTGGGTGAATATGGACGATCCCTATATCACCTACGACAACAAATATATCGAGTCGCTGTGGTGGCTCCTGAAGCAACTCTTCGACAAGGGCCTGCTGTATAAGGGTTACACCATCCAGCCCTACTCGCCCGCAGCGGGTACGGGTCTCTCGACCCACGAGCTGAACCAGCCCGGCTGCTACCGCGACGTGAAGGATACCACGATGGTGGCTCAGTTCCGCATCACAGAGCCCAAGCCCGAGATGGAGGGCTGGGGTACGCCCGTATTCCTCGCGTGGACCACTACGCCTTGGACGCTCCCCTCGAATACGGCACTCTGCGTCGGCCCGAAGATCGACTACGTTGCCGTTCGCACCTACAACGGCTATACGGGCGAGAAGATCACCGCCGTTCTGGCCGAGCCGCTGCTCTACTCTCACTTCAATAAGAAGGCCGAGGGTCTGGCACTCGACTCATACAAGGCGGGCGACAAGCTCATCCCCTTCGAGGTCGTTGGCCGCTGGAAGGGCCCCGAGCTGGTGGGTATGCACTACGAGCAGCTCATCCAGTGGGTTAAGCCTGTCGAGATGAACGAGGCCGGCGAGTGGCAGGAGGCTGCCGACAAGGCCTTCCGTGTGATCCCGGGCGACTATGTTACCGTTGAGGATGGTACGGGTATCGTACACATCGCACCTACGTTCGGTGCCGACGATGCCTTCGTGGCACGTCAGGCGGGTATCCCCTCACTCTTTATGATCAATAAGCGCGGCGAGACTCGCCCGATGGTTGATCTGCAGGGTAAGTTCTACAAGATGGAGGAGCTCGACGAGAAGTTCCTTAAGGAGTGCGTCGATGCCGAGGCCTACAAGGATTACGAGGGCCGCTGGGTGAAGAACGCCTACGATCCGCAGTTCACCGTCGATGGCCGCTACGACGAGGCCGCAGCTCAGGCTGCCGAGTCGCTCGACGTATTTATCGCCATCAACCTCAAGGCCGTAAATAAGGCATTCAAGATCGAGAAGCATACGCACAACTATCCCCACTGCTGGCGTACGGACAAGCCCGTATTGTACTACCCCTTGGATTCGTGGTTCATCAAGACTACGGCGCTGAAGGAGCGTATGATGGAGCTCAACGAGACCATCCTCTGGAAGCCCGAATCGACGGGTACGGGCCGCTTTGGCAAGTGGTTGGAGAACTTGAACGACTGGAACCTCTCGCGCTCGCGTTTCTGGGGTACGCCGCTGCCTATCTGGGCTACGGAGGATCGTCAGGAGCTCAAGTGCATCGGCTCTATCGAGGAGCTTATGGCCGAGATCGAGCGAAGCGTTGAGGCAGGCAATATGGCGGAGAATCCGTTCAAGAACTTCCGCGTGGGCGATATGTCTAAGGAGAACTACTCGGTCGAGAATATCGACCTGCACCGTCCCTATGTCGATTCAATCATTCTGACCTCATCGACGGGAGAGCCTATGCGCCGCGAGAGCGATCTTATCGACGTATGGTTCGACTCGGGTGCTATGCCCTATGCGCAGATTCACTATCCGTTCGAGAATGGCGGTGCCGACTTCGAGGAGGTATTCCCCGCCGACTTCATCGCCGAGGGTGTGGATCAGACGCGCGGCTGGTTCTTCACGCTGCACGCCATCGCCACGATGTTGTTCGACTCGGTTGCGTTCAAGAATATCATCTCTAACGGTTTGGTGCTCGACAAGAACGGCAACAAGATGTCGAAGCGTCTGGGCAATGCCGTCGATCCCTTCGAGGTGCTCTCGACCTACGGAGCGGATGCTACGCGCTGGTATATGATCTCGAACTCGCAGCCGTGGGATAACCTCAAGTTCGATAAGGAGGGTGTGGATGAGGTACGTCGCAAGTTCTTCGGCACGCTCTATAATACATATTCATTCTTCGCTCTCTACGCCAACGTCGATGGCTTCACGGGCCGCGAGCGCGAGATTCCTATCGCCGAGCGTCCCGAGATCGACCGCTGGATCATCTCGGTGCTCAATACGTTGGTCAAGAACGTAACCAAGTACCTGAACGACTACGATCCCACGCCTGCAGCACGCGCTATTCAGGAGTTCGTGGGCGAGAACCTCTCGAACTGGTACGTTCGCCTGAACCGTAAGCGTTTCTGGGGTGGCGGTATGACCGACGACAAGTTGGCCGCATACCAGACCCTTTACACCTGCCTTGAGACCGTTGTGAAGCTCTCGGCTCCGTTCGCACCTTTCATCTCGGATCGTATCTTCACCGACCTGAACGCCGTGAGCGGCCGCCACAATGCGGAGTCGGTGCATCTGGCCGAGTTCCCCGTAGTGGATGAGACGCTTGTCAATAGCGAGCTGGAGGAGATGATGCAGATCGCACAGCGCCTCTCGTCGATGGTTCTGGCTCTGCGTCGTAAGGTCAATATCAAGGTGCGTCAGCCGCTGACCAAGATCCTTATCCCCGTTTTGGATCCCGCTATGGCTCGCCACATCGAGGCCGTCAAGGGACTCGTTATGGGTGAGGTTAATATCAAGGATATTGAGCTGTTGAGCGATACGACGGGTGTCATCACCAAGCGCATCAAACTCAACTTCAAGAATTTCTGCCAGCGCTACGCCAAGCTGGCCAAGCAGATGGCCGCTATGGCTGCCACCTTCACGCAGGAGCAGATCGCCGCTATCGAGTCTTCACCCGAAACAGAGCTTGACCTTGCGGGCGAGAAGGTTGTGGTTACGCCTGCCGACTTCGAGATCACCTCGGAGGATATGCCCGGCTGGCTGGTCGCATCGGAGGGTAAGCTCACCGTTGCACTCGACATCACCGTTACCGACGAGCTTCGCCGCGAGGGTGTGGCACGCGAGTTGATTAACCGTATCCAGAATATCCGTAAGGATTCAGGTTTCGAGGTTACGGACAAGATTCGCGTCGAGATCGAGCAGAAGGAGCTGGTGGCTGGCGCCATCGAGCACTTCGCCGACTACATCGCCTCGCAGACTCTGGCCGTCGAGGTTCGCGCCGTGGCCGCTCCCGAGGGAGGCGTAGTCGTTGATTCGGATGTTGACGAGGAGCCTTTGAAGATTGCCGTAACACGCCTGTAGTGCGCTGCGGCGTGGGTGCTATGCGTTTTATAGTAAAAGATTTGGCGGATTGTAAAAATTTACCTATCTTTACATTAGAACCTTAAAACTTTTATTACTATGGCAGAAGAGAGAGTAAGATATAGTGATAGTGATTTGGCCGAATTCAAGCAGATAATTTTGAAAAAACTTGAGCAGGCCAAAGCTGATTACGATTTGTTGCGTGCCAATATCTCGAACGACAACGATACACACGATACCTCTCCCACCTTCAAGGTGCTGGAGGAGGGTGCTGCCACCCTCTCAAAGGAGGAGACGGGCCGCTTGGTTGCGCATCAGAGCAAGTTCATCCGCAACCTCGAGATGGCTCTCGTGCGCATCGAGAACAAGACCTACGGCATCTGCAAGACTACAGGCAAGCTGATCCCGAAGGAGCGCCTTATGCGTGTTCCCCACGCGACGGAGTGCATCGAGGCCAAGGAGGCAAGAAGGTAATCTTACTGCGAAGACAAATAGGGGCGCCACTGCGAAAGTGGCGCCCCTGTTGTTTACATCATATCCTCAAAATGCCTTCGCCCGAGTGCGTAACGTATAACCATCGAGCCTCTGTAAATCATCCTCGACTCCGTTTTCGCTCCGCTGCGGACCGCTCGGCGCTTAGCGGCAAGCTCCCCGTGCCAATCCAAAAAGTCGCGGTAGGCCCTCATAACGGCCCGTGCCATCGGCATCTGCCCTTTTATTATATATATAAGTGCCGAGAGCATATCGCATACGGGACGCGCTACGGCCACCAGCAACCGCTGCGGCGTGGGCGCGCACTTGAACAGCATTGCCAAGTTGTTGCGATAGTTCAGATATAGCTTGTTGGGCGACTCATTGGGCATCGTGCCTCCGCCCAAGTGATAGACCACGCTGCGAGGCTCGACCATAATGCGGTAGCCCGCCAGATGCATACGCCAGCAGAGGTCGATCTCCTCCATATGGGCAAAGAAGTCGGCGTCGAAGCCGCCGAGCGTGCGAAACAGATCGGCCCGACAGCAGAATGCCGCTCCGCTGGCCCAGAACACCTCCTTCGGGGTATCGTATTGGCCGCAGTCGCGCTCGATAGTCGAGAGGATGCGCCCGCGACAGAAGGGGTAGCCCAGAATGTCGATATATCCTCCCGCAGCACCTGCATACTCAAACTCATCGCGGCGACCGTACGAACGTAGTTTCGGCGCAACGGCAGCCACCGAAAGGTCATTTGTCAGCGTTGCCACCAACGGCTCAACCCAACCATCGGTAACCTCCACATCGGAGTTCAGCAGGATGAAGTATTCGGCATCGACCTCCCTCAGGGCGCGGTTGTAGCCCTCGGCAAAGCCGTAGTTGCGATCGAGTCGGATGATCTCGATCGTGGGGTAGTGCTCCTCGATGAATCTGACCGAACTATCCGTCGAACCATTGTCGGCCACGACGATGCGTACCGCGCGGGGCGTATGCTCCACCACGCTCGGCAGGAACTGCTCGAGATGCTCGCGGCCGTTCCAGTTCAGTATCACTACAGCTGTTCGTTTCATATCTTCGTTGCCTGTAACTCGGCCGGTGGGGTGTGCTTCCAGCGGCGGTGTGACCACATCCACATCGCGGGGTTGGCCACGATCTCTGCCTCGAGCATCCGTGCGTAGCGACGTGTGATCTCGCCCGGCTCGATGGGGCTCTCGCCATCGTGAATGAGCGTGAACGTGCCCTCATAGTAGCCCGCTCGCAGGCGGCGCGGCGAGAAGTAATATACGGGAAGATTGTATTTGCGTGCAAGAACCTCGCCACCATCGAAGAAGGCGGTCCACTGGTTGAGGAACGGATACCAGCTCATATTGGGGCGAAGCGTGGGATTCTGGTCGGCGATGAGCCCCATAATCATCGGGCGGCGCTGACGGTTGTCGATGAAGTGGCGCATTGTACGCTTCATATCGACCAGCTCGACGTTCGTATGGCGGCGGATGCGCTTCATCAGCTCGTCCACTATGGGGTTTGTAATCTTGTGATATACCGCCACGAAGGTCTGGTCGGGAAATGCCAACGACACCACACTGCCGGCCTCCCACGGCCCGTAGTGCGCCGTCATAAATACGGCACTCCGACCGCCTACGGCCTCGCGCGTGGGCCCGTCGTTCGAGAACGTCATACGGCGACGTAGCTCCTCGTCGCTGATGCCCGACTGGCTCAGCGTGTTGATGATCTGCTCGGCAAGATTCTTATATGTGTCGCGGCAGATCGTGGCGAGTTGCTGCTCGGTGTAATGGGGGAACGAGCGGCGGAGATTATCCATTATCACCCTTCGGCGGTAGCGCAGCGCGTAGCACAGCACCCAGTAGCAGAGCGTGCCGAATATGTTGTGGCGAACGAAGTGGGGCAGCAGGGCGAAGCCTCGGCAGAGGATCCATAGCAGCTCCAGCATCGTGCGCTGAAAACGTGTCAGTTCGGGGTTGTGATTACTCATTTTCGGAAAAAATTACTCTTCATCAGCCTCCTCTTTGCGGTAACGGTTGCGTTTCTCGCCCTTTTCGGGTTTGGGCGCTCCCGCCACGACAATCACAAACTCGCCCTTGGGCTCGTTCTGCGCAAAGTGCTCAGCAACCTCGGCGATGGTGCCACGCACGGTCTGCTCGAACTTCTTGGTCAGCTCTCTCGATACCGACACTCGGCGCTCCGTGCCGAAGACCTCGCCCATCTGCTCCAAGCACTTCTGCACGCGGTGGGGCGACTCGTAGAAGATTATCGAGCGTTGCTCGTCGCGCAGCTCCTCCAATCGCTTCATACGTCCCTTCTTCTGCGGCAGGAAGCCCTCGAAACAGAAGCGGTCGCAGGGGAATCCGCTCTGCACGAGTGCGGGTATCAGCGCCGTTGCTCCGGGCAGAGTCTCCACCTCGATGCCCGCCTCGACGCACGAGCGCACGAGCAGGAAGCCCGGGTCGGAGATGCCGGGTGTGCCGGCATCCGAGACGAGTGCTACGGTGCGGCCCTCGCCGATGGTCTCGGTCAGGGATGCGGCCGTGGCGTGTTCGTTGAATTTGTGGTGTGCGTATAATCGCTTCTCGATTCCCAAGTGCTTGAGCAGCACCGATGTGGTGCGCGTATCCTCGGCAAGGATGAAATCGGCCGCCTCGAGCGTCTTGATGGCGCGCAGGGTGATGTCGTCCAGATTGCCGATGGGCGTGGGCACGATGTAGAGTTTCGACATAGGTTATGAGAGTTTGCGGTCGAGCAGTTGCATAATAAACTTCGAGCCCTCCGAGTCGGGATTCCACGCATAGTTTTCGATGATGTGGATCATACAGTCGTCGAGTGTGGGCAGCGCATCGAGTGCCGTGATGGCCTCCTCGTAGGCATCGCCATCGCCATCGAACAGGTCGCGGATCATCAGGAACTTATCATTCAGCCCGATACCCTCGCGCAGCGAGCTGATGGGCGTGTGGTGCATCTCGTCGGCCAAGGCAGCGGGTGCTGCGATGGTGTCGGCCAGAGTGGTCGCGGCGGGAGCAATGGCATCGGCTAAAGTCGTAGGCTCAGCCTTTGGCTCCGCCACGGGGCGGGGCTGCGGCGCGGGCACTGGCTGGGGCTTGGGCTGGGGTGCGGGCTCCACCGTGATTTCGGTCGGGCCGTCGTCGTCCATATCCAGATCAAATATCTTTGAAATATCGACTACCTTCTCGGGGCGCGGCTCGCTGTCGTTGTAGATCGACATCATTCGCTGATGCTTCGAGCGCGGACGGCGCAGCACAACCTCCTCCTCACCAAACAGACTGCCCGATGATGGGGCGTGCGCAGGCTCGGGAGTGTGCGCAGGCTCGGGGGCTGGCGTTGGCTCGGGGATGGGCTCGGGCTCGGGAGTGGGCTCAACTACGGGCACGATCTCGGGTTCTGGCTCGGGTTCGGGTTCTGGCTCAGGTTCGGCGATTGGCTCAGGTGCAACCTCTACCTCCGCCTCTGCCTCTGTCTCGGGCACAACCTCTGTTTCAGGCTCTGCAGCGGGCGTAATCTCCGCCTCCGCCTCGGCCTTCGTCTCCTCGGTCGAGAGCAACTCGTTGAGCAGACCAAACTGCGGCAAATCCTCATCGTCGGCAAAGATCAACTCCACCTCGACATCCTTCTCCTCCTCTTGTCCCTCTTGCTCCTCCGTCTGCTCGCTCGGCTCGGCCGCCACGACGGGCATAATGGGCACGGCGGGCGCTGCCGCCTCATCGAAACGAATCTGGTCGTAGAGTCGCTTAAGATAGTCGAGTGCTATATCGCGCTCGATGGGCGAGATGCTCTGCTCTTCGCTCCACACCGAGAGCAGAAGGTTGAGTTTCTCGAGTTCCGATTTTATAAGTTCGATATTCATAGCGTTCAGGCAAAACAATTATTTCCCAAAGATAAGAATTTTTGACAATATAAAGAAAGAGCTTGTCCAATAATTTTGGACAAGCTCTCCCTTTATCTCGTTTTCTCGCCTCTTACTTTCCCAGCTGGTCGCTGTAAACAGCACCCGGCAGGTCGTGCATATTGTACTGCGAAGCCATCGAACGGCCATACGCGCCCGCCGACTTGATGGCCAGCAGATCGCCGCGCTGACTGCGCTTTAGGCTCACGTTCTCGTCAAATACGTCGGTCGATTCGCAGGCCGTACCCACGACCGTATATTTGGTTGTGCGCTCCTCCTGCGAGGTGATGTTCTCGATGTTGTGGTACGAGCCGTAGAGCATCGGGCGGATGAGCTCGGTCATCGAGGCGTCGATGATCAGCAGTCGGCGGCCCGTAGCCGTAGTCTTGTTGAACAACACGCTGGTAATCAGCTCGCCGCACTCGCCAACCAGCGAGCGGCCAAACTCGAAGTGTACCTCCTTGCCCTCGACATTCAGATGCTCGTGAACGATCGCAAAGAGCGATGCGAAGTTAGGAATAGGCTCATTCTCGGGCACGTCGTAGTTGATACCCAGACCGCCACCCACATCGACGATGCGGAACGAGAATCCGAGCGACTCCAGCTTCTCGACGATGGCGTTGGCCTTGTTGCACATATTCTCGAAGACGTGTAGCTCGCGGATCTGCGAACCGATGTGGATATGGATGCCGATGATGTTGATATTCTCGAGCGAGCGGATCAAATCGACGTTGTCGAGGATCTCCTCGTACGAGATACCGAACTTACTGTCGGCCTGACCCGTATCGATGCAGCGGTTGGTCTTGGGGTCGATGTCGGGATTGACACGCAGACCTACGTCGGCCATCTTGCCCATCTCGGCCGCCAGAGCGTTCACCACCTTCAGCTCCTCGATCGACTCGCAGTTGATTGCCAGAATCTCCTGCTCCAGAGCGTAGCGGATCTCCTTGTCGCGCTTACCCACGCCCGCATACACCACCGTCTTGGGGTCGAAGCCCGACTCGATGGCCTTGCGCACCTCGTTGCCGCTGGCGCAATCGATGCCGATGCCGTACTCGCGAATGATCGAGAGCAGGTAGTCGTCGTTGTTGGCCTTGATGGCATAGTGTACCTTGTAATTGTATTTGTTTGATTCGTAAACAACACTCTCCAGCGTCTGGCGCAAGAGATTAATGTCGTAGAGGTAGAATGGAGTCTCGTAATCGCGCAACTGCGCAGCAACCTTTCTGCTTAACATTTTTATTTCCTAACTAATTGTGAATACTGTGCGGCCTCGGAGGGCCCTAATCGGCACAAATGTAGTTATTTCGCTACGTTTTTGCAAATAAAAGTTTTCTTTTTGGTGCGCGGTTTTTTCGTCTTAAGTAGCGAAAATGCCGTTTTGGTGCAGAATTCGGCGACGTGGGCGAACAATGGGGCTACCTTTGTAGAGCGAAAAAGTGTGATTCTACATAAATAAATCAATATCTGCGATGAAAAAATTATTTGTAGCCACGATGGCTTTTGCGGCGATAGCTGCTGCTGCGCTGTGCAGCTCTTGCAAGGGAATCCAAACAGACGAACAGATGTATCAGATCAATTTTTCGGCCGAGAGCCCCAATCCCAAGCAGGGCAAATTGGTGCTGATCATCTCGGCCAGTCCGCGTCGTGGCGGCAATACCGATATGTTGTGCGATGAGTTTATGCGCGGAGCTGTGGAGGCGGGCGCGAAGGTAGAGAAGCTCTTTTTGGATGATTACAACATCGACTTCTTCCGCGAGATAGACACCTATATGCAGCCCGACTCGGTGGCAAAGGCACAGGCGCGAGATGAGGCCAAGCAGGTGATTGACAAGATGCTGCGTGCTGATGTGATGGTGCTGGCCAGCCCCGTCTATTATCTCAATATCGACGGCCAGATGAAGAATCTCATCGACCGTACGTTCTACTGCTTTATGCAGCTCCGAGATAAGGAGTTCTATTACATAACGGCAAGTGCCGATGTGGAGCCTTATGCTGCCGACTGCGCCATCGAGGGCTTCAGGGGCTTCGTGCGCTGCCTGCCCAACCCCACCGAGCGCGGTATGGTCAAGGCTACGGGTATGGGCCGCAAGGGCGGAGTCGAGGGCTCGGTCTATATGCAACAGGCCTACGAGCTGGGCAAGGGCGTGTAAGCCCCGCGGAAGGTTTTACGCTGAAGAGGAATAGGATATTGTCAGAAAATTTATATCTTTGTCAGCGATAAGCCCCTTAAAATGGGTTTTCGTAAAAGGCAAACAACTAAAATTTTAAGCAATATGAAGAAGATTATCGCATCGCCCCTCGCGCCGAAGGCCGTAGGGCCCTATTCGCAGGCTGTGGAGAGCAATGGTACGCTCTATGTTTCGGGCCAGCTGCCCATTGATGCTTCGACCGGCAAGATGGCCGAAGGTATTGAGAATCAGACTCGTCAGTCGCTCTCGAACATCCGCTCGATCGTCGAGGAGGCCGGCTATACGTTGGCCGACGTGGTGAAGGTTACCGTTCTTTTGGACGACATTGCCGACTTCGCGGCGATGAACGGCGTCTATGCCACTTTCTTTACCGAGCAGATGCCTGCGCGCGTATGCTACGAGGTGGCCAAGTTGCCGATGGGTGCCAAGGTCGAGATCGATGCCATCGTGAGCCGATAGGACGGGCCCGAAAAAAAATTTGAAACAAAAACACGCGTTGGAGTGAGCTCTGGCGCGTGTTTTTCTGTTTTGTTGAAAAGTTGTGAAAACAATGGCGGCGGAAAAGTTTTTTTACCGCCGAAAAATTAAGACCTTTGTATTGGTGCTTTCGCGCCATTTGATCACGCATACACAGAAATCGAAATAAATTAAAATACTAATATTATGACCAAAACTACACAGAAACTCACCGAGGTGAGCTACAACGACGCTGTGGCTGCGTCGAAGGAGTACTTCGCCGGTGATGACCTTGCTGCAACCGTATGGGTGAGCAAATATGCGCTGAAGGATTCGTTCGGCCATATCTACGAGCGTACGCCCGAGGATATGCACCACCGTATCGCCGCCGAGATCGAGCGTATCGAGCAGAAGTATCCCAACCCGCTATCTAAGGAGGAGGTCTTCTCTTTGCTGGATCACTTCCGTTACATCATCCCGCAGGGCGGCCCGATGACGGGTATCGGCAATAACCTGCAGGTGGCTTCGCTCTCAAACTGCTTCGTTATCGGCAACCGCAAGCACGCCGACTCTTACGGAGGTATCTTCCGTATGGACGAGGAGCAGGTGCAGCTGATGAAGCGTCGCGGCGGTGTCGGCCACGACCTTTCGGGTTTGCGTCCCACGGGCTCACCCGTGTTGAACTCGGCCCTCACCTCGACGGGTATCGTTCCCTTTATGGAGCGCTACTCGAACTCTACACGCGAGGTGGCACAGGATGGTCGTCGCGGAGCGTTGATGCTCTCGCTCTCGATCAAGCACCCCGATGCCGAGCGTTTCATCGACGCCAAGACCCAGTCGGGCAAGGTTACGGGCGCTAACGTCTCGATCAAGATCGACGACGAGTTTATGCGTGCTGCGCAGAGCGGCCTGTCGTACCGCCAGCAGTTCCCCATCGATTCGGATAAGCCCGTTATGACCACCGACATCGACGCCAAGAAGCTCTGGGAGAAGATTATCCACAACGCTTGGCAGTCGGCCGAGCCGGGTGTTCTGTTCTGGGATACCATCCTGCGCGAGAGTATTCCCGACTGCTACGCCGATCTGGGCTTCACGACCGTCTCGACCAACCCCTGCGGTGAGATTCCCTTGTGTCCCTACGATAGCTGCCGTCTTTTGGCAATCAACCTGTTGAGCTACGTCGAGAACCCCTTCACGGCCGAGGCTAAATTCAACTTCGACCTGTTCCGCGAGCACGTCGGCAAGGCGATGCGTATGATGGACGACATCATCGATCTGGAGCTTGAGAAGGTTGAGCTGATCATCAACAAGGTGGCATCGGATCCCGAGGAGGAGGAGATTCGCCGCGTGGAGTACGATCTCTGGCTCAAGATCAAGGATATGGCTCTGAAGGGCCGCCGTACGGGACTCGGCATTACGGCCGAGGGCGATATGCTGGCCGCTCTGGGCTTGCGCTATGGCTCGGACGAGGCTATCGACTTTGCGGTGAGCGTTCACCGCACGCTGGCCGTTGAGGCTTACCGTGCATCGGTTAAGATGGCCGAGGAGCGCGGTGCGTTCCCCATCTTCGATGCGGCGCGCGAGGCATCGAATCCTATGATCCAGCGTATCAAGGATGTAGATCCCGAGCTCTACGCCGAGATGGTAAAGCACGGCCGTCGTAACATCGCAATGCTTACCATTGCTCCGACGGGTACCACCTCGCTGATGTCGCAGACCACATCGGGTATCGAGCCTGTATTCCGTCCCGTATATAAGCGTCGTCGCAAGATTAACCCCTCGGATCGCGGCAAGAAGGCCGATTTCATCGACGAGATGGGCGAGAAGTTCGAGGAGTACTATGTATATCATCACCAGTTCGTTAAGTGGCTGGAGAGCAATGGCTACGACACCTCGCGTCTGCAGGAGATCACGGACGACGAGCTGGCCCAGTGGCTCGAGGCTTCGCCCTATCACGGCGCTACGGCAAACGATATCGACTGGGTTGCCAAGGTGCGTATGCAGGGCGCTATCCAGAAGTGGGTTGATCACTCGATTTCGGTTACGGTGAACCTGCCGAACGACGTTACGGAGGAGCTCGTTGCCGATGTGTATCGCACAGCGTGGGAGTGTGGCTGTAAGGGTGTTACGGTATATCGTGATGGCTGCCGCACGGGCGTTTTGATCGACACCAAGAGCAAGGGCAAGGCCGACAAGAAGTGCGACTCGGGCAACAGCACGCAGAAGCGTCCCAAGTCAATCCCCGCCGACATCGTACGTTTCAAGAACGGCAGCGAGGATTGGATTGCATTCGTGGGTATCCAGAACGATCGCCCCTACGAGATCTTCACGGGTAAGATCGAGGAGGATGCAATGTATATCCCCCGCAAGATCACCAAGGGCTGGATCATCAAGGTGCGCGAGGAGGATGGCTCGAAGCGTTACGACTTCCAGTATAAGGATCGCTACGGTTACACCAATACGATCGGTGGTATCTCGCGTCTGTTCGACGAGGAGTTCTGGAACTATGCGAAATTGATCTCGGGCGTTTTGCGTCACGGAATGCCTATCGATAAGGTTGTGCATCTGATTGATGGTCTGCACCTTAACAGCGAGAGTATCAACACTTGGAAGAACGGTGTGCAGCGCGCACTGAAGCAGTATATCGCCGACGGCACGAAGTCTAAGGGCAAGTGCCCGCAGTGCGGTCAGGAGGAGATGGCCTACCAGAACGGCTGCCTGACCTGTATGTCGTGCGGATATTCTAAGTGCGGTTAGTGGAGTCCGCGACAACGTGCTGATGTAGATTTTTTTTGAAAAAAGAGAGCAATTATTTGCGTATTTGCTTTTTTATTCACATCTTTGCGTTGTATATGCGGGTGCTATCTCGGTGGCAGTTTTGATTTTAGTGCGCCTTGGGCGTGTGTAAGGTTGGAACGGCAGGGGAAGATAGGCCTTTATATATATTTTAGTGTGAAACAGAAAATATTTATTATTCACAGCACATAAACAAATTTAATTATGAAAAAGTTTTTACTTTCTATCGCTATTGTAGCGTTCTCTGCGAGCAGCGTTTTCGCTCAGGAGAATTCAGCTGAGAAGCTTCGCTGGAAAGGTATTATGAACAACAGTTTCTGGTCAAACTGGGAGCTTTCGATTGGTGGCGGTATTAACGCAACTGGTTGGAACGACTGGATGAAGGATCAGGGTGATTTCTCTGACAACGTAGGTTGGCAGATCGAGGGTAGCCTTACCAAGTGGTTCAACCCCATCGTAGGTGCTCGTTTGCAGGTTGCTGGTGGTCAGATCAGCCCCGCTACCAAGACTACTACTTATGAGAGCAAGTGGGTTATGCCTCACGTTGACGCTGTTGTAAACCTCTCTAACTGGATTGGTGGCTACCGCGAGGATCGTGTTTACTACGCTAAGGTATTCGCAGGTTTCGGCGTAAGCGTTGTAGATGTTAACGATAATGCTGGTACCGGTTTCGGTTTCGCTTCAGGTTTGATCAACACCTTCCGTCTTTGCAAGGCTTTGGATCTGAACATCGAGTTGAAGAGCATCCTGACTCCCGCTCGTGATCTTCCCGTAGATCTCAATATGAAGAGTGGTGAGTACGGTCAGATGTATTCTGCAACCATCGGTCTTACCTACCGCTTCAACAAGCGCGACTGGAACAAGGCTTACTCACAGGAGGAGGTTGATGGCTACTTGGCTTCAATCGCAGCTCTGGAGGCTGGTTTGGCAGATGCACACCGCAACGAGGGTAAGTTGGCAGAGCGTTTGGCTGCTCAGAAGGCTGCTACCGATCAGGCATTGAAGGACAACGAGGCATTGCGTGCTGAGTTGGCTAAGAAGAAGCCCGCTATCGGTTCTTCAGCAGTATTCTTCAACTTCGACAGCGCACGTCTGTTGGATCGTGCTAAGTCGCAGATGCAGCTCATTAAGGAGAACATCGCAGCTGCTCCCAAGGATCAGGTATTCACCATCGTTGGTCACGCTGATGTTAAGACTGGTTCTGCAGAGTACAACCAGAAGCTCTCTGAGAAGCGCGCTAAGGCTGTTTACGATTACTTGATCGAGCAGGGTGTTAACAAGGATCAGCTCACTTGGAAGGGTGTTGGTTCTACTCAGAACATCTTCCCCATCAACAACACCAACCGCGTTGTTATCGTAAAGTAATTTAGACGATATAAATTGAAAAGGCTCACTCCATCGGGTGAGCCTTTTTTGTTGGGGTGGGGGAGAGAGGACGGGTATTGGCTAAGTTTGGCCATTATGCCAGAAAAGGGTGCCTATGATTGGGCACCCTTACTATTTTATTCAGACCATAATCCTCGTGTTATATTCCAGCGCATAAGCACAAGATAATAGGCTTTGCTCCAGCGAAGCGTCAGCAGATACCATAGGCAGAGCAGCAACGTAGCGGCCCACTTCACTATCTCCTTAAGGCGCACACGCCCCTTGCGGTGGTAGTAGCGGGCACGTCGCAACTGGCTCACGCCCACGTTATAGCTCAGGCGGGCGAGGTACTTAGCCGAGAGCTTCTCCTCGGGGATGATATGATACATCACGGCCTTGGGCACATAATAATACTTCGCTCCGGCGATTTGCAGGCGCTCGAACAGATCGCTCTCCTCGCCGCCGACAAGCGAGTCGCCTACATATCCGAGCGAGGTGTCGAACACACCATAGCGGCGCACGGCATCGCGTCGCAGAGCCATATTTCCGCCTCCGGGCACACGACCGCGCGGGAACTCGCGCACCTCACTGCCGAAATACATCGTATTGGCAATCGGGCGCTCGGTATAGGTGGACATCCATCGGGGACGGCCCGTAGGATACTCCGCAACGATGGGGCCTCCGGCTGCCATTGCGTCGGGCGTAGAGTCGAACAGGTCGATGTAGGCCGCGATGAACTCGGGCGCGATGCGTTCATCATCGTCGATGATGGCGACGTATTGCCCCACGCTCTCGCTGATGCCTCGGTTGCGGGCGTAGGAGAGGCCCTGATTGGTCTCCACGACCATACGGATATTATGCTCGGGGTGGCGCGCAACGAAACGATTAAAGCGTTCGACGGTGTCGTCGGTCGAGTTGTTATTGACCACGACGCACTCCCACTCCTTAAGGGGAGCGTTCTGACAGACAACCGATTCGAGCACCTGAACGAGCGACTGCGAGCGGTTGTAGGTGGCAATTACAAGCGATAATCTTACCATAATTCTACCTCTTAAAATACAAATATACAAATTTCGCGCGATATTGTGCCAATCGTAGGGCGATCTTTTCGCATATATAGGCGCTGTTTGATATGTTTTATGTATCTTTGTCCGATCAAAAAAAATCATTATGAGCAATAACCGACCTACGCGACAACCCTCTGTCCTGATGTCAATCATCCCGCTTGCGGTGCTGGTGATATTTCTGGCCCTGACGATAAAACTCTTCGGAGGCGACTCCATAGCGGGCGGAAGTCAGCTCGCACTGCTGACCGCCTCGGCCGTATGTACGGCAATGGCAATCGGCATCTACCGCTGCTCGTGGCAACAGTTGGAGGAGGCGTTCGTGGAGAATATGCGCAACGCAACGCCTGCGCTGCTGATCCTGCTTCTGATCGGTGCTATCGCGGGAACGTGGATGGCCAGTGGCGTCATTCCGACGCTGATCTACTACGGACTGAAGATTCTGCACCCCTCGATATTTCTGCCCGCGACGTGCATCATCTGCGCCATCATTTCGCTGCTGACGGGATCGTCGTGGACGACGGTTGCCACGATCGGCGTGGCGCTGCTCGGCATTGGCCGCGCACTCGGTTTCGAGGATGGATGGGTGGCAGGAGCGATCATCTCGGGCGCGTACTTCGGCGACAAGATCTCGCTGATGAGCGACACCACTGTGCTGGCCTCATCGACCTCGGAGGTGCCCGTATTCAAGCATATCAAATATCTGATGATCACCACAACGCCGGCAATGATAATCGCCCTTGTGGTATATTGCATCGTAGGCCTCTCAGGAACGCACACAGCCGAGGCCAACACCGTAGCCATCGAGCAGGCGTTAAATGCGACGTTCAACATCTCGCCGTGGCTACTCGTCGTGCCGATGATTACGGGACTGCTCATCGCAAAGCGCCTGCCCGCGATCATTACGCTCTTCACCTCGGCAGCCATTGCAGCCGTTGCAATGATCATCTTCCAGCCCGAAATCGTGCTGGCCATAACGGGTGATGGCGCGGCATCGGCCCTAACATCGATCGAGGCGATAGTCATCGCTGCCACGTCGGAGACCTCCGTAGAGACGGGCAATGCGCTGCTGAACGAGCTGGTGGCAACGCGAGGTATGGGCGGAATGATGAATACCGTCTGGCTCATTATCTGCGCAATGTGCTTCGGAGGTGTGATGTATGGCAGCGGTATGCTCTCGGCCATCACACAGCTATTCGTGCGTATGGCTCGCCGCACGGTGAGCGTCGTGGGTTCGACCGTATGTTCGGGAATCTTCTTCAACCTTACGACGGGCGATCAGTACATCTCGATCATCCTGACGAGCAACCTCTTCCGCCGCCTCTACGACGACCGCCATCTGGAGCGTCGTCTGCTGAGCCGAAGTGTCGAGGACTCGGCGACGGTAACGTCGGTGCTGATTCCGTGGAACTCGTGCGGTATGGCACAATCGACCGTGCTGGGCGTGGCAACGCTGACCTATTTGCCCTACTGTATATTTAATCTGGTGAGTCCGCTGATGTCGATACTGATGGCGACAATAGGATATAAGATATTCAAAACCAACGCAAATGAAGAATCAACTGATAATATTTGATCTTGACGGCACGCTGCTGAACACCATCGGTGATCTGGCCGTCGGATGCGACCATATGCTCTCGCTGCGAGGCCTTCCGACGCACTCGTACGAGGAGTATTGCACCTTCGTTGGCAACGGCATTATGCGGCTTGTCGAGCGCGCCCTGCCCGAGGAGTTGCGCACGGAGGAGTACGTCAAGGCGGCGCGACGCGACTTTGTGGAGTTCTACATCGACAACATCGATAACCACACGGTGCCATACGAGGGTATGGTGGAGCTTGTCGAGCAGCTGCAACGCGCGGGGGCGAAGCTGGCCGTTGCGTCGAATAAGTTTCAGGCAGGAACGGAGAAGTTGATTCGTAAGTTTTTCCCCACGATCGAGTGGGTTGAGATCTGCGGTAACCGCGAGGGTGTGCCCCTGAAGCCCGACACGGCACTCGTCGATATGATCATCGAGAGGGCGGGCGTAAGGCGCGAGGCTTGCACGATGGTGGGCGACTCGGCGGTGGATATGCAGACGGCCCGCAACGCCGCCATCCGCTCGGTGGGCGTTAGCTGGGGCTTCCGCTCACGCGAGGAGCTGGAGCAGGCCGGCGCCGACCACATCGCCGACACGGTAGAGGAGCTATCGGCAATCCTACTAAAATAGCAAAGCGAGACCTTTCGAGGTCTCGCTTTTGGTTTTTAGGGAGAGGGGGGATTACTTTCGATTCTTGATGATCCACTCGGCGATCTGAACGGCGTTAAGTGCTGCACCCTTCTTGATCTGGTCGGCGACGCACCAGAACGAGAGGCCGCGCTCCTCGGCCAGATCCTCGCGGATGCGGCCTACATAGACGGGATCCTTGCCAGCGATAAACAGAGGCATAGGGTACTTATTCTCGGCGGGCTCGTCCACGAGCACCACGCCCTCGGCTGCGGCGAATGCAGCGCGGGCCTCGGCAGCCGACACCTTGCGCTCGGTGCGGAGCCAGATGCTCTCTGAGTGGGCGCGCATAACGGGTACGCGCACGCAGGTTGCAGCCACGCGGATGTCGGAGTGCATAATCTTGCGAGTCTCGTTGAACATCTTCATCTCCTCCTTCGTGTAGTCGTTCTCGGTGAAGACATCGATATGGGGAATCACGTTATAGGCCAGCTGGTGGGCGAACTTCTTGACCGTAGGCTCCTCGCCTGCAACGATTTGCTCGTACTGATGCTTCAGCTCGGCCATAGCCTGCGCACCGCCACCGCTTGCCGACTGGTAGGTTGCAACGTGTACGGTCTCGATATGCGAGAGCTTCTCGATGACGTTGAGCGCCACGACCATCTGGATCGTTGTGCAGTTGGGGTTGGCAATGATGTTGCGGGGGGTGTTGAGCGCATCCTCGGCATTGACCTCGGGCACTACCAAAGGCACATCCTCGTCCATACGGAAGGCCGACGAGTTGTCGATCATCAGCGTGCCGTGCTTGGTGATGGTCTGCCAGAACTCCTTCGAGGTAGATGCACCGGCTGATGTGAGGGCGATATCCACGCCCTTGAAGTCGTCGTTGTGCTGCAACAGTTTGACCTCAACCTCTTTGCCTCGGAACATATATTTCGTTCCCGCACTACGCTCCGAGCCAAACAGCAAAAGCTCGTCGATGGGAAAATCCGTTCTCTCATTGAGAATGGTCAGAAACTCCTGACCTACGGCGCCGCTGGCGCCCACGATAGCAATTTTCATATCCTAATAACCTTTAGTTGTTGTCTAATCAAAGAATTCGTCGGGCTCGGCCGTAAGTTGCACCTCGCCCTCGTCGGGCATCATCTCCTTCGGACAATCGTACGACACCCAGCCCTCGGGACGCGAGAACTTGGCATTGCGGCTCAGGCCCAGATGGGGATCGTCGTACGAGCGTTTGAGGAACTCGCCCACGATGGGCAGAGCCATAACGCTACCCTCGCCCTGCGCCTTCAGATGCACCGACTGATCCTCGCCACCTACCCACGAGCCTGCGACGAGCGTGGGCGTAACGCACATAAACCACGCATCGCGGTTCTCGTTCGAGGTACCCGTCTTGCCGCCGATGTCCATATTGTCGAAGCCAAACTGCCAAGAGAGTCGGCCTCCCGTACCTGCCGAGATAACGCGCTGGAGCATCGTCAGCATCGTGTAGGCGGTGTGTTTATTGACGGCGTCCTGCGACTGCGGGATGAAGCTCGAAATGAGGTTGCCCTGACGATCCTCGATTCGCGTAACGAAGATCGGATCGATATGCACGCCCTCATTGACGAAGGTAGAGTAGGTGCTCACCAGCTCAAATACATTCGACTCGAAGGCACCCAGACACAATGCGTAGGCGGGGTAGATATAGCTGCGGATACCCATATTGTGCAGGAAGTCGGCGACGGTCTCGGGCTGCTTGGCCTGTTTCATAATCCACGCCGAGTAGTTGTTGCGCGAGTTGGCCAATCCCCAATACAACGGATGCAGCACGCCATCGTACTCCACATTACCCGCCTCCTTGGGCGACCAGATTCCGGCCGGAGTCTCGATCGAGACAGGGAGATTGGGGGCCATCGTGCAGGGATTCAGTCCCAGCTGGCCGATGGCGAAGGTGTAGATGAAGGGCTTAACCGTTGATCCGATCTGGCGCTTGCCCTGCTTAGCCATATCGTACTTGAAGTAGCGGAAGTTAGGGCCGCCGACGTAGGCCTTGACGTGGCCCGAGCGGGGATCCATCGCAACGAGCGAAGCGCGCATAATGCGCTTATGGTGCAGAATCGAGTCGCGCGGTGAGAGCAGCGTATCGCGCTCGCCCTTGAATGTAAAGATGCGCATCTGGCACTTCTTCTCGAACGAGGCGTAGATATCTTTGTCGCTCATACCGAGCTTCTTATGCTCGCGGTAGCGATCCGAGTTACGCATCGCACGCTTGATGATGGTCTCGATCTCCTCGGGCTCCAAATCCTGAAACAGTACACCCGTCTGACGTACCTGCGCATCCATACGGGGCTGGATGACGGTCTCCATCTGCTTCTGCACAGCCTCCTCGGCGTAGCGCTGCATCGTGGGGTTGATCGTGGTGTAGATGCGTAGGCCGTCGCGGTAGATGTTGTAGTCCGTGCCGTCGGCCTTCTTATTCTTGTGGCACCAGCCGTAGAGGGGGTTCTCGTCGTACTCCTTAACGGCCTGCTCGTAGTCCCAATCCGTGAGGAACTGTCGGCGCGTGGGGCGCTCGGCATTCATCACCTGACGCAACATCTCGCGGAAGTAGGTCGCCTCGCCATCGTTGTGCGAGATGGGTTTATACTGGAGCGTGATGGGCAGCGCCGTCAATGAGTCGCACACCTCGCGCGAGATAGCTCCCGCCACACGCATACGGTTGATAACCAGATTGCGTCGCGCCAATGCGTTCTCGGGGTTGCGAACGGGAGAGTAGCGCGTGGGGGCATTCACCACACCCACCAGCACAGCCGCCTCCTGAATGTTCAGCTCGTCGGGCGACTTGCCGAAGAAGGTGCTTGCCGCCGACTTGATACCGAAGGCGTTGGAGCCGTACTCCACCGTATTGAGGTACATCGCCGCGATCTCCTCCTTGGTGTAGTTGTGCTCGAGCTTAAGGGCCGTGATCCACTCCTTGAACTTCGACTGCACGAGCTTCATCGTGCGGGCCACCTTGCTGCGATTGCGAACCGTATCGCGCGGGAAGAGGTTTTTGGCCACCTGCTGCGTGATGGTCGAGCCACCACCCTGCGACTGGTCGCGCATAGCGATGGTGCGGATCATAACGCGGAAGAGCGAGGGGATGTCGATACCCGAGTGGCTGCGGAAGCGCACATCCTCCGTAGAGATCAGCGCCGCCACGACGGGGGGCACGCGATAGCCGTCGAGCATAAGGTGGCGTGTCGAATCGGCGGGGAAGAGATCCTCGTACTGAACATACGAACGGTTCTGCACGAAGAAGGTGCCGATGACGTGGCCATTGTCGCCATAGATTTCGGTTGCGAGGTTGCTCTTGGGATTCTCCAACTCCTCGAACGAGGGCATACGGCCGAAGGCTCCCATAGCCGCCAACGTGAGCATCAGAAAACCGAGCGCGATGGGAAACATCACCACCGCCCACATCAGTTTGACTACACGATTCTTATCTTTGAAAAAACTCTTTATATCCATCTTAGTATAATAAACGTACAAAGATAAGATTTATTTCGCAACTTATAGGGCGATTTGGCCCAGAAATGTTATCTTTGCTTGATTTTAATCTATCCCCACCCAAAAAACATAGCATTATGAAACGAGTCGTTTTTCTTGATTACATCCGTATTCTGGCCTGTCTGATGGTGATTGTCGTTCACGCCAGCGAGAACTTCTACGGCGTGCTCGGAGTGGGCAGTATGGCCGGCCCGCAGTCGCTGCTTGCGAGCGAAGCCGATAGGTTGTGGGTGTCAATATATGACGGAGTGTCGCGTATGGCGGTGCCGCTGTTTGTTATGGTATCGGCCTACCTGCTTGTCCCTCTGGCCGAAGGGGTTACGATGCGTGCGTTCTACAAGCGCCGCGCCGAGCGTGTACTCGTTCCTTTTGCCTGCTTTATGGTGCTATATTCGGTGCTGCCTCTGCTCTGGGGTGCTACGGACGCGGCTACGGCTGTGATGGATCTGAAGCGTCTGCCGCTGAACTTCCCCTCGCTGGCTGCGCACTTCTGGTTTATGTATCCTCTGATCGGTCTATATCTCTTTATGCCAATAATCTCGCCGTGGCTCAAGACGGCCAGCCGCCGCGAGGAGCAGTTTGTGATTCTGCTCTTTCTGATCTCGACCTGTATGCCCTACCTGAACCACTTCTTCGGCGAGGTGTGGGGACAATGTTTCTGGAATGAGTATCACCTGCTGTGGAACTTCTCAGGATATATCGGCTATTTGGTGCTGGCGCACTACATCCGATTCCACATCGACTGGGACAGCAAGCGTCGCCTTGTAGTTGGCGGAGCGCTTACGCTCGTCGCTGCCATCGTAACCATCCTGACGTTCTACGTTCAGGCCACACCCGGGGTGAACCACTCAACGCCCGTACTCGAGCTGGGCTGGACATTCTGCACCATCAACTGCGTGGCTATGACCGTCGGAGCGTTCCTTATGCTGAGCGCAATTCGTTCTGTCAAGACGCCCAAGTGGGTGGCCGAGATGTCGAAGATGAGTTTTGGCATCTATCTGATACATATTTTCTGGATTGGAATGTGGGTTACGCTCTTCAAGGATCAGATGGCTATGCCCTCGGTGGCGGCTATTCCCGCCATCACGATAGCTACGTTCATCTGCAGCTACCTCACCACCAAGCTGATCTCATTTATCCCCCACAGCCGCTGGATTATCGGATAGCTTAGAAGGGCAGCTCCAAACCGGCCGAGAAGTAGAAACCGCCCTCGCTGGGGTGATAGAACGAGAGCTTCAGCGCGGTGGTTGCCGAGGCGGGCTGGCTGAGGAAATTCACGTCGAAGATAACATCTCCTCCCACCGATCGCAGGTAGTGCCAATCGGTGCGGAGCGTTCCGTCCTCGTAGAAGCGCGAACGCTCAAAGCGGGCGATGTCGAAACCGGCGTTCAGTCGCACCCGCTTCAGGAAGAAGATACCCCTCCATCCACCATCGGGATAGCAGATCGGCAGCTGGTAGTTAAGCGACGCGGCCGAGTAGTTCTTGTTCACAATCTGCGTCGAGTCAAATCCGCGCGGCAGAAGGCGTGTCGAGTTGAACGTAAGGGCCGAGAGCGCATCCTGATTCTCAAATCCGCCGATCGAGGTCTGGTAGGCCACGGCGAGCGTCAGGCTGTTGTGCGGAGCGAAGCCCGGGGTATAGAACTTGGCATAGAGCGCCAGAAGGTCGCTGAAGCTGTCGCTTGCGGGGTTGATGGCATAGGCTACCGAGGCGGCCACGCCCCAAGGCGGAGCGAAGTCGCGGTGAGCCGAGCGCACGAAATCCTGAAATCCGAGCGAGAACGATGTAAGGTGAATACCTCGCTCGTAGCCGATCGTGGCGACGTTGCTGATACCGCCATCATCGAACGATAGTTTGCCCGTGTTGGCCACCAATCCGTTAGAATACTCCCACCCCATAGAGGCAATCAAATAGCGCGTGTGGTAGCCGCGCTGATACATTATCGGGAACTGCACGTCGGCACCTATCGAGTAGAATTTCTTTCGCGCAGGGGCCTCGGGGAACTCGATCTTGTGAGTCTCGGGGTTATAGACATAGATCGGATAGATATTCTGGCGGCCTCCGTACGAGGCGTTAAGGCTGATTGTGGGGCCCAGACCGTAGTAACGCAACGAGCCCTTGAGCATATTGCCCGAGCGCGAGCTATAACCGTAGCTGAAGAATCCCTGCATCGACGAGAGCAGGTTCTGCGTCATTACTGTTGCACCGATGTTCATCGCAATGGAGCCATTCTCGCTCAGCGCAAAAGGATCGTACGAGAGCGGGGCCCAGCTGTGGAAGTTGAAGAGTGTTGCGCCCTTACGATAGCGGCGCACCTTCTCGGCCGAGCGCTGCAACGTAGAGTCTGGCACCTCCATCTTCACCGTATCGAGGTTGATAATACCCCAACTCTTGCGGGGCGGATTGACCACGTCCTTCGGCAGGCGAGAGTACTCCACTACGCGCTCAATCTTATCTATCGGTTGCACCGAGGGGTGGTAGCCCAGAGAGTCGTATGTCGTCATCAACACCCGTCCGCCAGAGAGCGGCGCAGGATCGAACGAGCCGAAGGTCGATTCCGAGATTTGGTATTCGCGCCCCTCGGCCAGATCGAAGCAATGCACCTCGTCGCGGCCCGAGGCTATCGAGCCGAAGTAGAGGCGGCCATCCTTGGCCCGCAGGTCGCTAAGGGTGATGTAGGCGGGGCGCGTCAGCTCGCGCAGCTCGCCCGAGGGGGTGATCTCGCCGATCCACATACCCTCGTCGCCCGTCAGTATGCAGTAGTGGTTGCGCGTAAGATTATCCCACGCCAATGAATGTACCTCCACGCCGAAAGGCAGCGAGAAGGAGCGTATCTGTCCATCGCACATCTCGTGGCGAAGCGTATAGATGCCATCGGCCGAGTACTCGGCCCACGCCAAACCTCCCTCGTCGTCGGGTGTCGGGTAGAGGATATTCTCCTTGCGCGCGGTTACCGTTCGCGGGCGCAGATGATGGCGATTCAGATCCAGATAGCAGAGCGTCGAGGATACCTTCTGCTCGAAGATGTGGCTGCGGCGATACTCCGTCCACCAGATGCGGTTGAGCACCTCGTCGTAGATAGGTCGCGTAGCGACAACGCCCGTATAGCAGAGCGTACGCTCCCGGCCCGTTGCGGGGTTGAGTGCGACAAATCGTGAGGGGCGATCCAGATCGCTCTTCAGCACGACCACCTCGTCGCCCACCTCGATGGGGCTCTCGTAGGTCGTATAGCTGCGCATCGCGGGAGCAGGCAGCAGCTCGGCGCTGTTCTCCACCGCAGGCAGCGCACCCCAGAAGTCGGTCAGCGAACGGAAGGTCTTTTGGAAGAGCTGATGGGTGCTGAAGCCGAACAGAGTCTTCATACGCCAATTCTCCGATACGATAGTCCACGGACGGCGCGGGCCGTAGGAGGCCATATCGTTGGCCATAACGCGGCCGGCGAGTTCGTTGCCGTGGGCGACGAGCTGGTAGCCCAACTGATAGTGATCGGGGATAAAGTCGCGGTACGATCCGCAGAAGAATTTGTCGCTATTGCGGTATTTGTTCACAATGTCGCCCATCGCGCGAAACTCCAGCGTGAAACGCGGCTGCTTGGCGCGGCCATACGACGAGGCCTCCGTCTCGCTCATCGTGGCGTCGCCCTCCATCATCCACAGAGGCATAAAGACCAATCCGATGGTCGAACTCTGCTCGCCCAAGAGGTAACTCAGGAACTTCACAACGCCCACATTGAGGTTGTTGTACTGCGCCGCGTGGCGATATTCGTGCGCCACGAGCTGCTTGATCCAAGGCATCGAGTAGCCGTCGATCGCGGGCGTGGAGAGGAACTCGACACGCTTCGGCAGCCACATCACAAGGCCGTTGGAGTTCATATTCTCGGGGTGGATCACAAACGGCAGATCGAGCGGCGGCAGATCGAGGCCGTAGCTGATGTAGGGGCGGATGCGGTCGATCATATAGAGTGTCGTCCGGCCGATGCGCTGCGTATGCTGCGGGTAGATCACACTCGCCCGCTCGCCCTTGGCCTCCATCCACTTAAAGCGCGCAGGATCGGCCCCCCAGCTGTAATACTGGGCATAGGAGGTGTGGGCGACCGCAACGGCCACCAACAGCAACAACATCCTGCACACTCTCTTTATCACGCTATCGAAAAAAATCAGTTTCCCGCCCTCTTTGTCTTGCTATAACCCGCCGCGAGGAGCAACTCCACAACGCGGTCGCGGTGGTCGCCCTGAATGATGATCTCGCCATCCTTGGCCGAGCCGCCTACGCCGCATCGGCTCTTGAGCATACGGCCCAGCGTCGAGAGATCCTCCTCCGTGCCGACGAAGCCCTTGACGAGCGTTACGGTCTTGCCGCCGCGATGCTTGCGATCGATCCACACGCGCAGGGGCTGTTTATCGGCTGGCAGGGTCGCCTCCTCGGGCTCTGCGGAGGTGGTATATTCAAAATCGGGGTTAGTCGAATAGACCATTCCCAAACGCTCTTTCCAGTCGGTCATATATAATTACAAATTAAAAACTTTTCTATAAACAGTTCGGTCGTCTTGATCGTCGAGGCCTACCTTGCGGCCGCTAGTCAATGGTTGGTTTGTTTATAATTACCCTTAATTATTTGGTGCAAATTTACTATTTTATTATATTTACGACAAATTATGAAACGCACAACGATCGAAAAATTGAGAAACGAGGCTGCGCGAGGGTGCAAATGCGACTCTGTGGCCACCCTGCCCCTGCCCGTGGATGATGGTCGCCGACGGGTGCAGGTCTTTGTCGAGGGCTACGAGGATGTGGCCTTCTGGCGCTCCATTTTCGATCACTTCCAGAACGACTATCTCCGCTTCGAGATCTCGGTGCCCAATCGCGATGACCTGCCCAAGGGCAAGAAGGTGCTGCTCTCGATGATTCCCCGCTCGGGCGAGGAGTTGCTGTTGTGCGTCGATTCCGATTTCGACTATCTCTTCGAGGATCGTACCGAGACCTCGCGCGAGGTGAACGGAGCGCAATTTATGTTCCACACCTACACCTACGCAACGGAGAACTACCTCTGCTACGCCCCATCGCTACACAACGTCTGCGTGAAGGCGACCAAGAACGACAGCCACATATTCGATTTTGTGCAGTTTATGGCCGACTACTCGCGCACGATATATCCCGTATTTCTGTGGTACGCCTACTCGGCGCAACTCTCTCACGAGTCGGTATTTACGCTCGTCGAATTCAAGAATACGGTGCGATTGGGATTTCTCGAGGTGGAGCGCAACGGTGCCGACACGCTGGCGTGGCTGTGTCGTCAGGTGCAGCGTAAGTTGCATCGTCTGGAGAGCGAGCATCCGCAGATGAGGGACGAGATCGAAGGGTTTGCCGAGTATCTGCGCGGGAAGGGTGTTGAGCCCGAGAATACCTATCTTTTTATGCACGGCCACACGCTGATGGACAACGTGGTGATGCCGATGCTCAACGCGGTGTGCGACAAGCTCAGGCAGATGTCCGTGGCGAAGATCAACTCCTCGAAGAAGGAGGGGCTCTCGCTCAAGAATGAGATGAGTAATTATATGAATTCGTTGCGTTCGATTCGCGACGTGCTGCTCGACAATGAGAACTACACGTCGTGTCCGCTATATGAGAAGCTACGCGAGGATATTCACGACTATCTGAAGCGCACGATCAGTCGTATGATTGAGGAGCGCGAGAGTGTGAATGTAAAATAGCCGCCCCACAAACCAGCTGGCCCACCCCACAAAAATAGCCGCCCCACCGAATGGTGAAGCGGCCTTTCTGTTTGCACGGCACCTGCACGGGGCTGGCGCACGTTAATTTATCGACTTACGGTCGGGCGAGATGTGTTCGGGAGCTGCGGCCTCCATTTCGTTCTGCATCGAGACCATATCCACAACCTCCGATGCCACGCGGCAATCACCCACCGCAACGGGCATATTCCACGCTATCTGCAGTTTGGTAACCCCATACAACATCGTTGCATATTCGGGCGAGGAGTCATTCTCGGCCAGAATCACCACTGCATCCACGTCGGTATATTCGGCGAAGAACTGCGTAGTCATCACCACGTTGAACAGACGCGGCGCGTGGCGCACCAGCACATTCTGTTCCGCACAGCCGAGTGCCTTGAGACTCTCCACCGTAGCCGCGAGGTTACGATGCGCAAGGGCCGCCTGCTCGTCCACGATGACGATGCCGATCTTCAGATTATCCACGCCTCCGAATGCTTACTCGGTGAGGTAACGCTCGGCCTGAGTTGAGTCGTACGATGCGGGGTACTTCTCGACGATGGTCTTGAGCAACTCGTCAGCCTTAGCCGTATTGCCCAGCGCGCGGTAAGCCAAAGCTGCCTTACGCAGGTACATAGGAGCGGTGAAGTCGTTGTCGCTAACTGCGGCAGCGCTCTCGAACAGCGATGCAGCCTTAGCGTTGTCGCCTGCCTCAACAGCGATGTCGCCCTTCAGACCGGCAGCCATAGCGTTGATGATCTGGCCCGGAACGCCCTTCACGTTAGAGAATGAGTTGATGTAGCTCTCGGCAGCAGCCACGTCGCCCAAACGCAACGAGCAAGCTGCAGCGTACATCTTTGCCAAGTTACCAGCGGGAGTATTGCCGTACTGCTCAACCACCTGCGCGAAGCCGGGGGCCGAAGCGTCGCCATTGAGTGCCAATGCGAAATCGGCGTTCTGCTGCTCGAAACGATACTGTGCCTCGTAGAGCATCTCCTGAGCCTTGGTCAAGCGAGGCTCAACGATGAGCTTCTTATAACCGAATACCAATGCCGCCAGAGCAAAGATTGCTACGATAGCGACAACTACCATTTTACTGTTCTTCTCGAAGAAATTCTCGGTCTGCGCCTGAGCCGACGCGAGCATCTCCTCCTGGGGTGTCAATACCTCTTTTGCCATAGAAATTATTGTTTTTTAGTTTTAATCGTTCTGATTCAAAATGCAAAAGTATAATAAAAATTGCAAAAAACGCATAAAGTGCGACGAAAATGTTTTTCAATCGTCGTAAAAGAGCGTTAAGTCGGCGAAAAATTGTAACTTTGACCAGAAAAACGGAAGCCTATGCGGTTAAAAAAGTTGCTACTCATCAATTTCAAGAATCTCCCCCAAGCCGAGCTCACGCTCTCGGAGGGCATCAACTGCTTCGTTGGCGACAACGGCGCGGGCAAGACCAATCTACTCGACGCGGTCTATTATCTCTCGATGTCGAAGTCGGCTTTCACGATGACCGACGGCCAGAGCGTTCACCACGGCGAGGAGTTTTTCGTTACGGAGGGTACCTACCAGAGCGACTCGGGCGCGAGCGAAGTTGTCAATTGCTCCTTCTCGCGCCGCGGAGGCAAGGTGCTCAAGCGCAACGGCAAGGAGTACGACCGCATAGCCGACCACGTCGGGGCCTTTCCCGTTGTGATCGTCTCGCCACGCGACACGGAGCTTATCACCGATGCCGCCGAGGAGCGCCGCCGCCATCTAAACGCCATCATCTCGCAGCTCGACCGCCAATACCTGAACTCGATGATGCGCTACAATGCCGTTCTGGCCGAGCGCAACCGCTTCCTGAAGGGAGGGTCGGACGAGGTGATGTTGCAGATCTACGATATGCAGCTCGCCGAGCACGGCACGCGCGTGTATGAGGCTCGACAGCAGATTGTTGAGCGACTGCGACCGCTGGTCGAGGAGTACTACCGCACGCTCTCGGATGACCGCGAGCAGGTGGAGATCAGCTACCGCTCGGAGCTGGAGCAGATGCCCCTTACCGATATATTATTACGCTCGCGCGAGCGCGACATCGTCAATCAGTTCACCACATCGGGCGTTCACCGCGACGATCTGATCTTCCGCATCGGAGGCTACCCGCTGCGCAAATATGGCTCGCAGGGGCAGCAGAAGTCGTTCCTCATAGCGCTCAAACTGGCCGAGTATCGCCTGCTGGCCGAGGCCTCGGGCGAGAAGCCGATATTGTTGCTGGACGATCTGTTCGACAAGCTGGATCTGGGGCGTGTCGAGAAGCTGCTCTCGCTTGTCGGGGGCGAGGAGTTCGGGCAGATCTGCATCACCGACTGCAATAAATTGCGTCTGGAGACCACGCTCGAGCGTGCGTGCTGCGACTATTCACTCTTCACGGTCGAGGGAGGCGACATCAAGAAATGAGACGTACCAAGACGATGCTTATAGGGCAGGTGCTGGACAACTTCTTCTCACAACCGCACATCGCCGCCAAGATCGCCGAGGGCCGCCTGCCCGACACTTGGCGCGAAGTTGTCGGCCAGAGCGCTGCCGACTGCACCACGCAACTCCGATTGGAGAATCATATCCTCTACGCACATATCTCGCGCAGCGCCATCCGCTCCGAGCTCTTCTACCGCCGCGACGCCATCGCCTCGGAGATCAACCGCCTCGCCGGCCTAAAGCTGGTTAATGCGGTGATAATTAAATAGTATTTCTATTTACACCGCTTCGTACCTGTACGGTCGAGGCGGTGTGATTACTTTAGAATCCTAAATAACCATATAGATGGATAGCGTTAGAATTTAGATACAATTTATATTATTGGTATGTATCTGCTAATTGTAGGAGAAAAAGTCTCGAAAATAATTTATATATTTGTAAAATGATTTACCAAACTAACACCTATATCAAATTATGAAGACACTTAAATCGATCCTCGTCGCGCTGGCGCTGACCGTCGTGGCAGCGGCAAGTGCGCAGACACTCAAGATGGAGCCTCAGGTGGTAGGCGTAACCACCTACGAAGCCTCTACGGCTATTAACCTCGTGGTTGTCAAGCCCGAAATCAAACTCGACAACGTCGATCCCGCGCTGCTCGCCGTAAACACCAACGGCATCGACCGCATCGTAAAGTCGGTATATCCCTCTGACGCTCGCGGTGCGTTCAACCCCGAAGGCGAGTACCTCGCGCTCGGCCTTGAGAAGGCCTCAGGTCGCGGCCTCGGTCTGTCGAAGGGCGCAGGCGTATGGAAGGAGGAGTACAGCATCAAGGTTGCCCTGAAGCAGGGCAAGGTGCTCAAGGTGGGCAAGCAGAAGTACACCGCCATCGAGTGCTCAACCGACAAGGCCCTCAAGGATTTCGTCTCTGAGGCCGACTACTTCAATAAGGGCACTTTCACCGGCAAGCTAACGGGCAAGCCCGGCGACGTAGAGCTCACCTACGCCTCTTACGAGCCTTGGTCGCTCAAGGGCGATGGCGTTGCCAACCCGCTGGTAATCTGGCTTCACGGTGGTGGCGAAGGTGGTGTTGATGTCTCTATCACGCTGCTCGGCAACGAGGTTGTTTCGCTCATCCGCCCCGAGATTCAGTCGCACTTCACTACCGAAGGTGGCGCCAGCGGTGCTTACGTTCTCTCTGTTCAGTGCCCCACAATGTGGATGGGCACCTCGAAGGGCTTCGGCCACGGCGAGTACCCCTCGCTCTATGCTGACGTGTTGAAGTCTTGCATCGACGAGTTCGTCAGCCAGCACCCCGACGTAGATCCCAACCGCATCTATCTTGGCGGCTGCTCGAATGGCGGATATATGACCATCCATATGTTGCTCCGCAACCCGAGATATTTCGCTGCGGCATACCCCACCTGCGAGGCGTATCTGGATGCCAACATTTCGGACACCGAGATCAAGTATCTCGCCGAGGAGAACATCTGGTTTGTGCAGTCTTACGACGATACAACCGTTGATCCCAAGACGCACTGCATACCCACGTTCCAGCGTCTGGTGAAGGCCGGTGCGAAGAATGTGTGGATGTCGATGTTCGAGGATGTGCAGGGTATCGACAACCCCGGCCAGAAACTTATGGGCCACTTCTCGTGGTGCTACCTGTTCAACGACGCTGTAACGAAGTCGCAGGAGCAGAGCACGGGCGATGTTAAGCCTAACAACGACGGCGGCGGCACGGTCGCACCTCAGGGCCACGCCAACATCTTCGAGTGGATGAACGCTCAGGTCCTCACCGCCCCCGAACCCACCCCGCGTCAGGGCAGATAGGATGGGATAGCCTAACAAGACGCTCAAAAGATAAAAGGTGTTCAGCAGATTGCTGGACACCTTGTTTTTTATAATGCCTCCCCCCCCTCCCCCTTTTTTTATCTGCCGAGGCGTAAAAAAATAGGTTTAATGGTCAAAAATTAAAAACCCCTCCACAAGTGCTTGTAGAAGGGTTTTTTGAGGTCCGAAGCGGAACTCTAATAATAAACTGTATTAAACTATAATGAATGATGATATTGGTGTATATTAATTAATTACGGATATTGTCTTTGGGCGTTAGTTTATGACAATTCAATAAAATAAACTTTTTAGGGTGCAAATAGGGTGCAAAAATTTGGAGGAATGATAACAGATGGCTATCTTTGACAAGAATTAAAAAATGAGTTATGGCCTCCCTGATGTATATGGTTCGTACGACCAAAACAGATCCGAATGCAAGTGTTAAAGTTAAAATTCGATTTAATGCGTATGTTGGCAAACAAAAGGTATGTGCCTATGCATTGAGTGGTGTGGTTATTCCCAAAAAGATATGGGATACGGAAAAGAATGCTATCCGCAAAATGTACCTTAAGAAGGATGTGGAGAATGGACTATATGTTGGATATAATATTACGTTGGGTGAGATTGAGGCGTGGATAAATGCCCGATATAACGCTCTCGGGTCTGATGAGGTCATTACTTCTGGGTGGCTGCAAGGTGTGGTCGATGACTATTGGGTAAATATTAAACGCAAAGAGGATGCTGAACGAGAAATACAAGAGGCCGAAACGAAAAAAGAGGGTCTCAATGCCTATATTGCTCGATATATCGAGGAGATAAGCAACGGCACACGTCTAACTAACAGGGGAACAATATACAAACACGGAACAATAAAATCGGTTAAAGGGTCGATGACACAGTTTGCAGAGTTTCAACGTGCAAATGGCCTGTCGCTCAATTTCGAGGATATAGATTTGGAGTTTTATCGCCATTATACTGCGTGGCTTACTCACAAAGGTTATACACTAAACTCACTTGGCAAGTGCATAAAAGATCTTAAGGTGATTATGACTGCCGCTAAAGATGACGAGTTGACCACTAATGAGGCTTTCAAGGCAAAAAAGTTTAGAGTTACTCAAGAGGAGGCCGACAACATCTACCTTACAAAAGAGGAACTGGATGCTATTGCGAATGTTGATCTGTCGAAGATGCCACGGGGTTATGAGTTAGCAAGAGATGTGTTTCTCGCAGGGTGTTGTCTTGCTCAACGAGTTAGCGACTACAACCGACTAACGCCAGATAATATTGTTACGGAGGTGCGAAAGAGCATCGGTGAAAATGACGAGATAATCAAGGAGGAGGTAACATATATCGTAATTGACCAGCAAAAGGAGAATGTGCGAGTTCGCATTCCCGCAAATAAAATGATGCTCGGTCTGCTTGCAAAGTATAACAATCAGTTGCCATATATATGGGAGCAGAAGATAAATGAGTATATAAAAGTTGTGGCAGAGATGGCTGGCATTACTGAAGAGGTTCCAATAACCTCGACGAAGGGCGGCGTGAGAAGAACCGAACGTATTAGGAAATGCGATCTTGTAAAGACTCATACAGCTCGTAGAACGGGCGCTACGTTGATGTATTTGTCGGGAATGGATTTATACGATATTTGCAAGATTACGGGGCATACGAATATTAAAAATTTACGACGATATATTAAAGCCGATGAATTGGATGTTGCACACAAGATAACACAGTATGATTATTTCCGAAATTAACAAAGAAAATTAAGAAAAAACGTATTTTTGCATTAAATCCGTTTTTGTGCGATATATTATTATTTCTAGAGGGATGAAGACTATGGAGGATAATAAAGTATTGGAGGTTAATTATAATATTGCTGTTCATACGATTAAGAATGCGATATTGCAGAGTCAGTATCAGGCAATTAAGTTGATCAATAGAGAACAATTAGCATTATATTATGGAATTGGACGCTATATCTCTCAAAACTCTCGTGATGGGTATTGGGGGACGGGGGCTATAGGATTCATAAGCAAAAGATTGCAATCGGAATTGCCAGGGCTTAGGGGTTTCTCTGAGCGCAATCTTAAGAATATGCGTAAATTTTACGAAGAGTGGCGGATATTAGATGCTAATTCGGCAGTTGCAACTGCCGAATTGCAGGATGCGAGCGATAAGAATAATCTTGATATAGAAATTCGGCAGTTGCAACTGCCGAATTTTGAGAACTTCCCCGTTGAGGAGTTTTTTAAGATTGGATTTACTCACCATACGGTGATCCTATCACAAGCAAAGTCGATCGAAGAGCGATATTTCTATATAAAGTTGTGTGCAAATGAATACCTGAAGGTTGGTGCTATAAAAAAGGTAATTAGCGAAGATCTGTACCACAATCAAGGCTCTATGCCCAACAACTTTATGGCGAAAATCCCAGATGCAGAGCTTGCTCGTAGGGCTATTTTGGCGTTCAAAGACGAATATATGTTAGACTTTATAAATGTAGAGGAACTTGGCGCCAGGGATATCGAGGATGTTGATGAGAGGGTAGTGGAGAATAAAATCATTCAAAACATAAAGAACTTTATAATGGCATTTGGCCGCGACTTTACCTTTGTCGGTAATCAGTTTAGGGTCGAGGCATTAGGGCATACTCATATCATAGATTTGTTATTCTTTAACCGTGAGTTAGTGTCGTTGGTCGCTATTGAACTGAAAACAGGACCGTTCAAGCCATCGTATCTTGGTCAATTAAATATCTACCTTCAGGTACTTGATGATTTTGTTCGCAAACCAAATGAAAATCCATCGATTGGCATTGTGTTGTGCAAAAGTGCAGATAAAGCGTATGTGGAATATGCTGTCCGTGATTATGACAAGCCGATGGGTGTCGCGACATTCAAAACCGCAACAGAGATGCCTGAAAAACTAAGACGGGCTTTGCCGGATATGGAGGAGTTAAAAAAACTATTGTAGCAAATAATACCTATATCTCTACTTGAGATTCTCCTATGCAGCACCTCAGCATATTATCGCTGGGGTGCTTACTTTTATTTGTGTAATTCGTATTCTTGCGAGCTGGATAAAATAGCATCAAATATCTTCTTTCTAACATAGTGATCCATATCACTGCCTCTGGGGATGTATTTGGACCTTACCTTGATTTTGCTCAGGTAGGAGTTGATAATCTCTGATTTATAAAGAGATTTTCTGCGGAATAGAATAAAATCACACCTTCGTAGTTTTGCTGCAAATATCTGTAGCTCGAATAGCAATCTGCTGTGGTATTCTTCTTTGTTGAGAAGTTCATCTTCATTGAGGTATAAAACGTCGCCTCCAAGTTGCACAATAAGCAAAATATGGCGCATCTCATCATTGTAAAGAGTCGGGATAATATCAACAACAATCAACTCTTTTTCACATTCGGATAAATTTGTGAAGCAATCAGAGTATGATATGCCAAGATTATATTCTTCGGCAGGAAGCATCTCCATCTTTTCCATAATATCCCGAATGGATTTTGCATCTATCGATATCCCCATTCCTTTTAGAAACATCCCAATATCATTGGTCGTGTGATGTTCGGTAGCAAAGTACAAAGCTCCGATATTCTTTATTCCTCTCGACAATTTTGCTTTGGAACTTTTGTATTGATGGTATATTTTATTCCGATCTACACCCAAAATCTCACACTGCTGTCTAATGCTTAGTTCGTTATTAAGAGTGTCTATGAATGGGATAAAGTTTATCTCATTCTTGAGTCTCTTAAAGCAGCTTATTGCAAAGTTATTTAGATGTATTGCTTTATCGTGTTCGCGCTGTAGTTTATCATATCTCTGTTGCAATTTTGCCGAGCTACTACGCTCGAATGCTTTGTAGGAATCTGCGACCAACTGATTTTTCCATCGTATTATAACCTCTTCTGCAATATTATATTGTTTTGCAGCCTCTGAGAGTTTGCATTTCCCTGTAAGAATATCCATAGCTACCGATGCTTTGAATGAAGCATCAAAAGTTCTACGCTGTTTCATCTTTTTTTTAGATATACGATTATGCTTTTAGTCAAGATATACTATCACAATGGTGGTATTGTGATAGTTGTATTGGTAAAGTTAACTAAAAATATGCAATAATGGTTACATTTTTACGAAAATACTCACGATGAAACAAAACAATGTGTATTTGAGGGCATAAGTATTTCATAATCAAACATTTCTGAATTTACAATTTCTTTACGTTATTATGTACGTTATAGTTTCAAGAAAATTTTTTCACCTATTTTTTTTGAAATATATGGTATATAACAAAAACAAATTCTACGATGATCAGACTCCAATGGTGATGCTGTCAGTAGAGCAATTGAAAGATGTAATGTGGTCGGTGATAGAGGAGCATATTCGATCTCCGGCCACGGTTTCACCCGCAACCCCGTCGTCTCCGAGTTATGTGTATGGACTTGCAGGGATTCAGGAATTATTCGGAGTTAGCCATACCACGGCTCAAAAGCTCAAGGATGGCATCCTCGCCCCAGCAGTAATACAGAACGGACGGAAGATAGTTGTTGATAGGGAGAAAGCAATCGAATTGTTTAATAATCATAAAAGATGAGTTTATGGAAATTATAGACAATAAGGTGTCGGCATTTTCGAATTGCTACACCACGACCCCTTGTGAGGAGGTCGAAATTTTAGAGTGGCTTCAGAGGCCTTCTCATAAGGAACTTGTGCTACCCTTAAGAGAAATGAGTGAGGCGGACTATAAACTTCACAAGAAGATGTTGCCGGCGATTACACCAATGGGTACGTTTAGCGAGCGTAACAGTGCTGGTTGGCTAACATATAGCGGCCTTCTTTGCATTGATATTGATGCGGCAGATAACCCATCGATAACGGATTGGGAGTCCACAAAGCAGATATTAGGGCAGTATATGCCAGGGTTGTTCTATGCAGGATTGTCAACCAGTGGGCGAGGCTTGTTTCTTTTGGTGCGGAGTTACTATATGACTAAGTATAGACAGACGCTTGATCGGGTGTATGCTATGTTGGAAAAGCATAACATACATCCAGACAAGCGATGTCGCGATTGTTCTCGCTTGCGCTTTGCCAGTTACGACGAAAACCCATATATAGATATGAATGTCAAGGCTGTTGATGCGATGGATCTGCTTAGCGATGTTTTCTCGGAGAAGTATAATAAACCGTACACTCCAGTGAAGCCTAAGATCTCTCAAATAAAGGATTGTGGGTTGTTGGAACTTGCGGTAAGGCGAATTGAACAATCGCAGGTTGATATAACCAAAACCTATGCGTCGTGGTTTGAGATTGGATGTTCGATTGCAAATGTTACCGATTCGAGCGAATACTTTCATCGAATTAGCCGATTCCATCCGCAGTACAATGAGGCGGAGTGCGAAACTCAATTTCAGAAATGCAAGGGTTATCGTAATAATTATAGTATCGCAACCTTTATATATCATTGTGCAAAGTATAATATTTATCTTAAAAATAGCAAGTTATGGAAAATAAAAAATCTTTCCTAGTATATGTTAGTTCTAGGGTTTTGTTTGAGATGTTATCTCCTGAAAATTGTAAGGAACTGATTTTAGCAATCTTCGATTACAATATAGATGGAAGACTTTTAGAGTCAGAGAGCGATGTCGTAAAAATGGCGTTCGAGGTTATGAAGCAGTATATGGATGAAAATAACGAGCGATATGAGGCTCGTTGCAAGGTCAATAAAGAGAATGGCAAAAAGGGCGGAGCCCCACGAGGTAATAGCAACGCTCGAAAGAAAAAGTCCACCAAAACTCCTCAGGTAGCTTCGGAGGAGAATTCCGAGAATCCTCCAGAGATTGAGTATTCGGAGGAGCAGATAAAAACGTGTAATAAAGTCGCTAATATGTTTAATGAGATTTGTGGAGAAAGTTATGAATGGGTGGAAAGGCTCAGCATAACCCGAATAAAAGGGATTTTGCAGATGCTGGATGGAATAACTCAAAAATGCCCTAATGAAAAGAAGGTAAATCTTCTATATTCTATTTTTACGAAAATGCAACGATCGGACTATCTTGCTGGACGTCGAAAAAATGCCGACTGGAGAGCTTCGTTCAACTGGATGCTACAAGGTGATAACTGGCTTAAGATTCTCGAGGGCGAGTATGACTAATAATTCCGATGTCGCCTAAACGATGGGCCGACTCTCACATTGTCTATGATTGATTCATCTGCGATGTATGGGTCGGCTTTTTTTGTTGTTGTGGCTAATGGAGCGAACTACTCCAACTTCTCTCTATATATAAAATCATTTTCTTTTCGGAAGCAATGTCGGGATCAATGGCAGAGTCAATATCAGGGTCAATGTCATTATCATTATTATGTTGATTTCGGTTGATTGGGTTGTTTTATCGGGATGGCTCAAATCGGTGCAGCTTGTGTTTTTGTGATATATAATTAGCTGTTAACCCTATCTGTTAGTTCGAATTGGTGTGAGATTTAATGAGACATTATACGATTCAAAAGGCCTACGAGCTCTATTTTCACGATATACTATTCCCGCAGGCCTCGTTTTAGCTCCACTCCTCGTAGTATGGTTGGAGCATACGGTCGAGGATGGCGGCGAATTCGGAGCGCACCTCGGGTGGTGAGACGATCTCCATATGTTCGCGGTGCGAGAGGATGCGGCGATAGAACTCATTGGTGGGCGCGAGCCAGAAACTGATGAGCGAATACTCCTCACCTTGCTCCTCCACACGCTGCGACGGATGCAGAGGCAGAGCCTCCAAGTAACGGCGCTGCAACTCGGTACACTTAATCACGATATGGCGTGGCGGCGTATCGGGATAATTAGAGATGCCGATAGCGCCAATCAGATGATCCGTCGGGCTGAAATCCTTGGGATATACAAATCGGCGGTCGGTAAGCTCCAACTCGAGGATACGATCCAGACCATATGCCTTGACCACATTATCATCCACGCTCGGCGCAAAGAGATACCAGCGGCGTTCGTAGCACTTCACGAAGTATGGTTTCACTTCCACCGTGTGCGCCTCGTCGCGGTCGAAGGCATTGTAAGTAATGCGGATGATGCGCTCCTCGCGCAGAGCTTGCAGTATGGGATCGAGGTGGCGCTGTGCCGATGGGATATGCTCCAAGATGATACGGTCGCGTATCTCGCGGTTCTCGAAAGCAATGTTACTTACAGCAAAGCTGTTGAGCAACCAGCTCGCCACATCGTTCGAGGCCAAATCATCCGAATTTTCGATATAGTATTCGTTGCGGGGCTTGTAGCAGCAGATGTTTATATCGAAGTTGGCTGCTATAGCCGTACGGTAGTTATGGAAGGTGCGTAGCGGCATAGGGTTACCACCCGAGAGCGGGCACTCCACCCAACGACGGTTGATCTGGGCGAAGGTGATGCGCCCAGCGCGGTAGATGGTATTGACCAACCACATATATCGTCGCAAATTATCCTGTGCCATACTCTGCACCAATCGTTTAATTGTTCCACAAACAAAATTATGTAAATTAATTTCCCCCTGCAAGTATGGCCCGCAAAATTATTCCACCTTTGGTGATGTCGATCGCTCGGATAGGACTTTCAATGCCGAGCAATCTTGTGCTTTGTAGCTTCGCGATTCTGCCGAAGCCACTTCGCACATCTTTCTTAGTATTCGGAACGACTCGTTACGATACTCGATATGCTTTTTTCTTATATATAAATCCCATCCCAATTCCCAATGCTCGTCGTATAACAGCTTGCGGATATAGACTACAAAGACGTGCGTACCGTTTGTACCGTGAAGTCGAAAGCAGTGTTTCATCGAGTCTTTTATCATCTGCTCCTCGATGCGCGAAGGGCTGAGCCGCGTTTCGAGTTTACGGCGAAGACGACTTATACTCCACTGGGCAAGGTCATAATCCAGCCTAACGTCATCAGCAAACGAGAACAAGCTCTCGGATGGGGCAAGGTGTGGCAGGATAATATCCTCGAAGAAATTTTCTCGATTAACAATTACACCGCCGAAATTTGATAGGTGATAGTTATTGCTTGATATGTATCCATATTTTTGCTCGCCCGCAGTTTTATAAAGCCAAATAGGGGCTATTGCAGGGTGGAGCTTCTTCTCAGTTATGTTTATGCAGTATTGCAAGATAGTCTGCACATTCTCTTGAAAGTGTGGATTATTCTCGCGCAGATTGATTAACAACAACCCATCCCACGCTCGGCGAGCCAGTAACAAAGGGGCGAATCGGGACTCAGGCATATGGTCGATAGCAAGGACTCTGATGGGCGCAATTCCACAACCCATATAGCGGCACACATCTTCGATCTGCTTGTCGGTCAAAAGACTTTTGTAGGGCATTAGGTGGTCAAGGCGCGGCAAGACGGCAATCTCACGCTCGGCAATCCATTGTTTAATGCTATCAGTTGTCTGCACCCATAGCCCCTCGGCAAGGATTCGTTTTAGGGTTAGTCCCTCTTCGTAGCTCGCCCCGCGACCGATATTGTATTTGGCATATAGTTTTTCGATTAATTCTCTCATCTCAATAATCTCTATTGTTAAACATCTATCCCACGATCTCGAAGCTCCTCCAGCAATGTACTCATAGAAACAAGTTCTTCAGGATGAGCCTTTGCATAGTGCAACTCTCGGGAAATTTTGTCAGCCGTACCTGCCACATCCTCTTTGGTATAACCATAGTAGGACATATACCACATACAGGTAGCCAAAGCTTCTGCTGGCGGCATATTTAACTCCTTGTTTGGCTGCACCTCCATTGCAAGATATCGCTCCCATTCTAATTCAAGATAGATTCTATATGGATGAGCAAGTCGTTGCCCCGTGTGATTGAGCCAATGCCAATACCAAGGTTGAGCTCGAAAACCATCCCAAGTAAGGGGTGTTGCATCATCGTCCGCCCGTTGTCTATTGTCAATTCCCTCACACAATTCCCTATTGTCTGTCAAATGAATAATACTGTAATCAGGATGGTGGTCGGGTTTTATGGTTAGTAGTTCGTCATACATCCGTCGAAATCCAGCCTCGTGCCCACAAGGGATGTAGGGCAACAATTCTTCAAATGAGCAGGTGTGGATAAGTTCTAATAGTGTCATATTGTAACTCTTACTCATAACTCCTCCCTAATAAGCATACACCTCCACACGGATGTGGTTACTAATCGTATCATCCTCGACGAAGACCGTCTCCATCGGCCACGCAACGAACATCAGATGTTTGATTGTCGAGGTAACCTTACTGCTCATCGCAAACGCGGGCGGATAGGCAATAACCATCAGCGCGCGGTGATGGAAGTGCAGGATTCGCTCTTCGAATGCCCGTGTGGCCATCGAGCTATACTGCTTGCTCCAGCCGTAATTGGTGCAAAAATGGGCCGTAAAACAGAACAACGTATCCTCTTGTACCCCATTTAGAAAACGATCTACCACCTCGGCATTGTGGGTGCTGCGTGTTAGAATATGGTGAGCTCGGGCAAGCCACTCGGGTTCGGTGAGCTGGTGAATGCAGTAGGTGTTGTAGCCAAGCAGTTCGTCGGCCATACGGCGCTTGATGTTATCCTCAGCCTCGGCCTGCGAATAGCCGTGAATATAGAGATGCAGAATAACATTGGCCACGATGGCCGCATCGGGCATACGGTAACGCTCGGTGCGAGTGCGATCATCCTCGTCGGGATCGTAATTTACGCGGTAGGCGTTGTTATTATCGCCCAGATCCTCAACCTCGGCACCGAGGTAGAGCGACCACATATAACCATAGACCTTCTGCTCCGCCTCGATATATACATAGGCATCGAATTGGTGGTAATTGCGATCACTCTCGCCGAAGCGATCCTTCATACGCGCCAACGTGATGCGCATACCCTCGCCCTCGGGCTCGATTTGTTGCAACTCACGGAACATCGGCTCACATAGCTCGATGATGAGTTTAGCGAGGAATCCACGCGAAGAATTAAACTTCTTAATATAGAGGAGCACATCCTCCCAACGGCTCCCGCGAATGATTTGTGATAGGGTCATAGTAAACCAGAAAGATAATTAGAATTTACATATATGACACACCTTGCCCATCTGCTTACATAGTTCAATATCGTGGCGCGTTCCACTGCTCTTACCATCCCAGAAAGCAAAGCAGATGTCGCACTCGCGGACAATCTCCACATTTCGCATCGGTCCGGCCTTGCTACCAAGCCCTCGCCAGTCGGCCTTAAAGACTATCATCTCCAACCCATTCTCGCGTGCATACTGTTCAGCTAAACTATCGGCTCCGCGAGCTCCACCCGATACAACAGCCTCTATGGAATTAAACTCCTCATCGGAGAGTTTGCGCTCAATAAAATCGCACATCAAATCATAGTCGTGAAATGTGCGACTACCTACAATTGCTATTTTCATAGTAGGATGAAGAATTGAATTAAAAATATGTCCCAACGAAAACCTCGGCACAAATACGGTCAGTGAGAGATTCATCCTTAACGAAAATCGTCTTACGCAGATTCGGAGCATTGAGATAATATTGAATCGTCGAAATAGCCTCCTCGCTTAGCTCATACGATGGCGGGTAGGCGATAACCATTAGTGAGCGGTCGCTTTGATAACGTGAGGTGATGTATCGAAAGTGTTCGGACGCCTCAGAATAGCATCTGTGGCTCCACGCATATTGAGTGCTAAAATATGTCGTAAAGTAGATTATATCATCGTATCTTGTTCGATAATCATCATCGTTTAGGAAATCATCAACCAACTTTGCATCCAAAGTCTTGCTCTCAAGTAGCTGAACTATATCGTCCATTTTCTCCTTCAACTGATGGATGTAGCGAACGTAGTAACCCATATCTCGATCTGCAAGATGACGCTTTATATTATTCTCTACCTCGGCTTGAGAGTAGCCGTGACCACTCAAATGGTAGAGCATATTGGCTGCCATAGCCGCATCAGGCATAGGAGAAGACTCTGCCGTCTTTGTCGTATTCTCTTTGCTATTGCCAGGAATATACTTGCGCTTGGTTTCGCCCATATCTTTTACCTCGGCACCAAGATAGCGTGGCCACATATAGCGGAGGAGCTGACGTGGCGGTGAGACTTTAATATTAGCCCTATAAGGGTGATGTAATTGAACTAAGAAATCGTTATTGCAGCGGTGAAGTTGAATGCAGAATCCCTCACCTTCAGGATTGATTTGCTGCATCTCGTTGAACATCCTTTCGTAAAGAGAGAGTGTAAGTCTGTCGGCCTGAATGTCGAAATTCTTTACATAACGGCGCACGTCCTCCCATCGGCTTGCACGCATAATCTGTGATAGTGTCATAGTTTTACTGATTTAAGGGTTATTGTTCTATTTCTACTGCAAAACTATCGAGACACTATGCCAAATGTAAGCAGAGAATAAATTTCTTCCGACTATGCCGAGGTTTTGCATTATCATACGCCAACTTTGTCTTGTCGAAAGAAGAGAAGTGCCACACGAGAGATTTAATAGGATATATAATTGCAATATCTATTAAGAAAAGTAATATGTATCTGTTGCTATGTTAGGAGTGTACTCTCATCACCTAAAGATGATCTAAATTATAAATAGTGTATTCGCCACGAAAAATATTGCAGGCCTATTTCCTAATTAAATGATTATGCTTATCTTTACGAATAAATAAGTGATGAGAGCCTGATTTTCCTCCTAAATGTAAGTTTTTAGAGATTGTGGGGTGCAAGTAGGGTGCAAATGCTATACTGTAACACAAAAGAAAAATGGATAACTCGCTATGTCTTAGCTTGTTATCCATTTGATTTTGAGGTCCGAAGCGGATTCGAACCGCTGTAGACGGTTTTGCAGACCGGTGACTAAACCACTCATCCATCGGACCATATTTCGGCAAATCGGGGCGCGAGAGAACGCACATCTCCCCATTTGCGAGTGCAAATATACAAAAAAAACTAATTCTGCCAAAACTTCACTACAAGTTTCGTACATTTTCGCAAAAATTATTAACTTTACAACCAATGTTGCCCTGATTTTTATATGCGCGGCCACGAAAAATTACTTTAGACTATGCCACTGAAAGATATAGCCTTGACCTTCATCCCGCAGCTTGGCCCACGCGGTGCGGCCTATCTTGTCGAGTCGTTCGGCTCGGCCGAGGCCGTCTATGCCGCCTCGAAGCAGGAGATTATCGAGCGCACCGACCTTCACGAGCCGATAGCGCGCGAGATCTCTTCGGGCCGAGGTCTGCGCGAGGCAGAGCGCGAGTTGGCATATTGCCGTCGCCACGACATTGTGCCCATCGGTGCGACCGATCCGCGCTATCCCGCGCTGCTGCGCGAAGTGGAGGATCGCCCTGCGGTGCTATATGTAAGGGGAAATGTGGAGGCGCTTGCTCGCCGTGCGGTGGCATTTGTCGGCACGCGCAAGATCTCGTCGTATGGCCAGCGTGCCTGCTACGAGATGGTGCGCTCGCTCGTTGAGGCTGTGCCCGATGTGGTGATTGTCAGCGGTTTGGCGTATGGCGTGGATGGCGCTTGCCATCGTGCCGCCCTCGATTGCGGAGCGACGACCATCGGTGTTGTGGCCAATCCGCTGCCCGCCATAACTCCCGCTGCGCATACCCACTTGGCCGAGGATATGATTGCTCGCGGCGGCGCTATTGTTACGGAGCTTAACTCGCAATGCAAGCAGAATGGCCGCTACTACATCCCGCGCAACCGCATCATTGCCGCTATGACGGCGGGAACGGTCGTGGTGGAGTCGCCCGAGACGGGAGGATCGCTCTCGACGGCGGCCTTTGCCGATGGCTATAACCGCTCGGTGATGGCCGTTCCGGGACGTATCACCGACTCGAATTCGCGCGGCTGCAACCTTCTGATTCGCAACCGTCGGGCGCAGGCGGTGCTCTCGGGCCGCGACATTGCTGCGGAGCTGATGTGGGAGCTGGGCCTCGAGCCGCAGAAGTCCGAGCGCGAGCGTCAGCCTCTGACCGAGGACGAGGAGCAACTGATGGCTCTGTTCGATTCCGATCCGCTGACGATCGATCAGCTGCAGGAGCGTAGCGGCCTGTCGCTGGGCGAGCTCTCGCTCACGCTGATGACGTTGGAGCTCTCGGGTGCGATACGTCAGCTGCCCGGCAACAGATACGAAAAGTTGTTGTGATGAAACGTAAATTTAATATAAAAAAGTTGCTGCGCCCCTTGATGGGCTTGGGCATCGGCGCCCTGATCGGAGTGGCCTTTGCCGCCTCGCTCTTTGCCGTGCCCGTGATTCGGGAGTTCCTGAAGGGCCCGATGAGTGATAGCGGTATGCTGGTCTTTATGCTCTATTGGTTCGGGGCGATGGCCATTGCCGTAGTGGCGGTCTTTGTGCAGATTATCCTGCACGAGGCGGGACATCTGGTGGCGGGCCTGCTCTCGGGCTATCGCGTGGTGTCGTTCCGCGTTTTCAATTTGATGGTTGTGCGACGCGATGATGGCCTTCACTTCGGCCGATTCAGTATCGCGGGCACGGGCGGCCAATGCCTTATGGAGCCGCGCGAAGAGACCCTCGCCGAGGCCGGGCGTATGCCCTACGCGCTCTATCTGGCGGGTGGTGTTGCGGCCAATGTGTTGCTCTCGGTGGTGGCAATCGCTGTTCTGATCGTGGGTAATGCGGGTGTGCTGTCGAGCTGTGTGATGGTTATGCTGGCACTCTCGGGAACCTACCTCGCCATCACTAACGGCATACCGATGCACATTGGCGGTGTAGCCAACGATGGTGATAATATCCGAACGCTCGGCCGCGATCGACGTGCCCGTCAGCTGCTGTGGGTGCAGCTCAAGGTCAATGCCCTCTACACGCGAGGCGTGATGTATCGGGATATGCCCGATGAGTGGTTCGAGGTGGAGACGGATGCCGATATGAGCAACTATCTCTATGCCACCGTTGTTGCGATGCACTCCTCGCAAGCTATTGAGCGACACGATTTTGAGGCGGCCTACGAAGATCTGATGCGCCTGCATCGTGCAAGTGGGCTGATCGAGCTTCTGCGCCGCGAGGCCGATTGCGAATTGCTCCTGCCGGCCGTTATGCTTCGCCGTCCGCGATGGGAGGTCGAGCGGCTGATGAGTGGCGAGGGGGAGCAGTATGCCCGCCTTTATGCGCAATATATGTTGAGCCGCAGGGTTACGTTGTATGTTTTCGAGCGATTCGTCAAGCGCAATGCCGAGGCTGCCGCCAAGGAGGCTTCAGCGTTGCGAAAGATGGCGGCCAACTACCCCTCGGTGGGCGAGGCCCGATCGTCGCTCGAGATGCTGGAATACCTTGAGGGATTAAATGATGAAGATTATGCAATTAATTGATACACACTCACATCTCTATGCCGAGGAGTTCGACTCCGATCGCGCGGAGGCACTTCTTCGTGCCCGTGAGGCGGGTGTAGAGCTGCTTCTGCTTCCGGCCATCGACTCCGAGAGCCACGAGCGGATGCTTGCCTTGGCCGAGGCCGAGCCTCAGATGTGCCGCCCGATGATGGGACTGCATCCCACGTCGGTGAACGACAATCCCCGCTGGCGCGAGGAGCTTGCCCTCGTCGAGCGTTACTTTGACAATCCGCCCGAGGGGATCCGATTCTGCGCTGTTGGCGAGATAGGGTTGGACTACTATTGGAGTCAGGATTTCGTAGCCGAGCAACGCGAGGCCTTCATCGAGCAGTGCCGTCTGGCGGCGCGCCTCGATCTGCCCGTTGCGATCCACACCCGAGCGGCGTGGGATGATATGTGCGATATTCTGGAGGCCGAGACGGCGCGAGCTGCGGAGCGCGGTGAGCGTCTGCGCGGTGTGCTGCACGCCTTCTCTGAGGGGGCGGAGGTCTATCGTCGCCTCAAGGCGTCGGGCGATTGGCTCTTCGGCATCGGGGGCGTGGTAACATATAAAAAGAGTATCGTCGCCGAGGCCGTAAAGGAGATGGCGTTGGAGGATATCGTTCTCGAGACCGACTGCCCCTACCTCACGCCCGTCCCGCATCGCGGCCGCCGCAACGAATCGTCGTATGTCGCATACGTCTGCGAAAAGATTGCCCAGCTCAAGGGCGTTGAGAGTGCGGATGTGGCTCGCCTTACGAGTGCCAATGCGCGGCGTATGTTCGGCCTGCAGTAGCAATATATATAATAAAATTACTATTTAATATAAGGTAAAATATGGAACAGATAGTGAGAAAGACCGACAACGTGCGCTCCTCGATACTGCTCATCTACACGGGCGGCACGATCGGTATGAAGAACGACGAGCGGACGGGCGCTCTTGTCCCCTTCGACTTCAGCGGCATCTACGAGGAGTTCCCCGCTCTGCGTCGCCTGCCTGTCGATATTTCGGTGCACACTATGCCCAAGCTGATCGACTCGAGCAATGTCCGCCCTTCAGATTGGGCCGCCATCGCTGAGGTCATCCGCGACAACTACTCTCGCTACGACGGCTTCGTGGTGCTGCACGGCACCGACACTATGTCCTACACCGCCTCGGCACTGAGTTTTATGCTCGAAAATCTGGCCAAGCCCGTCATCTTTACGGGTAGTCAGATCCCTATCGGCGTGCTGCGCACCGATGGCCGCGAGAACCTCATCACCGCCATCGAGGTGGCCGGCGCGCGTGTCGATGGCCGTCCGCTTGTGCCCGAGGTGGCGCTACTCTTCCATAGCCGTCTGTGTCGCGGCAACCGCACCCGCAAGAGCAGTGCCGAGGAGCTCGACGCCTTCTCCTCGCCCAACTATCCGCCCCTTGCCGAGGTGGGCGTGAAGATCGCATACAACACTGCCGCCATCGCCCACGTCGAGCCTGTGGATGAGCCCCTGCGCATCGCTACGATGATGAGCGAGGGTGTGGCTATCATAAAACTCTTCCCCGGTATTGGTGAATATACCCTGCGTGCCATTCTCTCGGTCGAGGGACTGCGCGGCGTGGTGCTCGAGACCTATGGCGCGGGCAATGCTCCCACGGCCGATTGGTTCCTGCGCCTGATGCGCGAGACGGTCGATCGCGGGGTGCTGGTGCTGAACGTTACGCAGTGCGACAACGGCTCGGTCGAGATGCAACTTTATGAGACAGGCCAACGACTTCGTTCGGCCGGCGTACTCTCGGCTTTTGATATGACCACCGAGGCCGCCATCACCAAACTTATGTATGTTTTGGGCCAAAATTTGAGCCACGAGGAGAATTTGGAACTACTGAAAAAACCTTTGCGTGGAGAATTTACCTTGTCGGGACTTGTGTAAATAAAAAAAAATTCTTATATTTCGGTCCGTAAACTCTACCAAAACCCTATAAACCCGCCCGAGAGGGGGAGGTTTGTGGGTGTAACGACCTGAACATTAGTGTGTTATGGGTGTGCGTGGTGGGGTGGGTTAAAGTTCGGCCTCGAGCGGGCGGAATGTGCCATTAGGTGCGTTCAACGCCCAAAAATCGAGCCGCCGAAGAAAAAAAAGAAAAAATTTTGTGAGAAAATTTTAACAACATAAAACTATAACAAAAAGTACAAAACACTAATTAAATTTATTCAAACAGTTATGAAAAAAAATTTTATGTTTTTGGCAGTAGCCGTACTTGGCACTGTTAGCGCCTTTGCACAGGGTGCTGAGACTGAGCTCGCAGGTGATACTATGCACCAGGTTTTGATGCAGAAGTTCCTCGAGGGTGGTTGGGGCTGGATGATGCCCGTGTTGGTTTGCTTGGTAATCGGTTTGGCTATCGCTATCGAGCGTATGCTCTTCCTCGCATTCTCTAACATCAACACCAAGAAGTTCATCGCTAACTTCGAGGAGACTTTGAACCAGAACGGCGTTGAGGCTGCTAAGGATCTTTGCCGCAACACTCGTGGTCCCGTTGCTTCTATCTACTATCAGGGTCTGGATCGTATGGATCAGGGTCTTGACGCAGTTGAGAAGGCAGTTGTATCTTACGGCTCAGTTCAGACTGGTCAGTTGGAGTCAGGTTTGACTTGGATTGGTTTGTTCATCGCTCTGTCTCCTATGTTGGGATTCATGGGTACCGTAGTAGGTATGATCGGTGCATTCGACCAGATTCAGGCTGCTGGTGATATCTCTCCGACCATCGTAGCAGGTGGTATTAAGGTGGCTCTGTTGACCACTTTGATGGGTCTTATCGCTGCGGTTATTCTTCAGTTGTTCTACAACTATGTTGTAACTAAGATCGACGCTTTGGTGAACACTATGGAGGATGCTTCTATCACCTTGGTTGATATCTTGACCGCTTACGCAAAGAAATAATTAAGACCTTAAAAAAGATTTACACAATGGGAAAATTGATTAAATATCTGTCACCCATCCTAATTGCTGTATCTGTGGCATTGGTCTTCTGGTGTGTATTTACCACTCCTGAGGTTCCGACCGTAGAGAACGCTACAGCTGTAAGTAGCCTCCTTATGTGGGGTTATGCTATCGCTGCAGTTGCTATCGTTATCGCAGTGTTGGCAGCAATTTGGGATTTGATCCAGAAGCCTGAGGGCATCAAGGGTACTTTGTTCGCTGGCGTAGCAATCATCGCAATCATCGTTGGCGCTTATTTCATCGCTAATGGCCACGACTACCAGATTCTCGACATTGGTAACCAGACCAACTTCGAGCGCGGTGAGACCGTTATCGCTGATACAAGTATCCTCGTTGCTTACGTAGCAGGCGCTGGTGCAATCATTTCAGCAATCTATTCAGCAATTTCTGACGCATTAAAATAAGGAGGTAGTATAATGGGAAATGCAAGAAAAACACCGGAAGTTCGTGCCGACTCTCAGGCCGATATCGCGTTCTTGTTGCTCATCTTCTTCCTTGTGGCTACTACAATGAATTCCGATAAGGGTTTGTCGCGCGTACTTCCGCCGCTGCCCCCCGAGGATGTTAAGGTTGAGGACCAGAAGGTTAAGACCCGTAACGTTCTGTTGGTATTCGTAAACGCCGCAGGTCAGATTATGGCTGGCGACGAGTCTATGGACATCCGTGGTTTGAAAGAGAAGGCTAAGGAGTTCATTCTCAATCCTCTCGACGACGAGAACCTTCCCGAGAAGAAGGATACCGAGATCGAGTTGGAGGATGGTACCAAGTGGACCTACCCCGTAAGTGAGGGTGTGGTATCACTTCAGACTACCCGAGATACGAACTACGAGGTATATATTATGGTACAGAACGAGTTGGCACGCGCCTTCAACGAGGTTCGTGACGACGTAGCAATGAGCAAGTTCGGTAACGTATTCTCTGAGCTCACGGAGGATCAGCGTACCGCTGTCACTAAGGCAGTACCTTTGAAGATTTCTGAGGCTGAGCCTCGTCAGGGTGTTAAAAAGTAACGTATAAAAAGGAAAAGTTATGGCAGTAATGAAAAAATCGGGCGACAAGAAAGAGGTCCCCGCAATCTCAACCGCTTCTCTTCCCGACGTTATTTTTATGATTCTGTTCTTCTTTATGGTGTCAACCACAATGCGAGAGCAGGAGGTAATGGTACGTTACAAGTTGCCTCAGGCAACCGAGGTTCAGAAGTTGGAGAAGAAGAGTTTGGTTAGTACCATCAACATCGGTGTACCTGTATCACATATGCAGGCACAGTATGGTACCGCTCCCCGAATTCAGCTTAACGATTCGTTCAAGACCGCGCGTGATATTGGTGATTTCATCGGTGCAGAGCGTGATATGCTCAACGAGGCAGACCGCGCACAGATGACCATCAGCATCAAGGCTGACCAGTACACTAAGATGGGTATTATCACCGACGTAAAGCAGGAGCTTCGTCGTGCTAATGCTCTGAAGATCAGCTACGCCGCTCTCGAGGGCGAGGGTTACTAATCCGTAAGATTTATAACCTTACATATCAAAAAGGTCCCACCCCGTGGGACCTTTTTTTGTGTGTTTTGCTGAGCTTTATGATGATAAGATAGGGCAATACTAAGCCATTGTATTCGCCAAATTAGGTTATCTTTTGGTTCGACTTTTGACGATTAATCCAAAATTCATATCTTTGTCGGATGGTGCCGGGCGACCGGCGAAATGGTAAGGATTATGACAAAGATTAAGAATAGTTGTGTGCTGATTACGGGCGGAGCCTCGGGTATCGGCCGAATTATGGGACGTATGGCGCTCGAGAAGGGAGCGCGTCAGGTGGTGATTTGGGATATTAATGAACAGAATATCGCCACGACACTTGCTGATTTTAAGAAGATAGGTGCGGCAAAAGGCTTTCGTGTGGATGTATCTAATAATGAAAGTGTTATTGCGGCTGCTGAGCAGACCAAGCGCGAGTGCGGCGACGTGGATATTTTGATCAACTGTGCGGGAATCGTTACGGGAAACAAGACCTTCGATAAGCAGACGCTCACCGATATCGAGCGTACGATGTCGATCAATGCCGTGGCGCCGATGGTCGTGGCGTTGCAGTTCCTGCCCGATATGATTGTGCGCGATCGCGGCCACATCTGCAACATTGCTTCGGCTGCGGGAATGATCTCCAACCCCCGAATGTCGGTCTATGCGGCGAGCAAGTGGGCCGTTATCGGCTGGTCGGATTCGGTGCGTATCGAGCTTGCGGAGCGCAAGAGCAACGTGCACGTTACCACCGTTGCACCTTATTATATTAATACAGGAATGTTCGATGGCGTGCGTTCGCGCTTCTTCCCCATCCTCGATCCCGAGCACACGTCGCGCAAGATTCTGCGTGCCATCGAGCGTAACACCGATTTTCGTGGTATCCCTTGGAGCTACCACTTCTTCCGTCTGTGTCAGGGCCTGCTGCCCGTGTCGTGGTTTGACACTATCGTAGGTCGCTGGCTGGGTATTTATTCGACGATGGATCACTTCACAGGACGTAAAAAGTAACAGATATGGCAACTGAGAACACATCGCCCGAGCGCATCGAAGCCGTTGTCAGGGCACAGAGAGAGTATTTCGCATCGGGAGCAACCCTAGGCCGTCATTTCCGCGAGGAGCAGCTGCGCCGTCTGCAGCAGGCGCTGCATAAGTGGCACGCGCCGCTCTGCAAGGCTTTGTGGGCGGATCTACACAAGTCGGAGCAGGAGGCTGTGCTGACGGAGCTAAGCATTGTCGAGGGCGAGGTGAAGACGCATCTTTGCCATCTGAAGCGCTGGATGCGCACCGAGCGTCGCTCGACACCGCTTAAGATGATGCCATCGCGTTCGCGCATCGTGAGCGAGCCGCTCGGCATCTCGCTCATCATCTCGCCGTGGAATTACCCCGTGCAACTGCTTCTGAATCCGCTCGTTGGCGCCATCTCGGCAGGATGTACGGCGGTGCTGAAGCCCTCGCCCTATGTGCCTACGGTCTCGAGCGTTATCGAGCAGATGGTGGCCGACACGTTCGAGGAGCGATATGTTGCTGTCGTGCAGGGCAACCGCGATGTGAACCGACTGCTGTTGGAGCAGCGCTACGATATGATCTTCTTCACGGGCAGCCCCGCGCTGGGTCGAACGGTGATGAGCGCTGCGGCGAAGAATCTCACGCCCGTAGTGCTGGAGCTTGGCGGCAAGAGCCCCTGCATCGTGGATGAGGGGGCCGACGTGAAGTTAGCCGCGCGCCGCATCGCGTGGGGCAAGACTCTCAATGCGGGCCAGACCTGCATTGCGCCCGATTATCTGCTGATTCATAAGTCGTTGCAGTCGCAGTTCGTGGAGGAGTTCAAGGCGGCTGTCGAGCGTCTGCACGGTCGCGATCCGCGCCAGAGCGAGCATTATGTGCGTCTGGTGAGCGATCGAGCGTTCGATCGCGTGGCGGCATACTTGCAGGATGGCCGCGTGGTTGCGGGCGGCACGACTAATCGTACGGAGCGTTACATCGAGCCTACACTCTTGGCCGACGTGAGCCCCTCGGCGGCGGTTATGCAGGAGGAGATTTTCGGCCCTGTGCTGCCGATGATCTCTTTCGAGAGTCGTGATGAGGTTAAGCGATTTGTCGCCGAGCGCGAGAAGCCGCTGGCCTACTATTACTTTGGACGTGAGCGCGATGGCTGGGATATGATTCGCCACAGCACCTCGGGCGGAGCCTGCCTGAACGACACGATTATGCACATCGCCAACGAGAACCTCCCCTTCGGAGGCGTGGGAAATTCGGGTATGGGGTCGTATCACGGCCGCCTGAGTTTCGATGCCTTCTCGCATCGCCGTGCGGTGGTCGTAACGCCGACGTGGCTGGATCTTCCATTTAGGTATATGCCGTACAAAATGTTTTCGTTGGTGAAAAAACTGCTATAAAGGCAGGGTGTCCAAAACTTATTGGACACCCTATTTTTTTCGGCGCACTTATTGTTTTCATTAGCAGAAACGTTTGCTATGGAGAACAATACTCTTTTCGGGCGCACTACCGAGCGGCTACACGCCTTGCTCAGCGCCGCCATCGCGCGCGTGCAGCCATTTACGCTGCTCGTTTCGTGCGTGGGAATATATCTTGCCTACCTGACGGGAATCTATGCGACGGGATCGATCCACTCGTCTTCGCGGTGGATGGGCGCGATGCTCTCGTGTACGTCGCTCATTACGGTGATGCAGATGCCGTCGTACAAGGAGTCGCTGCGGCCGAGCGTGATGCGTGTCGTGGGAACTTTTCTGGGGGCACTCATCGCCTACATCTACCTACGGATGCTGCCCTTCTCGGTTGTAGGTATGTTGCTGACGGTCTTTATGTTGGAGGCGCTGTGTCAGATTCTGAATATCTACAACAACGGCCGCATCGCAACCATCACGCTGGTCATTATTATGCTCGTCTCGCAGATGTCGCCCCAGAGCGATCCCATCGTCAATTGCTCGCTCCGTTTCTTCGAGTCGGCCGTTGGCGTGGGTGTCGGCTTGGGCCTAAGGTGGACAATCGAGCGGTGGCGTGAGCTGCGTCAGCGGCTGTTGCATCTGGGTGCGAGCAGCGACGGTGCGGCGGTCGATATGGACACTATGCCGCTCCGCTGGGGCCATATCAAGGTGGTGATGGTCGCCTCGCTGGGGCAGCTGACGGGCGGTGCGCTATCGACTCTGGTGGGTGTGGTGCTGCCGCTGATGCTCTTGCTCACGCACCGCGACCTGAGCTCGGCGATGCAGGGCGTGGTGGCGGCAACGTCGCTGGTGGGTATTATGGTAGGCTCGATCGTGATCGGCACTTTGAGCGATCGGCACGGCTATCTGCGCTATTTTCGCCTCTCGCCCGCGATGATTCTGCTCGGCTCGTTGGTGGCGCTCTTCTCGTCGGGAGTGCACTCGCTCATCGTCGGGTTGCTGCTGATGGGCCTCGGCGTGGGAGGCGGTTACAGCCTCGACGCGGACTACATCTCGGAGATTATGCCGCGCCGCTGGCGACTCTTTATGGTGGGCGTAGCGAAGGCTTCGTCGGCCATCGGAAATGTGGTGATGGCATTCGTATGTTTCTATATACTAAAACATTGGGAGGCCAATGACCATTGGAACGGGTTGTTCCTGCTTATCTCGCTGTTGGCTACGGTGATGCTCCTGAGCAGTATCCGTTTTGCCGAGAGCCCCGGCTTTCTGCTTGCGCACTCCGAGCGTGAGCAGGCCGAACGCTCGGTGCGATATTTCCTCGGCTCGGACGTTACGATTGGCGAATTGGGAAGCGAGGTCGTGGCCTCGCGCCGAGGACGATCGTCGTGGCGTGGGATGTTGCGGGGCGAGAATCTGCGGCGTGCCATCCTCTGCGGTGTGCCGTGGGCGTGCGAGGGGTTCGGAGTCTATGGCGTGGGTGTCTTTCTGCCGATTCTGGTGATGGCTGTGGGCTTGGGTGATGGCGGTAAGGGAGTAGCGCATCTGGCCTCGTCGGTAGAGCTTACGGGGTATATTAATCTCTTTGTTACTCTGGGATTTATGGCGGGGTTGGCCGTTGTTCGCCGCTCGTCGCACATTCGACAGCAGACGTTGGGATTTCTGCTCAGCGCTGCGGGTTTGGGAGTGCTGCTTGCGGCGCATATCCTTCATTGGGATAAGTGGGTGATGGTGGCGGGATTTATGATCTTCGAGCTCTTCCTGAATGCCGGCCCTCACCTCGTTAGCTTCATCCTGCCCTCGCAGGTCTATCCCGTTGCCGACCGAGGCGCGGGAGCCGGATTGGCCGCCGCAATGGGCAAGGCGGGCGCTGTGGCTGGTGTGGCAGGAGTGCCTCTGCTGATGAAGTGGGGTGGCGTGGATTTGGCGCTTATGGTGACGGCGGCGGTGCAGATTGCAGGGGCTGCGGTTACGGCTGTGCTGGGCCGAAGGGTTGTAAATAATGAGTGGCGCCACGATCGGTAGCGCCACTTTGTTTATCTCTTCGACAGGTGTTGTTTGAGCGATGAATGCCACGACGTGTGGTCGGGATGGTCGTCGTTGAGCCGTAGCATCGGCAGCAGGAAAAGCCACGTTGTAAAACAAAATGGCGCTGTGAGCGTTGCGATGCCGAGCGGTGCAAGTGCCCGATTCATAGCGGCTTGAAAGAATGCCGTAAAGATGATTCCCACCGTTGCCCACGCGGCCGATCGCCACTCGGGTCGATAAAATACCGTCGCCAGCGCTATGCCCGTCAGCGTGGGGCTGAAGCCGTAGAGGCCGTGCGCGATGTCGCTCATCGGTGCGCCCATCACAAGAGCCGTAGCTGCGCCCAAGGCTGATCCCAATGATGCCCACACCGCAGCGCGGCAGTTGCTGACACCCAGAGCGATGATGAAGATCACCCCCGTAACCCACGAGTCAATCAGAAAGACCTGCGCAATGCCCCGTAGCCAACACTCGATGGCTCCGACCACGCCCAACGTATGCGGCAGGTGGTGATGTGCGTGGTGATGGATTGAGGCCTGTGAGGTCAGCGCATCCATATCGTGCGCTGCCAGCAGAAACACCCAGCAGCATAGGACAAATGGGAAGGTGAGCGAGTTGATTTTCCATTGGCGCATAATGTTGTTCAGTCCGCGGCGTACCCAAGTGGTCGCGGCGGCGCAGAGCATCAGCGCGAGCCACATCCAGATCGTGGGGTGGAGTAGCGTCGGCAGGGCACAGCCGACCAGAATGCCGTTGAAGCCCCAGAGCCCATCCTCGCCATCCTCAGCGCGCAGATTGAGGACGAATCCCGTAGCGGTCGAGACCACCAATCCGAGCAGTGCACCCCACGCCACAGCGCCATTGCCCGCAGCGTAAGCGCCCCAAAAGATGCCCACCATAAAGAGTAGGCCCGTCCACGCGCTGCGCTGGAACATCACCTGCCCCGCGCCGCGCATCAAAATCTTCAGGAAGCCGAAGACTCCCCGATCGAAGATTGTTGTCATTGAGTCTGTTTTCATCGTATGTCGTTTTTATGGTTATCGCCACGCAAATTCGGCGGGTAGCGGCCGCCCCTTAATACGGAGTCGCGCCAGCGAGAAGAACTCTCTGACGGCGTGTTTTACAGGCCCGCTCTCGTGGCCGAGTGCTATGAATCGCAGGCCGCAGTCGTTAGGAAGCGTTGTGAGCGCGGTGGCCGTGTCGGCGCTCTGCACAGGATTGAACAGCGAGTAAATCGCCTGCGAATCCTCTTTCGGGCAGAGCGCATAGGCCGTTGCCCGAACGTCGTAGCCTCCCATCTCGCCTATGCGCGTAGGCTTCGGGGGGCTGAGCGAAGTCTCGCTAAAGAGCACTTCGCCCGATGGCCGTCTGGCCGAGATGGTGGTGCGAAGAAGCGAGTAGTCGAATCGCTCGCGCGAGTGCTTGCGCCCGCAGAGGATTGTTTCTCCGTAGAGGAGCGAAGCCGTTGGTGCGATTTCGATCTCGGTGCAAGATGTGTAACGCGCATCGCGGCAGGGAATCAGGGGCTCGGGCAGGTACTCGAGATAGGCCCCTTCGGTAAGCGTGATGTGTGTCTGCATCGAGCAGTAACCCTCCCGCATCGGGGCTACTTTGGTGGCTGCGCCCGTCGAGATGTGGGCGTAGGAGTGGGGCGCGAGCGTAAAAACCTGTCGGTAGCGATCGCCCTCCAGCGCGGGCCCTCCCGATGAGAGGATATAGACGCAGGGCAGCTCCTCCCACTCCTCGTCGAAGTAGAGCGCCTGCTGTACGATGGTGGGGGCGTGTCGTTCCCAGTCGCGCAGGATCGAGCGCCGCGAGTCAAGCTCGAAGCCCAGACGCAGGTAGCCGCGCTTGTCGGCCGTAGAGAAATCCCGTATCATCGGCTCTCGAAGAGGGCATCGCGGCAGATCATATCGACCAAGCGGTCGATACCCTCGCCCGTGAAACAATTTGTGAAGATGAATGGCTTGCCGCCACGCATCGCCTCCGAGTCGCGCCGCATAACCTCCAGATCGGCCCGAACGTAGGGCGCAAGGTCGGTTTTGTTGATTACGAGGATGTCCGAGTGCGAGATCCCCGGCCCATCCTTGCGCGGAATCTTGTCGCCCGCCGCAACGTCGATGACGTAGATGAAAAAATCGACCAGCGCGGGGCTGAACGTCAGCGTCAGATTGTCGCCGCCCGACTCGATCAGCACCACGTCGCCGTCGGGAAATTGACGCTCCATCTGCTCCACGGCGGCCAGATTCATCGAAGGATCCTCCCTGACGGCCGTATGTGGGCAGGCGCCCGTCTCAACGCCGATGATGCGCTCCTCGACAAGCACCCCCTTCAACATTCGGCGGACGTGCTCGGCATCCTCGGTGGTTACTACGTCGTTGGTGATAATCAATACCTTATGCCCGCGCTCGAGCAGTCGCGGTGTGATGGCTTCGATGATGGCGGTCTTGCCCGAGCCGACGGGCCCGCCGATTCCTATTCTGCAACTATTTTCCATTGGTCAATTCATAAATAATCGTTTCGCACTCTTCTCGTGCTGTGCCGAGTGTAGATCAATCTGCGGCGAGAAGGTGTAACACTCCTCCAGCGTAAGGCGCTCGCTCTCATCGTAGAGCGTGTCGATGCGGAGGCCTATGCGGTAGAGGATGCGTTGTGTCTGGATGTGCGTTATGCGCATTGTTCGCAGCGCCGCGCTGAGCATCATCGAGGTCGTGCCGTAGATCATCGATGCGAACAACTCCCGCTCCTCGATCTCGGCCGAGGCCGCCACTACGCCCTGCACTACGGCCAGCGTTCCGGGTGAGCGGGAGGAGGCGATTTCGGCGCTAAGGCGCGAAGTGATGCTGTCGGCGGTGATCGTAGCGGCCAATTCGCATAGTTTCCGACCCATACGCAGGCTCATCGTGCGTTGCTCGGCGTTTATCTTGCGCGCGAGAAGAAAATGGTCCAGATCGACGATTTTGCCGTAATTCCCGCTGTGGTATGCCCTCATCGCCTCGCGTGCCACCACACAGTCGAGCGTGGCTGTCTGCCCGATCGCTACGTCGATGTACTCCTCGAGCGAGCGCTCATCGCCGACCGCCCCCGCGTCGATGGCGCTCTCCAAAGAGTTGGAGAAGGAGAAGCCGCCGATGGGCAGGGCCGAGTCGGAGAGTTGCAGAAGGCGTAGGAGCCTACGCAGAGTGTTATCGGTGTTCATAGGCGTGGTGATGGTCGTTGTGGCCGACTATCTGCCGCACCTCGTGAGGCGAGAGGTAGGGGATGATCTGATCGGCCGAACGGAACGAATAGGCTATGTGGGGTATGCGGTGGGTGTTCATCACGCTCTGCATAACCTTGCGATCGACCGTCATCGGCACAAATACCTTCACACCCCGCACCACCGCAGGCCAATGCTGGTTGCCGATGGCGTGGCCCAACTCGACGGCGGTGGAGATTATCGTCTCGCTATCCATATTGGCCAGCGCACCCAGATCAATCTCCAGAATATCGTTCAGTCGCAGCCGTATGACGGCCATCTGCCGCTCTTCGGCGTTATAGCTTACCACATCGCCATCGCGCAACGTCGTGCGGCGCTTGAGCGCTATGGCGTACTCGTTTCCGCGGTCGCCTACGGCCTTCAGGCGGCTTCGCTGCGCAGCCCATTGATCGAGCGTGATATGCTCGACTGCTGAGGCGGCATAGAGCTCGGCCCACTGCGGCTCGGCGATGTTGCCTAAAATCTCTGTGTAAATCATCTTAGCTGAACCAATAGAGTTGTCCGAGTGAAAAATCCTGCGCAGGCTTTAGGTCGATGCGCTGATTGTCGATGCGAACATCGAAACGCTCGGCGTCGATGTCGATGCGCGGCATTGAGTCGTTGAGCAACATATTCTGCTTTGTGATCTGTCGCGTACGACGCACAGCCTCGACGTTGCGCTTGAGGTGCAGACGGCGCTTGATGTCGCATTGCAGGGCCGCCTGCGATACGAACGAGATGCAGCTCGATGACAGTGCCCGCCCCATAGCTCCGAACATCGGACGGTAGTAGCAGGGCTGCGGCGTGGGCAACGAAGCGTTGGGATCGCCCATATTGGCCCAGCTGATGATACCGCCCTTGATCACCATCTTCGGCTTGGCGGCAAAGAATTGCGGCTCCCACAGCACCAGATCGGCCCACTTGCCACACTCGATCGAGCCGATGTGGTCGGCAAGGCCGAAGGCGATGGCGGGGTTGATCGTGATCTTGGCCAGATAGCGCCGAACGCGGAAGTTGTCGTTGTGGGGCGAATCCTCCTTCAGGCGGCCGCACTCACGCTTCATATATGATGCCATCTGGAATGTGCGCAGATACGACTCGCCCACGCGCCCCATAGCCTGCGAGTCGGACGAGACCATCGAGATCACGCCCAGATCGTGCAGGATGTTCTCGGCCGCCTGCGTCTGCGGGCGCACGCGACTCTCGGCGAAGGCCACATCGGAGGGAATGCCGGGGTTGAGGTTGTGGCACACCATAATCATATCGAATAGCTCGGCCTGCGAGTTTATGCCGTAGGGGAGCGTGGGGTTGGTCGAGGAGGGCAGCACGAAGGGCAGCGAAGCCATCTTCAGCAGGTCGGGTGCGTGGCCGCCGCCCGCGCCCTCGGTGTGGTAGGTGTGGATGGTGCGGCCGTCGATGGCGGCGATCGTATCCTCCACATAGCCGCACTCGTTGAGCGTGTCGGTGTGTATGGCTACCTGCACATCGTAACGCTCCGCCACGTCGAGTGCCGTGCGTATGGCGGCGGGCGTGGTGCCCCAATCCTCGTGAATCTTCAGTCCGCACGCTCCGGCCGCGATCTGCTCCTCGATGGGCTCCGCCGTCGAGCAGTTTCCCTTGCCCAGCAGAGCCACATTTACGGGCATCTGCTCAGCGGCCTTGAGCATCTGTTCGATGTTCCAGCGGCCCGAGGTTATGGTGGTGCCGTTGGAGCCATCCGTCGGGCCTATACCGCCACCCACGAGTGTCGTAATGCCGTTACTCAGTGCCGCCTCGGCCTGCTGCGGGGAGATGAAGTGAACGTGTCCATCGATGCCGCCAGCCGTAAGGATCAGGTGTTCGCCCGAGATGGCGTCGGTCGAGGCACTCGTAACCATATTCGAATCGACGCAATCCATCGTGTTGGGGTTGCCCGACTTGCCGATGCCCGCTATGCGGCCATCCTTGATGCCCACATCGGCCTTCACAACGCCGATGACGGGGTCGATGATGGTTACGTTCGTGATGACCAGATCGAGCGCTCCGGCCGAGGAGGTTGTCGTATTGGCCTGCCCCATTCCGTCGCGCATAGTCTTGCCTCCGCCATAGACCACCTCGTCGCCATAGTGGCGCAGGTCGCGTTCGATCTCGACGTAGAGATCCGTATCGCCTAACCTTATCTTGTCGCCCACGGTCGGGCCGAAGAGATTGTTGTACTCCTGTCGTGAAATTTTTGCCATCTTTAAGTTACTCTTTATTCTGTTTATTACTCTGTTTGCTCTTCGTGTGCTTGAATCCCAGACGCTGCATACGCCTTATGGCGCGCTCGCGCGTGGGGTAGTAGGTCGGTGCATCCTCCTCGCCCGCATAACCCTCGACGAGCGAATTGAATCCTATGACGCGGCGCTTGCCGCCGTACGCTACGGCCTCCACCTGCTTGCTGTCGCCCGGCTCGAAGCGGATGGCCGTCGTAGAGGGGATGTTAAGATGCATCCCGAAGGCCGCCTCGCGGTCGAAATCCAGAAATCGATTGACCTCGAAGAGGTGGTAGTGCGAGCCGACCTGAATCGGTCGATCGCCCGTGTTGCGGATCGTGAGCGTGATGCTCTCTCGCCCCACGTTGTACTCGATTGAATCCTTGCCCAGCACCGTGCCGCCAATCTTGGGCTGCTTCTCGGGCATAAATCCCTTCTGATTGGGATAGAGCGTCTGTGTTTTGTCTCTCTTCTCCATCGCTGACTATTTTATGGGGTGGTGAATACTCACAAGGCGCGAGCCGTCGGTAAAGACAGCCTCCACCTGCAGGAGCGAAATCATATCGGCGACGCCCTCCATCACATCCTCGCGCCGAAGCACCGAGGCAGCGTCGGTCATAACCTGTTCGACGGTCTTGCCCTCGCGGGCACCCTCCAGTGCGGCCGATGTGATGTAGGCAACGGCCTCGGGGTAGTTGAGCTTAAGCCCCTTCTTGAGTCTGCGCTCGGCCACGAGGCCCAGCGAGAGGAGCATCAATTTGTCAATCTCTCTTGGTGTTAAATGCATATCGTTTTTTGATTTTGTTACTCGCTGTGCAAAACAAATTATATGCCACACTGCGCGGCGGCGCAAGATTGTGTGGCATACACTTTGATGTTGAATTGTGCGGTAAAAAATGATTTATTATGATTAAAGCGATGTTTTTAGCGGGCTTGGGCGGTGCCATCGGAACGTGCCTGAGATACCTGACGGGGCGATTGTGTAATCTGTTTGTTGTGGGCGGTTTTCCCTTGGCGACGTTCGTGGTGAATGTGGTCGGCAGCCTCTTTATTGGCCTGCTCTTCGGTTTTGGCGAGCGCCACCACGCCTTCTCGCACGCCGCGAGCGCACTGCTCATAACGGGTTTCTGCGGAGGTTTTACGACCTTCTCGTCATTTGCCAACGATATTTATATGTTGATGCAGGGGCGGCATTGGCCGATGCTGATTTTCTACGCGCTGCTGAGCCTTGTGCTGGGCGTGGGGATGGTTTGTCTGGGACGATGGCTGATGAAGGGGTGAAAATTGTAAATTTTCCTTGCGCGGGCTATTTGTTTGATTTGTAGGGTGTTTGGATTTTGCAGCCCAAAGTGGGTCCAAAAAAAATAAAAAAAATGAAAATTTTTTCTTCAAAAATTTTGGAGATATGAATTTTTGCTCTATCTTTGCACTCGCAATCCGATAGAAACACGGTTTGCAACGATCAAAACATTTTGCGGAAATAGCTCAGTTGGTAGAGCACAACCTTGCCAAGGTTGGGGTCGCGAGTTCGAGTCTCGTTTTCCGCTCCAAGTCCAAAAGTTTTGAGGACAAAATCAAGCAAAACCCTTTGAAACATCGTTTCAGAGGGTTTTTCATTTGTTGTCGGTTGGTATCGCTCCGACTTCGTGGAGCCCCTACCCGACATAGCCCGAACCTCGAAGTGTCCCTCCGAATATCAACCGTGAAAATAAGGGACACTTACTCCGAAACGAGGGGACACTTTGATAATTTGGGGCAGAAAAATCAACTTCTTGCAAACTTCTCAACTGGCAGTTGCCTACGCTTTAATAAAAACAGTCAGATGAAAAGTACATTCAGAATCCTATTCTACGCAAAGTGGGAGGCAAGCGACGAGGCAAAGATGCTCCCAATCTATGTTCGCATTACAATCAACGGCACAAAGGCCCGTTTCAGCCTTAAAATCCGTGTGTCGGAGAAAATCTGGGACGCCAAGAGTGGTCGTGCCATCGGTCATAGCCACGAGGCACTGCAAGCCAACCGCTACCTCGATAGCGTCGTTACACGCATCAACACCATATATTATCGCCTATGCGAACAGAGCGAGGCTGTAACGGCTCAAATGGTGCGCGATGAGTTCCTCGGCGTGAAAGCACCCAGCAAGACACTACTTTCGGTGTTTGCCGAGTTCAACGATAGGCAGGAGAATCTTATCGGCGTGGATATCACGCAATCGACATTTAACAAGTTTGACCTGACATTTCGCAGATTGGAAGAGTTCCTGCGAGTGAAACGCAATCGACCGGATATTCCGGTATCATTGGTCGATAGAGATTTTGTGCTCGACTTTGAGGCCTATTTGAAGGTCGATTACCACCTGCAAGCCAACTCCGCCGAGAAGTTGATGCGTATCTTCAAGCGTATTACCACTATGTGCTTCAAGAGCGGACTGATGGCGAAAGACCCATTCTGCGATGTGCGCTTGAAGAAGGTCAAGAAAGATAGAGGCTACCTGACTCGCCACGAATTGGAGCTGATACTCAACTACAAACCAACAAAGAAGCGATTGGAGAAGGCGCGCGATGTCTTTGTGTTTTGTTGTTTTACGGGCTTCGACTATTCGACCACCGCATCATTGACCGAACAAAACCTTGTTTTGGCTGACGACGGCTCGATGTGGATTGAAACGCACCGAATCAAGACTGGTGTCGCATCGAAGGTCAAGTTGCTCGACATACCGCTTTCAATACTAAAAAAGTACGAGCCGACCCGCATTAACGGCTATCTCCTGCCCGTGTTGAGCAACGCCAAGTACAACCTCTACCTCAAAGAAATAGCAACCGCATTGGGAATCCAGAAACGAGTAACCTCGCACCTTGCTCGCCACACATTTGCAACGACTGTAACCTACGCCAATGGAGTATCCATCGAATCCATCAGCAAGATGCTGGGCCATACAAAGTTGGCAACTACCCAAATCTACGCCCGCATCGTTGACCAAACGGTGAGTCGAGAGATGGATAAGCTGTCGGCTGCATTAAGCGGCACAAGCTTCAGCCTCAACGGTGGGGAGAATGATTTGGGAGAAGCTGTTGCCTCAACAGAAGAAACAGCCAACTAACAGAAACGACAAGGTGCCCGACCTCATCGGGCACCTTGTATTGTAAAGCTCTTTACAAATAGTTCTTTATAAGCGTAGTTCGTAATTTTGCTCGATTGGTCTCATCTTGCAAAAGTTCGAATAACTCTTTCTCAATCTCTGCGTAACGAATCAACTTGCGAGTTGTGCCTGGGGCATATGGATTTCCTTGCAGATGCATTGCGACCGCTTCATCGCCGCCTTCATACGGCACCAATCTCCAAAATGGCTCATTATTCAAATGCCAAAAAGGAGTCCCAACTCTCGGCTGGAACACATCAGACTGCCCAACATACCTTGACCAATTATGCTGAAATTGCTGTTCCAATCGCTCCGAGAACTCTATCTGATTTGATGTTATCACACCATATTCCACAAGGTCAATAACGCTCAACAGCATAATTGCCTTGTGCGGAGCTTTAACCCCCTTTTGAGTGTTGGTGTGAAGAGTTAAGAAATAATTAATATATGTTTCCATAATACTCAACAAGTCTATACTACAATGATTCAATTTAAAATGATTGAGTCGTAATAATCCAATCTTTATCATTCATTATGTTCTTGATTGGGTTTATATAGCCCATATTTTAGTGATATAGGTTCAAAACCATATATTCGTCTGAATTATACTACAAACTCATTCAATTCTTCTTTTAGCTGTCTCCAGTTTGGAAAATATCGATTTAATAATGCTGTATATTCTTCATTATGAAGACGTACTTTTATATGTAGCAGTTCATGTACTACGATGTATTCAATACAATGTAGAGGCTTCTTTATCAATTCCAGATTGAAAATAATATTGCGTGTTCTGTGGTTGCAGCTCCCCCATAATGTTTTCATCTGCTTGACCTCCCATTTATTTGCTTTGACCTCTAATATTTCTTCCCATTTAGCAATCATTGGAGGGAGTAATGTCTTAAACTCTGCACGATACCATTCGCGAAGTATCTCTGCCCTGCGCTCTTCTGTAGCACCATTGCGAACATACAGTACAATAAACTCATTACCCATTAACTCCACCTTCGAAGGTCCATTATGCTGAATAACCTTCAAACGATAACGATGTCCCTTGAAGTAGTGATTCTCGCCCGATACATATTCACGAGGAGTTTGTCTGTTCTGGTCAAGGATCTGCGACACACGCTGCTTGATCCACGGCAGTTTCGTAATCAAAAAGAGTCTAACAGCCTCCTCTGTCATTGACAAAGGGGCTGACACATGAATACGAGCATTGGGCGGGTAGATTGTGAGATGCACATTCTTTATCTCCTTCCACTCGACCTCGGCAGATATATCAGATACGCTAATAATCTTCATTAGTACTCCTTCTGTGCAACTATAATTTGCATAACATCATCTATCTTATCTGCCTCAAAGCCTTGCAATACACCCTCAACGGCTCTACGCAGTGCTCTCATCTTTTTCATGCCACTACCATCCATATCACGGAAGCCATCTCTGGCATTTGCCTTGATTGTATCGTGAACACGAAGCGTCAGAACCTCATCGTTACCTAGATTATCGTATAACGACTGCTTGCCTTTTGTGTCAATTAATGCAGGGTATTTGGCCTTTACTGTCGAGCGAGCCTCTTTGAGTTTATCAATGAGCTTACCGATAAGTTCTTTATATTGTAGTTTGCCATCTTTCTGCTCTTGAAGCAGTTGATTGAGCAACTCCGACATTTTGTCAAAATATGCTGGGTTATTGGGGCGTTCACTGATAATCATCTTACGCATATTAGCAGCTAATACCTCCGCCACAGAACGCTCATTTTGCTTAATCTTCTTCGGAAGTGAATCAATTGCCTTATCGCCATCCGTGTCAATCAAGTCAAGGAACGAAATATCTGCTAAATCCACCAACTTCTCACTATCTTCTGCGCGAACATAGTTGTCGATTAGCTGACGCATTGCTGGGTCGTAATATTTCAAATCAAGCGCATCGCCACTCTTCAACTTAATCTCGTCCTTTATGTAATTGTAATAATCCACCTGCTTCTTAATGTCTGTCGCCTCTTCTGCAGTGAAGCCAGCAGCTTCCATCTCGTTGGCAAGGTCGATATATCGGCGCACCAAGCGGGAAACAAGTTTGTAGAATGTCTCTCTCTTGTTAGCATTTGCCTCGCACTCCTTTTGCTGCTCCTCTATCGGCGTTGTCTCGGCATATACAAAGTAGGCGAAATATGCCTCTCTTGTCTGCGGATGTATTATCTCGCACATTGAGCATACCGCCTGCAATGCCTCCTCCAACGCTTTTCGAGCTTCAGCAAGGCGATTGGTGAGCAATCCCTTGATGTCATCTGCATCATATCCGTCAAATGCACCATTTGTATAATCCTCAATCGCACTTTTGACAGCACCGAATAGGTCTTGGTAATCGACAATATAGCCATAGTCCTTCTCCTCGCTATCCACACGATTAACTCGGCAGATGGCTTGGAAGAGATTGTGGTCACGCATCTTCTTGTCGATATAGAGATAGGTGGCAGATGGTGCATCAAAGCCGGTCAATAACTTATCCACCACAATCAGGAGTTTCATATCTCCCGGATGGTCGATAAACTCTTGCTTTGCCCACGCTTCAAACTGCTCGGCGGTCAGTTCGCCTATCATCTTTTGATAGATTTCGTACTTTGTCAGATCCTCGGTCTCGCCATCGCCCTGATATTCATCTTTCACCGATGCAGTGCTTGCATCGTAACTTGTAACCACAGCACAATGTCCTTTGAGTTCCGTTGTCTGGAACACCTCCCAATAGCGACACGCCTGATAGATGCTGTCGGCTACAAGCATAGCATTTCCATAGCCACCCGACAAAGCACGCTTCGTACTCATATCTTGGCAAATGTCTGCCACAATACGGTCTATGCGCTCCTTACTGCTAAACAACTTCTCCATCTTTGCCCAACGCTCTTTGAGTGCGGCACGGGCAACCGAACTCAAACCCTTTGTTTTGGCATCAAACCACTCGTCTATCTTTTCTCGCTTGCCAAGATACTGCTCCACATTTCGAGCCTCGTAGCGCAGGTCGAGAATAACGCCATCCTCAACTGCCTCGTTGAATTTGTAACTATGGATATATGAGCCAAATGTCTCGATTGACTTCTTTTTGTCGGTATGAAGCAATGGTGTACCCGTGAAACCTATTAGCATCACATCGTTACCCATTATGTGCTTCATTGCCTCGTGGAGCATACCTCCCTGTGTACGGTGACACTCATCAATAAAGACATAGATGTTACCCTTTGCTCGGAAGTCGGCAGGCAACGACTTTGCCAACTCTTCGAGGTAGAGGTCGAGTGATTTGGTCGCCTTTTTGCCTCCTACCGAAATGGTGTCGCCATCGCTTTTGTTGCCAAACTTATGTATCAACGAACATATCAGCCACGGCTCGGCAGCGTTGAGCATACCTATTAGCTTGTCGCCACTCGTTGCTCGCTTAATCTGCTCGCCTGCATCCTTAAAACCGTTCTCTATCTGCTTGTCCAACTCGTCACGGTCGGTGATGATTACCACACGGGCATCTTCCACATTCTCGCGTATCCACTGCGCCAACCATACCATCGTTAGAGACTTGCCAGAGCCTTGCGAGTGCCATATAATACCATTCTGCTTGTTGCGAACTCGTGGTTGCGCCGCCTTGATGGCAAAATATTGGTTAGGTCGTGCCGCCTTCTTGACACCACCGTCAAAGATTATAAAGTCGTGAATATACTCCAACAACCTCGCCGGCTCAAAGAACTGCAGCACACTGCAGTCTAATTCATTGGGATACTCCTCGGCAGTGAAATGAGGCTTCGCACAAGGCTCACCACAAGGCTCTTTCCAACGAAGCCAAAACTTTTCGGGAGTCTTGATTACTCCATAGTGCAAGCCCTCGGTGTCGTTACCCGCAAAGAGGAGCTGTATGGTCGTGAAAAATCGGGGAATATAACCATCTTGCTGGTTGCGGATATTCTGACGAATACCCTCGTGCGCGGACACAGTGCTGCGCTTCAGCTCTATTACCGCGAGGGCAATACCATTGACATAAACGACCAGATCGGGGCGGCGGTCGCTTGTGCCGTGTATGGTTACCTCCTCGGCAATCTGAAAATCATTCTCCATCGGGTTTGCCCAGTCGATAAGGTGTACCATCTTCTTCTTTTCGGTCACCTCCGCCTGCACATTCACGCCGTAGCGCAACAAGGTATAAACCTCCTTGTTGGCGTTGTACAATCCACCTCCAAGCGAGCCTGCCGCCTGCTTAAGTTTGGCTATGGCACTGCGTATCTCCTTATCGGTGTAGCCACGACGAACAAGATATGCAGTGAGATACTCCTCCTCGACATTACTATTACCCTCTCGCTTTTCCCAATTGCCGAGATAGGCGTACTTCAATACACGCCTAAAAAGCCCTATCAATCTATTTTGCGTAACACGCTCCTTTGCCCCGATTGTTGTGTCCATAGTTATTCTTCTTTATATTCTTTTAATACACTATGTATGTATTCGTAGTATCTACGCATCTCTGAATCGTTTTTATTGATTGTAAGCGTAAAGTTTATTCGCCCTAAAAGATGATGTAAATAGTCTATTATTGATCGCTCCCATTCAATTGCCTCTAAATGTTTGTCAACTCCAAATTTAATAATGTAGTACACTTCTTGCCTAATTTTCTTTCTATATATGGCTGAGACTTGAAGCTTTTCATTTACTACAACACCTGTCACCTCTTGTCTATTTCCTCTTGATACAAACTTTGTTTTGTTATCATTAATAGCAAAAGAAGTCTTGGATAGCACCTTTCGAATAAATGATACTACTTCCTTACAGTTGAAATCTCCGGAAAATGTTAAATCATCGGCATATCGTGTGTATCGAATGTTTTTAGATTTGCAATAATCAAAAATCTTATCATCATAATATCTAAAAACCATATTAGATATAATTCAATGCTTTTCTCACGCGTGCTTCCTCAAAATCTGCTTTGTGCGTGCTCCAAGCATAGAAATCAGCAATCAACAAGTCTTCTGTTATATGCTCTTGCTTTATAATGCGGTTGTTCCACACTGCGTAAAGCGTTGAAAGTATCTCTGCACCAGCCAAATCCATTGTGTTTAGCTTATCTATTAACGCATCTATCTGCTCACGCAACTCTTTGGGATACTTCTCATACGCCATCTCCACATCTTGTATCATAGGCGTAGGCGCGTATGAGTAATGAGTTTTACCATCGGGTAACTTCTCGCAGACTTTATTGACGTGCCTATATTGCCTAAACTTTTGGTCAATGTAATTCATCAATTGTTGGTCATCTGGTCCTGCTGTGTTGCGGATGTATTCGTTGCCGAGATTTAACTGCATACAGTAGCCTATAAGATGCAATGACTTTTGCAACTTTGTACGACCCCATCCCCTTGATTTGTGCGATCTATTAACGATATGACCAGCAATAATGTGAGTCGCAACCGGTATCTCTCTTACAACAGGAACTTCTACACCCAATGGAACAATCTTCGCTTGTTGTTTAACTAAACGAATTTGTCCGGTGAGGAGTTTTTGCATCATACCCGATTTTAGGAGACGGTACTTGTCGCGCTGGGCTTCAAGGTCGGCAATCTCCTTATCCATATCACTCAATATAGTAACAATTGCTTGTTGCTCTTTGATATTGCTTGGTATAGTATATGCATTGTCTTTTACATACTTATAGTGTCTATTGTATCCTGTGTTCGGAATTTCCATTATACAGCATAAATAGTATATGAATTTTGTGCACATATTATTTTTGCAAAATAATACTTGTGTACCATCTGCTCCAACGCAAAAATTATAATTTACATACTTGAATATCCTTGTATGATCTCCAAAAATTATAGTTCCGTCTTGCTCGCATACAATAGGTTCAACATCATCGGTATATCCTACTATTGGTATTTGTCCTTGATCAACAATGGGATATTTCCCCACGCTTTGATATAATGAACTATCTATTTGATGATTACGAGTAGATATATGAATAAATATATCTGCAAAACTTTTCTCTACCCACTCGTCGGTGAAGCCAGGAAGGCGTTTTTTGCCGGTGAGGAGTTGCTGCATAGCACCTTGTTTGAGGAGTCGTTTTTTAGCGATTTTCTTATCCAATGCCGCAATCAACCCATCCACATCACTCAACGCCTCCGCAATCGCCCTCTGCTCTTTTGACGGGGGAATCGACATTAAAATTCTTTCTATGTCTGAATGAGAGAGATGTTTAACGGTTGTTGCACCTGTTCCTTGTTCTTTTTGTTTTAATGGCTCTTGTAGAGCATAATACAAGTATCTTGGAGACCAATCGTTTTTAACAATTAATCTACCCACTCGTTGATTTAGTAGTGCCACACCTTTATCCCATACACAAGGCATAAAGTCACCATCCATTCCAATGAGAATATCATAATTATTTACGATAAATTCATTGTAAATAGCACCAGAATAATAGGTTATACTATCATCGCTCTTTAAATCTCTATTTCTTATTAGGCGCACACCTATACCGTCGCCATTGAAATATGACGATTGAAATGGGTAGCCTGTTTGGAATCGTAATCCGCTTCCAAGTAGTACCACTTCCCAATCTTCAGGTATTATCCCTAACTCGGTCTGCTTATATCCTTGTGGTATGTTCATAATGGTTTATCTTCGTTGCATCATTCTAGCGCGACGAGCCAAACGATGTTCTTGGTCGCTTGATTTCTCGTAATCCTTGCGTTTTTCTTCAT
>SUZL01000002.1 GCA_015059925.1 Rikenellaceae bacterium
TTACCTTTCATTTCCTTGCACTTTCGCATCGGCGAGGCTTTCATCTAAAGTCCTCATAAGTCATTGAGCACCAGTGCCGCCATCATTATTTCCCCTCATTCATTAGATTTTTCCAGAGATATTCGCTATATTTGTATATTGACATAATGTGCTGCTGCCAATATGGACACAATTCGCAGTTTGCAGAACGCCGAATTATGCTTTCCAGCGGTGTATTTTTCGCCTTGCGAGGCCGATTTTTCGCTTTCATACGGAAAGTGGTCGCGGTGAGGAAATAAATTTTAATTTTGCATAGACTTAAAACTATAACATAAAACAAAACTGATATGCTAAGAAAAGTAAGAATCGCTGCTGCCGCAGTGTGTTTCGCGCTCATCACTCTGCTCTTCCTCGATTTCACGGGGACGTTGCACGCGTGGTTTGGCTGGCTGGCAAAAGTACAGTTGCTGCCGGCCGTATTGGCCCTTAATGTGGGAGTTATCGTCTTTCTCGTAGCTCTGACTCTCATCTTCGGCCGTATCTACTGCTCGGTGATCTGTCCGCTGGGCGTTATGCAGGATTTGATTTCGTGGTTCGGCGACAAAGCCAAGAAGAACCGCTTCAGCTACTCTCCAGCGAAGAGTTGGTTGCGTTATGGCGTTCTCGCGCTCTTTGTGGTGGCGCTGGTAGCAGGTTTTGCATCGATCGCTCTGCTCATTGCTCCGTATAGCGCTTACGGTCGTATCGCGCAGAACCTTCTCGCTCCGCTGTGGGGCTGGGGCAACAACCTGCTGGCTTACTTTGCGGAGCGTGTCGATAGCTACACATTCTACTCTACCGAGGTGTGGATTCGCAACTTTGCGACTCTCGGCGTTGCTGCCGTAACGTTGGTTGTGCTGGCTGTTCTGGCTTGGCGCAACGGTCGTACCTATTGTAATACGATCTGCCCCGTAGGTACCGTTCTCGGTTTCTTGTCGCGTTTTTCGTTGCTGAAGCCCGTGATCGATACCGAGAAGTGTATCAACTGTAATATCTGCTCGAAGAATTGCAAGGCTGCTTGTATCGATATTCCCAACCATAAGATCGATTACAGCCGCTGCGTAACCTGTATGAACTGCATCGAGAAGTGTCCCAAGAAGGCTATCTCTTACGTTATGCGTCCCGCCGCTCAGAAGGCCGCTACGGCTGAAGCAAAGGTTGATACGGCACGTCGTAACTTTCTGATTGGCGCAGGTTTGGTTGCAGCCGAGGCTGTTCGCGCACAGGAGATGCGTGGTGATGGCGGTTATGCCGTTTTGGTTGATAAGCAGGCCCCCGATCGCGAGAATCCCATCACGCCTCCGGGCTCGAAGAGTCTGCGTAACCTTACGGCTCATTGTACGGGTTGCCAGCTCTGCGTTGCGGCTTGCCCCACGCAGATTCTGCGTCCCTCGTCGGATCTGAAGATGTTTATGCAGCCCACGATGTCGTACGAGAATGGCTACTGCCGTCCCGAGTGCAACAAGTGCTCGACGGTATGTCCTACGGGTGCTATCAATCTTATCAGCGTAGCCGAGAAGTCATCGGTTCAGATCGGTCACGCCGTATGGGTGAAGAAGAATTGTATCGTGGTTGCGGACGATAAGGATTGTGGCAACTGCGAGCGTCATTGCCTCACCAAGGCCATCACTATGGTGCCGCTCGATCCCGCAAATCCCGAGTCGCGTAAGATCCCGACCGTAAACGAGAGTCTCTGCATCGGTTGCGGTGCGTGCGAGCATCTCTGCCCGTCGCGTCCGTTCAGTGCGATTTACGTCAAGGGTTATCAAAGCCATCTTCACAACTAAAAATCTACGGTTATGAAAAAGACAAACAACAATATAGATCGTCGCGAGTTTCTGAAGCGTATGGGCGCTGGCTCGCTCCTTACCGCAGCTGCATTCACGGGCTGCAAGACCAATAATTTGAAGCTCGATCCCTCGGTAGTACACGGCGAGATCCCCACCGACAAGATGACCTACCGCACCAACGAGCGCGTGGGCGACAAGGTGTCGATTCTGGGTTACGGCTGTATGCGTTGGCCCTTCCTCGAGGATGGTACGACGCTCGATCAGGAGACCATCAACGAATTGGTTGATTATGCCATTGCGCACGGTGTCAATTACTTCGACACGGCTCCCGTATATTGCCAGACCAAGTCGGAGGAGGCAACAGGCATTGCCCTAAGCCGCTATCCCCGCAACAGCTACTACCTTGCAACCAAGATGTCGAACTTCTCGAATTGGACCTTCGAGAACTCAAAGCTGATGTACGAGCGTTCGTTGCGTCTGTTGCAGACCGACTATTTTGATTACTACCTGCTGCACAACATCTCGTCAATCGATATGTTCAACGCCCGCTTTATCGACAACGGCATCCTCGACTTTTTGATGAAGGAGCGCGAGGCAGGCCGCATCCGCAACCTCGGATGGTCGTTCCACGGCGTGCAGGAGGTCTTCGACCACGTTTTGGCTTACCACGACAAGGTGCATTGGGATTTCGTGCAGATTCAGATGAACTATCAGGATTGGCAGAATGCCAGCACGGGCCGCAATGTAAATGCCGAGTATCTCTACGCCGAGCTTGAGAAGCGCAACATCCCCGTAGTGATTATGGAGCCTCTGCTTGGTGGCCGTCTATCGAATGTGCCCAACCACATCTCGGCTCGTCTGAAGCAGCAGGAGCCTGAGCGCAGTGTTGCTTCGTGGGCGTTCCGTTTTGTGGGATCATATCCCCGCGTTCTGACGGCATTGAGCGGTATGACCTATATGGAGCACTTGCAGGATAACATCCACACATACGCGCCGCTGGTAGAGCTTACCACCGAGGAGAAGGAGTTCCTCTTCGAGACAGCTCGTCTGATGGCCCAGTATCCCACGATTCCGTGTAATGACTGTAAGTATTGTATGCCCTGCCCGTATGGAGTCGATATCCCGGGTGTGCTGCTACATTATAATAAATGTGTCAATGAGGGTAACCTCTCGAACTCTTCACGCGACGAAAACTACGTCAAGGCTCGCCGAGCATTCCTCGTGGGCTACGACCGTGCCGTCGAGAAGGGGCGTGGAGCGGCTCATTGTACGGGTTGTAAGGAGTGTAACCACCACTGCCCGCAGCGCATCAATATCCCGCAGGAGTTGCAGCGCATCGACCGCTACATCGAGGATTTGAAGCAGCGTAAGGAGTTCTAATATGCCGAGCGAAATTATCGAACTGCTGCAGTCGAGCGGTTGCTCGTGCGTGATCCGCAATGGCCAGACTCTGCGTCTATGCCACCAGCGCGGTGTGAAGGATCTGCACGAACTCGTTCACAACGAACCCGAATTACTGCGTGGTGCAAGCCTTGCCGATAAGGTTGTCGGCAAGGGCGCCGCAGCACTGATGATAGTGGGCGGAGTTCGATATATCTACGCAGCGGTGATAAGCCGTCAGGCCTACGCGCTGATACAACAATACGGCATCGAGTGCGAGTTCGGCCTGCTGGTTGAGCATATCATCAACCGCGCTGGAACGGACATCTGCCCCGTAGAGAAACTTTGCACACAGTGTGCAACGGCAGAGGAGTGTTTGCCGCTGATAGATGAATTTGTCAAAGGATTGAAGTAATGGTTAAGATTGTAGGCTATATCGCATTGATTGCTTGCTCGTTGTTTGTGAGCTGCGACCGTGAGCTGACCACAGAGGATAAGATTCGTCAGGCCGTAGAGACACAACTTGCTACATATCCGCACTCGACCCTGCGCGACCTTTACAAAAACTTCTTCCAAGATCGTTTCGGGCCGGGGCATATCATAGCCGACAGCTCTTCGGCCGATCGTTATCTCCGTTCGGAGATCGCGTCGAGCGAGTCGTTCGAGGGCGCTGACTACGAGCCTACGGGATACGAAGGTCGTTTCTTGAGGGTGAATTTGGGCGTTATTGCCGATGGACGCGTGCCGTACGAGAAGTTCTTTGATGCGTTTGTAAGAAGCGTAAACGGCATCGTGATGCCGACTATCGCCGAGTGGCAGCAGGAGTGGGCCGAGATTGAAGCTGTAATTGCGCAGATGGATCTTCAGTTGGAGGATATGGAGGCCGATCGTGCCGAGATTCATAGGCTGCTCGACGATGGTCACTATGTGATGCACCACAGCGAGAGTTTCAACCGACACTATTCGCCTCATTATCGCATAATTGAACGCACAATTTTTGAGCAGGAGATTTTGCCACTTCTCGAAAAAAGATAAAATTTCTGCTCGCCGACGACCAGTAAGGCAATATTTTTGAGAGGTAAGCATCGTGAATTAACTTTTTTGCGATGAAAATTCTTATCTTTACAACATTATTGCTCGCAAGCCTTAGCAACGAGGCGCAGTGTCGCCCGCCCGACAATTTAGATGCGAGCGCCACGAAAAAGTACACGCTCACGGCGTTGCCCTATGCTTTGGATGCGCTGGAGCCAGCCATCAGCCGCCGCACAATGGAGTTGCATTACGGTCGGCATCTGCCCACATACGTCGATAATCTCAATCGACTGATCGAGGGGACGGCTTTGGAGGGTGAGGAGTTGGAGAGCGTGGTGCTGATGGCCGAGGGTCCGTTGCTCGATAATGCGGGGCAGACGCTCAACCACGAGCTCTACTTCCTGCAGTTCTCGCCCAATGGTGGTGGCGAACCGACGGGAGAACTACGACAAGCGATGATGCATCGCTGGGGCTCGGTCGAGAATTTTAAGACGGTTATGGAGGAGGCAGGCCGCACGCTCTTCGGATCGGGATGGGTGTGGCTGGCAGCCGACAAGGGAGGCAACCTCTACATCCTGCAGGAGGCGAACGGGCTAAACCCCGTAAGGCGTGAGCTAAGACCGCTGTTGGGATTTGACGTGTGGGAACACGCCTACTATTTGGATTACGAAAACCGACGTATCGACCACCTGAAAGCCCTATGGCAGATAGTCAATTGGCCTGTGGTCGAAAGAAGATATGAGAATAATTAACACATAAATTTTAATACTATGCAGACATCAAGCATTAAACTTTACTCGTTGAACTACAACGAAACAAAGACCTACATCGCAGCCGCGCTGTTCGTTTTGGGTAACATCGCATTGCCTCAGCTGTGCCACCTTGTGCCTCAGGGCGGTATGATTCTGTTGCCGATCTATTTCTTTACGCTGATTGGCGCATATAAGTATGGCTGGAAGGTCGGCCTTATGACAGCCGTTCTTTCGCCCGTTGTGAACCACCTGCTCTTCGGTATGCCCGCAGCAGCTGTGTTGGCTCCGATTTTGGTTAAGTCAACAGTGCTGGCCGTAGCTGCTTCAGCTATCGCTTCACGCTCGGGCCGCGTAACTCTCTCGCTCTTGGCAGGTGTTGTATTACTCTATCAGGGTGTAGGCTCAATCTTTGAGTGGGCTTGGACCGGTAGCTTCGTTGCTGCAATGCAGGATTTCCGTCTTGGTATTCCCGGAATGTTGTTGCAGATCGTTGGCGGTTATCTCTTTATCAAGTATTTGTTGAAGAAGTAATTTTTCCCATAAGACTACAAAAAAGGCGCTCCCATTGCGGGGCGCCTTTTTATTTGGTCTAAAATAGTTGCTATTTCACCTGCACGGGCGAATTTACCGTCGAAACGAATCCCGTTCCATCCTTGACGTAGGCATAGACGCGGTAATTACCCTTGTCGCTGATCGTAATCTCGGCCGAAGGCGTGTTGGTCGTAAATACCTCGCCATAGCGCTCGGGGCGCGGCTCATACGATCCGCCAAAGCCGAGTACCGTAGCCTCGTGCAGCACCTCCCAGATGTAGGTCAGTTCGTTCTGCTCGCGATCCGTAGCCGTAACATCGACCTTGAATGCCTTGCCTGCGCCAACCGTCGGGCTCTCTACGGGGCGTTTGCCGTCGATAGCTATTGCCGTTACTACGGGCGCAGTCTCCTTAGGCTCCTGACCGCTCCACACACGCTGCATAGCCTCCACCATAGGTGTCTTCTCACCCTCGAGCGGCAGTCCCTCGACCTCGCTCTCGACGAACATACTGAACCACGTCGGCGTGCGCTCCTCCTTCTGTCCCCAGAGGAAGACGAATGAGCCGATGCAACGCTCATCGCCCAGCACAGCACCGTTGTAGCGGCTCTCATAGACCTGACGTTTCTCGTCGCTGGTCTGCTCAATCGAAGCCTCCCAAGTTGTTTTGTCGGTCTCCCACCAGCCAGTTGGGCCCCACTCGGTAATCATATAAGGGCCTTTGTAGTCGGACGATGCGACCATATCCTTAACCTCGAGAATCGGTCCGTAGCTATTGATTCCTACTACGTCGAGCGAAGGGGCATAGCGGGCAATCGAATCCAGAGCGCTCTTGTCGTGCGACACGACGGTCGAGACCAGCTGGCGCGGCGCAATCTCCTTGATTGCCACAGCCAACTCCTCCACAAAGCCCCATACGGCCTCGCCGTTAGCACCGCTCAGCTGCACCTCGTTGCCGATACCCCAGCAGAAGATGTTGGGATCGTCCTTGAACGTGGTGGCCAACTCGCGGCAACTCTCCAAAGTCTTTGCGCGCCACTCGGCATCGTGGTACTTCGCCTCATCCTTCGGCAGCGAAATGCCCTGCATCACACGCATACCATTCTCGGCGGCTAAGGCCGACGTGCGCTTCACGCTCTCGATGTTTCCACCCCAAGTACGGCAGGCATTGGCGCTCGCGGCAGAGGCAACGTCAAGGCGATTCGTTCCGCCCACACCCTTGATGAAGGTAGGCTCACCGTCGATACGAAGCTCGAACCCATCACCTCGCTTTTTAATCACCGCACCCGGCTCGGGCGCACACGCAACAGCCGTAAGACAAGCTAACGCGGCAAGAATATAACGGATTCTCATACCTCGCAGATTTAGTCGTTAGGGTAGGCCGCGATGAATACGTTGCGCGAGCGCAGCAGATCCTGCTTTCGGTGAAGCTCACGCAGCGATACGGTTCCTACAACATACTTATAGTCGTCCGAGATATAGTTCTCGCTCACCGAATCAAACTTGATAAGATCCAGATCGGCATAGTCCAGATAACGGTAATATACGCGGAACTTGTGGTCGGTGGTGTAGGTCGGCAGCTGCGAGTCGTTGCGCTTCTTGTACTCGTACTTGTAGTCGTACAAGCAGGCGGTAATGTCGCTCAGCACGGCCGAGCCTGTGGGGTAGGCACCCGCGCCACGACCGAACATAAACTGCTTGTCGTAGAACAGACCCTTGATGACCACGCCGTTGAACTCATCCTCGACGCTGTAGATGTACTTATTGCGTGAGATAAGCTGCGGCATTACGCTCATAATCAGATTATTATCAATCTTCTCGACGTGAGCCACGAGCTTAAAGCGGCGCTCCTTCTCGTTGGCGAAACGAATGTCGTCGTCGTTCATATTCGAGATGCCGAAGGTGAAAATATCCTGCGGCGGAACGTACAATCCGAATGCGTGGATGGTGATGATGATGAGCTTGAAGAGCGAATCCCAGCCATCAATATCGAGCGTCGGGTTGCTCTCGGCAAAGCCCAGATCCTGAGCCAACTTGAGCGCGTCGGCATACGACATCTTCTCGTTGAAGATCTTCGAGAGGATGAAGTTCGACGAGCCGTTCAGGATGCCCTTCACCGAGGTCAGCAGCTCGTTGTCGTAGTACTCCTCCAAGTTGCGGATTACGGGGATACTACCACACGCCGATGCGTCGTAGAGCAGAGCCACATTGTAGCGGGCCTGCAACTCGATCAGTTCCTCGATGTGGTGGGCCAGCATCTTCTTGTTGCCCGATACGACGGGAAGCTCCATCTTCAGCGCGCGCTTTACGATGTCGTACGCAGCGTCGGCATCGTCGATAAGCTCCACGATGAAGTTGATATTAGGATCGTTGAAGATGTCGTCGGGCAAGTCGGTGAACTCGGCATCGACGCCACGCTCCTTATTTATGTTACGCACACAGATACGTTTGATCTCTACATTCTTCGAGCCTATGCGCTTCAATACGTCGTAAAGGCCGCGTCCAACGGTACCAAAACCGAAGAGTCCGATGTTTAGTTTCTTTCCATTCATAATCTATCTTGTGTTTTTTGTTATTTGTTCAAAAAGTTCAATAAAATATCGTTAAGCTGCTGATACTCAACCAAGAATCCATCGTGGCCGAAGTCCGAATCAATCAAGTGATACTCCACATCAGGGATATTGTCCACCAGAATGTCGTGATCCGAGGGTGGGAACAGAATATCCGACGTAATAGCAACCACGAGGCTACGCGACTTGATCTGCCGTAGGACATCCTCCACACGACCGCGACCGCGTCCCAGATTGTGCGAATCTACGGCCTGCGAGAGGCGGTAGTAGGAGTAGGCATTGAATCGGCGACGAAGTTTCTTGCCCTGATAGCGCTGATACGACAACACACGACGCTCGAAGCTCGCCTCGTCGGGATTCTCGTCCTCCTGCGTCTTATCGTAGGCCATACCGCCGCGATAGCTCAGCAGAGCAATGCTTCGCGCCGTAGCCATTCCTTGCGCTCCAGCCTCCGCCGTTCGCTCGCCGAACGTGGGGTCGCACTCGATAGCCATACGCTGCGACTCGTTGAAGGCCGACGCCCAAGGTTTCGTGCGGGGCGTAGTGGCTATGAAGGCGGCACGCTCGGCAAAATCGGGCTGCATAACACACCACTCCAAGCATTGAAATCCGCCAATCGAGCTACCGATAAGCAGCTTCACGCGCTCAATACCCAAATATTCGGCCAAGAGCTGATGTGCCTGAACCATATCGCGCACCGTCACCAACGGGAAATCGCCATACCAAGGCTCTCCCGTCGCGGGATTTACCTCCAGCGGGCCCGTTGTCCCATAGTGCGAGCCGAGGAAGTTGGCACAGACGGTGCAGTATTTCTCCGGATCGAGAAAACAACCGCTCTCAACCGTATGTGGCCACCAGTCGGCAACATCGGAGTTGGCCGTCAGCGCGTGGCACACCCAAATCACGTTGCTACGATCGGCATTCAATGTGCCGTAGGTGTCGTAGGCAATACGCAACGAGGGCAGCTCGACGCCGCACTCCAGCAGAAAAGGTTTGTCGTATGTGTAATATTGTGTCATTTACTCTACGTTTGCAAAAGCCTGCTCGAAATCGTCGATAATATCCTCCACATTCTCCAGTCCGAGCGAGATGCGCAGCAGGGTAGGCGTAACGCCTGCGGCCTTCAGGTCGGCCTCGCTCAGCTGCTTGTGGGTTGTCGATGCGGGATGGGTAACGACCGTGATCGAGTCGCCGATCATAGTCATATTGGCCGCCAACTTGAGCGACTCCACAAAGCGCACCGTGCTGTCGAGCGAGCCCTTCAACTCGATGGTGAAGACGGCCGACGAGCCATAGCGATAGTACTTCTTTGCATTCTCATATCCGGCGTGATCCTCAAAGCCTACGAAGCTAACACGCTGTACCTTGGGGTGATTGCGGCAATACTCGGCCAATCGCCACGTCGATTCCACCTCGTGCTTAACACGCAGCGACAATGTCTCCAGACCAATCATCATCAGGTACGAGTCGAAAGCCGAAGGGCAACAACCGAAATCGCGCAGACCATCCACGCGGCACTTTACGATAAAGGCCGAAGAGCCGAAAGTCTCCCAGAGATTCAGGCCGTGATAACCCTCCGACGGGCCATCAATCTGCGGGAACTTGCCATTTGCCCAATTGTAGTTTCCGCCATCGACAATCACGCCACCCATAGCCGTGCCGTGACCATTGATCCACTTCGTAGCCGAATCCACAACGATATTTGCACCCCAATCGAACGGGTTGCACAGGAATCCCGCAGCACCGAACGTGTTATCCACCACGAAGGGCACATCCTTACGACGAGCCACTTCGGCCAGCGCCTCCAGATCGGGCACATCGCAAGTGGGGTTACCCATACTCTCGGCATAGATCATCTTTGTGCGCTCGTCAATCAGCGCCTCGAAATCCTCGGCACGCTCGCTACGCGCAATACGGCAATCGATGCCGAGCTTACGCAGCGAGATACGGAACTGATTGTACGTTCCACCATAGAGGAAGGGCGATGCCACGATATTGTCGCCCGCATCGGCCAGCGCTGTCACGGTGAGCAGTATAGACGACATTCCCGACGATACGGCCAGCGCGCCCACAGCATTATAGAGCGATGCGATGCGCTCCTCGTAGGCTGCCGTTGTGGGGTTGTGCAGGCGGGTGTAGATGTTACCCGGCTCGCTCAACTCGAAGAGGTTGGCCGCATAGTCGCAACTCTTGAAGTGGTAGGCGGCGGTAGGGTAGATGGCTACACCGCGCGAGCCTGTGTGATCGACGTGATAGCCGCCGTGTATCTGTTTGGTCTCGAAACGAAGTTTTTTCTCTGACATAATAAAATTGATTTTTCGCACGCGCACGCGGGCGTATTCATAAAAACAGTCTTATAGACCGAAAAACGATGTATTCTAATAAATGTGGGGGAGTGATTTAGTGTCATTGACACTCGGTAGCGCTTAGCCACCAAAGATATAAAACGTGCCTAACGGCACATTCGCATATAACGCATAGGCATAAGCTGCACGTTAGAGACGATAAACGATATGTCGTAACGATTGTTCATTTTCTCGTTTTTACTTAGTGCAAATATAATATATTTTTTCAAATATTACACTCGCAAGGCATAAAAATGCACCGTATAGTTGCACTTCAGCTATATTTTGCGTAATATTGCATTACAACTAAAACTCTACGATATGAAAAAAATACTCCCAATCGTTCTCTGCTGCGCCGCCGTATCTTGCGCGAGCGAGGAGCAGGTAGGCGACATTTACCGAGGCTGGCAGGATGGCCAGATGGAGATTCACCACATCTACACAGGTCGTGGCGAGTCGAGTTTTATCATTATGCCCGATGCTACGACGATGCTTATCGACGTGGGCGATCACGACCCTACGGTCGAGCAGTATGCGCTGATGACCGAGGCTCTTCCCGACCGCGAACGTCGTGCAGGTGAGTACGTTGCACGCTACGTTGAGCGCGTCAATCCAGAAGGCAAGAGTGTCGATTATCTGATGCTCTCGCACTTCCACAACGACCATATGGGAACGGCCGCCGAGCCCGCTGCGATGACCACCGACCGCGACCCCAACTACTACCTTGCGGGCATTGCCGAGGCGGGCGAGTTCCTGCGCTTCGATATGCTCTACGATCGCGGCTACCCCGACTACAACTATCCCTTCCCTATCAATGACAAGCACACGGCCAACTACCTCGCCTTTGCCAACTATCACAAGGCAAAGTACGGTATGCAGCAGGAGAAGTTCGAGGTGGGAGAGTTGAATCAGATCAAGCTGAAGAACAACCCGCAGAAATACCCCTCGTTCTCGGTTCGCAACCTCGCATCAAGCGGCGAGGTGTGGAGCGGTCGTGAGGGCGAGACGGTGCGTTGCTACGACCTCAATCCCGCGAATCTGACGGGCTACAACAACGAGAATACCCGCAGCATTGCCCTTCGCTTCGACTACGGCCCATTTAGCTACTACTCGGGTGGCGACGTCAGTGGATCGCTACACAACGTAGATGGTAATATGTTCAACGTCGAGTCGCTCGTTGGCGAGGTGTGTGGCGAGGTGGATGTCTGCAAGGCCAACCACCACTCTTACAAGGATGCTATGCCCGAGGATTTCCTCCGCGCCGTGCAGGCCAAGCAGTACATACTCAATGTCTGGGATCAGCAGCACACACAGCCCGAGCTAATGGCCCGAATGATGGCGTACGGCCCCGCATCGGCCGATCCGCGAATCTTCTCTGGCTACATCACCGAGGCTATGCGTAACGATTTTGCCACCGAAGAGTGGGCATCGGGCATCAACCCAGAGAATGGGCACATCGTAATCAAGGTCTATGACGAGGGGCGCAAGTATAAAATTTACAGCCTTTCGGCTCGCGATGAGAAGATGACAATCCAAGCCATCTACGGCCCTTACGATGCAATGTAAGGGATTGCGAAAGAAACAGAAAAGCCTGCCGGACTTTCGAGTCGAGCAGGCTTTTCTGTTTAATACAGTCGGCATTACTGCCAAATGTAGTTTCCATCATCTTGGAAGGCCGAGAAGAACTCAGCGCCATCGGCCGTATAGAGCGTTATGTACTGATATACCGAACCGCGACCGCCCAGCACTTTTCCCGTCAATGCAGGTGCATCTTGGCTCACGGGATAGAGATTCACATTGGGCTGCGAGTACGAGTATTTGTAGTTATAAACTACATTGTCGCCCGACGCAATCTCCGATCGGGGAGTGAGCGATCCACTTGTGGCGCGCACTCGCATTGTATATTGAGCGATTCCGCCACCAAAGAACTCCAGCTTTAGGAGTGTTTGCTTCTCGCCCTCACTTTTGACTGTTACCCATTGTGTTCCATCTAGAGTCTTGGGCACTGATGACTCTTTGTCGTCCTTCTCGCAGGCTGCAAACAGCGCGATACATCCCAGCAGAGCTGTCAAATAAAATAATTTCCTCATAGTCGTGTTTGTTTTTGATTTAGGTCTCTACATTATCAAACGCAGAAAACCGAAAACATTGCATCAAAAGAAGAAATATTTTTCTTTTTTATCGACGGAAACCTCCGCGAGGCATCTTCGGCATACGCATATTACCGCCCGCAACCATCTTCATCATCTTGCGCGTCTCCTCAAACTGCTTCATCAGACGGTTCACATCGGCAACCGTAGTTCCCGAACCCTTGGCAATGCGCTCACGACGCTTGGCGTTGATAATCTCGGGTTTCTCGCGCTCGGCGGGAGTCATCGACGAGATGATAGCCTCGGTCTGCTTGAAGGCATCGTCGGGAATATCCACATTCTTGAGCATCTTGCCCATACCCGGAATCATCGAGGCGATATCCTTCAGGTTACCCATCTTCTTGATCTGGTTGATCTGGTCGATAAAATCGTTGAAGTTGAACTGATCCTTCACCAACTTCTTCTTCAGCTTGCGCGCAGCCTCCTCGTCGTACTGCTCCTGCGCACGCTCAACGAGCGATACCACATCACCCATACCCAAGATACGGTCGGCCATACGCTCGGGGTGGAACACCTGCAAGGCATCCATCTTCTCACCGCTTGAGATGAACTTCAGCGGCTTGTTGACAACCGAACGAATCGAGATTGCAGCACCACCGCGCGTATCACCATCGAGCTTGGTGAGCACCACGCCGTCGAAATCCAAACGATCGTTGAACTCCTTGGCCGTATTCACTGCATCCTGTCCCGTCATCGAATCCACCACGAAGAGCGTCTCCGAGGGGTTGATGGCGGCCTTGATGGCGGTAATCTCCTGCATCATCGCCTCATCCACAGCCAAGCGACCTGCCGTATCGACAATCACCGTATTGTAAGCCTTCTGGCGAGCGTAGGCGATAGCATTCTGCGCGATCTGTACGGGATTCTGGTTACCCTCCTCGGTATAGACCTCCACGCCAATCTGCCCTCCCAGCACCTTCAGCTGATCGATAGCCGCAGGACGATAGACATCGCCCGCAACGAGCAGCACCTGACGGCCCTTCTTCGAGCGGAGCATCGAGGCGAGCTTACCCGAGAAGGTGGTTTTACCCGAACCCTGCAAACCTGCAATCAACACAACGGCGGGCTGACCCTCCAACTTGATCTCCGTTGCCGTGCCACCCATAAGCTGCGCCAGCTCATCGCGCACGATCTTGGTCATCATCTGGCCGGGTTTCACCGACTTGAGCACATCCTGACCCAGTGCCTTCTGCTTCACCTCGTCGGTGAACGACTTTGCCACCTTGTAGTTCACATCGGCGTCGATCAGGGCGCGACGAATCTCCTTCAGAGTCTCGGCCACGTTGATCTCGGTGATTCGGCCCTCACCCTTGAGTATCTTAAACGATCGTTCTAATTTGTCTGTTAAATTCTCAAACATATTCTATCTGTTTTATTTACTTTCATCGAAAAATCGTACAAAGATATAAAATCTTTGCGAATGCCGCCCCTTTGGGCAAGGAAATTGTGCCTAAAACACGAAAACCTATCAAAAATGAGAGGTTGCCGCATCGCAGAAAAAGATTATCTTTGCCCAGCAAACATTAAAACAGCGTAAAATATGTATTTCACAGGACTTATCATAGGCATTGCCACATTCCTAATTATCGGACTTTTTCACCCGCTCGTGATCAAGGGTGAGTATTACTTCGGCACCCGCATCTGGTGGGTATTTGCGCTGATGGGTGCGATTACCATTGCCGCCTCGCTGATGGTGGAAGATGTACTGTGGTCAACGCTGCTGGCCGTATGGGGCGCATCGTCGTTCTGGTCGATCGGCGAGCTGTTCGAGCAGAAGAAACGTGTCGAGCGCGGATGGTTTCCCAAGCGCGAGAAGAAATAAAAAAGGTTGTCCCATTTTCAGCGGACAACCTTTTTGTTACTACTTATCTCTAACTGTGCGCTCCAACAATCGCTCAGGATTATCGGTTGTGATGTAGTCGAAATCACGATCGAGGAACCACGTCATTCCCTCCTCGTCGTTTACCGTCCAAGCATTAAGATGCACACCACGCTCCTTGAACGTTGCGACCCACTCGGGATGGTTGAAGAAGTGAACATCCTGATAATCAACAGCCGTAATTCCGCGATTGAGCATCGTGTCGGGGTGCATCTCGGGCAGCTCCTTCTGCCAACGGCCAAGATATGCAATCGGCAGCGAGGTTATCTTGCGCATCGCCTCGTATGTCGGCAGGTGTGCCACCAGATACTCAACCCACGGCTCGGCTTTCATCTCCTGAACCAGCTTTGCCGTTGCCACACCGATAGCCACCGCGTGGTCGCTCGAGCCGATATTCTTCACGTCGATCACAAGTTTGGTTCCCGTCTGCTGCTTGGCAAAGGCTATATATTCACGCATCGTGGGCAACTTCTCGCCATTGGGCAAGGGGAATTTCACCAACTCGGCGTATGTCGCCTTCTCAATCTCCAAGCCGTTGTAGGTGGGGTCGTGATTGACGATGAGCGAGTCGTCAGCCGTCAGATGCACATCGCACTCCGAGCCGTGGCAACCCATCTCGGCCGCAGCACGGAACGATGCGAGCGAGTTCTGCGGATGGCCCGTATTCTTCCACGCACCACGATGGGCGATGACTTTGTTCTGATTAAAGTTAGGCGTTGTCGAGCAGGCTACGCACATTAAAGCGGCTGCAAAAATAAATAGTTTCTTCATATTGAAAATCTTTTAATTGTCATCTTTTGCTTGAAGTTTTGGATTAAGTCTGTGGCGATCCTTGTCGCGCGATGTTTTCTTCTCGAAATTTCGCTCGAGAGCCTTCTCCAAATCTACTCCCATCTGGTTGGCCAGACATACCAACACCCACATAACATCGGCCATCTCATCAGCAGGATCATCCTTCTCACCCGCCTTAAACGACTGCTCGCCATAGCGACGCGCCACGATGCGGGCCAACTCGCCAACCTCCTCGGTCAGTATGGCCATATTGGTCAATTCGCCAAAATAACACACACCGTAGGTGCGAATCCACTCATCAACCCGTTGTTGCAACTCCTTTATCTCCATTGTCATCAAATTATCAAATCAAAGATAAGAATTTTATTTCAAATTTGCCTTATTTGACAATATTTTCCTCATCGGCAGCGACTCGTTGCCATTATTTTCGTACATTTGTACTAAATAAATTTTTCTGCTATGAAACTACGCAATCTAATTCTATCATCGGTCGCTGCCGCCACATTTCTCTCGTGCTCAACGACGACCGATCCACAGCCCTACGAGGGTAGCATCACTCAAATCCCATTCAATCAGGTGTCGTTGCAGGATGATTTCTGGCTGCCACGCCTCAATACGCAGAAGCGCACGCTCGTTCCTTTCTCGCTCGAGAAGACCGCTTACGCCGTAGATAATCTGCGCCGCGTAGGTGCTTACCTGCGAGGCGAGAAGGTAACAAAACCGCTCGAAGGCCCTTACTACGTTGCATCTGACCTGTTCAAGGTGATGGAGGGTGCGGCCTATCTGCTCACGCTCGAGAAGGACGAGGCGCTGGAGCGTCAGATGGACGAGATTATCGACGTCATCGCCGCTGCACAGGCTCCCGATGGCTATCTCTACGAGCATCACATTATGCCGCCACATCTGCGCAACCCGCGTAATCGCGCCGGCGAGAAGCCCTACACCTATGTTGATCACAGCCACGAGCTCTACAATATGGGCCATATGTACGAGGGTGCGGTTGCCTACTACCGCGCTACGGGCAAGCGCAAGTGGTTGGACGTTGCGGAAAAGAATGCCAAGCACATCAACAAAGTCTTCTTCGAGGGCGATCCCGCCTACAACGACGGCAAACCCGTGATGCGCGCTCCGGGCCACGAGGAGATTGAACTGGCGCTGGTCAAGTTGCATCAGGCTACGGGCGAGCAGCTCTATCTCGATATGGCACAGAAGTTCTTGGATATTCGCGGCGTAACGTACTCGCCACAGGGCGAGGGCGTTCAGACTCCCGACTATGCACAGCAGCACCAGCCCGTGCGCGATCAGCGTGAGGCGGTGGGCCACTCGGTTCGTGCGATGTACCTCTACTCGGGTATGGCCGATGTGGTGGCTTTTGCTGGCGATGAGACTATGCAGCCCGCGCTGGATGCCATCTGGCACGATATTGTCGATCGCAAGATGCACATCACGGGCGGTCTGGGAGCCGTAGCAGGCTTGGAGAAGTTCGGCCCCGCGTACGTTCTGCCCAATATGGAGACCTACGACGAGACGTGCGCTGCCGTTGGAAATGTATTCTTCAACTACCGTATGTTCCTGATGTCGGGCGACGCGAAGTATCTGGATGTTGCCGAGGTGGCATTATATAATAATGTGCTGGCGGGAGTGAATCTCGCGGGCAATCGTTTCTTCTACGTCAATCCTTTGGAGACCGATGGCGAGCGCAAGTTCAATCACGGTACGGCAGGTCGCGCCGAGTGGTTCTCGACGGCGTGCTGTCCCTCGAATCTCGCACGTCTTATTCCGCAGGTGTCGGGTATGATCTATTCTCACGCCGAGGATAACATCTATTGCGGATTCTATATCGGCAGCGAGACCTCTGTCCCGATGGCTGGCGGCAATGTAACGCTGAAACAGCAGACCGCATACCCCTTCGATGGCAATATCTCGATCGAGGTAACGCCCCAGAGCGAGGGTGAAGAGTTCACGCTGTGGTTGCGCGTTCCGACGTGGAGCGGCGAGAAGTTCGTGCCGGGCGAGTTGTATGACTACGCTGACGAGAATGGCGCGAAGGTCGTAGCCCGCATCAATGGCCGCAAGGTGCGCTCGGAGGTTGTCAATGGCTTCATCCCCGTTCGCCGCGAGTGGAAGGCTGGCGATCGCGTGGAGTTGGAGCTCCCGATGCCCGTACGCTACTCGGTGGCTGACGAGCGTGTCGAGGCCGACCGCGACCGCGTCTGCATCACGCGAGGCCCGCTGGTATTCTGCGCCGAGGAGCCCGACAATGCAGAGCAGGTATCGGGTTACGTTGTAGATAAGGTGGGCGAGCAGGGTAGCATCGCACCCTTCGCCGAGGGCATTATGAAGGGAATCCCGACGATTACCATCGACGCTTCGAATTCGCCTTTGAAACTTATTCCGTACTATTCGTGGAACAACCGTGGCGATGGCACGGCGATGAATGTATGGTTCAAAACCGCTAATGCAGAGTAAATTATGGAGATAGGACTCAAATACGAAAGCACAACCGTAGTGTCGGCGGCCAACACAGCCGCCACACTCGGCTCGGGCGATATGGATGTGTTTGCAACGCCCGCTATGGTGGCACTGATGGAGAACGCCGCAATGTTGGCCGTCAGGGATCATCTCCCCGAGGGCTCGGCTACGGTCGGCACGCAGATCAGCACTTCTCATCTAAAGGCTTCGCCGCTCGGAGCTTCGATCACCGCCTCGGCCGAACTCATAGAGGTGGATGGCCGCCGCCTCACCTTCGCCGTTAAGGCGTGGGACGAGAAGGGCACGATAGGCGAGGGTACACACACCCGCTTTGTGGTCGATCGAGAGCGTTTCTTAAGTAAATTATAACGATGAAAAGAGCATTTCTTGTCCTGCTTGCGCTCTTCTATGGCCTTTCGTCGCAGGCGCAAATGGTGTGGCACGATCCTATGCTGGCCGCAGAGTCGGTCGTGCAGAATCAGGCTTTTGTGGAGGAGATTCACGGCTACGCCCGTCTTCCGAAGCGTGCCCAAGTCGATGTGCGCGATGCCGTATGGTCGCTGGCGCAGCACTCGGCGGGTTTGATGATCGCCTTTTACACCAACTCTGCGGATATTGAGGTGCGTTACACCACAACATCCTCTTCTTACGCTATGCCCCATATGCCCTCGACGGGTGTGTCGGGAGTCGATCTTTACCGCATCGACAGCGATGGCACAGAGGCCTATTGCGCTGGTCGCTACTCCTTTGACGAGGAGGTGAAATACACCTACAAAGGCCTTCCCGCCAACCCCTCGCACCACCGAAAGGGCTTCGAGTATCGCCTCTACCTGCCGCTCTACAACGGCGTGAAGAGTATGCAGATCGGAGTTGCGGAGGGTAGCGAATTCCGCTTCATCCCCACGCGACGTGAGAGGCCGATTGTGATCTACGGCTCGTCTATCGCGCAGGGCGGTTGCGTGTCGCGTCCCGCAATGGCGTGGGGTACGATTCTGCAACGCAGGCTGGATCTGCCCGTTGTCAATTTCGGTTTCTCGGGCAATGGTCTTTTAGAGCCCGAGGTACTGAAATACATCTGCCAGACGGATGCGCGACTCTACATTTTGGATTGCCTGCCCAACATTCTCGAGTACCCCGTCGAGAAGGTCGAGCAACTCACCTACGATGCAGTAAAACAGATTCGCCAGAGTAGCGCGAGCCCGATTCTTCTTGTCGATCACGTCGGTTACACGACGGGCGACACAAATCCCCAAAACCGCGACTATGTCGAGGCCGCCAACCTCGCTTCGCGTCGAATGTACGAAAGGCTGCTCTCGGAGGGCGTGGAGAATCTCTATTACATCACGCGCGAGCAGATGGGCATAAACTACGAGATGGCGGTCGATGGCAACCATCTGACCGACTACGGAATGATGCAACAGGCCGGGGCCATTGAGCATATCGCACGCAAGATTCTGCGTATGCCCATTGGCGAAAAGCGCACAATGCAACCCGTCAAGCAGCGCCGCGAGCCTGCAACCTACGAGTGGGACGATCGCCACCGCTCGATCGTAGAGCAGGCCGCCGAGCGTCAGCCCCGCTGTGTCATCCTCGGCAACTCGATTGTCCACTATTGGGGCGGAGCGCACCGTATTCAGAACGGCGAAGAGGTGTGGGCCTCGAAGATGGGCGACTATCTGAATATGGGTTGCGGCTGGGATCGCGTGGAGAATCTGTTGTGGCGCGTCTATCACGGCGAGCTGGATGGCTTCGAGGCCGAACGCGTTGTGTTGATGATCGGCACGAATAATTTAGGAATGGATAAAGACGAGGATATTGTCGATGGCATAGAGTTTTTGCTCGCGGCCATCCGTGCGCGTCAGCCCAAGGCCGAGATTAGGGTGGTGGGACTTCTGCCTCGTCGCGGTCAGGAGCAGCGTGTAAAGACTCTCAATCTGCGCCTTAGCACGATGGCCTCGCTCGGCGGATACACATACATCAACCCGGGCGTAAAGCTGCTGCAGGAGGATGGCCGCATCAACGAAAAGTTCTTTACCGACGGCCTGCACCCCAACAACGAGGGCTATTCGCGCATCGTCGATGAGATCATAAAATAATCGGCAAAAGGAGTTTTTTGCAGATAAATCGAGGTAAATTTTGCCGATTGATTTTTTTGCATTACTTTTGCTGGCGCTTACGAGCAACGATTGAGCTATGGTGTAACGGTAACACAGCAGATTTTGGTTCTGTTATTCTGAGTTCGAATCTCGGTAGCTCAACCACTAAGGAGTGAACTTCGGTTCGCTCCTTTTTTCTTTTATATCATATTTTTTATATATTTGCACAAATATAACCCCAATGATAATTTTCCGCAAAGCTACCGAAAATGACATTCTCCCCGCTGTCGAGATTATGAACGATGCCATCCGCCGTCTGGGCGACGAGGGTGTCGATCAGTGGCAACACGGCTATCCCAACCGCCAGCGTCTTGAGCAAGACGTGGAGGAGGGTATCGGCTGGGTGCTATGTGAGAATAACGAGGTGGTGGTCTACGGAGCATTGGTTTTCACGGGCGAGCCCGCATACGCCAATATCGCGGATGGGCAGTGGATAACCCACGAGGAGAACTACGCCGTCGTTCATCGTATGTGCGTCAAGCAGGGCCTCACGGGCCGAGGCTACGGCCGAAGATTTATGACCGAGGCCGAGCGCGTAGCAGCCCAGAGCAAGCGCAGTATGCGTATCGACACCCACGCCGACAATCGCACGATGCAACACCTGATGCGTTCGATGGGGTACACCTATTGTGGAATCATCTACTTCGAGAGCCGCTACCTTACGGCTTTCGAGAAGATTTTATAACACTTGATATGATTTTTCGCAAAGCAACAGAGGCAGATATTGATGCCGTGGCCGAGATTATGGCCTCAGCCTCGGCGCGTTTGGGTGCTGCGGGCATCGACCAGTGGCAGCGCGGATACCCCAACCGCTCGAGCGTCGAGCAGGACGTGAAAAATGGGGTAGGAATGGTGCTGTCGGAGGGTGATACGATCCTCGTCTATGGAGCCGTCATCTTTACGGGCGAGCCTGCTTACGACGATCTTACGGGCGGCGAGTGGCTTCGCTCGGGCGACTACGCCTGCGTGCATCGTCTCTGCACGAACGAGATTTTCGTGGGTATGGGCTTCTCAAAGCACTTTATGTTAGCCGCCGAGGCTATGGCAGCGGAGCGAGTGGGCAGCATCCGCATCGACACCCACCCCGACAATAAGATTATGCAGAGCCTGATCGGCCGGTTGGGCTACACATATTGCGGCGACGTGGTGATCGAGAGCCGCCGTTTGGCATACGAGAAAATTTTATAATACTAACCAAATAAACTACTATGAAGAAACTTATCATTTGTGCTGCACTTATGGTGGGCGCACTGGGCGCTTCGGCGCAGACCAAGGATGGTGGCATCAGCCCCGATATGCTCTCGCGCATCAGCAAGAGCTACACCGGCTCGGCTGAGCAGAAGGCTATCCGCAACGCTCTCTCATCGAACTCAATCGCCGCGCTGGCCGTTAATTCGGAGTCGCTCGCAATGATCGACACCCACTTCTCGGATCGCGTCAAGACCAAGGGTATCACCAACCAGCTCTCATCGGGCCGTTGCTGGCTCTTCACAGGTCTTAACGTGCTGCGTGCCAAGATGATCGACAAGTACGACCTGCCTTCGATGGAGTTCTCGCAGAATTACAACTCGTTCTACGATCTGCTGGAGAAGTCGAACCTCTTCCTGCAGGCTATCGTCGATACCCGCTCACTTCCTTTGGAGGATCGCAAGGTCGATTGGCTGATGAAGAACCCCATCGGCGACGGTGGTCAGTTCACGGGCGTATCGAACCTTATTATGAAATATGGCGTAGTGCCCAAGGAGGCTATGCCCGAGACCTACCAGAGCAACAACACCAGCGGTATGCTCAACATCCTGCGCCAGAAGCTGCGCGAGTATGCTCTTGAGTTGCGCGAACTGAAGCCCGCCGAGACAGCTGCTCGCAAGGAGGCTATGCTGAGTGAGATCTATCGCATCTTGGCCGAGTGCGTGGGCGTTCCCCCCACCTCATTCGAGTGGACTCGCTACGACAAGGCCGGCAACGTAGTAAGCAAGAAGACCTACACCCCGAAGAGCTTCTACGAGGAGTATATCGGCGAGGATCTTGAGGGCAACTACATTATGGTTATGAACGACCCCTCGCGCGAGTACGGCAAGGTGTATGAGATCGAGTACGACCGCCACGTCTATGACGGCGAGAACTGGGTATATCTGAACCTCCCCATCGAGCGCATCAAGGAGATGGCAATCGCCTCGATTAAGGACAATACGGCGATGTACTTCTCTTGCGACGTTGGCAAGTTCTCTAACCGCTCGACGGGCGTGCTGGACATCAACGCTTACGACTATGAGTCGCTGTTCCGCACCACGCTTCCGATGGATAAGAAGCAGCGCATCCAGACCTACTCATCACTCTCGTCTCACGCTATGACTCTTATCGCTGTGGATATCGATCCCGAGTCAGGCAAGACCAAGAAGTGGATGGTTGAGAACAGCTGGGGCCCCTCGTCAGGCTATCAGGGTAATATGATTATGACCGACGAGTGGTTCAACGAGTATATGTTCCGTTTGGTTGTGGAGAAGAAGTATGTTCCCGCCGACATTATGAAGATGCTCGACCAGAAGCCTATTATGCTTCCTTCGTGGGATCCGATGTTTGCTCCCGAGGAGTAAATCCGTATATGAAACCTTTGAAGGGCTGCCCAACAGTTGTGTTGCGACAGCTCTTTTTTTTGCGGCGTAAGCCCCTGATTATGTGCAATAGTTTCTGTGCGGTAACTATATAACCCCTCGGTAACGTCTTGTTTATTAAAGTTTTATCATTTACATTTGCGTAAAACAAAATCAAAAATCAGAAACTATGAAACAACTATTCTTCTCTTTGTGCGCCCTGCTCGCTGTGGCTTGCTCTACCGAGGATCGCACGCCCGTAATTATGTTTGACAAGTCGCACGGCCAGTGTTTGGGCAGATCCTACACCGCCGACGTTGTGCCCGACTACCAGAAGATGGCTGCTGATAACGGTGCCGAGCTTGTTATCAACGAGGATCAGTCCTTTAGCGAGGCAACGCTCGAGAGTGTCGATGTGGTGCTTATGCTCTCGCCCTTGCAGCACGATTTGCAGAAGAACATCACCTCGGAGGAGGCTACGGCATTGGTCAATTTCATCAATCGCGGAAGCTCGCTCATCGTCTTTGTCGATGAGGAGGCGCATCGTGTGCTGCTGGAGCCCTACAACATCAACGCCGTAACGACGCCCTTCGGCATCGAGTTTGGCTACGACAATAAAATCGCAGGCAACAACGGCGCCGTATCATTTGAGAATGAGATTTTCAAGGGCCGTTACGAGGTGCCCTGCACGGGTATGCGTAGCGTGAAGGGAGGCATCCCCGCTAGCGTATGTATGGACGATGGATATTTGCACGCAACGTATGTGGAGTTGGCAAGTGGTGGCAAGCTCTTCGCCTGCGCCGAGACGATGGTTGCCCTACTGATGGGTGGCGACGAGGACATCGAGCGCAAAGGCCCTACGCGCCGTTCTCCCGAAGGAAAGATGACGCAGACCGGCTGGTTTGGCAAGGATAGCCGCAAATATATGGCCGACCTTATAGAGTGGTCGTTAAAATAACAAAAAGGCTGCCCCGTCGGGACAGCCTTTATTATTTACTTTAGCGAGAACCACTCGCCCCACGCCATCACCACATAGTCGTGCTCGACGGGTTGCAGCTTCTGGAACGTGAGCCAGAAGGCCTCGCGGTGGTCGATCGTATGGCCCATCTCATTCTCGTGGCCCGTAAGGACGTATCGAGGATTGAAACCCTTAATCGCCTCGGCAATATCCATCGACCAGCAGTTAATTAAAAGAGCGTCGATCGCAGGCTTCTGATTCTTCACAGTGTTGATCCACGCAAAATCCTCCTTATTATATTGGTCGCCCGTATGTGCTACGGTCAGCCCCTCGGGGGTGGTAACGGCATAGACGTTACACATCATCTCGCTCTGGTGGCCGGGGTAGATCTTCACCTTGAGCGACTCGCCACTCTTAAGCTCCACGACCTTATCCAACGTCTCGCTCTCCGAGCGGTAGTGGGTTACACCCTTCACATCCTTCAGGATCTCCGTAGCCGCCACAACGGGCTTGCCCGCCGCAATAAAACGATCGGCAACGTAGCTATCGACGTGGTCGCCGTGATTGTGCGACAGGAACAGCACATCGCACTGATCCACAATCGCATCAATATGCTCGTTGCTCACAATCTGCTCGTTGTTGCACGCACCTCGTACCACATCAAATGCGATTGTAACCGACTTCGTGCGAGCCACGAAACCATCGTTATAGATCTTGTAAATCTTCATTCCCTTCTTGACGGGCTGCTTCATATCCTCCACGACCTTGCCCACGCGCGACGACACGAAACCCTTGAACGGATCGGTATTGTCGTACTTGGTCTCGTGCAGCATCGCATCCAAGTTGTAGAGCGCCAAGCGACGCGACGTGGGAGCACCTACGACGGGCGGATACTCGTCGAGAGCCTCATCTACCAGCTTATACATATACGATGCCTGACGCAGCAGATAGGCCTCCTCCTTGCCCCAATAGGCCACATCCTCCTGAGCCGAAGCCACAGTCGGCATAAGCAGAAAGCCGAAAATAACAGAGAGAGTAAATAGAGTTTTTTTCATAGTGATTAGTTTTCGTTCACTACAAAGTTACGAAAATTTGCTCTCCCGCGGCTGAAAAAATCGATAATCGTTGCACAAAACCAAAACAAAAGTTATATTTGTAGGAAATTTCCTACTTTTATAACTATTAAACTCACTCTGCTATGCAAGAAAAAGACGGCAAGTACATTTTCGGAGTACTAAAAATCAGCGAAAAGGGACAGATCGTAATCCCCAAAGAGGCTCGCAAAATCTACAATCTCCAGCCGGGCGATGCGCTCATCCTTATGGGCGACAAGAACGGAATGGCAATGGTCAAGACCGAGATTTTTCACGATCTGGTCGATCAGGTGATGGAGGGCCTTAACAAATGAGACGCCATTGGATCGACAACCTGCGCTGGGTGACGGTGCTATTGGTATTGCTCTATCACGTCATCTATTACTACAACAACAAGGGTGTTTTGGGAGGCATCGGTGGCTTCGGCGATGGGCCTCAATATCAGGATATTATTATGTACGTTCTCTACCCTTGGTTTATGCCTCTGCTCTTTATCCTTGCGGGTGTGAGCGCTCGGTATGCCTTGGAACGACACACTGATAAAGAGTGGTTTAAGTCGCGCACTACAAAACTCTTGGTGCCCTCGACCATCGGCCTAATCTTCTTCGGTTTTCTGACCGGATATTTCAACTCTCTTGCCGCCCCAGTCGATGATGCTATGGCGGCGCTTCCGCTGGCCGTAAAGTACCTAATCTGGACAATCAGCGGCACGGGCCCACTATGGTTTATTCAGGATCTGTGGCTGCTATCGCTACTGCTTTTGCTCATCAGAAAAATTGATGCACGCGACAAGGTGTGGCTCGCTTGCGGCAAACTTGGCATTGTCCCTACAATTTTGATGGGCGTGATGTTTTGGTTAGGCCATAAAACGCTTGTGATGAACCCCAATCCCGCGAGTGCCGAAGGGTTATGGAATCTGTATAAACCAATTTTCTATGCGATTCCTTTCCTGATGGGCTATTTCGTCTTCTCGCACGACAGGATACAGGAGCTTGTAGAGAGGGCGTGGAAGCCGCTGATGGCCTGCGCTGTTGTCGCAGGCACGATTCTTATCGCAACGACATTTGGCCAGAACAACACTCTGCCACAATATCTCTGCACGCCTCTAAACAACATCTACGGATGGTTGATGTGCCTTGCGATGATGGGGTGGTTTAGGTCGTGCTTCGATCGTACGGGACGTTTCGCAACCTATATGACTCGTTCTAGTTACGGCATCTATATCGTTCATTATCTGATCGTAAACTCACTTGGCTACACGCTCAAGGTCGCCACTTCGATGCCGCCCGTATGTATGTACCTTATCCTGACGGTGGCGGTCTTCGCGCTCTCGCCCGTGCTGTATGAGTTGCTGCGCCGAATCCCACTGCTCCGTTGGTGCGTGCTTGGCGAGAAAAGATAACAAAAAAGGACTTGATCAACTCAAGTCCTTTTGTATTAGATTAATACTCCTCCTCGTTGAAGAAGAAATCATCCTTTGAGGGGTAGTCGGGCCAGATGTCCTCGATTGACTCGTAGATATCACCCTCATCCTCGATCTCCTGCAGGTTCTCCAACACCTCGAGGGGTGCACCCGAACGGATTGCATAGTCGATCAACTCCTCCTTGGTAGCGGGCCACGGTGCATCCTCCAACTTAGATGCCAACTCTAAAGTCCAGTACATAGTTTTGCGGTTTTATCAGGTTAATAATTTTTCTATCCTTGTAAATCGGCCGCAAATATACGCAGAAAAAGATTAAAAACAAGTGTTCTGCAAAAATTATTATCACATTCTGCCCACAACGATGTCCCACCAAACCACAATTCACCTAATAGGACTGCTCCTCAGCCCTTTGCGATGAGTGCTGCGACTACGGAATCCACAAAATCTCCTCGGTCGAAGTGCGGTCGGCAACCGTGCGACCGAGCAGGTAAAAATAGTCCGACAGACGATTCAAATAGACCAACACTTCGCTCGGTACCTCACACTGCTCGGCAGCACGCAACGCCGCGCGCTCGGCACGACGACACACCGTACGGCAGACGTGGCAGAGCGAGATGCGCTCATCACCGCCGGGGATCGTAAACTTCGTGATTGCGGGCAGACGCTCCTGCATACGGTCGATCCACTGCTCCAGATCGGTCGTAGCTTCATCGCTCACGCTTGCCACCTTACCCTGACCTCCCTCGCCGACGGCCAACAGCGCCGCAACGGTCATCAGCTGCGACTCGATGCGACGCAACTGTCCAACCGACTTAGGAAATCTGTCGCCAACGAGCTTATCGGCCAACAATGCCGTGAACGCGGTCAATTCATCAACCGTTCCGTAAGCCTCGACACGACAATCGTACTTGGGCACGCGCTCGCCACCGATGAGCGATGTATGGCCCTTGTCGCCACCTTTGGTATATATCTTCATAGTCTGAACTTTTGTTTTGGCAAATGATTATTAAACAACAGTAGATAACCTCTGTTATCGACACTCGTCGAGGGGTGTACCTGCACAATCTCTCGGCAAGCCATATCGCGCTCACGATCCAGCGCTGGCGAGAGTATGCAAAGCGTCGCACCCACTTCGCGAGCCTTATCGGCCATTGCGGCAAGGTCTGTCGCTGCCGTCGCCACCGTTGCAATCACCATATCGCACTCCGCGATCTGCTGCGGCGGACAATCAATCCGATAGGTCGCATAACGGCAATGCTCCATCACATTCTGCAACTGCACAGCTCGTCGTTCGGCCACGCCACGCTCGATTAGATCGTTGTAAAGCTCTCGCCCCGCGCCGATAAACGACGAGCGCATAAAGACCTGACGCACCAGCGCATAGACATAGGGCGAATGGACTCCGTGGCCACGAAAATATCGTGCCCGCTTCAGGTTCGACGGTAGGGTACGCAGCCCATACAGACGTCGCTTTATGTTTCGCCCCGTAATCTTCATTACTTCTTCAATTGTCCCGCCAGACGGCCCGTCGAAAAGGCAATCTGCAGGTTATATCCTCCCGTATTTGCGTCAATATCAAGCACCTCGCCAGCGAAGTAGAGGCCCTTGACCTTGAGCGACTCCATCGTGTATTTATTCACCTCGTCGCACCTGACGCCGCCGGCCGTAACCACCGCATACTCAAACGGCGCGTAGTCCGTAATCGGGAATACCATACCCTTGAGCACCTTTACCAGACGCTTAATCTCCGTGTCGGTTACCTTGCGAATATAGTTCTTCGAGTGTACGTCCAACTCGTGCGCAATCGGCAACACAAAGTGCTTGGGAACGAGCTTGCGCAACAGCTCCGAGAAGAACTCATCGGGCTGCATCTCTGCAATCTCACGACGTATGCGCTCCTCCAGAATCTCCTCCGTCAGGGCGGGTTTAAGGTCGATAACCATCTTCACGCGCTTCTCGTCAATCAGCGCATCCACCGCATCGCGGCTCACTCTGAGCGCCACAGCGCCCTCGATACCACGATCCGAGAAGCTCAGCTCGCCAAACTCCTCACGCACCATCTCATCCTCGACATAGAGTTTCGCATTGACATTCTTCAGCAGCAGTCCATCGAGGAACTTACGCTGCGGATGCGACGTGCGAAGCGGAGTAAGCGATGGGCGCACCTCCTCGATCGTGTGGCCGAGGCGGTCGGCAAAGATATATCCATCACCCGTAGAGCCTGTTCCGGGGTAGCTCACGCCACCCGTTGCGATGATGACATTCTCGGCCTCCTCCCTGCGCTCGAAGCCTCGCTTATTGAAAAACTTAACGCCATAGACCTTGCCGTCGAGTACCAGAACGTCGCTCACGCGGGCATTATAGACGATCTCCACGCCATTATCCACGCAGTAATCGACCAGCGCATTGGCAATATCCCACGCCTTGCCGCTTCGCGGAAAAACACGCTGGCCACGCTCAATGTCGAGTTTCACGCCGATACGCTCGAAGAAGCGAATCGTCGCCTTATTGTTAAACTCGGCAAAGGCCACATCGAAGAAGTCGGCATTGGTGCGTATCGCCTCCGCAAACTCCTCGGGCGGACGGGCGTTGGTCAGATTGCAGCGGCCCTTACCCGTAATGCGAATCTTGCGTCCCGCCTTCTCCATCTTCTCCATCAGCAAAACGCTCTTACCGTTGCGTGCCGCCGTAGCAGCAGCCATCAGGCCGGCAGCTCCGGCACCTATAACTATCAGGTCGTACATCGTAGTCTCAAAATTTTCTACAAATGTACAAAATTGTCGTCATAATATCCTCCTTTTTGCGCGCGAATAGAGCCGTTTGTCGCAAAATTCCTATCTTTGTCGAGGATTATTATACTTTGCCGATATGAATAAGAAGATTGTATATCCCACAAAAGGAGTCTGCTCGCAGGCTATCGCCATCGAGCTGGAGGACGATGTGGTTAAGAGCGTTCAGTTTATGGGTGGCTGTCAGGGCAACACGCAGGGCATCTCGATGCTCGTTCGCGGGATGAAGGCAAGCGAGGTCATTGCCCGCTTGGATGGCATTAATTGCGGTGGCAAGGGTACATCTTGCCCCGATCAGTTGGCACGCGCCCTGCGCCTGATGACAAAATAGTGGGGTATGAAGAAGATTATCAATCCGTGGGTGGGCGAGCCTACCTACCACTGCTACGGCTGCGACCCGAACAATGCGACGGGCCTGAAGATGGAGTTCTACGAGGATGGCGACGATATTGTCTGCCATTGGCATCCTCGCACCGAGTTCGAGAGTTGGCGCAACACGCTGCACGGCGGCGTGCAGGCCGTGCTGGTGGATGAGATTGCGAGCTGGGTGATATTCCGCAAGTTCCAGACCAGCGGCGTAACCTCACACTTGGATATGCGCTACAAGAAGCAGGTGGTAATCAGTCAGGAGCATATCACGTTGCGTGCCCGCGTGGTGCGTCAGCGCCGTCAGGTGATCGACATTAACGTCGAATTGTTCAATGCCGAGGGCGAACTCTGCACCGAGGGTCACTGCATCTACTTCCTCACGCCCAAGCAGCGAGCCTGCGAGGAGCACGGTTTTCAGGATTTTCTGACCGAGGACGAGATATAGTATATTGTTAGTATATGGTGGGGGAGAGTATAAAGAATGTGGAGTTTAGCCCTGAGGTGGCATTAGGCTTTGAGATTAAGAGCCTCGACTATGTGTATGCTCACCCATCCTATTTCCGTGGTGTCCGTATGGCCCGCTTCTATCAGGTTATCTGGATCGAGCAGGGCGAGGCCACCTTTATGGTCGATTTTGAGCAGGTGCGACTGCGTAGCGGCGAGATGCTGATCATCGTTCCTGATCGCTCATATACATTTGATACAGAGTCGCAATATACGGGCAAGCTGATGATCTTCACTCGGTTATTCCTTAATCAGACCCCCTCTATCGAGCAACTTGTCAATTCTTCTATTTTGCTTAATCCTCTGCTGCCGCACCCCGTTGTAGCGGTTGAGAAGGATATTTTCGCTCATCACCTTGCGGTGCTGGAATCAGAACTTAAACGTGAGGATAGCGTGACGCACCAACGCATCGTTCATCGTATGTTGGAGATTATCCTGCTTGCGGCCGAGCGCACAATGCGCGAGACATCGAACGACGTGTTGAACCTAACAGATCTTCCCCTGCGCTATCGTTTCTGCAATGAGGTGGAGAAGCACTTCCGCCAACACCGTTCGGTGGAGTTCTATTGCCAACAACTAGGAATGAACGACAAGGCTCTGAATCGTGCCGTAAAACAGTCGGTGGGCAAGAGTGCCAAAGCATATATCGACGACCGCGTGATTCTGGAGGCCAAGCGTCTGCTGTCGTACAGCAACTCATCGGTCAAGGAGATTGCATATACACTCGGTTTTAGCGACGATAGTAATTTCTATAAATTCTTCTTTAAGCATACATCGCTTACCCCTTTGGCGTTTCGACGTCAGTATCGATAATTTCTCTAAGGTCGGAAAAATACCATAATTTTACCTCTTTTGATAATTTGCGTTAAGATGTGAGTTCGTAATTTTGTCTTCGTTAATACTCGGCCGAGATTAACACAGTTAAAACCTTAAAAACAAAATTATTATGAAAACATTTTTCTTGACGTTGGCTATGGCAATCGCTTGTGTGTCAGCCAATACAGTGCAGGCACAGGCTTTGCCTGAGAATGCTACCGACATCGCTCCTATGGTTGTGGGTGAGGTGGTGCCCGATGTAACTTTAACTTCTGCCGAGGGTCAGACCGTAACGCTGTACTCTTTGACAAAGGAGAAACCTACCGTGTTGGTATTTTACCGTGGTGAGTGGTGTTTCAACTGTACCAATAACTTCCGTGATGAGTTCGTTCCCAATCTTGCCGAGATTGAGAAGATGGGTTACAACGTGATCTGTGTATCGCCCGATGCCGCAGTAGGTTTGAAGAAGACCAGCGAGGAGTCAACGATGCCTCTGAAACACTTCTATGGCGATCCCAAGGGTAACTTGGCGAAGGCTATGGGTGTGGCATTCCTTGCAACGGGTCGTGCAGTGGATTTTATCAAGAAGTCGCCAGCAGGGAATCTCAATACCGATCCCTATCTGCCTGCCCCTGCGTTCTATGTTCTTGATACCAATAATGAGGTTAAGTTTGCCGACGTGCGTCCCAATGCTATTCCCGCAGCAAAGCGTATCGGCTGGAACTTCTACGGGCCTATCTTGAAGTCGCTCAAACTCTACTATTTGTAGTATAATGCGATTTAGGTTAGGTATTTAATACGAAAATCCCGATCACCAGTGTGGCGATCGGGATTTTTTTTCGTTTCAAATAGCGATTACTTCTGCAACTGCGAGTTGTCAGCTACAACCATACCCTTGTCGATGCGGAGTGTTACGTCGCCATCAACCTGAATCAGAATGGTAGGCTCGCCGGGCTTAACCTCCTTAACAACGGCATAGATACCGCCGGCGGTGATCACCTTATCGCCCTTCTTCAGGCCGTCGCGGAAAGCGGCCATCTCCTTACGACGCTTTGACTCGGGACGCCACATGAAGAAATACATCACGGCGATCATAAGCAACATCATCACCCAAAAACTACCCATACCGGGCTGTGCAGCTGCCGCAGCAGCATCTGCTTGAAGCAAATTAATCATAGTCTATAAATTTTAGTTTTATTTTCTGTTTTCATTCCACATCCTTGCTCGCGCTGCCCCTTCTCGAGGGCCGACTATGCAAAGTTATGTAATTATTAGCTTTCGCACAACCTATTCCACCTCGGCTTCGACAAATATTCGCATCGGACGGCCTTTTTCGGCGAAATATAGCACCAAAGTTTTCAATTGCAGGCCGTTCATCGTGCGCGAATCAAATTTAATGTTTATATCTCCGCTCTGGCCCTTGGCTATTGGCTTGCGATCGTACTGCACGCTCAAACACCCGCACGAGACGTAATGTCGCGTAAACACTACAGGCTCGTCGCTCTCGTTCTTCACGCGTATGGTCTTTGCAATAACCTCTCCCGAATGGAGTCGTCCCAATCGCAACGTGTCGCTCACGCCTCGCTCGGCCGACTCGTTGTCGATGGTAATGGTTCTCAAATCAACGGGATGGCTTGCCGTAGCATACTGCGTCTGACGTCCACCACAGGAAACCATCATCAGCGCCGCCGCAACAATATATACAAAGCCCCTCAGCATAGCCTCACTCAATCTTCTTTAGTCCCCGCTTAGATCAGTCCGCGACCGCTCTTATTGATTCGGCCCTCCTGCTGAAGCGCCGCCACCAACTTATCGAGTACGCCGTTGATGAACGTACCACTGCTGTTGGTCGAGTAGAACTTGGCAATCTCGATATACTCGTCAAGCGTAACCTTCACAGGAATCGACTCAAAGCCAACCAATTCGGCCACGGCCGTTGCCATAATCAGATTGTCCATAAACGCGATACGCTCAACATCCCAGTTGCGCGTAAATCGCTCAATCTGCTGCTGATACTCGTCGTAGTTTACTGCCGTCTTGGCAAATAGTTCGCACGCGAAATCAAGATCCTCCTCGCTCTTGAACTTGGGCACGAGCTTGATCTCCTCGTGCGAGGGGCGCACGTTCGAGAGCGTACGCAGCACCATAATCAGCGCAAAGCCCAAATCGTCGTTCCACAGGATCGACATCTCGTCGAGCACATCCTCCAACATCTCGCACTCCTCCAGCTCGCGGGTGAAGAACTCCGTCACCAGCGCCAGATCATCCTTGAACGAGCGCTCCTGCTGCGACATATAGTTCTGGAAATACTCCGTCTGCTCGAGCTGCGTGTAGAGTGTCTTGACAAGTTCGGGATATGCCGCCCACGAGAGCTTGCGCGAAGCCAGATAATCGTTCACCGAATCGCTGTTGGCAATCAGCTGCACGACGCGGTTATCGACAAACTTACGGTTGGGGTTAAGATCTTCGTATGTAGGCAATTGCTTTTTCTTGGCCAGTTCCTGACGCTGCTCGGCATAGTGAGCCAACTCGGCAACGAGCGACAACGTAAGCACATAGAGGTCGTACGTCTTGTCGATCGAATTCACGAGCGTCTTCTGAGAGGCCATCAACGAGTCGGCATCCGACTTCAGATGGGCGTATAAGGTCTTGATGACCTTAATTCTGAGCATTCTTCTGCTAATCATAAAATATGAACCTTTATTCCGAGTGCAAAAATAGAAAAATGTTTGCCTATCTCAAAATCTTTCGGCCTAAGATGAAAATATTTTCTATATTTGCACTTTAGAATAACGGCTTGTCCGTACAAAACAGCTCATAAATGTTCAACAACTATATCATAGCCAACCATCGCATACGCCTCACGGGCCCCGTCAGCGATGCCGTGAAGGCGGGCCTTCGCGGTTTTGCTCCCTTTGTTGTGGAGCCTGAAACGGAGGCTGACTGCGCGGCAACGATTCTTACGGGAGTGGATATTCAGCTCCCCGCGCAGTTAGAGCAGCTCACCGAATTCGACTTCGACGAGGGCGATGCCCGCTGCACCTTCTACCGCAACGCCGAGCGATACTACTTCACAATCGAGAGCGACAAGCAGCCCACGCTGATCCTCTCTTCATCACGCAACGACCTCAGCCACATCGAGATGAACGCCGAGGAGGGAGTAAACCCTTCGTTCCTTCGCTTTGGCCTGTGGTTTGCTGTGAATATGGCTCTCTCGCAGCACCTTACAACGGCCGTTCACACATCGGTTATCGTCTGCCACGGCGAGGCTGTAATGTTCCTCGGCGAGTCGGGTACGGGCAAGAGCACCCACACACGTCTGTGGCGCGAGACGATCGAGGGGGCAACGCTGCTTAACGACGATAGTCCCTTCATTGGAATTAACGACGGCAAGGTCGTGGCCTACGGCTCGCCGTGGAGTGGCAAAACACCCTGCTACAAGGCCGAGAGCTATCCTCTGCGTGCTATCGTGCGCCTGTCGCAAGCTCCGCACAACGCCATCCGTCGTCTGCGAGGTGCGCAGGCTATGGGAGCGCTGCTACCATCGCTGCCGCCCGCATTTGCCTACGATGGTCGATTGGAGGAGGCGATGATCGACGTTCTGTCGGCCGTTTTGAGCAAAGTTCCCGTCTATCACCTTGAGTGTCTGCCCGATACGGCGGCAGCACAACTCTCTCACGATACGGTTTTCGGCTTATGAAACTGAGCAACGAACTCTTTTTTGCTCAGGTGGAGAGCCTGCTCTCAACGGGCGAGGAGGTTGAGATTCTCGTCAAGGGGCATAGTATGACGCCGCTGATGCTGAGCGGCAAGGATGTTGCCATCCTGCGTAGCGCCACCGATGCCGACATTAAGGTCGGTGCAGTCGTGTTGTTTCGCTATCGCGGGGCGCACGTTCTGCACCGCATCGAGAAGATCGAGGGCGACAGAATCACCTTTGCGGGCGACGGAAACTACAAAATCAAGGAGGTGGCTACACGCCAAGATATTGTGGCTGTGATGGTTGCCGTCAAACGCTCATCAGGCCGCAGGGTAGAGTGCTCGGGAAAAAGTTGGCGCTGGCAGTCGCGCGCGTGGCTGACGTTGCCGGCATTTGCAAGAAGAGTTATTTTAGGTATCAGACGTAGATTAATTGCTTAATAATATGGATATTAGAATCGGACACGGATACGATGTTCACGCTCTGACCGAGGGGCTCCGCTTGGTTTTGGGCGGTGTTGAGATTGCCCACACGAAGGGTTGCGTGGCTCACTCCGACGGCGATGTGGTGTTGCACGCCATCTGTGATGCGCTGCTCGGCGCGTTGGCATTGGGCGACATCGGCAAGCTCTTCCCCGATACATCGGACGAGTTCAAGGGTATCGACTCGAAGATTTTGCTTCGCCGCGTGTGTAACGAGGTGGAGGCGCGAGGATACTCTATTTCCAACATCGACTGCACCATCGCAATGCAGCGTCCGAAACTGCGTCCGCACATTGACAATATGCGCTCGGCGATAGCCGCTGTGACAGGTCTTGACACAGACCGCGTATCGGTCAAAGCAACGACTACCGAACGGATGGGCTTCGAGGGACGCGAGGAGGGTGTTTCGACTCACGCCGTTGTACTACTCACGAAGTAACTATTTTACACTCAAATAAATAAGCCTGCATATCTCAAAAGATTTGCAGGCTTTTTTTCTATCATCTTTCGCGCGATCGTTGACCGACCGAGCCTACATATCGCATCGCACCATCGGGCCCCTCGACCGTAAGTTCGGTTTGGCCCGTGACGGTCGAAATCATCAGCGAGAAGTCGTACTGCCGCCCGTCATCGCGCGCCGAGAAGGATATATTCCACTGCGTCTGGAACTTGGCCGAGACATAATTTTCGATTCGGTCGGAGTCGAAGTTCATTATCGACACCTGCCGCATCGCTCCGCGCTCCAACGGAAGATGTACCTCCAGATCGACGGGCGAAAGGTAGGCATAGAAATAATCGGCATAGACCAATCGTATCTCACCATCGGGAACAGCCTGCATAACAGTAGGATAGAACGCAAACGAGCGCGTTGCAACGAGCGAATCAATCGTCATCGCATAGCGTCGGGCACGCTCCTCACGGCGCTGACGATGATTCATCGGACGCGAGTCGGGCGCGGGTGCAGAGATGGTATCACGCAGCGTAAGTGGCGCTTGCTGAACGGGGACGATGGTCGTAGTAGGCACGCTGTCGCGCTGGGCGGTAATGGTAGCGGCGGTGGGCTGTTGCGCTTGAGCCGCAGAGATCGCGCACAAGGCAAGGAGTAGGGCTAACAATCTCATAACTAATAGATTTTAGTGATTGTTCCCGTATATTGCACCGGATTGTACCAAGTGTTGCTGATGGTCAGCGTCGCCCCGCCGTGCGAATATATTTCAAAGTTGAAGGTGTATTCCGACTCGGCATAGAGCGTAGTCTTGAACGAGACGTTCCAGCCGTAGGAGGTCTGCACCACAAGATAATCCGAGAGCAAGGGCGAGCCCGTATTCATCAGCACATAGCGATAGGGCGGCACCACACCCGTATAGTAGGGTAGGCAGACATCCAGCTGGCCGCGCCAGACGGTTACGATGTAATTTGGATTGGTGAGGATGCGCATCGGGATCGAGGGATCCATCGCAACGGTCTGCGCATTGAATTCAAAGTTGTGCGACAGCACGAGCGAATCGATAAACTTCTCATACTCGGCAAGTCGCTCGGCACGGCGTTCGGCACGCTCCTCGTGGGTGGTGCTACGCAGGTGGGCCTCGGTGGTCTGCGCTGCGGCCTGCTGAACGTATGGGCCACAGAAACTGCACAGAAAGGCGGAGGCGATGTAGTAAACAAGTCGTTTCATAGCATAAAGAGTTTTATGCCCAACGACTTTCAAAATTCTTGCCTAAAGTCCCATCTGTCGAAGAAATTTTCCCGTAGCGCTACGCTCCTCGGCCGCCACGTCAGCGGGTCGGCCCGTTGCAATAATCTCACCACCGCCGGCGCCGCCCTCCGGGCCGATGTCGATGAGGTGGTCGGCGACCTTTATCACGTCGAGGTTATGTTCGATGACGATAGCCGTATTGCCGCGATCGACCAGCTTGTTGATAACCGAGAGCAACTGACGAATATCCTCGAAATGGAGGCCCGTCGTAGGCTCATCCAGAATGTAGAGCGTACGGCCCGTATCGGTCTTTGAGAGTTCGGCTGCGAGTTTTATACGCTGGCTCTCACCGCCCGAAAGCGTCGTACAAGGCTGACCGAGAGTAAGATAACCCAAACCGACATCTTGAATTGCTTTGAGTTTCTGGTATATATTGGGGATATTGGCGAAGAAATCTACGGCGATATTGACCGTCATATTCAGCACCTCGTCGATGCTCTTACCCTTATATTTTACCTCCAGCGTCTCACGATTGTAGCGATGGCCACCGCACGCCTTGCAACGCACATAGACGTCGGGCAGAAAGTTCATCTCGATGGTCTGCACACCCGCGCCTCGGCACTCCTCGCAACGGCCTCCGCGCACGTTGAACGAGAAACGTCCCGCCTTGAATCCGCGCACCTGCGCATCGGGCGTAGCCTCGAAGAGTTTACGGATGTCGGAGAATACATTGGAATAGGTTGCGGGATTGCTTCGCGGCGTGCGACCGATGGGCGACTGATCGACAACGACCAACTTGTCGATATGCTCCAACCCCTCGACAGAGTCGTAGGGCAGAGGCTGATCGAACGAGCGGTAGAGATGGCGGCTGAGGATCGGTCGCAGAGTCTCATTGATGAGCGTCGATTTGCCCGAGCCACTCACACCCGTAACGCAGATAAACTTACCGAGCGGGAACTCCACATCGACACCCTTGAGGTTGTTGCCTCGGGCTCCTCGCAGCGTAAGCTTTTCGCCCGTACCTGCACGCAGCGTTTCAGGAATTTCGATCTTGCGACGGCCACACAAATAGTCGGCCGTGATGGAGTTTGAGCGCATAATATCCTCGATCGTACCCGTAGCAACAATCTGGCCTCCACGACGGCCCGCCTTGGGGCCAACATCGACGATGTAATCGGCCGAGCGCATCATCTCCTCGTCGTGCTCGACAACGATAACCGAGTTGCCCGCATCGCGTAGCTCCTGCAAAGTATTGATCAGACGACGATTATCGCGCTGGTGCAAGCCAATGCTCGGCTCATCGAGAATATACAGCACATTGACCAACTTCGAGCCAATCTGCGTCGCCAGACGAATACGCTGGCTCTCGCCACCCGAGAGCGAACGTGCCGCACGGCTGAGCGAGAGATAGCCCAAACCGACCTCCACCAAAAAGTGCAGACGCTCGCGGATCTCCTTGACGATCTCCTGCGCGATTTTGCGTTCCTTTTCGTTAAAATGCTGCTCGATGGTGGACATCCACTCTGCAAAATCGGCAATCGAGAGTGCCGACACCTCGGCGATATTCTTTCCGCCGATACGGAACTGCAGAGCCTCCTTCTTCAAGCGCGCACCGCCACAGACGCTACACGGACGGTAGGCCATAAATTGCTCGCGCCACTTCTGGCCCTTCTTCGACTCCTCGTCGTCGGTCGCCTGAACATACTCGGCAATGCCCTCCCACGGAATCATACGTCGGCCCGAGATGGAGGTAAACTCCGACAGATCGACCGTAAGCGGCTTAGGATCACCATAGAGGATGGCGTTCATACCCTCCTCGGAGATGGTGCTGACGGGATCGTCGAGCGTAAAGTCGTAGCGACGGCCGAGCATCGTGAGCAGGGTGAATATCTTGTTGTTTTTGTATTTTCCAATGGGATCGATCGCGCCCTCGCGGAGCGATTTGTTCGGATCGGGGATGATTTTATCACGATCGAAGACAGCCTCCGTACCCAATCCGCTACAACGCGGGCAGGCACCTTGTGGCGAGTTGAAAGAGAAGGTGTGCGGTGCGGGATCCTCGAACGCCACGCCCGTCGAGGGGCACATCAGATGGCGCGAGTAGTAGCGCAGGCCGTCGGCCTCGTAGTCGTACAGAGCCATCGTGCCCTTGCCCTGACGCATCGACTCCTTGAGTGAGGTCATAACGCGCTCGGCAGCGTCGGCCGAAATACGCATACGATCCACCACAAGGTCGATTGTATGGATCTTGTAGCGGTCGAGCTTCATACCAGCCGTAATCTCGCGCACCTCGCCATCGATACGGGCGTAGATATAGCCGCGCTTGGCCAGCGACTCGAACAATTCACGATAATGGCCCTTGCGGCCCTTGATGATGGGGGCCATAAATGCCACCTTGCGGCCATCGAAGCCTTTGAGTATCAGATCGCATATCTGCTCGTCGGTGTAATGCACCATCTCCTCGTCTGTAAGGGGCGAGTAGGCGCGCGATGCGCGGGCATAGAGAAGACGCAGGAAGTCGTTAATCTCGGTTACGGTGCCGACCGTCGAGCGGGGATTCTTGTTAGTGGTCTTCTGCTCGATGGCAACAACGGGGCTCAGGCCTGTAATTTTATCCACATCGGGACGCTCCATCGAGCCAACGAACTGACGAGCGTAGGTCGAGAGGGTCTCCATATAGCGACGCTGTCCCTCGGCATAGATTGTATCGAAAGCCAACGACGACTTACCCGAACCCGAGAGACCGGTGATGACAACCAGCGAGTAGCGCGGGATCTCCACATCAACATTCTTCAGGTTGTGGACACGCGCGCCCGTAACAACTATCTTATCTTCCTCCTTGAATTTCATCTACATCTCCTTCCACAAACTCCTATGCCAACATCGCGTACAACATATCCTGCATCGAGATTAGTCCTACCAGATCGGCAAAACAGATCAGGATAATCACAAGCGTCGCCCATCGTACGAACTTTACGCCCCACGACATAGCGTAGTGCGACGCCAGAACAGCTCCCACAACATTACCCAATCCGTGCCACAGGCCGTAGGCGTAATCGACCTGACCGTTGATCATAAAGATGATGAGCGAGAATGGGGTAGCGACAAATATAATAAAACACTTCACCACGTTGGCGGTGATAATATCCAGATCCATAAGCCATATCGTAGCGGCCAGAATCACATAACCCAGACCGACATAGATATAACCGCCGTAGAAACCCATAAACAGGAACAGCAGATAGTGCCACCAGCGAACCACAAGCGGATGGCCGCCGTGAATGTTGGGATGGAGGTGGCTCTTGTCGAAGATCATATAGAGCAGCACGACCGTAAGTACGACCGTCATACAGATCTTGAAAATCGAATCGCTGATCTGGCTGGCCACAAGTGAGCCCACCACATTTCCAATGACGGCCGGAATGGAGAGTTTGATGCCGCTCCTTATGTCGAGCATACGCTTGCGCAGGAAAGCCACCGACGAGGTGAGATTCTGCAACACAACGGCAATGCGATTTGTTCCGTTCGAGACGTTAATCGGCAGACCTATAACCGTAAACAGCGTCATCGAGATGAACGCACCGCCTCCAGCGAGTGTGTTTATCACACCCACCACAACGCCCGAGAGCACAAGCAGTATGATTATGGTTGTTTCGTCCATCTCTATCTCGTTTATGGCCTAAGCCCAATACAAAACGTAAAAATAGTAAAAAATTACTAAAAAGCGAAAAGTTTTTCAAAGAATCTACATTACCACATCTGTCCGCTCGATTTCAAATATCGCTCGAAGACCATAAGCTGAATCATCTGCTCACGCTCCTTGTCGAAGAATTGCTCGACATAGCGGTGGGCGTTTGCGATGATGGCCTCGGCGCGATCGGGATGGTCGATATAGTACTGCAACTTCTCGGCAGCATCCGAGAAATCATCCCGAACCTCCACATAATGAAAATCGGGAATCAGACGTCCCTCCATAAACCACGTCTCACAGGTCGGGCGCGGCATTACGGCAAGCGAATTCGACGACATCACCCACTTCAAATTGGAGGCCACATCGTTACCTTCGATAGCCATAATGAATTTGTAGTCGAGATGTTGCGCAATACTCTTTTTGGCCGACATCCACTCCTCGGGGTAGCCCTCATTCGAGCCCACGACGCCGCAATCGAACATCGGATGCGAGAAGCACCTCTCGAGAAAAGTCGTTCGCTGGCGGCTGTAACGAATCTTACCGCGAAAGATGGCACAATCCCTTTTCTGGGCAAAGGTTTTGCAATCGTGTACGAACATAAAGTGGCGCAGTTTATCGAGCTTGAGAAGTACCGAATTTTTATTATCCCCCGATAGCAGGCGACTCTTGACGACGGTAGGCTCATCGGGCGTAAAATAGACATCCCCCGGGCAGTAATTCCAGCGAAGATGGCGGGGAAAATATCGTGTAACATCGCGCTGATCAAAGAAATAGGCCGTACGGAACATTCGGCGGCGGTAATCACCTATCGCTCCTCGGAATTTAAGATATGTCGGGCCCGTTTCTGTGCGATTTTCGGGCGAGATTGACCACGGCTCATCGATTTTGCAATAGTAATTCACGCGGTCGAGCATATAGTCATAATCATCGCGCAGGCGAGCCCTCTTTAGGATCTTCTCGCGGCGTGTGCGATGATAAGCATCGGGGATAAGCATTGAAAGGAAATTGCGCGTAAAGTCCAAAAACTTGTTCGGCTTACCGCTGCGCAGAGCATAAAAGAGTGATTCGGCCATAATGTAAATTTTTCGGAAAGGTAGTGATTACAGACCGAAAAACGTTACTCTATGGCTCGCTTTTTCTGGCCAATTCTGGCCCTATTTTCGTGCAATGAAATAGAGATCGAAACTGCGATCGGTAACCGGGCCGATGCGGTAGTCGTCGCGCGTGATGGAGGTCGTAAGATCGCTATTCTGGCTGAGCAGGCGACGGCGATTGAGGCGATTGAGCAGATCGTAGGGCAGTTGCAACATCCAGCGTGGCAGGCGGTGCTGCAAATCGAGCGGATCGAAGCGGGTGATGCGTCGAACACCCTCGCGATTCTTCTCGTAGTATGCCATAACCTTTTCGTTACCATCGACACCCAACATCTCAACACTCTCAAAATGAGGCGCAAGCAACTGCCGCAGCTCCTCGGCTCGATACTCACGAACGTGCCACGGATTGCGCGTTAAAGACATCGGAGCATTGGGCGTAGAGACTATGAAAGAGCCCCCCTTGCGAAGTACGCGGCTCACCTCCTTGACGAAATCACGATCGCGTTTGATATGCTCGATAACCTGAAACGAAATGACATAATCGAAGTTCTCGTCGGCAAAGTCGAGCGGGGGAACGGTCATTTGGCGAAACTCGGTATTTGACGGCAGATCAACGCTATAGGCTTGACTCTTATCGACCGTAATGAAGCGCTCGGCCGCAGGTGCCACGACCTCCACGCCATAGCCCATACCCGTGCCGATCTCGAGCACTCGGCCCGAGACAAGCTCCGCCGCCTTGTAGTAGGCGAGGATCGATCGCTGAAAAACGAAATTGTCGGATGCGTCGCGTGCCGACACTCTCTCTGCCGTCTGCAATGCCATTATTTCAATCGGATTTGATACTTCTCGGCCACAATATCGCCGCGCTTGAGCAGGATGCCTACGGCGCGCTTAAAGACCTTCTTACTCATCTGCGTTGCAGCGTGAATTTCGTCGGGCGTAGAGTCATCGCCCACCTCGAGTACTCCGCCTTGCGACTTGAGCAGATCATACAAACTCTCTGCCGAAGCGGCCACTCCGTCGTAACCCTCGCGGCGAAGCGAGAGGTCGATGCGGTTGTCCTCGGTTATGCGGCGGACGAAGGCCTCCACACAATCGCCCACGCTGATGCGCTGGAAGATCTGATTCTTATAGATCATACCCCAATGGCGCGAGTCGATGATGACGCGATAGCCGATCGGGCTCTCCGAGGCCACCAGCGCCTCCACCTTCTGGCGCGGTTTGACGGTGATGATGTCGTTGTCGATGTATGGCTTGAGCTTCATCGTAGCAACGCAACGGCCCGTGATGTTATCGACGTAGAGCCACACAATGTAGCTGCGTCCGGGCAAAACGCCGCCCTGCTGATTGCGGTTGGGTAGGAAGAGATCCTTGCCGCTGACGCCCCAATCGAGAAATGCTCCGTGAATGTTCTTATCGACAACCTTCAGGCACGCAACGCGGCCCTCGGTGATCAGTGGTCGGTCGGTGGTAGCCACCAGACGATCCTCCGAGTCGTGATAGACGAAGACCTCGATCTCGTCGCCCACAGCATTCGTAAGCGAGACAAAACGATTGGGGAGCAGCACCTCCTGTCCCTCCTCGTCGGCCAGATAGAGACCGTAGTCGGATATGCGGTTTACTTTGAGTGTTTGTATTTGTCCTACTTTCATCAGTCAATATTTTCTGCAAAGATAGTGTTTTTTATTGATTTTTACAGCGCCAGCGTGTTGCAATCGACTTTTACAATCTGGCCGAGCGAGAGATACCACACATAACCCTCGATCTGGGTGTAGCCCATCTCGCGCAGCAGCTGCGCATAGGTGGCAACCTGACGATGGTGCGCAGCGCGCTGCTCCTCGCCAAACTTATAATCCACCACAACGGCCCGCTCGCCACGAATCATAACGCGGTCGGGGCGACGTGTGCCGACAACGCCCGCCGAAAGGATATCATTCTCTGAACGCACCTCGTCCCACTCGCCGAACCACTCGCGCACCTCGTCGCGGCAGAATTCGCGCTCGATGATCCGCTTCAGCTCCGAGGCCTGCTCGTCGCTCAGGTGGCCATTCTTCTGCTCAAGGTCGATACGTCGCATCACATCGGCGTCGTCTGCCGCCTCGCTCAATACGCCGTGCATCAAGACTCCCATACTGCGGGCCGAGCGAATCTGCTCGCCATCCTCCTCCAAATAGCGATACGACAGAGTGCGGGGACTTTGCGTAAGGGGAGATGTGGGGTAGCTGTCGAGTAATACGTTCTCGATCTGCACGGCCTTGCCTGCTCTCCTATCGGGCGCCTCCTGCACACCATACTCAGCCCAGATACGTTTGCTATCACCCTCGCCATCGGTTTGTGCCTTATCCTGCACAGCCTCCCAGAGGAATTTTCCTACGCCCGAGATAGAGAGATTTCCCTCCTTCTGAGTAGTGTAAGGCATACAAACATAGAGCTCCTCCTCGGCTCGCGTAAGTGCCACATAGAGTATGTTAATGCCCTCGACAGCATTGAAGACCACCTCGCGATAGTACTCGTCGGAGAACTCCGACTCCGCCATCATCTCCTTAGAGCATTGAACGGGGAAGCACCCCAACTCGGAGACCGCACCAGCGTTTTCGTTTGGCTGTGCCCAGACAATACCCTTACCGTCAAGGCCCAACGGCCACTTGCAATAGGGGATGATAACCACCTTTCGTTCAAGGCCTTTGGCTTTGTGAATCGTGGTGAGTTCGATGGTGTCTTTATTCTGCTCGACATTAAGCGACGCTTTATATCCCTTCTCATCCCACATCTTCAGGAAGAGCTGAATATCGGCGCTCTTCGATGAGCAGAAGGCTACCACCTGCTCGTGCAGAGCCTGCAAATAGGCCACCTCGTCTTTTCTATCGCCAAGGCCGTATTCGATAACGATACGCTCAAATGCCTGCTCGGGCGAGAGTTGGCTGATTGCCGAGAGCAGAGTCAAATCATTCTCGTCGGCCGGAGCATCGTAGGCTCGGCCCAAGTAGTCGTTTACGACGGCACGGTTGATGGCATCGTCAGGATCGAGCGAGAGGCGCATAACGGCAATAATAAAGCTACTCACAGCGCCACCGCCAACAATGAGCGAGTCGCGCGTCATAAGGTTGAACGTATTGTTATGGCGCTTATACTCCATCAGTACCTTGGCAATTCGCGCACCATCTTTACCCGTGCGGCAGAGAATTAGAATATCGTTGTAGGAGTAGCCTCGCGCAATGGCCGATTCGATGTAATCGACAATGGGCGGCTCGTCCTGATCGTAGAGCTCAACTCGCACATAGCCACGCTTGTCGGATCTCTTGCGAGGTGTCTGCTCAAGCTCCCCGTATGCCGAAAGCAGCATATCACGCAACTCGGTATAACACTTTTCAGAGAGTCTTTTTTGCTCGATAGCCTCCTCGAGCAGTTTATTAAGGTCGGCATTTTTAAGACTCACCACTTTACGGATAGCGTCGTTGTTGAACTCGACAATCTGCTTAAGGCTGCGCCAATTATTATTCATAGGCACCTCGGCGGCATTGCCCAAGTCCCGCCTTACATACTCCTTCAGGATTCGCCAATCACCTCCGCGCCAGCGATATATCGACTGCTTCACATCGCCCACAATCAGTATCGACTCATCCTCCGACTGCGCCATAGCATTGCGCAGCAGGGGCACAAAGTTATGCCACTCCTTGAGCGAGGTATCCTGAAACTCGTCGATCATAAAACGCTCAAAGCGATTGCCCATCTTCTCGTAGATGAAGGGGGTGTCGTTATCGGCGATAAAACGCGAAAGGATATGTTTGGTCTCGGAGAGTAGCATAACGCCCTCCTCGTTGTTCTGATCACGCATCTTGCCGTAGATGTCGCGTAGCATCGCATAGGTACGATAGGTTTTCCTCAAGGCCTTAAGCGATGTAGAGACCTTGGACTTATGCCTACACAGCTCGCACAACTCCACATAGAGCGGGAATAGCTCTGTCGCAAGAGATTGTGCGGCAGGGACTTTTGACCACCCGTCGGTAGAGTGGGATTTCTCGATCATTGTAGAGGTTAGGTTAAACTCTTTTCCTGATGCACTTTTTGCGAAAATAGAGATGAATCCTGACGCCTTTTTCCAAAAATCATCCGGCTCAACGCCCGCCGCATCCATCATCTGCAAAGCCCTCTTGCCAACGGCCTTCTGCTGAGCCGCGAGCACAGCGAAGCGCTCCTGCAACGACCGTATCACTTCGAGCAATTTCTCCTTCGGCACAGCGTTTTCGATCACCTGCTGGCTATTCTCGTTGAAGATGCTACTCTCCCAGCGCTTGATCGTCTCGCGGATGTCCCAACTATTATTATCATCGACCGACTCCTGCACAAAACCCTCGATCCAGCGCAGCAGCTCCTCGTTCTCGGCGCTATCTTCAATGAGCGAATCAACGCTCTGCTGCAAAACTTTTTTCTGGTCGAGCTCGATCGAATAGTTCAAATCATAACCCAGCTCCTTGAGGAAGGCTCGCAATATGCGCTGGAAAAATTTATCAATCGTAAGGATCGTAAAACGCGAATAGTCGTGCAGTATGCGCTGCTGAATAAGTCCTGCGCGACGGACAATCTCCTCCTGCTGAAGAGCAAGATCGCGCCTCAGATCAGCCATATAACTACTACTCTCGGGATTGCGCGACAAGTTGCCTAACTCCTTCAGTATTCGGCTCTTCATCTGCTCGGTAGCCTTATTGGTGAAGGTTACGGCGAGGATGGCACGATAGAGATAGGGCTTTGAGTGGAAGTATTTGATCGTGTCGTGGATAAACTTGTATGCCAGACTGTAGGTCTTACCCGAGCCAGCGCTGGCGCTCAATATCTTTGCTCTCATATCGCTATCGTTTGCAAATTACCTTATAATCACAATATGTGCAGGGCGACTTGTCTCCCTTATATTCGCACCGCACAAACGGAACTTCGGGATCGAATAATTCAAGCAGTTTAGCCCTCAGAGCCGCTTCAAACTCCTCAGCATAGGCGACATAATCGACATCGGTCTTATTGCTTATGAGCTGCGGCGTGTACTCTTTATTCATTTGTCGCGCGTAGTAAAGCGCAGGCTCGACGTTGCGATTGAGGGTGTGATAGAGCGCCATAGAGTAGATCATAATCTGAAGCGGGTATCTAAATTCTCCTGCGCTCTTAATGTCAAACAACGATGCGACAGTCGGCATATCGGGCTTCTCACGGCCTGTTTTATAGTCGATTACGCGCAACATACCGTTATCGAGCGAGTCGATGCGATCGGCAATACCGCCAATCAATATCTCGCGTCCGTCGCCCAACGGGAAGGGGTACGATATTCGCTCCTCGGTCTTCATTACGGCAAAGTGAGGATGGGCAATATCGTAAGGGATAATGCCTTGCGAGATGTATTTCGTGATCACGTTTTTAACCATCAGCAGCGTGCCGGAGTAGTTGGTCATTAGGCTGCTCTCATTCTTGAGGTAATTGCTATTAATAGCCTCTACAACAGCTTTTTCCACTGCGTCAGTTTCGAGCATTCGGCGCAGATGATTCTCCGGATTGGCAACGCCTTCGATAGGTTTATACAGACGCTGCATCGCATCGTGCAGGATGTTACCGAACATCGGACTATCGACATCCTCACTTAATTCATCGCGGCTCTTCATACCTGCCACCGACGCGAAATAGAAGCTCATCGGACAGGCGACATATCGGGCAAATGCCGTCGGCGAGAGTATCGGACGATCGGCCTCCGAAGAGTAGTATCGAGCAAGTTTACGGAGTATATTTTCATCCTTGTTAACCACGCGCTCCGGCTGATCAATGGAGGTTACATCGACTCCGACGTTAATTCGTTTGATGTCGTAAGGCAACTCATAATCAAGCTGATATATATATCGGCTCTGCTCTCCCGTACTCTTCTCATCGGCCTGTGAGCAGTAGATCATATCAACGCGCTCGGCACGCTGAATAAGGCGATAGAAGTAGTAAGCATAGACACTCTCGTGGTGCTCGGGCGTAGGCATTCCGTAGGCCATACGCAGGTTGTAGGGGATGAACGACGAGCCGCCCGAGAGATTGCCGGGGAAGTTATCGTCGTTCATCGAGAGGATAATCACATTCTTAAAATCGAGGTTTCGCGTCTCCAGAATACCCATCACCTGAAGGCCCTCGAGCGGCTCGCCATTGAAGGGGATACGCAGGCTTTGGAGATGGCGACGAAGAAGTGAAGTATAGATTGAGATAGTTATATCTATATCACACTTTTTAAGGCAATTATCGAGTTCGATGATTGAGTCGGCGATAAGCAACATACAGGCTCTTTCGAGACTGTTTTCGTTGCGCTCCGACACGCCTTTTGAGATGCGATCGAGCATATCGTAGAGATAGGTCGATAGGGCAGAATAGCCATCTGCCGATCGGAACAACATCTGCAACGATTCATCCTCCGCAAAATACTCCTCGCCGACACGAATAGCACGGCTCTTCACAATTCCATCACGCAGACTAACAGCGTGTTGACCGACAATATCGGTTATGTAGGGGTGGGTGAGGATGTTCACCACATCGACGTGGTAGAACGTCGTGCCAGTGTCGGTTTTGCGGCAATTCTTCTGCAACTCAATCAGTCGCTCGACAAACGAGCAGGCCGCAGTCTGCTTGAGCGGATAGCCCATCGTTACATTCACATCGCCCTCGATCTTGGGAAGCGAATGTAGCAAAGGCATCAACAGCGACTCGTCGGTCAGCACGATTGCCGTCTGTTTATCGAACTTTAGATCGGGCGCGATCTGCCGCAAAAGCGTGTTCACATACTTACATTGAACGACATTTGACACACACGATACTGCCTGCAATTTCTTACTCACAGACAGCATATTATCGTATGTTATATCATCCTTTGCTTTATATTCTCGGATGTTATCACGCATAAAGCGTCCAGCCTCCTGCACATCCTGCTCGGTGTAGTAAGAATCGTAGTCCCAGAAGAAGTCGCACTCGGCATTACGCTCGAGGTATTTCAGCACACGTTTCTCGCACTCGGACAGAGCGTTGAAGCCGATAAAGACATAGTGTCGGTCGAGCTTGGGTGAGCCCTCGCCACTCTGGATGCGCTCCACAGCCGAGCGATAGATCATACCCGTATAGGCCATGCCCGACTGTGCAATACGCTCACGAAACTGCTGATAGACAGGCCATAACGACAACCACACCGACAAAAATTTACGCTTCTCCTCGGTAAGCGACTCCTCGATCTGGAAGTGGCTCCAGAAGTCGTGAATCACGCGGCGCATCTCCTCGGTAAGATAAGATAAGTCGGCCTCCAGCTCCTTCAGATCGCAGATGTTACGGAATAGCATCTCGGCATCGATCAGGTACTTGTCGATTAGATCGAAGTCCGAGAGCAGCACCTCGCCCCAGAAGTAGAACTTATCGAATGTTTCGGAAGGGTGATGTGCTACATACGTTTTATACAATTCGCTTAGCAACAACACCTTATCACCAATCTCATAAGGCGATGCTTCACGCATCACATCATCCATCGACATATAATGCGGCTGCCACACGGGGCGCCGAATGATCTGCGAGAGCGCATCCGAAAAGAAGAGTCGGGCTCGCCGCGAGGGAAAGACCAACGTGAGCGACGAGACATCGTCGCCATAACGGTCATATAGCTTCTGGGCTACCTCCTGAAGAAAAGTCTTGGGCATAAAGAGTCTATTTTGTTACGAAGGTAACAAATTTTCTCCAGCCCCGAAAGAGGCAACGAAGGATTGTTGATAACTTTTTCTGCGTCTTCCGCGCCGCGCCGATTAGTCGAAGGACTGCATACCCGACTGCGCGATGCGGATTATGCGCTGCACCTCATCGGGCGAGAGCTCCATAAAGAAGTAGTGGATAGGATCGACACGCAGGTCGTTGTAGCGCACCTCGTAATGAAGGTGTGGCGCAAGCGAGAGGCCCGAATTGCCCGACAGAGCAATCACATCGCCGCGCTGAACGCGCTGGCCACGACGCACTAACGTGCTGAGCAGGTGGCTATAAGAGGTTTTGTAGCCGTTGCCGTGATCGATGACGATGGTCTTACCGAGCGTAGAACTCTTATCCGAAATCTCACGCACCACACCATCCGCCGTAGCAAAGACGCTCGAGCCCTCGGCGACGGTATAATCCACGCCCTGATGCGATTGCGGAGTGCGGTAGAAGGGGTTAAGAACGGTGCCATAGCCCGCCGTCAGGAGCGTAAGTTGCTTGTTCAGAACGGGTTGGATCGAAGGGATATTGCGGCTCTTATCGCCCAATCCATCGCCCAACTCCTTGATACGTCGCCACGAAGCCTCCAACTCGTCGGTTTTGGCACTCATCTCGTCGATCTCGGTCTTGAGATCGATCGCAAGGCGGCGCTTGCTCTTGGCGATATTGCGCTCGTAGAGGGCCAGACGCTCCTCGCTCTGCTCGGTCTCCAGATCGTAAGGATCGGACTCAAACAGAATGCGAAAGACGCTCTTGTCGCGTGCGGTGATATTGTCGAGCACCATCTCCAGCGAGTCGTATCGCTCGGAGAGTGCATCATACTGCTCGCGCATAAGGTCGGTCGAGGAGCGCATACGATACTCGGCCGGCGTGTCAAAGAGCAGCGAGAAGCCAAAATAGTACACCAAAGCCACTCCAACCCACGCAAAGAGTCGGATAAGCAGGCGGATGATGCGCTTGCGACGGAGTTGTTCTGCTTGCTTTGTCATATCTATTCAGCCTCGTAGTTAGCATCCTGAATCTGTCCCATAAGGCTCTTGTAGGCCTCGGCCGACATATTCTGGTCGAAGTAATTAATCGGATTAACGTGCGTGCGGTTGTATATCACCTCGTAGTGAAGGTGCGGAGCGGTCGAGATGCCCGTGTTGCCCATCTCGGCAATGAGCTGGCCGCGCGTTATGGTGTCGCCCTTCTCGACAAGGAGTTTATTCAGGTGCGCATAGCGCGTCTTGTAGCCATAGCCGTGATCGATAAGAATCTGAGTACCATAGCCATATCTCGCTCGACTACGCTCGACATACTCTACCACGCCATCGCCCGTAGCATAGATCGGATCGCCCACGCGGCCGGGCATATCCACGCCGCTATGGAACTTCCAGCGACGCAGCACGGGGTGGTTGCGGTAGCCGAAAGCGCCGATCTTATTGCGCAACTTCGAGCGATCGATGGGCCAGATGGCAGGCACCGAGGTCGAGAAGCGTTCCTTATCCTCGGAGAGAATCTGCAACTCGTCCATCGACTTGGATTCGAGGTAGAGGCTACGCGCCAACTGATCCATCTGCTGCCACATACGCTTCATCACGGGCGAGTAGTCGTTACCCTCTATCGAGGCATATTTTGAGTCGGCATAGCGGTCGTAAACGCCGTCGATGGAGAGCGTGTCGGACGAGAAGAGCGGACGATAGACGAAATTGTCGCGGTGGCGAATCTGCTCGAGCTGTCGTTGAGCCGAGGCGATGCGATTCTCGAGAATCTCATATTTGAGTTTCAGGGCACGTCTTTCGTCGGCCAGACGGAACATCTTCGGGGTGTAGAAAAGCGACGAAAAGAGCAGATTACAAATAGCTACGAGGATGAATCCGATCAGCAGGTTGCGCACCAAACGATACGAACGCAGGCGGTGGATGAGGCTTTGAACCTCCTCCTGACCATTATGTTTGATCGAAAAACGCCTCATACTATATTAAAATAATCGTTCTTTGGTGCAAATTTAGCGTAAAATGTGTAAATTTGCAATCTGTATTGACAATATAACGATTCGAATAGCAAAAACAGTATATATGGAATCAAACAAAATCAGACAAGCATTTCTGGATTTCTTCCAGAGCAAGGGCCACACGATTGTGCCCTCGGCTCCTATGGTAGTGAAGGGAGACCCCACATTGATGTTTACCAATGCGGGTATGAATCAGTTTAAGGATATTTTTCTGGGCAACGCTCCGCGTCAGACTCCGCGCGCTGCCGACACGCAGAAGTGTCTGCGCGTATCGGGCAAGCACAACGACTTGGAAGAGGTAGGACACGATACCTACCACCACACGATGTTCGAGATGCTCGGCAACTGGTCTTTCGGCGACTACTTCAAGAAGGAGGCTATCGAGTGGGCTTGGGAGCTGCTGACCGAGGTTTACGGTCTGGACAAGAGCCGTATGTATGCCACCGTATTTGAGGGTTCAGAGGAGGATGGCGTTCCTTTCGACGAGGAGGCTTACAACTATTGGAAGCAGTATCTGCCCGAGGATCACATCATCCGAGGCAACAAGCACGATAACTTCTGGGAGATGGGCGAGACAGGCCCCTGCGGTCCTTGTAGCGAGATTCACATTGACCTGCGCGATGACGACGAGATTGCCGTAAAGCCCGGTCGTGAGATGGTGAATATGAACCACCCGCTGGTTATCGAGATCTGGAACCTCGTATTTATGCAGTTCAACCGCAAGGCTAACGGCGATTTGGAGCCCCTGCCCGCAAAGCACGTTGATACGGGTATGGGATTCGAGCGTCTGTGTATGGCTCTGCAGGGCAAGAAGTCGAACTACGATACCGACGTATTCCAGCCCACGATCGCTCGCATTGCCGCTATGGCAGGCAAGAAGTATGGCGAGGATGAGAAGGCTGACGTTGCAATGCGCGTTATCGCCGACCACCTGCGCGCCATCGCATTCTCGATCGCTGACGGACAGCTGCCTGCAAATGCAAAGGCAGGTTATGTGATCCGCCGAATTCTGCGCCGCGCAGTACGTTACGGCTACACCTACCTCGGCTTCACCGAGCCTACGCTCTGCAAGCTGGTGCCCACGTTGGCCGACCAGATGGGCCATCAGTTCCCCGAGCTGAAGAAGCAGCAGACACTGATCGAGCGCGTTATCGAGGAGGAGGAGGCTTCATTCCTGCGCACGTTGGCAACCGGCATCAACCTTTTGGATCGCGTTATTGCGAAGGTTGGCAAGGGTGGCAAGATCGCCGGCAAGGATGCTTTCGAGCTTTACGATACATTCGGTTTCCCCATCGACCTTACGGAGCTTATCGCTCGCGAGCAGGGTGTGGAGATCGACCTTGAGGGCTTCGAGAAGGAGCTACAGGCTCAGAAGGAGCGCTCGCGTAACGCTGCAGCACAGGATATTGACGACTGGCAGGAGGTTAAGGCTATCGAGCAGAGTGAGTTCATCGGCTACGACAACCTCACAGCCCCCATCCACATTGCGCGCTATCGCCGCGTAACGTCGAAGGGCAAGACTACATATCAGCTGGTGTTCGACCAGACGCCGTTCTACGGCAACTCGGGTGGTCAGATTGGCGACGTGGGTTACATCGCATCGGCTAACGAGAAGATCGACATCATCGCAACGGAGAAGGAGAACGGACTTATCATCCACGTTACCACCACGTTGCCCGAGAACGTCGAGGCAGAGTTTACGGCTGTCGTAGATACGGAGAAGCGTCAGGCTGCGGCCAACAACCACACCGCAACCCACCTCTTGGATCAGGCGCTGCGTGCGGTGCTGGGCACACACGTCGAGCAGAAGGGTTCGATGGTTACACCTCAGGGCTTACGCTTTGACTTCTCTCACTTCCAGAAGGTTACACCCGAGGAGATCCGCAAGGTTGAGCGTATGGTAAATCGCCTTATCCGCGAGAACCACCAGCTCGAGGAGAACCGCGAGGCTACGATGGATGAGGCCAACGCAATGGGTGCTATCGCGCTCTTCGGCGAAAAGTATGGCGACAAGGTGCGTGTTGTGAAGTTCGGCGACTCGGTTGAGTTGTGCGGTGGTACGCACACCTCGGCTACGGGTACGCTCGGTATGTTCAAGATCGTGAGCGAGAGCGCTATCTCGGCCGGTGTACGCCGTATCGAGGCCGTTACATCGGAGCGTGCCGAGGAGCTGCACTACGCCGTAGAGGATCAGATCCACACCATCGCAGAGCTTATGAACAACCCCAAGGTGGAGGTTGCCATCAAGAAGATGCTGGAGTCGAACGAGGCTCTGCAGCGCGAGATCGATCAGCTGCACAAGGAGCAGGTCGATACGCTCGTCGAGAAGATCATCGCGGAGCGCAAGGCAGACGAGGCATTCGTCATCGCCCGCCAGATGCCCTACGGATCAAATATGATTAAGGATTTGGCCTACGCTTTGCGTGCGAAGGTTAGCGACATCGTTTTGGTGTTGGGTGCTGTGAACGATGGCAAGCCCACGTTGGCAGTAATGCTCGGCGACGAGATCGTCGCAAAGGGCGTAGATGCAGGTGCCGTAGTTCGCGAGGCTGCCAAGCTGATGCAGGGTGGCGGCGGTGGCCAGAAGTTCTTCGCAACGGCTGGCGGCAAGAACCCCGATGGTCTGCAGGCTGCAATCGACAAGGCGGTAGAGATTATTTTGTCAAAAATTAACGAATAAAAATATTTATACAAAAATGGACAAGAAAGTATTATTGATGATTCTCGATGGTTGGGGAATCGGTAACGGCACCAAGTCGGACGTTATCTCGATGATGCACCCCGCCTATATTTCGGCTATGACCGAGAAGTATCCCCACGCACAGTTGCGCACCGACGGCGAGAACGTAGGTCTGCCCAACGGTCAGATGGGTAACTCGGAGGTAGGCCACCTCAATATCGGTGCTGGCCGTGTGGTATATCAGGATCTGGTGAAGATCAACCGCGCGTGCGCCGACAACTCGATCTACCAGAACGAGGAGATCGTAAAGGCATTCGAGTACGCAAAGGCTAACGGTGCAAGCGTTCACCTGATGGGCCTTACCTCGGATGGTGGCGTACACTCTTCGATCGAGCACCTCTACAAGTTGTGCGAGATCTCGGCTCACTACGGTATCGAGAACACCTTCGTACACTGCTTTATGGATGGCCGCGACACCGATCCCAAGAGCGGCAAGGGCTTCATCGCTGACGTGGAGGCTAACATCTCGAAGAGCGCAGGCCAGATCGCTTCGATCATCGGCCGTTACTACGCTATGGACCGCGACAAGCGCTGGGAGCGTGTGAAGGTTGCTTACGATCTGTTGGTGAATGGCGTTGGCGAAGCCGCAACCGATATGGTGGAGGCTATGCAGCGCTCGTACGACGAGGGCGTAACCGACGAGTTCGTAAAGCCTATCGTGCGCATCAATGCCGAGGGTGAGGTTGTAGGCCGCATCAAGCCCAACGACGTCGTTATCTTCTTCAACTACCGTAACGACCGCGCCAAGGAGATCACCATCGTCCTCACGCAGGAGGATATGCCCGCTGAGGGTATGCACACGATGCCTCTGTACTACTGCTGTATGACTCCCTACGATGCCAAGTTCGAGGGCCTGCACATCCTCTTCGACAAGGAGAACGTACGCAACACCATCGGCGAGTATGTCTCGTCGCTGGGTCTGTCGCAGTTGCGCATCGCCGAGACCGAGAAGTATGCTCACGTTACCTTCTTCCTCAATGGCGGCCGCGAGACCGAGTTCGAGAACGAGTCGCGCATTTTGGTGGCTTCACCCAAGGTTGCAACCTACGACTTGCAGCCCGAGATGAGCGCTTACGAGGTTAAGGATAAGTTGGTAGAGGCTTTGAACACGCAGAAGTTCGACTTCATCTGCCTGAACTTCGCTAATGGCGATATGGTTGGCCACACGGGTATCTACGAGGCTATCGAGAAGGCCGTTAAGGCAGTGGATGAGTGCGTTGCAGACGTAGTGGAGGCCGCTAAGGCTAACGGCTACGAGGTTGTGATGATCGCCGACCACGGTAATGCCGACAACGCTGTGAACGAGGATGGCTCGCCCAACACGGCTCACTCGCTCAACCCCGTGCCCATCGTAGTGGTGTCGGATCGCGTGAAGTCGGTTAAGGATGGTATCTTAGCTGACGTTGCTCCCACCGTACTGAAGCTGATGGGACTCAAGCAGCCTGCCGAAATGACCGGCGAGGCATTGGTTGAGATGTAATCGAGCAAATTTTTTCGTGATAAAGAGCACATTTTTCGCTTTATGGCGGAAAGTGTGCTTTTTTATTGAAATAGTTAGTATATTTACATATAAATATATGTATAACCACGAAACACTACACACTATGAAGAGACTGACTTTTATGCTAATTGCCCTATGCGCTTTTGTCGGCGCATCGGCACAAGGCTTCCGCCCGACTTATCAGGAGAAGGTTGTATATGAGGGCGAAGATGTTACGTTCCGCCAGATTGACGCCCACACGTGGGAGGGTAACGGCCGAATGATGGCCAACGAGACGCTCTACATCGTCGAGGGCGAGGATCGCGCGCTGCTGATCGATGCGGGCACCAACATCAAGGATCTGGATAAGATCGTAGCGGGAATCACATCGAAGCCCGTAACGCTGGTTGCTACGCACGTTCACCCCGACCACACGGGCGCATCGATCAACTACTTCAAGGAGATCTACATCAACGCTGCCGATATGGTCAATGTAAAGGAGATGATGGGCGACTACAAGGGCGAGATCAAGTATCTCGCGGACGGTGAGGTCATCGACCTCGGAGGTCGTCAGATTGAGGTGATCTTCACGCCCGGCCATACTCCCGGATCGACTACGTTTATCGACCGCGAGGCGCATTACGGCTTTAGTGGAGATGCTTTCGGATCGGGTAACCTGCTGCTTACCACCAACTTCTCGACTCTTGCACTGACGTGCCAGCGAATGAGCGAGTATATGCAGAAGAACAATATCACGAAGCTCTACCCGGGCCACTATATGGGCTCGAACTGCGAGACGCTGAAGCGCGTGCAGGATATGTTGCAGATGAGCCGCGACGTTTTGGCCGGCAAGGTGGAGGGACGCAAGAACGAGCGCGGTATGCTCGGACTGGATCACGTTCTGACGATGCACGGCGTAAATATCAACTACGGAGCCGCACAGGTGAAGTAGTTTTTCTGAGAGAAAATAGGCAGCCCCAAAAGTCTGGAGCTGCCTATTTTTTGTTACATATGCAGGGTTATGCTCGTAAATTATTGATTTCAAACTGCAGGTTATTGAGAAATCGTGCAGCGTGGGCACCATCCATTTGCGTATGGTGGAATTGGAACGAAATAGTCAATGTGGTCTTGAACCACGAACGTCTGTACTTACCCCAAATCAGAAAGGGGTTATTGAAGATTCCGCTATACATACCCACAGCCCCATCAATTTCGTACTGCGCTAAAGCTGACGTGCCGATTACCATACTCTCACAGGAGAGATCGTGATCCGTGCAACTATCAGCAACCTGCTTCGTCAGACGCAGATAGTCGCTATTGAATTGATAAAGATCGCTACTAAAAGGGAGGTCGCACGAACTCACCTCGCCACTGCGGTTAGCAACAATCGTATTTACGGCAATATTGTCAAATTGCATCAACTTGTCGCCCACGGGCAACATATAAAACTCCTTCACTGAACTGGCCGCACGACCAATACAATAGCACATTAGCATATTGAATTTGAGCCCTTTACGGCGACTGATTCTCACAAGACGCGACACATTGAGCTGTTTGAAGAATGTAACCATCGGCATCGGTGCTTGCCGCCACATATCAAAGGCATAGGCACGAGTTGTCTCTTTCGGATTTATCTCTTTCATAGGTATTATGTGTTAAAAAAGGGGTGCAAAGGTAATAAAAATCCGAAATAAATCACATCCGATACCTATTTTGCAGCTACATAATCGGCAATATTCTGCTCGATGCAGCCAATCAGTCGATCGATAGCCTCGACGGGCGACCACGCATTATGCGGCGAGGCGAGCAGACGATAGGGATCCTTCAAGTGGTAGAGAGGCGATTCGCGCAACGGCTCCGAAGTAAAAACATCGAACGCAGCACCGCGCAACTCGCCCGCATCGAGTGCCTCGGCAAGAGCCGCCTCATCGACAATACCTCCGCGCGCGACATTAATAAGGATGGCCGACTGCTTCATCCGACTGAACTCATCGCGTCCGATAAGCGAACGGGTGCGATCGTTGAGCGGACAATGGATCGAAACCACATCCGACTCGCTTAACAATTCATTGAGGCTAACGCTCTTATACGCTTCATCTCGAGCAATACCAGAGGTAGAGAAATAACTCACCTCGCAACCAAAAGCCTCGGCCAGACGCGCCACCTCGCGGCCGATGTTACCCATACCTATCACACCCCAGCGCTTGCCACGAAGACCTGCCGTCGGGCGATCGAAGTTAAAGATTCGGGGCGATGAGGCATAGCGGCCCGACTTGAAATACTCGTCGTAATATACAACCTCGCGCAGCAACGCCAGAGCCGAGCCGATCGTAGTCTCGGCAACGGCATAGGTCGAGTAGCCGATAGCATTCTTCACCAGAATCCCTCGCTCGGCGGCGGCATTCAAATCGATGTTGTTCATACCCGTCGCAGCCACGCAGATAAGGCGCAAGTGGGGTAGTTGGGCAATGATGTCGGCATCCAAAACGACCTTATTAGTAATCACAATCTCTGCATCTTTTGATCTTTCGACAACCTGCTCAGGCTGAGTCATATCATAACCTACATACTCGCCATACCGACGAATACCATCGAGATTGCGACCACAAACAGAATACTCATCCAAAAATACTATCTTCATACGTTTCAATTATTTACATTTACAACTCACCAATCAATCCTCTCACCACAACCGAGGCACAGCCAATGCCGAAGAGCGCAGGAATATAGGATATAGTACCCGTATTTGACTTTTTATTTTGCTCTTCGCAAAGGATCATCGCCCCCTCACGCACAGGCTCAGCCGAAAAGACCGCGTGGAAACCCGTACGGATTCCGATTTTGTGCAGTCGCTTGCGGAGCATATGCGCCAAAGGACAGTGGTGTGTGCGCGCAATATCGCAAATCTCCATCCGCGTGGGATCGGTCTTTGCTCCCGCGCCCATCGAACTCACAAGCGGAACACCGCGATCGAGTGCGCCCTTGATTAGTGCCAGCTTGGGCGAAAGGGTATCTATCGCATCGACCACATAGTCAAACTTCGCAGAGTCGAGCAGAGCGTCGGTCTCGTCGTCCTTGATAAAACGGTTCACGACAGTGAGTTCGAGCTCGGGATTTATATCGCGCAGACGCTCGGCCATAAGCTCCGATTTCTCGCGCCCAATGGTCGAGTGGAGCGCTATGAGCTGGCGATTTATGTTCGTCGGCGAGACCACGTCGGCATCGGCAATGGTCATTCGACCAACGCCCGCACGCGCAATCATCTCGGCAGCATAAGCACCCACGCCACCCAGCCCGACAACCAGCACATTCGAGCGTCGCAGAAGCTCCAGCTTCTCATCACCCAAAAGTAGAGATGTTCGCTCTAACCAATTACAATCCATTATTTTATCTCAAATATCTTTTTATAGTTTTCCTCCAACTTTTCTTTCAGTTCCGCCAATCCGACACCACGCATTTGGGCCACACGCTCATACACCTGCTCAATGCTTACGTCGCTCTCATCAGTCTCGGCAAAGAGTCTGTCGAGCGACATAGATCGCAACGCCTCGATGGTCTTTGGCGAGCGAAAAGCGCCGACACCAAACGAGAGATAATACCCCTTCGCAACCGCCCGCTCGGCCTGCTGCACCGAGCCGATAAAACCGTGAAAAATGACGGTTCGCAGCTCATACTCCGAGAGTATCTTCATCATCGGCTCAAAGGCCCTTACGCAGTGCAGCACAACGGGCAGCCGACGCTGCTCGGCTACAGCCAGTTGCTCGCGCAGCACACGCTCCTGCACATCGCGTTCAACCCCGCACGCATAGTCCAAACCTATCTCGCCGATGGCCACCGCACGCTCCAGCGACAGATAGTCGAAACGCTGCTCCGCAGCTCGCCACGGATGCACTCCGACAGCCTGCGGCTCGATGTGGCGGAGGGTCGGGTGGTGGGTGTGAATATCGACATAACGGCTCATTGGCAGGCTACATTTGCTACAAATGTATGAAAAATTACGAAAATTTGCTGCCAAAACGAAATAATAGCTCAAATAGTATAGAAAAGTGCAAAAAAAATCGTATCTTCGTGCGCGTTTTATGGGGTTTTTGAGCCCAAGCCCCGCAAACGAATTAACCGAGAGAGATAAACAACAAATTATACTCACAAAATTTATTCATTTAATAACAAATCTATGTCGAAAATCATTAAACTACGGAAAGGTCTCGACATCAATCTTCAGGGACAGGCTGCCGAGGTAACGGTTGACGCACCGTTGGCCAGCGAGTATGCCGTTTCGCCTCTGGATTTTGAGAACGTAACTCCGAAGCTGTTGGTGAAGGTGGGCGACAAGGTGAAGGCTGGTACGCCGTTGTTCTTCGATAAGAACAATACCCGCGTACTCTATTGTTCACCCGTCAGCGGTACCGTTTCGGCTGTTAATCGTGGCGAGAAGCGTAAGATTCTCAACGTTACGATTGCTGCCGACAAGGAGCAGGTTTCTGAGGAGTTTGCAGTTCTCGATCTGAAGAAGGCAAGCCGCGAGGATGTTATCGAGATGTTGCTCAAGTCAGGTTTGTGGACTACAATCCTGCAGCGCCCCTACGGTATTGTTGCAAACCCCGCCGATCAGCCCAAGGCTGTATTTGTGTCGGCGTTTGATTCGGCTCCGCTCGCGCCCAATATGAACTACGTTCTGAAGGGTGAGCAGCAGAACTTGCAGAAGGGTATGGAGGTGCTGGCAAAGTTGGCCGGTGGCAATGTAAACCTCTCGGTTCGTGCTAAAGCAGAGGGTGAGATGCCCGCGCTTAAGAACGTAACACTCCACACCTTCGAGGGTAAGCACCCCGTTGGCAATGTGGGCGTACAGATCCACCACATCAACCCCATCTCTAAGGGCGAGATCGTGTGGACGGTAAACATTCAGGACGTGGCGGCAATCGGCCGTCTGTTCTCAACCGGCAAGGTTGATCTGCACAAGGTCGTAGCGCTGACCGGTAGCGAGGTCGAGAAGCCTCAGTACTACCGCATCATCAGCGGCGCACCCGTTGCATCGGTTGTAGCAGGCCAGATCAAGAAGCAGACCGAGGGCGACTCGGTTCGTATCATCTCGGGTAACGTACTCACGGGTAAGAAGGTTGCCGAGGATGGCTTCATCACCGCTACCGCATCGCAGATTACCATCATCCCCGAGGGCGACAAGTATGAGTTGTTCGGCTGGATCGCTCCCCGATTTGGCAAGTTCTCTGTATCGCGTTCATACTTCTCTTGGCTCTGCCCGAAGAAGCAGTACAAGCTTGACACCAACCTCAATGGTGGCGTTCGTCCGTTCGTCGTAACGGGTCTGTTCGAGGAGTATCTGCCTATGGATATCTATCCGATGTATCTTTTCAAGGCTATCGTAGCAAACGATATCGACAAGATGGAGAATCTCGGTATCTACGAGATCGTCGAGGAGGACGTTGCTCTGTGCGAGTTCGTCGATCCCTCGAAGACCGAGATCCAGCAGTTGGTTCGTGACGGTATTAACTTAATGATTAAGGAGTGTTAGTTATGAGTGGACTGAGAAAAATTGTTGATAATGTAAAGCCCACTTTCTCGGAGGGTGGTAAGCTTGGTTTCCTTGCATCGTTGTTTGATGCTATCGAGACATTCCTTTTTGTCCCCAATACAACTACAAAGAAGGGCGCTCACGTTCGCGACGCGATCGATATGAAGCGTACGATGTTCTTCGTAGTATTGGCTCTGATCCCCGCTTTCCTGTTCGGTTGCTACAACACCGGTTCGCAGGTAGGTCTGGAGGGCTTCGCAGCTTTGATGTATGGTCTGGTTCGCGTGTTGCCTATGCTGGCCGTATCGTACGTTGTAGGTTTGGGTATTGAGGTTATCTATGCACAGATCCGTAAGGAGGAGGTTGCCGAGGGTTACTTCGTAACCGGTTTCCTTATCCCGATGATTATGCCCGTCAGCACTCCGCTGTGGATGGTTGCTCTGGGTGTAGCGTTCGCCGTTATCTTCGGTAAGGAGGTATTCGGTGGTACGGGTATGAACGTATTTAACCCCGCACTCGTAGCTCGTGCATTCGTATTCTTCGCCTTCACGCCGCAGATGTCGGGTGAGAAGGTATGGTACTCGGATTGGACTATGATGGGCGCTCAGGTTGATGGCGTATCGGGTGCTACGGCTCTCGAGCAGTTGGCAACTACGGGCCAGATGCAGTGGAGCGTGATGGATGCCTTCCTCGGCTTCATCCCCGGTTCGTTCGGTGAGACCTCTACGCTCTGCATCCTTCTGGGTGGCGCACTTCTGCTCTACACCGGCATCGCTTCTTGGCGTACTATGCTTAGCGTATTTGTAGGTGGTTTGGCTATGGGTTACCTGTTCCAGGCAGTTGGTCTTACGGAGTATCCCGCTTACTATCACCTGCTGGTTGGTGGTTTCGCGTTCGGTGCTGTGTTTATGGCAACCGACCCCGTTACCTCGGCTCAGACCAATATGGGTAAGTATATCGTAGGCTTTATGACAGGTGCGTTGGCCGTTCTGGTTCGCGTGGTGAACCCCGCATACCCCGAGGGTATGATGCTCGCCATCCTGTTTATGAATGCTCTGGCTCCCACGGTTGATTACTTCGTTGTGGAGGCTAACATCAATCGTCGTAAGAATCGTGTAAAGACTGTAAAATAACGAGAGAGTATGGCAAAATTTAATGTAAATAGCAACGCATATATCATCATCTACTCGGTAGTTATGGTGGTAGTAGTAGCTGTTCTGTTGTCTGTGACTTCGCTCTCGTTGCAAAGTCGTCAGAACGAGAATATGCTCAACGAGAAGCGTCAGCAGATCGTTAAGGCTCTGGGTGAGAATCCCGAGACTGCTGCTTATGGCGATGTTGTGGCTGAGGCTGCAATGCTCGACAAGAGCGGTAATAAGATAGAAGGTAAGACCGACGCCGACATCTTCAACGCGCTGGGCGATTTGACTGCATCGTTCGAGGCAGGCGAGTTCCCCGTGTTCAAGGCTGCTAACGGCTGTGTCGTAATCCCCGTTTACGGTGCTGGTCTGTGGGGTCCCATCTGGGGCTACATCGCACTTGAGCCCGATATGAGTACCGTTAAGGGTATCGTAATGGACCACTCGGGCGAGACTCCCGGTCTGGGTGCAGAGATCACCACCGACAAGGTGCAGTCATCGTTCGTAGGCAAGACCATCTTCGAGGGTACGGAGTTCGTATCGGTATCGATGCGCAAGGGTGGTGCGACCAACAACCACGAGGTTGATGCAATCTCGGGTGGCACAAAGACTTGCGACGGTGTGAACGAGATGCTCAAGAGTGGCATCGAGGGTTACCTTCCTTATTTGAACGCTAATAAGTCTAACAAATAAAATCAAGCGGAACTATGAGTAATTTGAAAAATTTAACTGGACCGCTGAGTTCAAACAACCCTGTTATCGTTCAGATTCTGGGTATTTGTTCGGCTTTGGCGGTAACCGTAAAGATGGAGCCCGCATTCGTGATGGGCGTATCGGTTATGGTCGTTACGGCGTTCGCTAACTTGGTGATGTCGCTTTTGCGTAATGGTATCCCCTCGCGCATCCGAATCATCGTTCAGTTGGTTGTAATCGCTGCGTTGGTAATCATTGTGGATCAGGTCCTCAAGGCATTTGTTTACGATGTGTCGAAGCAGTTGTCGGTATATGTGGGTCTGATCATCACCAACTGTATCATTATGGGTCGTGTGGAGGCCTATGCTTTGGGTAACAAACCTCTGGATTCGTTCCTCGATGGTATCGGCAACGGTCTGGGTTATGCTGCAATCCTTCTGATCGTGGCATTCTTCCGCGAGTTGTTCGGTTCGGGTACCCTGTTCGGCATTCAGATTATCCCTCAGAGCTGGTATATCGCCAACGGCGGTTTCTACTCTAACGTGGGTATTATGCTCTTCCCGCCTATGGCTCTTATTATTGTAGGTGTAATCATCTGGATTCACCGTTCGTTTAACAAGGATTTGCAGGAAAAATAGGAGGTAGAATATGGAAACTTTGAATCTTTTTATTCGTTCGATCTTTATCGACAATATGGTATTCGCCTTCTTCTTCGGTATGTGTTCTTACATTGCCGTGTCGAAGAGTGTGAAGACCGCTATGGGTTTGGGTGCTGCCGTTGTATTCGTTATGACGATGACCGTGCCCTTGAACTACCTCTTGAATGAGTATGTACTTGCCCCCAACGCTCTGGTCGAGGGCGTTGATCTGAGCTTTTTGACCTTCATCGTCTTCATCGCCGTTATCGCATCGTTCGTGCAGTTGGTGGAGATGGTCGTTGAGAAGTTCTCGCCTTCGCTCTACAACCAGCTCGGTATCTTCCTGCCGCTGATTGCCGTTAACTGTGCAATTATGGGTGGTTCGCTCTTTATGCAGCAGAAGGTCGTATCGGGTGAGATCGATGGTCTGTGGCAGAGCATCGTCTATGGTCTGGGCTCGGGTATTGGCTGGTGGTTGGCAATCGTAATGATGGCTGCTATTCGCGAGCGTCTGCAGTACTCTCACATTCCCGCAGCCCTGAAAGGCCCGGGTATCGCATTCATCATCACCGGTTTGATGGGTATCGCGTTTATGATCTTCTCAGGTATTAAGTTGTAACCTTTAATAAGAGATAAGAAATGGATATTTTAACAATTGTAGTTGCGATAGTTGCCTTTCTTGTGGTAACACTGCTTTTGGTAGCGTTGCTTCTCTTTGCGAAGGCTAAGCTGACATCATCAGGTGATGTTACTATCGACATTAACGACGGCAACAAGGTGTTGACCGTTTCGGCCGGCTCTACGCTTCTCAATACGCTCACCTCGCAGGGCATCTTCCTGCCTTCGGCGTGTGGTGGTAAGGGTGCTTGCGGTCAGTGCAAGTGCCAGGTATTGGAGGGCGGTGGCGAGATTCTTCCCACCGAGACCGGTTTCTTCAACCGCAAGCAGATTCAGCAGAAGTGGCGTCTGGGTTGCCAGGTGAAGGTTAAGGAGAATATGAAGATCGCCGTTCCCGCATCGGTTCTCTCGATCAAGAAGTGGGAGTGCGAGGTTGTATCGAACCACAATGTGGCTACCTTTATTAAGGAGTTCGTGGTGAAGTTGCCCGAGGGCGAGGATCTGAACTTCCGCAGTGGTGGTTACATCCAGATTGATGTACCTGCGATCACGGTAAATTACAAGGATATCGACGTTGATCCCGAGTACCGCGAGGATTGGGAGAAGATGCACGTCTTCGACTTGCAGATGGTTAATCCCGAGCCTCAGGTGCGCGCTTACTCTTGCGCAACCTATCCTGCCGAGGGTAACGTCATCAAGCTCAACGTTCGTATCGCTACTCCTCCGTTCGACCGCGCAACGGGTGGCTTTATGAAGGTTAATCCGGGTGTATGTTCATCGTACATCTACTCTCTCAAGCCCGGCGATAAGATCACTATCTCAGGCCCTTACGGAGAGTTCTTCCTGCCCGACAACCTGCCCGACACTCAGGAGTTGGTATTCATCGGCGGTGGTGCTGGTATGGCTCCTATGCGTAGCCACCTAATGCACCTGTTCAAGACCGAGAAGACCAAGCGTCCTGTTACCTTCTGGTATGGTGCTCGTTCATTGAAGGAGGCATTCTATTTGGAGGATTTCGCCGCTATCGAGAAGGAGTTCCCCAACTTCAAGTTCCACTTGGCTTTGGACCGTCCCGATCCGGCAGCCGATGCAGCTGGTGTTGAGTACAAGGTTGGTTTCGTTCACAACGTACTGTACGAGAACTACCTGAAGAACCACGATGAGCCCGAGGCTTGCATCTATCTGATGTGTGGACCTCCGATGATGGCTTCGTCGGTAGTGAATATGCTCGACAATCTGGGTGTTCCCTCGGAGAATATCCTGTTCGACAACTTTGGTGCATAATCACACCTTATATAATAAGAAAGGCCCGTCTGCTGATTTGCAGGCGGGCTTTTTTGTGCGCCAAATACTCACTTTTTCCTCCGAAACGGCCATTTTTTCGTTTTGGTGCAAGAAACAATATTTCGCATTAAGCAAAACGCTATTTTTGCATCCGAAAACGGGAAACAATATACACAATATGAGAAGGATAAAAGGAACTATTTTATTGTTAATGTTGCTCATCGGAGCAGATTCTCTCCTTGCACAACAAGTGGGCGAGCGACTGCCGATGGAGCAGGTCTATAAGCGCAAGTACACCGCCACCAAGATTGAGAGCTTCGATCAATCGGTCGATGGCCGTATGGACGAGCCCGAGTGGCAGACGGTGGGCGAGTGGTCGGAGGTATTCGTGCAGTCGGAGCCCGTCGAGCGCGCAGTATCGAAGTACGAGACGCGAATGAAGATCTTCTACGACGACAAGAATATATATGTCGGTGTGATCTGCTACGACGACGAGCCGCACCGAATCCACCACCAGATAGGTAACCGCGACGACTGGACGGGCGACTACGTTACCGTCTCGTTCGACTCATACCACGACTACCGCTCGGCATCGCAGTTTATGCTCAACGCGGGTGGCACACGCACCGATATGAACATAACCGACCAGCAGGAGATGAATTTCTCGTGGAATGCCGTTTGGGCAGGCAAGAGCCACATCTACGAGGAGGAGGGATTCTGGTTTGCCGAGTACGCTATTCCTTTCACGCAGTTGCGCTACCGCACCGTCGGAACGGATGGCGTGTGGGGACTGCACGTTCAGCGTATGGTGAGCCGCCACGACGAGACGCTGGAGTGGAGTATGGTGCCGCAGAACAACAACGGCTTCGTACACTCATTCGGCGAGATGCACGGTATGCAGGATGCCCCCCGCACGCGAAACATCGAGTTCACGCCCTACGTCTCGGGCCAGCACGTCAGCGAGCCCCGCATCGACGGCAGCCCCTATCAGACAGGAAGCGATTGGCGCGCCAACGTAGGTCTGGATGCGAAGATGCGCGTGGGCGACTACACGATGAACCTCACGTTCAACCCCGACTTCGGTCAGGTGGAGCAGGATCCTTCGGTTATGAACCTCACCACAACAGAGACTTTCTACGAGGAGAAGCGCCCCTTCTTCTTGGAGGGTAGCGATGTCTTCAGCTTCGCCATCAACAGCGACAATATGTTCTACTCGCGCCGAATCGGTGCTATGCCGTCGTATTCGCCTGCGGTGGACAACTCGACGAGCTTCGTGGAGACTCCGAAGAATATCCCCATCATCGGTGCGCTGAAGTTAATCGGCACCAACAAAAACAACGTCTCGATAGGTATTATGGAGAGTGTAACGGCCCGCACATCGGCTCATATGAACGTGGGAGGGCAGGAGTCGCGCATTGTTACCGAGCCACTTACCAATTACACCGTTGCTCGCCTTCAGAAGAGCTGGGACGGCAATACGTTGCTCGGCGGTATGCTCACGTCGGTCAATCGCGCATTGGGCGAGGATCACCTCGAGCAGACGATGGTGGGCAATGCCTTTACGGGTGCAGTGGATTTCAAGAAGTATTTCAAAGATCGCCTCTACTATATCGACGCAAAGTTTATGTTCAGCACGATGCACGGCTCCGAGGCCGCCATCGAGCGCAAGCAGCGCAACTCGGTTCACTACTACCAGCGCGAGTCGGCTGCCGACTTCCTCGGGGTTGATCCTACGCGCGCGTCGCTCAGCGGTACGGCTGCGTTTTTGGAGGTGGGCCGCAAGGGATTCTCGAAATTGCAGGTGTGGGATCAGCTGAGCTACTATTCGTCGGGATTCGACCTCAATGACGTAGGTTATCTGGCGCGCGCCGACCTCTTGCAGAACACGTTCGACATATCGTTCAACCAGAACTCGCCGTGGGCTATATGGCGCAATACGGCCGTAAAATTCACTATGCTCAACCAATGGGACACCGACGGCAACACCCAACTGCACAGCTTCCGCCTGCGCTGGGATGCGACGCTGAAGAATCGTTGGGGATGGTGGGTTACGCAGACCTTCCGCACCAATCGCCGCGAGGACAGACTGCTGCGTGGCGGCCCCGATATGCGACTGCCGTCGGCTTATTGGAACTCGTTCGGTTTCTTTACGGATATGGCTAAGAAGTGGTACGTTACCATCGACTACATCAGCAACCAGAATATGGACGGCTCGAAGTTCGAGTACAACATCAAGCCGAGCATCTACGCCCGCATCGGCAACCATCTGCTTCTGGAGGCTGCGGCGGAGCTCTACACCGACCGCAACGATCTGCAGTACGCCGGTACGATCGCACCCGAGAGCGATGGCGGCAAGAAGGAGTATGTTTTGGGACGTATGTTCCAGCGAACGTATGGTTTGACGCTGCGTGCGCAGGTTAATGTTACGCCCGATGTGTCGTTGCAGTTCTACGGCGCACCCTACACCTCAAATGCCCGTTACTCGGATTTTCAGGCTGCGGCAAACACCCTCTCGGACAATAAATCGGAGCGTCTGCGTCCGCTTTCGACCGAGGAGCAGAGCCGAATGTACAATCCCGACTTCAGCTTCAACGAGTTCCGCTCGAACTTCGTGGCACGCTGGGAGTATCGTCCCGGATCGACGCTCTACTTCGTGTGGGAGCACGCCCGCTCAAGTAGCGAGGGAGAGTATCTCGCGGGCTGGGGCTCGAACCTGAAGAAGATGTTTCGCACACCCGCGACAAACATCTTTATGATTAAGCTGAATTACTACTTCAATCTGTAACAACAAAAAAGCCTGTCTGCGTTTGCGGACAGGCTTTTTTGTTGGTTTTCAGTGCAGAGGCTACTGAGCAAAATCAAGTGTAAAGATGTGAGGCTCGTTAGAGTCGATGCCCTTAGAGATGATCTTCAAGCCCTTGTAGTCGGTCATCGTTACACCCAGCGAACGCTCGTCAATCTTGTAGCTTGCGTACGCACCGCGCAGGAAGCTCTCCGAGTCGCCGCCATCGTGGTGATAGAGCTCCAGCCACAAGTAGCCATCATCCTTATACATCGCCTTATAGCCCTCGTTGCCGGCATTGTAAACCAGACGCATCGTATGCTGGAAGGTCTCGTTGTTGATGGGATAAACGATCAATAGCGTAATGTAACCCATCGCGGGAGAGTAGTAACCCTCATCCACCTTCACGTCGCCACGATAGGTGTTCAGACCCTTCTCGCCCTGAAAATCGGTCTCGCTAACGCGGCTCAACTTATCCGAGGTGATCATACGCGCCTGCGAGATATTGATCGTACGATCGAAACCGGCAGGGGCGGGCTTATCGAGGATGGTGTATGAAATCATAAAACGAAGCTCATTAACCTCATACTCCTTGAAAGGAGGAGTCCACAACGATGTATTATCGACAAAACCCTTCACGCCATCGTCAAACACGGCATAGTAGGGCGTGCCAACAGAGGCCGAGCCCTGAACGAGGGTACCGATGGTGGTATAGACAATAGGATTCTCGCTATTGTCGTTACAAGCGGTCGAAACGGTAATTACGGCAAATAATGCCAATACAATCTTAAACAATTTTCTCATATCAATCTAATTAATTCATTTTCACAACGCAAATATAGATAAAATATTGCTACCGACACAAAAAAAGCTGCCGAATAGAGATTCGGCAACTTTGTTATGTTCGATTCTGGAAATTAATTCTCAGCGTGGAACGTGTGGGTGAATACCTCGGGCAGGTTGTTGTTGGGGCTGATCGAGATGATTTTAACACCCTTGTAGTTGTTGATAATACCCTTCACATTGGAAGTCTTATAGCTTACGAAAGTTCCCAGCTCCATCGTTCCCTTGTTGTTGGTGTTATCGTAGTAGAGCTCCAAGTAGAGATAGCCGTCATTCTCGACATACAGATCCTTATAGGGGCTCGTCTCGGCCTGATTGCAAACCAATCGAAGGTTAGGCACCGTATAAGAGTTCTCGCCCTGATAGTAAACCATAAGCGTGATGTAATTGAGCGCATCCGAGAGCATCAACACATCTATCTTAGCGGGTGCTGTGTAGTTCTGCAAACCCTTGTCACCCGTAAAATCATCGGCGGTAACAAACTCCAGAAGGCGCGAGGTAACGTGGGTAGCCGACACGATTCGGATGTAATTATCGAAGCCCGTTACCTTTGTATCAAGAATCTCATAGCTGATAATATAGCGCAACTCGCTAACATTCTCGGGGAAAGTAGGATTCCACTTATTGTGATTCTCGACAGCAGCCGTCTTGCCATCGTCGAAAACAATGTAGTAGGGCGACGACGAATAGACAGACTCCACGACTGTCGCCATAGTGGTGTAAACATCTGAGTCCTCACCATTCACACCGCAACTTGTGCTGAGCATAACGCCCGCCAAGAGGGTCATTGCAATTTTAAGTAGGTTCTTCATATTTGTATGTTTTTTTAATTTTTATTCTGAAACGCAAAGATAGGCAAAATATTGCATCGATAATCCAAAAAAAATTTTCGTCATCGACTTTTTTGCCTATAAAATGTGCTTTATGAGGCTTTGAACTATAGCACTTCATCGATTTTACGCTCATCGTAACTCTCAAGCAGCTCGCCGAGGCGCTTTTTAGCCTGTTGTTTGATTTGCGGCGTAATGTTCGTAGCCACCGAGTGCAGAGCCCACAACAGGGCAGCCATATCGTCCGAGTAGCCGAGCAGCGGGATAAAATCGAGTACCATATCGGTCGGCAGGATAAAATATCCGAGCGTACCCAGAATCTTGCTCTTCTCCTTCAGGGGCACTTCGTCGCTACGCAGCACATAGTAGAGCAATAGCACCGCATAGACCACCTTCGCACCAGCCCAGCGGGCCGCCGAGGAGAGTTTGTGCAGGAGTTTGCTCTCCGAGTAGTTGTACTGATACTTCTCTACGTTCTTCGGTCTTCTCATCTCATCATTGCTTTAATATGCAATATTACGGAAAATTTTCCACAATACAAAACCCATTTTCGACGTTACTTATCGGCAGCGGCCCGACAAGCGATTTGCTTTGGCGTACAGAAAATGGCAGGGAATGATATAAAGTAAAAAAATATAAGTATCTTTGCCATTATGAAAAACATAGTATTCGATTTGGGCCGTGTTGTGTTTGCGCAAGACCCCCAAAAAAGCACCGACGAATTCAAGCAATTCTTCTCATACGTCTCGCAGACTCCCATCCCGCAATTCTGGATCGACTACGATCTGGGGCTTTCGTCATTCGACAAGGTAGCGGAGGATCTGGCCGCCTACCGTAGTGTCGAGGTGGACTACGCCCGCGATATGATTAAATTGGCCATCAGCAAGCAGGAGACAATTGCCCCGACGGGCCGGCTCATCACAGAGCTCAAGAAGGCAGGCTACCGACTCTACGTTCTGTCGAATATGTCGCGTGAGTTTATCGATTTTCTGCGACAGCAGGAGGTCTATGCCAACTTCGAAGGCGAGGTCATCTCGTGCGACGAGGGTGTTGCCAAGCCGATGCCTGAGATTTACGACCTGCTGCTCAGCCGTTTCTCGCTCAACGCCGCCGACACGCTCTTTATCGACGATCGCAAGGAGAATGTCGAGGCCGCCTCGCAGAAGGGTATTCAGACGTTTCACTTCGATCGCAACGACTACGAGGGTAGTTGCACACGCCTGCGAGAGATGTTGCTATAATACTGTATAACAATAATTTATTAACAATAACACAAAATAATTATGGGATTTTTGGACGAATTTAAGGCTTTTGCCCTCAAGGGTAACGTAATGGATATGGCTGTCGGTGTTATCATCGGCGGCGCTTTCGGTAAGATCGTTACCTCGCTTGTGAACGATGTTATTATGCCTCCCATCGGTTTGATCGTTGGCGGCGTAGATTTCTCTGATCTGAAGCTCACGCTCAAGCAGCAGGTTCTCGATGCAGCTGGCGAGGTACTCACCCCCGCCGTGACGTGGAACTATGGTGCTTTCCTGCAGCAGGTTGTCGATTTCACGATCCTTGCCTTCTGTGTGTTTATGATGGTTAAGATGATGAACCGACTCACCACCAAGAAGAAGGAGGAGGAGCCCGCACCTGCACCCGCACCCGAGCCGGAGCCTACGAAGGAGGAGTTGCTGCTCGCAGAGATCCGCGATCTGCTGAAGGAGCGCAAGTAAATACCGACAATACCAAATTACTATTAAAAAAAGATGAAAACAAGTATCAAAATAGCTGCTATTATGCTTGCTATCTCGACTCTTGCAGCCTGCTCATCGGCCGATACTACGGGCGACTGGCCCGTGCCCGAGCAGAGACTCTGCGAGATGGATTACGCCCCCTCAAAGACCACTTTCTCGCTCTGGGCACCCACTGCCGACGAGGTTGAAGTACGTCTCTACGACAACGGCACGCTCGCCGAGACCATCGCAATGAAGCCCGCCGAGGCTTGTATGTGGACGGCCACGAAGGAGGGCGACCAGATCGGCAAACAGTACACCTTCCGCGTAAAAATCGACGGCGAGTGGCTGAAGGAGACTCCGGGCATCTTCGCTCGCGCAGTTACGACCAATGGCGAGCGCGGTGCGATCATCGACCTCGATGCCACCGACCCCGAGGGTTGGGCCGAGGATAAGCGTCCTGCGCTCACTGCGGCAAACCAGATCTCGGTTTATGAGATGCACTACCGCGATATGACGGCACACCTCTCGGCAGGCAGCTCATACCCGGGCAAGTATCTCGCTATGGCCGAGCACGGCACCCGCTCGAAGGAGGGTTTGGCTACGGGACTCGACCACTTGGTTGAGCTGGGCGTGAGCCACGTTCACCTCTTGCCGACGGCAGATTTCGGCTCGATTGACGAATCGGTGAAGGACAACACACAGTACAACTGGGGCTATGAGCCTCAGCACTTTAACACCCCCGAGGGCACCTATTCGACCGATCCTTCGGACCCCTCGGCCCGTATCCGCGAGCTGAAGACGCTGGTGCAGGCTATGCACAAGGCTGGCCTGAGAGTGGTTTTGGACGTGGTATATAACCACACCACCGACACGCAGCGTTGCGGCTTCGAGCTCACCGTTCCCGGCTACTACTACCGTATGCGCGAGGATGGCTCGTTCGCCGACGGTTCGGGTTGCGGCAATGAGACCGCTTCGGAGAAGGCGATGATGCGTAAGTATATGATCGAGTCGCTGGAGTATTGGGTGGAGGAGTTCCACGTCGATGGTTTCCGCTTCGATTTGATGGCTATTCACGACATCGAGACGATGAACATCATCCGTGAGCGCCTGTCGGCCATCGATCCCACCATCCTGATCTACGGCGAGGGTTGGGCAGCAAGCGCACCTCAGTACGACGAGCAGCAGCTTGCTTTCAAGCGCTATACACACCGTATGCCCGGCATTGCAGCCTTCAGCGACGACATCCGTAACGCATTGCGCGGTACGCTCGATATGAAGACGGGCGGTTTCATCCACGGCGTGGAGGGCAACATCGAGGGCCTAAAGTTCGGTATCGCTGGTGGTGTTGAGCACGCTGGCGTAAACTACTCGGAGCAGGCGTGGTGTGCCGAGCCTACGCAGCATATGAGCTACGTTACTTGCCACGACGACCACAACCTGCGCGACCGTCTGGAGATCCTCGCTCCCGAGGCCTCGGAGGCCGATCGCCTGAAGATGGCCAAGCTGGCTCACACGGCGGTATTCACATCGCAGGGCCTTCCCTTCATCTTCTGCGGCGAGGAGATGTATCGCACCAAGCAACACGTCGGCAACTCATACAACCAGCCCGACGAGATCAACGCCATCGACTGGGCGCTGAAGAGCAAGTACAACAACCTGTTCAACTACTGCAAGGGCTTGATCGCTCTGCGTAAGGCTCACCCCGCACTCTGCTTGGCCGATGCCGAGTTGGTTCGCAAGCACCTCTCGTTCATCGAGACCGACAAGGGTGCAGCCGTAGGTTTTGTGCTGGATAACATCGCAGAGAAGGACTCTGCATCGAGGATTGTCGTTCTGTTCAATGGCGAGCGCGAGGCTACATCGTTCAACGTTCCGGCGGGCAACTACACCGTAGTAGCCAATGGCGAGAAGGTTGCTGTTGATGGCATCTCGAAGCTGAGTGTCAAGGAGGGTAGCCCCGTTAAGGTGGGCGCTATCGAGCCGCTGATTCTCATAGCCGAGTAAGCTACACGCATACAACAAGACGGGGTGCTACCTTATCGGCGGCACCCTGTTTATTTTTCTCATTTTCTTTGCGTTACACGACCTTAACTAAAGCGCCACATCCGCCTGATCGAGCAGGTTATTCAGCAACGCATAGACGGTCAAACCCGCCACCGACTTAATGCCCGTCTTGTGCGTTATGTTCTTACGATGCGACATCACGGTGTGGATCGAGATATTCAGTTCGTCGGCAATCTCCTTGTTGGCCTTGCCACGCGCCACCAAAATCAGCACATCGCGTTCGCGCTCCGAGAGATCGTGGCTGTCGCTATAAGGATTCGACGGCTCCTGCTCGAGCGCACTCTGCATCTTACGATGAATCTGCTGGTAGGAGTCGTAGATATTGATCACGCCGTCGAACTGACGCAAAAGCTCCTCATCGCACATCGTCGTCGAAAGCGCAACGAGCGCAACACCCTGCAACTCATCATAGAGGCTACGCAGAGGCTGTGCCGCCGCCACTACGGCCTGCGATCCCACAACGACCACATCCGAAGCCACCACCGCAAAGCGCTCGATAAGCGTGCGCATCGTCGCGCCGACATATACAACATCGTACTCGCCACTCTGGGTCAGCAGCGAGGCCAAACCCTCGGCAATGATGGCCGACGGCTCAACTATTGCAACTTTCACTCTTCTCATAAGGCAAGTTTTCGCTCTTCGGCATAGACCAATGGTGCCAGAATCTTTGTTTCGATGAGTGTATGCTTGGCCAAATCGTCGCGCATACGATAGAGATCGAACAGCAGGTCGCAACGCTTCCACGTCGGACACGACTCGGGCAGATACTTGATAATAATACTCTTGACATCATCCACCTTGTCACAAATATCGGTGTGATTGGCCATATTCTCGGCCATCTGCACCTTTGAAACGCGACCTCCGATGAGCGACTCAACGTAGGGAAAAATCTGCGTCTCCTCGTAATTAAGGTGCGCACGCACCTCGTCGGCATAGTCATCGTAGAACTTCCTGACGATTGCCCCCTGCTTATGGTCGCAATCCTCCAACACGCGCTCTACGCCGCTGCCGATCGCCGGCAGCACCGTATCAAGGTAGTAGCGATGCGATGCGCGCAGATAACGAATTATGCAGTGCAGATCCTCACCCGTAAGCTGATCGACCTGCGGCTCGAAATCCGCCACGGCATAGATCTGGCAAATCATCAGAAACAGCTCTGGCGACATATCGTATCGACGGCACATCTGCTCGATCGAAATATCGCCGAACGGAAGCTGTACGTCCAATCGCAGAAGGATCGACAGCAGGTCGTAGTCGGTATCGATCAACTCGATAATTTTCATATCCTTCGAGAATAGCATACGACTATTTATATCAGTTTTATATCCTCTCATAACTCTTTAATTTACAATCCCATCAACGTCCCGACGTGGAAGGCCGCAAAGGCCACAACCCACGCCAACAGCGTGTTATACACTACCGAGAAGAGCGCCCAACGCCATCCTCCCGCCTCCTGCGCAATGGCTGCAACGGTAGCGATGCAGGGGAAGTAGAGCAGAACGAAAATCATCATCGCCAACGCCGCCGCACGCGAGTAGTTGCCCGAGGCAATCAAGTGGGCCGACAGTGATGCTCCGTCGCTCTCGGCATCATCTACCGAGTAGAGCACGCCCAACGTCGATACCACAATCTCCTTGGCCGCTGCGCCCGACAGCAGAGCCACGCTTGCGCGCCAATCGAGTCCCAAAGGCTTCATCACAGGCTCGCATACCTTACCGATGCGGCCCAGATAGGAGTTTTCCGACTGCGCCATTGTGGTTGCCTCGATATTTTCGGGCGTTACGGCACCTGTATCCACGCGAGGGTAGTAGCTTAAAAACCAAATAATTACCGCCGCCACAAGGATCAATCCTCCGATTTTCTTGAGATACTGTTCGCTACGATCCCACATATGGCGCAACGTAGCCTTGAGCGTCGGAATGCGATAGGGTGGCAGCTCCATAACGAAAGGCGTCTCATCCTCGCCAAACATAAATCGACGCAGGATGCGGGCCGTCAGCACCGCCATCACGCCACCGAAAATATATATTCCGAAGAGCGCCAAGCCCGCCCGCTCGGGGAAGAATGTTCCGGCCAGCAAGATAAATACGGGCAGTCGCGCACTGCACGACATAAAGGGGTTTATCAGTATGGTTATCAGGCGACTACTGCGGCTCTCGATCGTGCGTGTTGCCATAATTGCGGGCACATTGCAGCCGAAACCCATAACCAGCGGGATGAACGACTTTCCGTGCAGGCCCGCCAAGTGCATCAACTTATCCATAATAAACGCCGCGCGAGCCATATAGCCCGAGTCCTCCATCAACGAGATGAACAGATAGAGAATCAAGATGTTAGGCAGAAAGACCGCAACCGATCCCACGCCTCCGATAATTCCATTGACTATCAAATCGCGCAGCGGGCCCTCCGACATCATCGCGCCCACGACCTCACCCAACCACTCAAAGCCGAGCTCGATCCACTCCTGCGGATATGCGCCCAGCGTGAAGGTACTCCAGAACATAATGAACATCAGGAGCATAAAGATCGGAATGCCAAAGTATTTGTGCGTAACGATGCGGTCGATGAGCGACGTTCGCTGATTGTAATCGACACTACTTATTTTATAGGTCTCGGCCAATGCACCCTCAATGAAACCATACTTCTCGTTCGTCACGGCACTCTCGACATCCTCGCCCAAATCGGCCTTGATGCGTGCCGCAGCCTTCTCGCTTCTAAGCTGCCAATCGGCATAATGCTCGGCATCTTTCAGCGACTTAACAACGCCACTATCGCCCTCCAACATCTTCAGCGCCCAATAGCGAGGCGGGAAACATTTTGGCAGCTCGTCCACGTTCTGTTTCATCAGCTGCGCGAGCGAGTCAATCTCATTCTCGAGCGTCGATGAATAGCGGATATGGATGTGGCGAACTTTGGGATTTTCGTTCTCGTAAGTGAGGATCACCTCGTCAAGTAACTCATTGAGTCCCTTGCTTTCACGCGCCACCACCGGAACCATTGGTACACCTATCATCGCACCCAGCTGCTCGTAGTCCAACTTACTGCCACTGCGCGTCAGCTCGTCGTACATATTCAGCGCCACGACCATCTTCGGATTAAGGTCGATAAGCTCCGTGGTGAGGAACAGATTACGCTCCAGATTCGAGGCCACAACGGCATTGATCACCACGTCGGGCATCTTCTCCATCAGGTGCTGACGCACATACATCTCCTCGGGCGTATAAGCCGACAGAGCGTACGTTCCCGGCAGGTCGGTGATATTGATCTTGTAACCCTTATATTGACACGAGCCCTGCTTGGCATCGACCGTCACGCCGCTGTAATTTCCGACGTGCTCGCGGCCTCCCGAGAGGGCATTGAAGATCGAGGTCTTGCCGCTATTGGGATTACCCACCAGAGCGACATTTATCTCGCGGAACTTGGCATTGATAAGCTGCTCTATATCATCATCATTGGGAGACACTTCGACTCCTGAATCGATACGCTGTGCGCGAGCCTCCTCGATGGTGATAACCTCCACCATCGCAGCCTCGCTACGGCGCAACGACACCTCGTAACCCATAATACGATACTTGATCGGATCGCGCAACGGAGCATTGAGCACCGACTCAACCTGCTGCCCTCGAACAAATCCCATCTCGAGTATTCTACGACGGAAGCCGCCGTGTCCCAAAACCTTAACGACAACGGCCGATTCTCCCGTATTCAAATCCGACAAATACATTCTGTTCTATTTTTGCTCGCAAAAATACACATTTTTATGTTATATCGCAATCACTACTTTTAGGTAATTAACAATTTGTAAATCACTTTTTATCGGTATTGACCGTTCGTGCTAAAATATCGACCTTTGCAGTAGATCTTTCGAAGATAGAGTTTATTTTGTTTGTTTTATGAATATAGTTTGGGTGCTACGCCCGCGAGGACGCGGCACCGCACAAAGCCGAATGGATGTGAAAGCCATAAGAATAGAGTCTGTTTTTCGGCCGAGTGAAAAGGGGAGGGGAGACCCTCCTTTTTTATTGCCGTCGAATCAAAATCGCAACCCCCGATCGTAACCCCACAAGCAGGCTCGGCAAAAGGGCCAAAAACTGGAAAAATTGTTAATATTTTCGCCTTCAAAAACTTTTACATTACAATAAATTAATGTATCTTTGCCGATAGTTATAAAAATGCCCTCGAAATGGCTAAAAAACCAACCGCTACTAATCGACTCCACATTGCAGGATCTGTTGCCAAGCATCGGAGCGTTGCGGTGTGTGTTGATGCAAAAGCGAGAAATAGTTGATTTTAAGTATAATAGTGGCCGTTGCACGCAGTTGCAGCGGCTGCGTTTTTAACATTACACATTGATAATATGAAAGTTGCAGTTATTATGGGCTCTACGAGCGACTGGGGCGTAATGTCGGCCGCTTGCGAGACTTTGGAGGAGTTGGGAATCGAGTACGAGAAACGAGTTATCAGCGCACACCGCACACCCCACCTGATGGTGGAGTATGCCGAGTCGGCTAAGGAGCGTGGCATCGGCGCTATCATCGCAGGTGCTGGCGGAGCAGCTCACGTTGCTGGCGTAACGGCCGCCCTGACTACCGTGCCCGTGATTGGCGTACCTATCAAGACCTCGGCTCTCGGCGGTCTGGACTCACTGCTCTCAATCGTGCAGATGCCCGGCGGAATCCCCGTATCAACCACCGCAATCAACGGCGCAAAGAATGCTGCCCTGATCGCAGCTTCGATCTTCGCCCTGACGGACAAGGAGCTTGAGGCCCGTCTTGTGGCTTTCCGCAAGGCACAGACCGAGAAGGTTCTCGAGGCTGAGTTGTAACAAAACCCAAGCAAACACTTACAACCGAAAATAACGAAACTTAAGATATGAAGAATTACCGCATCTATGTAGAGAAATACCCTCGATTTCAGGTCGAGGCCGAGACTCTACGCAAGGAGCTGAACAACAACTTAGGTCTCAATCTGGCCTCGTTGCGTCTGCTCAATGTCTATGACCTGTTCGGCTTCTCGGAGGAGCTTTTGGAGAAGAGCCGCTATGCCGTATTCGGTGAGATCGTTACCGACTGCGTGAGCGACGAGTGCCCGCTCGAGGGCAAGAAGTATTTGGCTGTCGAGTACCTGCCCGGTCAGTTCGACCAGCGCGCCTCGTCGGCTGTCGATTGTGTTCGACTGATTGAGCCTACGGCCAACGTACACATCAAGTCATCAAAACTGATCATCTACGACGACGCTATCACCGAGGAGGAGATGGCTCGCGTGGAGCACTACTATATCAACGCCGTCGAGTCGCGTCGTAAGGATTTGAGCGTACTGAGCGATATGGAGGATGCCGAGGTTAAACCCGTACCCATCCTGCACGGCCTGACGGCTCTGAAGGACGAGGAGCTGGCCGACTTCTGCAAGCAGTACGGCTTGGCAATGAACGCCGACGATCTGCGCGAGGTGGTGAAATACTACACCGAGGAGGGCCGCGATCCTTCGGAGACGGAGCTTCGCATCCTCGACACCTATTGGAGCGACCACTGCCGCCACACCACCTTCACCACCGAGATCGAGCAGATAACCATCGACGAGTCGTTCCTCAAGGAGGAGCTGGGCGAGGCCGTTGCTACACTGCATAAGATCCGCGAGGAGCTGGGCCGCAAGGAGAAGAGCCTCTGCCTTATGGAGCTTGCAACAATCGGCGCACGCTATCTGAAGAAGACGGGCGTGCTGGATAATATGGAGCAGTCGGAGGAGAACAACGCCTGCTCGATCTACGTCAATGTCGATGTGGATGGCGTGGAGGAGAAGTGGCTCCTGCAGTTCAAGAACGAGACACACAACCACCCCACAGAGATCGAGCCCTTCGGTGGTGCATCGACCTGTCTGGGTGGCGCTATCCGCGACCCGCTGTCGGGCCGTAGCTACGTTTATCAGGCTATGCGCGTAACGGGTGCGGGCGATATCTACAAGCCCGTTGCCGAGACTATGCCGGGCAAGCTGCCCCAGCGCATCATCTCCACGAAGGCTGCTGCGGGTTATTCGAGCTATGGTAACCAGATCGGTCTGGCCACTACGCACGTTCGCGAGATCTACCACCCCGACTACGTTGCCAAGCGTCTGGAGGTAGGTGCCGTTGTAGGTGCTGTGAAGGCCGAGAATGTACGCCGCGAGTCTCCCGCTGCGGGCGACGTTATCCTGATGCTGGGTGGCCGTACGGGCCGCGACGGTATCGGCGGTGCTACGGGTTCATCGAAGGAGCACAATGTGAAATCGATCGAGGAGTGCTCATCGGAGGTGCAGAAGGGTAATGCTCCCGAGGAGCGCAAGCTGGAGCGTCTGTTCCGCCGCGCCGAGGTTACGAAGCTCATTAAGAAGTCAAACGACTTTGGTGCTGGTGGCGTGTCGGTTGCTATTGGCGAGTTGGCCGCAGGCTTGGATATCTATCTGGATCGCGTCAAGACCAAGTATAGCGGACTGAACTCTACGGAGCTTGCAATCAGCGAGTCGCAGGAGCGTATGGCCGTTGTAATCGAGGCTAAGGATAAAGAGCAGTTCATCGAGTACTGCCACTCGGAGAGTATCGAGGTAACGCACGTTGCCGACGTTACCGACACCAACCGCCTGAAGATGTTCTACGGCGGCGAGATGATCGTAAACCTCAAGCGCGAGTTCATCGACTCGGCCGGTGCTAAGCACTACACTAAGATCCGCGTCGAGGCTGTCGAGGATAAGAACCCCTTCTCACGCGAGGTTGCAGGAGCAACCCTGAAGGAGAAGGTTGAGAATAACTTGCAGGACGACAATGTTGTATCGCAGCGCGGTATGATCGAGATGTTCGACTCGACGATCGGTGCTTCGACCGTGCTTATGCCCTTCGGTGGTCGCACGCAGAATACCGAGACGCAGGTGTCTGTCCAGAAGCTGCCCGTAGGCACTGGCCACACCAATACGGCCAGCATTATGGCCTTCGGTTATAACCCCTTCATCACATCGTGGAGCCCCTATCACGGTGCTGCTTACGCCGTAGTGGAGTCGGCCGCGAAGGTTGTTGCCGCAGGTGCGCGCTACGACAAGATGCGCTACTCGTATCAGGAGTACTTCGAGCGTATGAACAGCGAGACCTCGTGGGGTAAGCCCCTGACGGCTCTGCTCGGTGCGCTGAAGATGCAGTTGGCTCTGGGCCTGCCCTCAATCGGTGGTAAGGATTCGATGAGCGGTACGTTCCAAGACATCAACGTACCTCCTATGCTGATGGCATTTGGTATCACGACCGTCGATGCACGCACCGTCATCAGTCCCGAGCTTAAGGCTGCCGGCCACAAGCTCTACCTTGTCAAGCACACCCCGCTGAAGAACTATATGCCCGACACGGATCAGCTGAAGGCTAACTTCGACTTCGTTTCGTCGGCTATTGAGCAGGGTAAGATTGTATCGGCCTACGCCGTAGGTTTCGGTGGCGTTGTGGAGGCCGTTGCAAAGATGTCGTTCGGTAACAAGGTAGGTGCCGAGGTTACGATGGACGAGCAGGCGTTGTTCGACTACGCTTACGGATCGTTCGTTGTCGAGGCTACGGAGGAGTTGCAGTTTGCAGCCACCCAGCTTATTGGCCAGACCGTCGAGGAGGCATCGGTAAGCTTCAACGGCGAGAAGTTCTGCATCGACCACTTGCAGAAGGTTAATTCGCAGAAGTTCTGCCAGATATATCCCGATCGCGGTATCGAGGGCGGTGCCACCCGCAAGAGCGAACCCGCGAAGCGCACGATCAAGTACGAGGGCGAGGCCGTTGAGCAGCCCATCGTCTATCTGCCCGCATTTGTCGGCACCAACTGCGACTACGACACGGCTAAGGCCTTCGAGCGCGCAGGTGCAAAGACCACGACAAGCGTATTCTGCGACCTCACGCCCGAGGACATCACAGCTTCGATCGAGAAGATGAAGCAGATGATCGACGGCTGCCACATCCTCGCGCTGAGCGGCGGATTCTCGGCTGGTGATGAGCCCGATGGATCGGGCAAGTTCATCGTCAATGTGCTGAACAACAAGGTTATCACCGACGCTATCCACGCTCTACTCGATCGCGGTGGTCTGATTTTGGGTATCTGCAACGGATTCCAGGCATTGGTTAAGTCGGGCTTGTTGCCCTACGGCCGTCTTGGTCAGGTTGTCAAAGAGTCGCCCACGCTGTTCCGCAACGACATCAACCGCCACATCTCACAGATCGTATCGACACGCGTCGGCACGACCAATTCACCTTGGCTCTCGTCGTTCGAGCTGGGTGAGTTGCACTCAATCGCTGTGAGCCACGGTGAGGGTAAGTTTGTCGTAAGCGACCAGATGGCCGAGCAGCTCTTCGCCGCAGGTCAGGTTGCCTTCCAGTATGTTGATCCCGCAGGCGAGGCTACGCTTTGCGCACCCTACAACCCCAACGGTTCGAGCTACGGCATCGAGGGTATCATCAGCGCAAACGGTCAGATTCTGGGTAAGATGGGACACACGGAGCGTTACGACGAGGATCTGTTCAAGAACATCCACGGCAACAAGCAGCAGAGCATCTTTGCCAACGCTGTAAACTATTTCCGCAAACAATAAATAAAAGTATATAAATAAGTATGGCTAAAAGTTATGAAAATGCCGGTGTAAACCTCGAAGCCGGATATGAAGTAGTGCGCCGCATCAAGTCGCACGTTAAATCAACCTCACGCCCGGGCGTGATGGGTAACATCGGAGCCTTTGGCGGTATGTTCGATCTGGCCTCACTCGGCTACAAGGAGCCTATTCTGGTGAGCGGTACCGACGGCGTGGGCACCAAGCTCAAGCTGGCTTTCGAGATGGACAAGCACGACACGATCGGTATCGATGCCGTAGCGATGTGCGTGAACGACGTTCTGGCACAGGGTGCCGAGCCTCTGTTCTTCCTCGACTACGTTGCCGTAGGCCACAACGAGCCCGCCAAGATTGAGGCTATCGTCGCATCGGTTGCCGAGGGTTGCCGTCAGGCAGGTTGCGCCCTGATCGGTGGCGAGACTGCCGAGATGCCGGGTATGTACGGCGGTGGCGAGTACGACATTGCGGGCTTCACCTGCGGTGTTGTTGAGCGTGCGAAGCTCATCGACGGCACGAAGGTTAAGGTCGGCGATGTACTCGTAGGTATCGCTTCGAGCGGTGTTCACTCAAACGGTTTCTCACTCGTTCGTAAGATCGTATCGGACAACGCATTCAACCTGCACGAGCCTCACGCCGACTTGGGCGAGAAGCCTCTGGGCGAGGTGCTTCTGACTCCTACACGCATCTACGTTAAGCAGGTGCTGGAGGTTATCCGCGAGTGCGACGTTCACGGCATCAGCCACATCACGGGTGGCGGTTTCGACGAGAACATCCCCCGCATCCTCTCTGAGGGTCAGGGTGTAGAGGTTACCGAGGGTTCGTGGGAGATTCTTCCCGTGTTCCGTTTCCTCGAGAAGTGGGGTGGTGTCGCACACCGCGAGATGTTCAACATCTTCAATATGGGTATCGGTATGGTCATCGCACTCGATCCGGCCGAGGCCGACAAGGCTATCGAGATCCTCTCGGCAGCTGGCGAGAAAGCATCTGTTATCGGTCGCATCGTCGAGGGCGAGGGCGTAACTATCAAATAAGCAGTGGCAGCACGTCATAAGATAGCTATCTTTGCGAGCGGTTACGGCTCCAACTTCGAGGCCATAGCCAAAGCTGCCTCGGCGGGTGAGATTCCTGCCGAGGTCGCTCTGCTTGTGTGCGACAAGCCTGCGGCGCGTGCCGTAGAGGTTGCACAGCGTATGGGCGTCGAGAGCTTTGTATTCTCGGCTAAGGATTTCTTGTCGAAAGAGGAGTATGAGACGCAGATTGTCGAGCGGTGCCGTCAAGCCGAGGTGGAGCTGATCTGCCTCGCAGGATATATGCGTATCGTTGGGCCAACGCTGCTTGAGGCTTACGCAGGCCACATCATCAATCTGCACCCGTCGCTGCTGCCCGCCTTCAAGGGCGCTCACGCCATCGAGCAGGCGGTGGAGTATGGCGTAAAGGTCTTCGGTGCGACGATTCACTATGTGGACGAGTCGCTCGATGGCGGCCGCATCATTGCACAGCGAGCCATCGACTACGATGGCAACGATGTGGAGGAGATTACACAACTGATCCACTCGATTGAACACAAATTGTATATAGAAACAATAAATAAAATATTAAAATAGTTAAGAATGAGAGCATTAGTTAGCGTCAGCGACAAGACGGGCGTTGTGGAGTTTGCACAGCAGCTTCGTTCATTGGGCTGGGAGATTATCGCCACGGGCGGTACTATGAAGCTTCTGCGCGATAGCGGCGTAGAGGTAATCAACATCAGCGACGTTACGGGTTTCCCCGAGATTTGCGACGGTCGCGTTAAGACTCTGCACCCCAAGGTGCACGGCGGTTTGTTGGCACGTCGTGATGACGAGAGCCACCTCAAGGCTCTGAAGGACAACCAGATCGAGTTCATCGATATGGTTTGCGTCAATCTCTACCCCTTCCGCCAGACCATCGCTAAGCCCGACGTGAAGATGGAGGATGCCATCGAGAATATCGACATCGGCGGTCCCTCGATGTTGCGCTCGGCAGCGAAGAACTACAAGGATGTAACTGTTGTTTGCGATCCGTCGGACTACGCACAGATCATCGACGAGATCAAGGCTCAGGGCAACACCACCGTTGAAACTCGCTTGCAGCTCTCGGCAAAGGCTTACACCCACACGGCCGAGTACGACTCTATGATTGCTACCTATATGCGTAAGGCTGCTGGTCTTAACGAGAAGCTCTTCCTCGAGTTTGACCTTGTGCAGGGCTTGCGCTACGGCGAGAATCCCCACCAGCAGGCTAAGTTCTACGGCGCAGCAGAGGCTGGCTCGTACTCTCTTGCCAACGCTAAGCAGCTGAACGGCAAGGAGCTCTCATACAACAACATTCAGGATGCCAACGCAGCTCTCTCGATCGTACGTGAGTTCGACGAGCCTTTCTGCGTAGGTCTGAAGCATATGAATCCCTGCGGTGCAGCCATCGGCAAGAACGTTGTTGATGCTTGGACGAAGGCTTACGAGGCCGACAAGGTGAGCATCTTCGGCGGTATCGTAGCCGTAAACCGCGAGGTTACACGCGAGGCAGCCGAGCTGATGAAGCCCATCTTCTTGGAGATCATTATGGCTCCTTCGTTCTCGGAGGGCGCTTTGGAGGTTCTCTCGACGAAGAAGAACCTGCGTCTGTTGCAGGTAGATATGACCAAGGACGAGAGCGTTGTAAATCAGTACGTCAGCGTCAATGGCGGCCTTTTGGTTCAGGACTTGGACAAGACTACGGCTACCGTTACGGCCGATATGTGCGTAACCGACGCAAAGCCCACCGAGGAGCAGGTTACCGATCTTAACTTCGGCTGGCGAATCGTTAAGCACGTTAAGTCAAACGCTATCGTAGTTGTGAAGGATGGCCACACGGTAGGTGTTGGCGCAGGCCAGATGAACCGCGTAGGCTCGGCCGAGATCGCTCTGAAACAGGCTCAGGCAGCAGGCTTCACCGAGGGCTTGGTTTTGGCTTCGGATGGTTTCTTCCCCTTCGACGATACGGTAACTCTGGCTTCGCAGTACGGTGTTACAGCTATCGTTCAGCCGGGCGGCAGCGTGCGCGACGAGGATTCGGTAAAGAAGGCCAACGAGTGCGGCATCACGATGCTCTGCACGGGTATGCGTCACTTTAAGCACTAATCGATATGAAGGTATTAGTAGTTGGATCGGGCGGCCGTTGCCACGCTATCGTGGAGCGCCTGAGCAAGTCGCCCCAAGTTGATAAGATTTTTTGCGCTCCGGGCAATGCGGGTATCGCCGCATTAGCCGAGTGCGTTGCAATAAAGGAGACTGCTGTTGAGCAGCTGAAGGATTTTGCTATCCAGAACGAGATTGCTCTGACGGTCGTAGGCCCCGAGGTTGCTCTTGAGGCCGGCATTGCCGATCTGTTCAAGCAGAACGGCCTGCGCATCTTCGGCCCTACGAAGTCTGCTGCACGCATCGAGACGAGCAAGCAGTTCGCCAAAGACTTGATGCAGAAGTATGCCGTTCCTACCGCTGCATACGCTACGTTCGAGGACTTCGATGCCGCGATGGAGTATGTTAAGGCAGGAACGCTACCTACGGTTTTGAAGTACGACGGTCTGGCCGCAGGCAAGGGCGTTGTGATCGCTGAGACAATGGAGGAGGCAGAGGCTGCGCTGCGCGATATGCTGCTCGACGAGAAATTCGGTCAGGGCAAGGTGGTTATCGAGGAGTACCTCGAGGGCCCCGAGTTCTCGCTTCTGTGCTTCGTAAATGGCAAGGAGGTGTATCCTATGCCCGTTGCGCAGGATCACAAGCGCGCCTTCGATGGCGACAAGGGCCCCAATACGGGCGGTATGGGTGCATACACCGAGCTGCCGTTCATCACCGACGAAGATATCGCCTATGCAATGGATAAGATTATGCGCCCCACAGCAGCCGCTATGGTCGATGAGGGTTGCTCGTTCTGTGGCGTATTGTACGGCGGATTGATGAAGACCAAGTCAGGCATCAAGGTCATCGAGTTCAACGCTCGTTTTGGCGATCCCGAGACGGAGGTTATCCTGCCCCGTATGATGAGCGACATCTGTCAGGTATTCTGCGACGTTGCCGACGGCAAAGAGCCCACCATCGAGTGGAACGACAAGGCCACGCTCGGTATCGTACTCGCATCGAAGGGTTACCCCGGCTCATACGAGAAGGGCTACGCAATTGAGGGCACTGACGAGGTTGATGGCTCGATCTACCATATGGGCACCGCGCTGAAGGATGGCAAGTACATCACTTCGGGCGGTCGCGTGATGATTGTTGTTTGCGAGGCTCCGACGCTGCGCGAGGCACAGCAGAAGGCCGCCGCAGAGGTTGCCAAGATCAAGTGCGACAACCTGTTCCACCGCTCCGATATTGGCGACAAGGCGTTTAAGTATTAAAATCAAGAGTTATGAGTTATATTATTAATGGTAAAGAGTTAGCGCTCTCGCTCAAGCAGGAGATGGCCGCCGACGTTGCCACCTTCACCGAGAAGTATGGCCGCGTGCCTCACTTGGTCGTGATCCTCGTAGGCGAGGATCCGGGTAGCGTTTCATACGTTACAGGCAAGGCAAAGGCCTCTGCCGAGGTGGGTATCAAGAACACCACAATCCGCCGCGAGGCAACAATCACAGAGGAGGAGCTGCTCGGAATCATCGAAGAGCTGAACGCTGACGACGAGGTAGATGGCATTCTGGTACAGCTGCCCCTGCCAAAGCACATTGATTCTGATAAGGTTATCGCTGCTATCCGCGCCGAGAAGGATGTCGATGGCTTCCACCCGATGAATGTTGCGAACCTCTGGCTCAAGCAGCCCTGCACGCTGCCTTGCACACCGAAGGGTATCATCAAGCTGCTCAAGCGTGCCAACGTTGAGATCGCAGGCAAGGAGGTTGTGGTCATTGGCCGCAGCAATATCGTTGGTCTGCCCGTATCGAAGCTGCTCCTTAACGAGAACGCAACCGTTACGATCGCCCACAGCCGCACGAAGGATCTGAAGGAGGTTACACGTCGTGCCGACATTCTGGTTGTGGCCATCGGTCGTCCGAAGTTCGTAACGGCCGATATGGTTAAGCCCGGTGCCGTGGTTATCGACGTGGGTGTAAACCGCGATCCCGAGACCAAGAAGCTCTGCGGCGATGTTGATTTCGCTGCTATCGAGCCCATCGCATCGGCCATCACGCCCGTACCGGGTGGCGTAGGCCCGATGACGATCACCTGCCTTATGGAGAACACGATCGAGTGTTTCCTTAAGAAGATGCAAAAGTAGGGTAGCAAGCTCTATATCATACATTTAAGAGCCATCGGCAGAGCGATGGCTCTTTTTGTTTTCGTAAAAATTCCCACAAAAAATCACTTCTGTGTAATTTTCCCACCACGATTTGCGACTAATAGAGCAAACAAGATCAAAATGAAAACGCAAACCAAAGAGGAGATATTTACCGAGGCGGTCATTGCCCACCGCAACATCATCTACAAGGTGTGCTATATGTATGCGCCGCAGGGGATGATAGAGGATTATTATCAGGAGGTGCTGTGCAATCTCTGGCAGAATTTCGATCAGTTCGACGGCCGCAGCAAACGCTCGACGTGGATCTATCGCGTGGCGCTCTACACCTGCATTTCGTTCATACGGCGCAAGCGGCCCGCCTCGATTTCGCTCGCGTTCGACCTCTCGTCGGAGGAGGATGCCGAGCTCCGAGAACAGATCGAGGAGCTGCACTCGGTAATCAGCCGTCTGGGCCATATCGACCGCGCACTCATTATGCTTTGGCTGGAGGGCTACCCTTACGAGGAGATGGCCGAGGTTACGGGCCTCACGCTATCGAATGTATCGGTGAAACTTATGCGCGCAAAGAATAAAATCAAAGAGATGTTTAACGCTTAAAACTATTACAATTATGAATCTTGATGAGTTGAAACAGTCGTGGGACAAACTCTCCGAGCGTTTGGAGCGTGAGGAGTTACTTCGCCGCGAGGAGTTGCGGATGATCGTAGAAAGCAAGGTAACGTCGTACAACAACCGCATCAAACTGAACCAATACTTGGGATGGCTGGTGTTGGTCTGCGCCGTGGGAATACTCTTTGTGCAGGGTATTCAGGATGATCCGTTCGGGTGGATTGTTATCGGCACGGTTCTGCTGATGGATGCGTTCCTTTTTGCACCGATGTATCGCATATTGCAGCGTCTGGCCAAGTTTGAGGATACGATCGTAGAGCAGGAGCAGATGATTATCCGATTTGAGCAGATGTTCGTTCGCCGAAGTATCGTCGTGGGGTGTTTCTTTGCCTGCGTGTTTGCCTATGTTATAATTGAGGCTATGGCACGCCACGCAGCATTGACACCCTCGTGGTGGCTGTGGATGATTCTGACCATCATCGCTTCGGCCATCGCAGGCGGTTGGCGATATATGATTGAGCGCGAACGCATCGTGGAGATCAGACAACGTATCACAGCCTTAAAACAATTCGAGGAGTAAAACAAAGAGGGTGTCCGTGTGGACACCCTCCATTTTACCTCCTGGAGAAATTGTATAACAAGAGCTATTTTGAGGCAGGTCGCAGACCGAGAAACCGCAGTTTACTTAAGCGTAAATGAGGATTTCGAGGGCAAGCCAGACGCCAAAAGAGCCTTGTTAGACTATTTCTTATTGTTTTTATATCACACTATCGGGGCAAAGCCTCTACCTTCAGCGTAGCGTATGCCTTCTCGGCCTTAGCCAACGCCTCCTCGACATTCTCGCCACGAGCCAAAATCACACCCATACGGCGGTGTCCCTTAACCTCAGGCTTACCGAAGATACGCACCTGCACGTTAGGCTCGGCCAATACCTCCTCCAGATTCGAGAATACGACCTTGTCGCTATCGCCCTCCACAACAACAGCCTTCGATGCACTCGGGCCGTAGAAGTTAATCGACGGTATGGGCAGGCCCAACACCGCGCGAGCGTGCAGCGCAAACTCCGAGAGATCCTGCGAGATCATAGTAACCATACCCGTATCGTGCGGACGGGGCGACACCTCGCTGAAGAGCACATCATCGCCACATACGAACAACTCCACGCCGAAGATGCCATATCCGCCCAGCGCATCAGTAACCTTCTTCGCAATATCGCGCGCCTGCGCCAGAGCCTTCTCGCTCATCGGCTGCGGCTGCCACGACTCGCGGTAGTCGCCATCGACCTGATGATGGCCGATAGGATTGAGGAACGACGTTCCACCCGAGTGGCGAACCGTAAGAAGCGTGATCTCATAGTCGAACTTAACAAATCCCTCGACAATCACCTCGCCACCACCGGCGCGACCGCCCTCCTGAGCAATCTTCCACGAGTTATCAGCTCCCTCGGGCGTCTTGCAGACACTCTGGCCGTGGCCCGACGACGACATAATGGGCTTAACGACGCAAGGCGTACCGATCGCCTCTATTGCAGCGTCAAACTCCTCGCGCGTAGCAGCAAAGCGATAGGGCGAAGTCTTGATACCCAGCGTCTCGGCTGCCAGCTGGCGGATGCCCTTGCGATTCATCGTCAGCAGGGTAGCATTGGCCGTAGGAATCACGTTGTAACCCTCCTTCTCAAGCTCGACCAACGTGGGCGTTGCAATAGCCTCCACCTCGGGAATGATGTAATCGGGTTTCTCCTTCTCGATAATCTCCCTGAGGCGTGCGCCATCCAACATCGACAGGACGTATGAACGGTGTGCCACCTGCATAGCGGGTGCATTTTCGTATTTGTCGAGCGCAATAACCTCGACACCATAACGCTGCAACTCGATTGCAACCTCTTTACCCAACTCGCCCGAGCCGCACAAGATAGCCTTCTTGCCGACCGAAGTCATCGGGGTACCAATTTTTACCATAGTTTATTTTCGTTATTAATTATTCTTAACTCTTGCCTCGCAGTATGCACAGCGATAGCCATCCTCGGTCTGGTGGAACAGATGATCGACATCCTCCGTCGCCGACACGCACTGGCGGTTGCTACAACGCCAATCGTTGCGTACCAACTCATCACCCAAGCGCGGTGTAAGGCCCTCGGCGGGGCTCTCCTGCGCCCACTGCAGCAACGTGTAAATCAGCGCCATACGCACAAACTTACCATTCTCCACCTGACGGAAATAGGCAGCACGGGGATCGTTATCCACCGCGCGCGTGATCTCATTCACGCGGGGCAGCGGGTGCAGCACGATCATATCCTTCTTCGCTAGCTGCATACGCTCGGGATTTAGAATAAAGCTATCCTTCAGACGCTCAAACTCCTCCTCGTCCAGAAAACGCTCCTTCTGCACGCGCGTCATATAGAGAATATCCAACTCGGGCAAAACCTCCTCCATAGTCGAAACCTCGCGCGTGGGAACATTGTTCTTGTCGCACACTTCACGACGTATGTATGAGGGCAGGCGCAACTCCTCGGGAGCGATCAGCACCACGTTGATATTCTCGTAGCGCGACATCGCCTTGATGAGCGAGTGTACCGTACGACCAAACTTCAAATCACCGCAGAAGCCGATGGTAAGATTATCCAGACGGCCCTTCTCGCGACGGATCGTCAGCAGGTCGGTCAGCGTCTGCGTGGGGTGGGCGTGGCTGCCATCACCAGCGTTGATGATGGGCACATCGGCATAGTGCGATGCCACCAGCGGCGCACCCTCCTTGCTGTGGCGCATAGCAATAATATCGGCAAAGCAACCGATCACTCGCACCGTATCGGCCACCGTCTCGCCCTTGGTTACAGACGACGACGCGGCATCCGAGAAACCCAACACATTGCCGCCCAGCTCCATCATTGCCGACGTAAAGCTCAGGCGCGTACGCGTACTCGGCTCGTAGAAGAGCGTTGCGAGTTTCTTGCCCTTACATACAGAGCTGTACTTCTCGCGATTCTCGATAATATCGAGTGCTGTGTTGATAATACGATCAACCTCGGCAACCGAGATATCCGTTGTATCGATTAAGTGTCGCATAAGCGTTATTTTTTATTTGTTGATCCAGCTCTCGTCCGAAGGATTGTTTCTGAAGGCGATGATACGAGCGCAATCCTCACTCTTAATGTAACCCTCCTCGACAGCAGCCTCCACCAGCGCGTCGAGATTCGAGAGCGAGTGGTTCTTCACATCGGCCTCGGCCATACGATCCAAACCCTTCTTCATACCGTATGTGAAGATGCTAACCACACCCAACACATCGGCACCTGCCTCACGCAATACTTTAACTACCTCGATGCAACTACCTGCCGTTGAGATCAAATCCTCCACAACAACAACCTTCTGGCCCTTCTCCAGCTTACCCTCGATCTGGTTGGTGCGACCGTGATCCTTCGCTCCGCTACGAACATATCCCATCGGGAGATTCATAATCGTCGCAACGATAGCTGCGTGGGCGATACCTGCCGTGCTGGTGCCCATCAGCACCTCGCACTCGGGGTAGTGCTTCTTAACCAACTCGGCCAAACCCTTCTCCACGTTGTCGCGAACGGCGGGAGCTGTCAGCGTCAGGCGGTTATCGCAATAGATAGGGCTCTTGATTCCGCTGGCCCAAGTGAACGGCTGCTCGGGACGCAAAAATACTGCGCCGATTGAGAGCAGGTCTTTGGCAATACTCTTTTCCATATTTCATTGTGTTAAATTATCCTACAAACTCCTCTACGCAACGCTTGTAAGCCGCCACGGGGTCTGCGGCCTGCGTGATGGGACGACCAACCACGATGTAGTCGGTACCGATCTCCTTTGCACGCGCGGGCGTGGTTACACGCACTTGATCGCCAACCTCGCCATCGGCGAATCGCACGCCGGGTGTAACGGTAACGAAACCTGCACCGCACGCCTCCTTAACCATTCCGGCCTCCAGCGGTGAACACACAACGCCATCCAGACCTGCCACCTGCGCATTCTTGGCGTAGTGAACGATGGTCTCGTTGATGGTTGCGTTAATCAGAAGATCCTTCTGCATACGCTCCTCGCTGGTCGAGGTGAGCTGCGTAACGGCGATAAGCAGAGGACGAGTTCCATCGGGGCGGGTGAGGCCCTCCAATGCGGCCTTCATCATCTCGATGGTACCTGCGGCGTGCAGATTACACATATCAACGTCCATCTTCGAGAGAACGGCCATCGACTTCTTCACCGTATTGGGAATGTCGTGCAACTTCAGATCGAGGAAAATCTTATGTCCGCGCGCCTTGATCTCGCGAACGATAGCAGGGCCTGCGGCATAATAGAGTTCCATACCGATCTTCACGAAAGGCTTACAATCGGTAAATTTATCAAGGAATGCGAGCGTGGTCTCGGCACTGTCGAAATCGCACGCGATGATTACATCTCTCTGGCTCATTGTCATTTTATTTAATAGTTACTTTTCAAAGTGCTAATTTACAAAATTCCGATGAGAAAACAAAAGAGATAAATAAAAAAAGCCTGCCCGACTTTTAATTGTCGGACAGGCTTCGATATTATTTAATTTTCTCGCGCAATTACTGCGCATTGCGCCCTATCGTCTTGCTGTAGCTGCGGGTGCCATAGGATAGCCGGGCTTCACGGGGATACGAGCATCATCCATAGCTGCATTCAACGCGATCCAAGCTGCGATAACAGCATCCACCTTCAGATCCTCCAGCGACAGACGCTCGTAGGTATCCATCACGGTGTGGTAGGTACGGCCATACTCCAACTCATCCTGAATGAACTGGTAAGCGGGAAGGCCCAAACCGTTGAATACAACGTGGTCGGTGCTACCCGTGCGACGCAGTGAGAGCGTATTGAAACCGAGCGACTCCAAAGGCTTCTTCCAAGCCTCGAAGAAGGGCACAGCCTGATCGTTCTCCTCGAGGTAGATACCGCGGAAACGGCCCGAACCGTTGTCCATATTCAAATAGAGTGCGAAGTCATCGTAACCATCAAGCTTCTTACCCTTTGCCGAGTCGTAGAGGTTGATGTTGGCGTAACCGCGTGAGCCATAGAGGCCCTGCTCCTCGCCGCCCCACAACGCCAGACGGATCGTACGCTTGGGCTGAATACCGAGCGCCTTGATGATACGCATAGCCTCCATCATAACGATGCAACCCGATGCGTTGTCGGCACCACCCGTACCACCGTGCCAAGAGTCGAAGTGAGCACCGATCAATACAATCTCGTCCTTGAGCTTGGGATCGGTTCCGGGAATCTCGGCGATTACGTTATTGATGCGCTGGTTGTCGGTAAATACATTCTTGATATTGAGCTCCATCTCAACCTTCTCGCCGCCAGCGATCATACGAGCCATACGGCCGTGATCCTCGATGGGAAGCATAACCTCGCAAATAGGCTCGGGATCGCCCACCTTATACTGCACACCGCGCGAGGGAGCTACGTTGAACGTACCGCCACCACTGATGATAGCCACAGGCTTCTCCTCCTTGAGCATATTGGTGATTGCGGTCTGCAACTCGCGTGAAGCCATCGATGCAGCACGGCTGATCGAAGGAATACGGCTGTTTGAAGTGGGGCGGGGGTCCTGTGCAAGCACCTCCAACTCCTCCTCGGTAAAGCGTGTTGCCAGAGGATCGAATCGCATCTGGTAGGTCTGCGTCACGGGCATCAAAACGATCTTGCCTGCGAGCTTGCCCTTATACTTATCCAAGTCGGCCACGCTCTGCGCCTCGATGAGCACAACCTCACCCTTTACCAGACCGTTGGTGCTACCTGACCACGCCTTGGGATTACCAGCAAAACTTGTATAGTAGGGAGCGGTCATTGCCACATAGTTCATCTCGTTGTCCCAACCGCCCTTCGCAAAATCAAATGCGTACTCGGCTCGGGGGTTCGACAAACCCATCTCCTTCAAATACTCGATAACCATCTTCTCGGCACGCAACTTGAGCTGCGATGCAGCCAAACGGGGGCCCATATTGTCGGTCATAAACTGCGCCATCGACTCAATCTGCGACTTTGCAAAACCCTCATTCTTCACCTTGTAAGCCAAATCGGCCGGCAGGCACGTCTGTGCGTTAATTGCCGTATTTGCCAGCAATACAGCAAATAACAAAGAAACCACTCTCTTCATTTTCTTTCATTTTAGATTAGTTAATACTCGCAACGACTATCGGCCAACTTTCGCGCAGCACTCTGTTTCTGCTCCAATGCAACCTAACGGCAAACACCTAACACCAACATCGAAAATCTGCTTTCCTTGCAACTGCCGCTCGGAAACTGGCCCAAAAGTACACCATTGCATAACGCAAAGTTAATAAAATATTTATATAAACAAAAAAAATAAATGCAGCATCTCGCTTTGAGACACTGCATTTATATCTTTACCTGCTTTGCAGGATTAGCAATTCATCGCACCGCAGCAGTGGATAACCTGACCGCTGACATACGACGAGAGATCGCTCGCCAAGAAGAGCGCCACGTTAGCCACATCCTCGGGCGTACCGCCACGACGCAGAGGAATCTGCTGATTCCACGCATCGCGAACCTCCTGCGGAAGCTGATTGGTCATCTCGGTGATGATAAATCCCGGAGCGATGCAGTTAGCACGGATTCCGCGAGGGCCCATCTCCTTTGCGATCGACTTCGCCAGACCGATCATACCGGCCTTCGATGCCGAGTAGTTGCACTGGCCGGCATTACCCGAAACGCCCACAACCGACGACATATTGATAATCGAGCCACCACGCTGACGCGCCATTACGGGCGTTACGGCGTGGATAAAGTTGAACGCCGACTTCAGGTTTACACCAATCACGGCATCCCACTGAGCCTCCGACATACGCATCATCAGACCATCCTTCGTAATACCTGCGTTATTAACCAGAACGTCCAGATGGCCAAACTCCTCGACAACCTGCTTCACCACCTCGTGAGCCTCGTCAAACGACGCGGCATTCGACGCATAAGCCTTAGCCTTAACGCCATAGGACTCCAACTCTGCGAGAGTCTGCTCGGCAGCCTCATTAATCACCAAATCGGTGAAAGCCACATCGGCACCCTCGGCAGCAAAACGCAGTGCGATAGCCTTGCCGATACCTCTGGCAGCACCTGTAACCAGAGCCACCTTTCCTTCCAAAAGTTTCATATTTTAGCTTTTAATATTTTTTCTTACGGCAAATATACAAAAAATTTCTATCCGTTCCACTTGCGCAGCGCAACACAGCTGTTATGACCGCCAAAACCCAGCGAATTTGAGATAGCAATCGTTACGTCAGCCCTGCGTGCCACGTTGGGAACATAGTCCAAATCGCACTCGGGATCGGGCTCGTTGAGTCCGATAGTGGGAGGAACTACGCCATTCTCCAGCGTAAGGACACACGCAATAAGCTCCACAGCACCCGTTGCACCCAACATATGGCCTGTCATCGACTTCGTCGAGCTGATCATAGCCTTGTGAGCCGCCTCCTCGCCCATAGCGAGTTTGATGGCTGCCGTCTCCGACTTGTCGTTAAGCGGCGTACTCGTACCGTGAGCGTTGATGTAGAGCAGATCCTTCTCGGCATCGAAGCCCGCCTCGGCGAGCGACTGCTTGATTGCACGCGATGCAGGAACGCCATCGGGCGAGGGAGCCGTAACGTGGTGAGCATCACAGCTATTACCATAGCCCACAACCTCGGCATAGATCTTCGCGCCACGCTTCTGCGCATTCTCCAGCGACTCGAACACCAGCACACCTGCGCCTTCGCCCATCACAAAACCGTTACGGTTGGCGCTGAAGGGAATAGAGGCGTTCTTGGGATCGGTCGAGCGAGTTAGAGCCTTGCTGTTGGCAAAACCACCGATAGCGAGGGGGTGAATCGAGGCCTCGGCACCTCCTGCGATGATTGCATCGGCATAGCCGTGCTTGATGGCACGATAGGCCTCACCAGCGGCGTGCGTACCTGTTGCACAAGCCGTTACAACGGGCAGACACACACCCTGAGCATTATACTTGATAGCCACATTTCCTGCCGCAATGTTACCAATCATCATCGGCACGAACAACGGCGAGATGCGATTTACGCCCTCGTTCAACAGCTTCGTGGTCTCGTTCACAAACGTATTCATACCGCCAATACCCGAGCCGATATATACGCCCAGACGGTCAGCCGCTACATTCTCGCCGCTCTTCAAGCCACTCTGCTGCATCGCCTGATAAGCCGCCGCCAAAGCAAATTGGCAATAGAGATCGTTGCGACGAATGTCGTTACGCTCCAGACCATTCTCCTCGGGCGCGAAATCCTTCACCTGACCGGCCACGCTGATCGGGAGATCATACTCCTCGAAGCCCTTGATGTGGTCGATACCGCATCGGCCCTCGGCGAGCGACGTCCAGAAGTCATTTATATTGTTTCCTACGGGCGAAATCACACCCATACCGGTGATAACTACTCTTTGTTCCATCTATCTGATTTTAATTTATTTATTCCATTCAATAATACAAGCACCGGTAGTAAATCCCGCACCGAATGCGCTCAACAACAACTTATCGCCACGCTGCAACTTACCCTCGCGCGCGAGTTCGTCGAGCAACATCGGCACGCTGGCCGACGAGGTGTTTCCGCAACGCTCCACGTTGGTCGGGAAGTGCGACATATCGAGCTTGAGCCAATTGGCAATAGCGTCGATGATTCGCAGGTTAGCCTGATGCAGAACATAGTATTTAATATCCGACGGCTGCAGGCCTGCATTATCCAGCAACGTCTTAATATCACGCGATGACGAGAGTACGGCTGTTTTGAAAACCTCCTTACCATTCATATACATCGGGCCCGAGGGCTCATCCTTGGTAATATATGGGGTAGGCTCCAGTCGGCGTACATAGTGCAGACAATCGGTCTTGCTCACAGTGGTCAGACGCGAGTCGATTAATCCATCACCCTCGGTTACAACAACCGCGCCTGCGCCATCGCCAAACAACACGCACAGCGAGCGATCCTCCCAATCGACCATTCGCGTGGGCTCCTCAGCGGCCATCACCAGAATATTTTTTGCCTTGCCGCTCTTGAGTCGGTCGTCGGCCATATCCAACGCATAGATAAATCCCGAGCAGGCTGCATTCACATCAACAGTCGCACAACGTGCGCCGATGGCTCCCTGCACGATGCAACTCAGGCTGGGTGTGATATACTCATTAACTACATTCGAGCAGATTATATAATCGATGTCGGCGGGTGTCAATCCTGCATCCTCAATCGCCTTCATTGCCGCTTCGGTTGCCAGATCCTCCAAGCGCTCCGATGAGATGAGGCGGCGCTCGGTAATTCCCGTGCGTGTGCGAATCCACTCATCGCTCGTGTCGAGGAATGTTTCGAGCATCGCATTTGTAACAACTTTGGCAGGGTGGGCCCTGCCCGTTCCGATAATCTTCATTAATTAAATTTTGATTTCTAAAACACGTTTCTTTTAACCAATCGATAGACCCGACAAAATCGTCGGATCGGTCGCAAAATTATCGAAAACACACTGCAATGCCATAAAAGTGCGGTCGAAAGTACTGTTTTGTGGCTAAATTCTCATTTTTGGGGGTAAAACATAGTGTTTTTTGGAGTAAAATTCCGATATTTGCAGCAATCATTAACCGAAAAATATGTCAAAAATGCATAAAAATAGGGAGCTGCCGAAGTTTCTTTTGAATAGAAAATACCTGCTCGGATCGGTCATTTTCATCCTGACTTTTTCGGCATTTTTCCTTGCTATATACACCCCCTTTTCATCCACATCGTGGATCAGTTTACGCGATGCACAGAGCTTCGGAATGACCGCTTCGTTCTACATCGTCGCTCTGGCCATACTTCTGGTCAGTAAGCTCATTATGCACAGCGTACAGTCCAAAATCGACTTCACACCGCTGAAATACATCCTCTGGATTATAGCCGAAGTGGTGATAATTTCACTCTTCTACACCCACTTTACATATATATTTATAGCCCCTCTCGAGGAGTCAATTTTCAATATTATGTTCAAGGCGTTCGGGTGTATCATCCTCATCATCGCCATACCTTATACCATAATGACTCTCTTCGCAGCCTACAAAGCCAAGACCGAGGAGCTGCAGATGCTGCAATACGAACTCTCACTCGTGAGTGGGGAGTCGGTCGTATATCCGTCGCTGATCAATCTCTACGACTACAACGGCGCTCTCAAATTCACCATCAACTCCGACTCGCTCTACTATATGGAGTCGCAGGATAACTACGTCAAGATTTTCTACGAGAATAACGGCAAGATTCTCTCATATATGTTGCGCAGCCGCACCAAGACCATCGAGGAGAACCTCTCCGACACGAGCGTGGTGCGATGCCATCGTTCGTATATGGTCAATGTAATGAAGATCAACCACATCAAGAAGGGTGGCAAGGCCCGTTACATCGTTCTCTCGAGCGATGACATCAAGCCCATCCCCGTATCGAAGAGCTATTTCAAGAATCTGATTACCAAGATCGACAAGTACAACACCTCTCAGGCAGCAACTCTCGCGGCCGAGGGCGAGGAGAGCGACAAGGCCGAGGCATAACCTTCGGGCAGAGCGAAACAGAGCAGGGTAGGACAGGACAGGGTAGAACAGGATAGGACAAAATAGGGTAGAACAAGACAGTATAGGCAGGGCAGGCGCATTGTCATAGCAACCCCGCCTGATAATAGACGATGATCTGCTCCAGAACGCGATCCTCCTCCGCTTCGCCATATTGCGTCTTGAGGTTGTGGCCAAACAGACGACCTATTCCCTGCCAGAAACTCGCCACAAATCCGCCTCGAAATTCACGAATCACCTCAAAGGCTGTCTGGTCGGTTTCGCGGTCGATGAGTTTTATAAAGACGCGCCCCTGCGTGCGAGTCATACGCGACGCAACGGGGGTATATTCATCCACTATCTGCTTGTAGCACTGCTTGATATATTGTCGCCGATCCTTCTTATCAAGCATCAGCAACGTATCCTCCATCTCGTACATCGTCTGCTTTGCCAGCTGCGCCATCGGATAGACAATCTTCACTGCATTGACCAATCGCTGGTAACGTCTTAAATCGATGGGACGGCTGAAAGCCATCACGGGCGCTATATCCACCTGCAAAATAGAATCCCCGCCATCGGGCACCATACGCTGACGCACAATGCCTCGCGAGCGCTGCGCCATCGCATCGGGCACAACGCACGCCAAAAGCAGCAGTATGAGAATCCAGCGTCGCATCGTTTCTTTTCACAAATATAACTCTTTAACGGCTATTTACGAAAAATTAGTATGACGATAGGGTAGCCGCCACCCCTAAAAAACAAAAAAATCCGCCAACCCATCGGGCCGGCGGACTCTATCCAAAGTGCATTGCTTTACTTCACAATGCCAATAATATCGCTCAGACGCTCAATACCCAGACGCTCCATCTCTGCGGGCAAATCCTCGATGATTCGCTTGCAGGCGTAGGGATCCTTCAGATTGGCAGCACCCACCTGCACCGTCGTAGCACCCGCCATCATCATCTCGATAACGTCCGATGCACTCTCCACGCCACCGCATCCCATCACGGGAATCGAGCAGGCGTTAGCCACCTGATATACCATACGCACCGCTACGGGGAAGATCGCAGGGCCCGAGAAACCACCCATCTTATTGGCGATAACGGGACGGCGACGCTTAGTGTCGATACGCATACCCAGCAACGTGTTAATCAAGCAGATACCATCAGCTCCCGCCTCCTCGCAAGCCTTCGCAATTGCTACGATATCGGTTACATTGGGGCTGAGCTTGATGAATATGGGCTTGGTCGTTACGGCTTTCACGGCGCGCGTAACCTCGGCCGCCATCTCGGGCTGCGTACCGAAACTCATACCGCCATTATGCACATTGGGGCACGATACGTTCACCTCGATGATTGCCACCTGCTCCTCCTTATCGACCTTCGCGCAACACTCGGCATACTCCTCGATCGAGAAGCCGCTGATGTTGGCCACGATAGGCTTATGGAAAATCTCGCGCAACGCGGGCAACTCCTTCGCCACAACAGCATCCACACCCGGATTCTGCAAACCCACCGAGTTTATCAGTCCCGAACGGCACTCGGCAATACGGGGCGTGGGGTTACCGAAACGCGCCTCGCGCGTCGTTCCCTTGATAGATATCGAGCCGAGGATGTTGATATCGTAGAACTCATTATGCTCACGACCGAAACCAAACGTTCCACTCGCAGGAATAACGGGGTTGTCCAGCTTCACGCCGCACAACTCAACCGACAAATCAAATTTCTTATCCATATCCATCCTCCTTACCAGATTATCTCTTCACGTTTCATTACGGGGCCCTCCTTGCAGATGCGTTTGTTGCCCGTCAGCGTCTTGCAGCTGCAACCCATACAAGCGCCGAAGCCGCAACCCATACGCTCCTCGAACGAGAGCTCACCGCTCACCGTCGTATTGTCGCACAGCGCCTTAAGCATCGGCAGCGGACCGCACGAGTAGAAGTAGTCGAACTCTACCTCACCCTCACGAATTGCATCCGTCACAAAGCCCTTCGTACCAACCGAGCCATCGGCCGTCGAGATATATACCTCTGCACCCAACGCACGGAACTCGTCGGCATAGAAGATCTCTTTAGCGGTGTTGAAGCCCAGCACTACGCTCACCTTCTTGCCGCGAGCCAGCAGCTCCTTGGCCAGACGATAGAGTGGTGGAACACCCACACCGCCGCCCACCAGCAGCGGACGCTCGCACTCGACATCGACATCGAAGCCATTGCCGAGTCCCGTCAGCACATCCAGCTCCTCGCCAGACGTCATACGGCTCATCTGCTCCGTACCACGACCTACGACCTTGTAGATGATGGTGATGGTATTCTCCGTCCAATCGTTGATCGAGATGGGACGACGCAGATACAACCCCTCGAGCTCGATATTCACGAACTGTCCCGGACGGCTGATCCACTGCGTATCACCCTCGAGCACCATACGCCAGACATCTGACGTAAGGGGCTCGTTGGCAACGATTTTATAGATTCCTTTCTTATACATATTACTTACCATCGATGGTTGATACTCCAAGCGTAATCTCCTCCAGCACGTCGAGCAACACGCTCACGGTCTCCAGCGCCGTAAAGAGCGTTACGTTGTTCTCGGCCGCAGCACGACGGATCTCATAACCGTCGCGGCGGGTGCTGTGCTGATTCACATCGATAGTATTGATAACGTAGGTAACGTGGCCCTTGCGCAACTCGTCGTAGATCTCGGTGCTACCCTCGCTGATCTTTCTCAGGTGGCGGGTACGCACACCGTGGTTACGCAGGAACTCGCACGTTCCTCCCGTAGCCTCGATATTGAAACCGAGGTCGTAGAAGCGGCGGATGAGCGGCAGAGCGCGCTCCTTATCCACGTCGGCAATCGTAACGAAGATCGTACCGTAGTTAGCTACGGCCACGCCCGACGACTGCAGCGACTTGTAGAGCGCCCGCGTCAGACTCTTGTCGTATCCGATAGCCTCACCCGTCGATTTCATCTCGGGCGAGAGGTATGAATCCACACCGCGAATCTTGGCAAACGAGAAGGCTGGCGACTTAACGAACCAACGCGTGCTCTCCTTGCCATAAACCTCCGTGATACCCTGCTCGCGCAGCGAGTGGCCGAGGATGACCATCGTAGCGATCTTCGCCATAGGCACACCCGTCGATTTAGAGAGGAAGGGAACGGTACGCGACGAACGGGGGTTCACCTCGATCACGAATACCTTATCCTGCTCATCCACAATGAACTGTATATTGAACAGACCAACGATTCCGATTGCCAATCCCAGACGCTGCGTGTACTCGATGATGGTATCCTTCACCTGCTGGCTTACGCTGAAGGTAGGATAAACGCTGATTGAGTCTCCAGAGTGGATACCCGTACGCTCGACGTGCTCCATAATGCCGGGGATGAATACATCCTTGCCATCGCAGATTGCATCAACCTCCAACTCCTTACCCTGAATATACTTATCGACCAGCACGGGCGACTTCTCATTAATCTCAACGGCCGAGCGCAGGTAGTGGCGCAGAGTCTCCTCATTACCCACGATCTGCATCGCACGACCACCCAGCACGAAGCTCGGACGCACCAATACGGGGTAGCCGATACGAGCTGCAGCCTCGACACCTGCCTCGATGTCCGTAACGGCCTTAGCCTGAGGCTGCGGGATGCCCACCTCGTTCATAATGCGCTCGAAGCACTTGCGATCCTCGGCGTTGTTGATGGCGTCGATACCCGTACCGATAATCTTAACGCCCAGCTCAGCCAAAGGCTCCGCGAGATTGATTGCGGTCTGACCACCGAGCGATACAACGATACCCTCGGGCTGCTCCAGCTCCACAACATTCATCACATCCTCCACGGTCAGCGGCTCGAAGTAGAGCTTGTCGCTGATGGTGTAGTCCGTCGAAACGGTCTCGGGGTTATTGTTGATGATGATAGCCTCGTAGCCGGCCTCCTTGATGGTCCAGATGGCGTGTACGGTCGAGTAGTCGAACTCCACACCTTGACCGATACGAATCGGGCCCGAACCCAGCACCAGAATCTTCTTGCGGTCGCTTCTTATAGACTCGTTCTCAGCCTCATAAGTCGAGTAGAAGTAGGGTACATAGGTATCGATCTCACCGGCACACGAGTCGATAATCTTATAAACGGGGAATACATTCTCCTTCTTACGCAGCAGATATACCTCCGCCTCGGTCATTCCCCACAGCTGGCCGATGAACTTATCGCTGAAGCCCATACGCTTGGCCTCCTTGAGCGTTGCAACGCAACCCACATTGGCCGCCACAACCTTCTCCATCTCGACGATGTTCTTGAACTTCTCGAGGAACAACATATCGATCTTGGTGTGGTTGTAGATAATCAGCAGATCCACACCCTTGCGAATGAGCTGTGCGATGGCGTGCATACGATCGTCCGTACCCTTGCGGATGTACTCCAGCAGCGAGTCGGTGCTCCAGTCGTCAAATTTCTTATTGTGGATGTGGCAAACACCCGTCTCGAGCGAGCGCACAGCCTTGAGGATACCCTCCTCGATTGTGCGACCGATGCTCATCACCTCACCCGTAGCCTTCATCTGCGTACCCAGCTCGTTCGATGCGTCGCTGAACTTATCGAACGGGAAACGTGCAACCTTCAGCACAACGTAATCCAACGCGGGCTCGAAGCAGGCAGGACGATCCGAGATCATAATCTCGTCGAGGGTCAAACCTACGGCAATTTTCGCCGTAACGCGAGCGATCGGAAAACCGCTGGCCTTCGATGCCAGAGCCGACGAACGCGACACGCGGGGATTCACCTCGATGATATAATACTTGAACGAGAGGGGATCCAGCGCAAACTGCACGTTGCAACCACCCTCGATCTTGAGCTCGCGGATAATCTTCAGAGCGCTATCACGCAGCAGCTGATACTCCGTGTCGGTCAGCGTCTGCGCGGGAGCGATAACCATCGAGTCGCCCGTGTGAATACCTACGGGGTCGATGTTCTCCATACTACAAATTGCGATGGCCGTATCGTTCTTATCGCGCATCACCTCGAACTCAATCTCCTTGTAGCCCTTGATACTCTTCTCGACCAAAACCTGATGTACGGGCGAGAGAATCAGAGCGTTACGCATAATCTCGCGCAGCTCCTCCTCGTTGTCGGCAAAACCGCCACCCGTACCACCCAGCGTAAATGCGGGACGCAACACTACGGGATAACCGATCTGCTCGGCAGCCTTCACACCATCCTCCATCGAATTCACCACCAGCGAGGGCAGCACGGGCTCGCCGATTCTTACGCACAACTCCTTGAAGAGCTCGCGGTCCTCAGCCTCCTCGATACTCTTGAACGAGGTACCCAGAATCTCAACGTGACACTCATCCAAAACGCCCTTCTTGGCCAACTGCACAGCCAGATTCAGACCTGTCTGACCACCCAAACCCGGCACGATAGCGTCGGGACGCTCGAAGCGCACGATCTTGGCAACATACTCCAGCGTCAAAGGCTCCATATATACCTTATCGGCGATGTTCGTATCGGTCATAATTGTTGCGGGGTTCGAGTTGGCGAGGATAACCTCATAACCCTCCTCCTTAAGTGCGAGGCACGCCTGCGTTCCTGCATAGTCGAACTCTGCGGCCTGACCGATGACAATCGGACCTGAGCCGATCACCATCACTTTCTTGATATCTGTTCTCTTAGGCATTTTGTTTCTCCTCCATCAGTTTAATGAATTTATCGAAAAGATATGCGCAATCGTGCGGACCCGGAGCGCTCTCGGGGTGGAACTGCAGTGCATAAACCTTGTCCTCGGCGCACTCCACACCCTCGATAGTCTTATCGAGAACATTCTCGTGCGTAACCTGAAGGCGCGTAGCGGCAATCGACTCTGCATCCACAACGTAGCCGTGATTCTGCGAAGCCATATCGATGCGGCCCGTTTGAAGATCGCGCACAGCCGCAGAGCCGTGGTGGCCACACTTCATCTTATACACCTTGGCGCCATACGCCAGCGAGATAAGCTGCATACCGAGCGACACACCGAACAGAGGAATCTTTCCCTCCACAGCCTTGATCAGCTCCACAACCTCGGGCAGAGCCTCGGGCGAGCCCGGACCGTTTGAGATGAAGATACCGTCGGGATTGAATGCCATAATCTCCTCGAGCGTGGTGTTGTAGGGCACAACCGTTACGTTGCAGCCGCGATTGTTGAACTGGCGGATCATACTATACTTGATACCGCAATCAACAGCCACGATGTCGTACTTATGGTTGGGCGTACGCGAGAACCAGCGCTTGGTGCTGCTCACCTTAGCCACCTGATTCTGGGGCAGGGGAGTGTTCTTAATCATCTCGAGTGCCTGCTCCGTCGTAGTATCGATATTTACGATTGCTGCGCGCTGCACACCCTCGTCGCGGATGATGCGCACGATCATACGCGTATCTACACCAGCGATGCAGGGGATACCCGCCTCGTCCAAAGTCTCCGAGAAGGTCTTTGTGTAGCGGAAGTTGCTGGGGTTCTCGTTGCACTCGCGCACAACCATACCTCCCACCTGAGGAGTCTTCGACTCGAAGTCCTCGTCCGTAATACCATAGTTACCGATCAGCGGGTAAGCCATCACCACGATCTGATCGATGCACGAGGGATCGGAGAGAATCTCCTGATAACCCACCACCGAGGTGTTGAAAATGATCTCGCACACACGCTCCACCGAGGCACCATAGCCATAACCGAGGAACTCGCGACCATTCTCAAGAACTAACTTTTTTGTAAATGGTTTCATCGTTTTGTTTTGATTTATATTATTCGTTTATCTCTTTTCATACGCTACGCGGCCATCGACCAGCGTCAGGCAGCACTCGCCCTGCAACTCCCAACCCTCGAACGGGGTACTGCGTCCCTTCGAGAGGAAGGTCTCGGGATCGACCGTAAATCTACTCTCCAGATCGAACACCGCAATGTCGGCAGCCTCACCCACGCGCAAGCCACCGCCCATATTGAATATTCGGCGCGGAGCCTCGGCCATCACCTCGACAGCCTTCTCGAGCGAGATCACACCCTGCATAACGAGCTTCGTATAGATCACCGCAAACGAGGTCTCAAGGCCTACAACACCCATTGCACTGAACTCCAATCCGCGCGACTTCTCCTCGGCCGTATGGGGCGCGTGATCCGTCGCCACAACGTCGATCGTACCATCCTGCAATCCTGCGACAAGCGCCTCGCGATCCTCGGCCGAACGAATCGGGGGATTCATCTTAAAGCGTCCCTCCTCCTTCAGATCCATATCGCACATCGTCAGATAGTGGGGACCCGTCTCGCAGGTGATCTTCACACCTCGGGCTTTGGCCTGACGAATCAGCTCAACGCTCTCCTTTGTCGAGATGTGGCATACGTGATAACGGCAATCGGCCTTTGCAGCCAGCTCAATATCGCGCTCGATCTGTCGCCACTCGCTCTCCGAGCAGATTCCTCTATGGCCATTGAGTCGTGCATACTCGCCATCGTGAATATATCCTTTACGCAGAAGCTCATTCACCTCGCAGTGTGCTGCAATGATAGCTCCCGTGCGTGCCGCCTCGGCCATAGCCGCCTGCATCACCTCGTCGCTCTGCACGCCGCTGCCGTCATCCGAGAAGCCTGCAACATAGGGCTTGAGCTGCTCGAAATCTACCAACTCACGGCCGTAACGCTTACGCGTGATGGTGGCGTAGGGCAGCACCTTAACCACAGCGTCGCGCTCGATCAACTGCAACTGCTGCTGCAGCGTCTCCACCGCATCGGGCGCAGGCTCAAGGTTGGGCATCGAACACACCATCGTAAAACCGCCGTGCGCCGCAGCCGCCGTGCCCGTTGCTATGGTCTCCTTTGCCGAGAATCCCGGCTCACGCAGATGGACGTGCAGATCGACCAATCCGCTCATTACGACCTTGCCCTCGCAGTCATAGACGCGATCGCCCTCAGCTGGCTCGATGTTGGCCTCGATACGCTCAATTCGACCATCAACGACAGCCACATCGGCCATCTCGGCCACGCCGTCGTGAATGATTTTTCCACCTTTAAGTATAATCTTTTCGCTCATATCCATTTACAAAAAGGGCGACCAAACAGTCGCCCAATATATCAACAATAAAAAACAGTAGTAACGTCGTTCTGAAATTCAACCGTAGATGCCGAGAAACAATAACCCACTTGCTTAACCTCAGATGGTTGCGCCCACGATGGAGATATGTTTCGACTCTGTTTCATTTCGACCTTATTTATTTCGTGCAAAGATAGTAAAAATTTCCAATCCACACAATCGCCGAGCGCACTTTTTCGATTATTTTTCGTCCCTTGCCGAGCGTGCGCTCAATCTATACGATTTAGAACACAATGCGCGCTCCGATCTGCATATGCCAGCGCGAGAGCAGATCCGAGGGTGAAATCTTCGCATCGGTGTACCTATACACGGGTGCGCCATTCTCAACAGCCGCAATCGTTACGGGCTGCATACGCCACCCCGAGACGTTGTAGTAGGCTCCCCAATGGCGGCAGAGGAGGTTTCCGAAGTTCATCACATCGAGCGAGAGCTCCAACTTTCGACCGCTCTCACGACCAAAGTAGAATCCGTGAGCCAAATGCAGATCAATACGATGCTCCGCAGGTGTCTGCATTGCGTTTCGCTCGGCAAACGATCCTCTGTGCGAGCGCAGGTAGTCATCACCCTCAATCATCGCATTCCACTTCTGCTGCGACGTGGCGTCGGTAAACTGCATACGCTCCATCTCCGCCTCCGTAGGAATATACATCAGCGTCGATCCGTAAGCGCCATCGCCATTGAAATCCACCGACTCGCCAAAGCATAACGAGTAGCGCTGTCCCGACATCGCCTGATATACCACACCGGCACTCACCTCCAGCAGAGGCGCATAACGCTTGCGATAAGAGGCTGCAAAGGTAAACTTATGCGGCACATCGTAGGCCGAAATCGAGAGCGCAGGATTATTCAGATCGAGCGCATAACTACGATTCCAATTCGTCGATGATGAGGTCGAAGGCACATCACACACAGCAAATGCGCGGCCATAGATGTACGACGCCGAGAGCGACAACCCCCACCCAAACTCCTTGGCCACGCTACCCGAGAGCGAGTAGGTATATCCGCGCGAGGTGTTGTCGAGGTAATACACAGCCGAATAATCGGTCGTAGCCGTACGATAGAGCGGCAATGCCGACGATGGGCTATCAGGCGCAGCATAGATCACCTCGCCTTCGTTCTCGACCGCCAGATTACGGAATACGGCATTATGCAAAGTCTTGGTATACAGAGCCTCCGCACGCAGCGACCAGCCGTCATCGGTCGCATATCCCACCGCCACGTTAGCCTTCAGGTTTTGCGGATAGCGGAACTTCTCGTTCATCGCATTGAGCATAAATCGCGTATTGGAGTGCGACGTGGGCGAGGGCGTAGTCGAAAACTTCGCCGCAGGCTCCACCACCTGCCCGCCTTCGCTCTTGGCCGTCAGACGCAGACCCTTCTGCTCGACACCCGTATTGGAGTAGTTGTTCACAATCCAAACGAAAGGCACCTGCCCCGTAAATACACCCACACCACCATCGACCGAGAGTCGTCCGTGCTCGTAATCGCGCGCCCACGAGATACCCACACGCGGCGAGAGCAACAGTTGCGCACGCGGCACATCGCCTATGCGAACGCCACTCTTCTGCGCAATCGCACCCGCATTGAACGCCTCATTCTCGGTTGGCGAGTTGAAGATCAGCGGCAGGGTAGCACGTACTCCATATGTCAGCTGCACACCGCCACCCATCGACCAGCGATCCTGCGCATAGAGGCTCAGCTCCGCCGCACGAAAACGCGGGCCCCACGTCGTCGAGCCCGTAACCTCGGGATCGGTGTAGTTGTACTCGTATATCGAGGCCAGATCGCGTTCAAAATCCTCCACCGTATTGTATGTGTAGGTTCCGTAGGCGTTGGCCAGATACTTGTTGTGAATGTTGTAGAATTCGTGGTGCATTCCCACCGTCAGCGAGTGAGCGCCACGCTCGATGATTAGATCATCGGTCAGCGTCAATACATTCTGCTTCAGGTCGTTAATTCCCGCATAACGATTGTTTCCGATATTTATCGACACGCCGCCCGTCTGCCCCGCATTACGGATTATCACACTCGGCAGATCGCCCCCCACATCGGGTTTTCGACCATCACCCACGCGCGAAAATCCCACACGCAACGTATTGTGCAGATGATCCGACAGGCGCGACTCGAGCGACAAGGCCAGATAGTGCGCCGTGCTGTAATTGGCATATCCCGAGCCGTTGAAGGTGAACGATGTGAGCGAGTTACCATACTCCTCGGCTCGCGCATCCAAATATGAGTAGCTTGCCGAGAGGCGATTATTGCTATTTATCTGCCAATCGAGCGAGGCCAGCAGCGATCCCGAGCGCCTCTCCACATCGCGGCTACCCGTGCCACCGCCATCGTATCCCGTCAGCGCCTTATAGCGATTCGATATTCGTGCAAGCTCCTCTGTATCAAGCACTACACCATCATACCCAAGATAGTATGACGATGGCGACGACTCAAGATTATACTCGCCGCTAAGGAAGAAAAAGAGCTTATTCTTCACAATCGGGCCACCCAGCGTTACACCATAAATCTGTGTCGCCTGCTGCGGCAGCTTCTCGCGTTTGGCAACATCCCTTCCGGCCGTTGAGCCATAGAAATCCTGATTATTATAATAGGTATAGGCCGAGCCCTTCAGCTCGTTCGTTCCCGACTTCGTGATCGCATTTATCGCACCGCCGCCGAAGCCGCTCATTCTCACGTCGTATGAGGTTACCGCCACCTCGATCTGCTCGATGGCATCGAGCGCTATGGGATTGGCGTTCGACAGACCGCCGTTGGTTCCCGACGACGAAAGGCCATACATATCGTTATTAGCCATTCCGTTGATCATAAAGGCGTTATAACGATTTGCCACACCTCCGTACGACATACCGCCACTCTTGTTCGCCACCGCCTGCGGCATCAATCGCACCACATCATATAGCGAACGCGACACGGTGGGCATCTGCGAAATAGCCTTCTCGTCAAATCGGCCCGACATCTCGCCCGATGAGAGCTTCTGCACACTCACCACAACGGCATCCAAGGTCGTCGCCTCCTCCAGCACAACATCCCTTTCGGCCTGTTCACCCACACGCAGCACCAGCCCCTGCGAACGCGCAGTCTGATAGCCGACGTAGCTCACCTCCAGAGAATACCCTTCAGAAGGACGCACTCCGTGTAGCGAGTATCTACCATCGCGATCCGTCGCAACGGCATACTCCCGTCCCGTCTGGGGATGCGACAACACGACGGTTGCCCCGACTAAAATTTCGTTGGATTGATTCTTAACAACACCGCGCAGAGAGGCGGTTGTGATTTGCGCCGATGCGTACAATACGCACGACAATGCCATTATCAGGCATACAAGTCTCTTCATTACATCTCGTTTAAGGGCATCTATTTACGATGCAAGTTCAACACACGTTACCCATCGCACACTATACAATAGGCTCATCGTTACAAAAATATAAAAAATTCACTATTTTTGTATCATCGAAACAAAAAAAATGGACTCAATAGTAGAATTCTTCATCGAATGGGGCTACATCGGGCTCTTTCTGTCGGCTCTGCTGGCGGGCAGCATCGTGCCCTTCAGTTCGGAGCTGGTGCTGACCGTGCTCGTGCAGATGGGTGCCGATCCTACCGTCTGCCTTATCTCGGCCTCGGTGGGCAACACCGTCGGGGGATTGGTCTGCTACTATCTTGGCTATCTTGGTAATATGCAGTGGATCGAGCGCTGGCTCAAGATCGACCACCAGAAGATGGAGCGCGTCGATGGCTTCGTGCGCAAATACGGAGCGTGGATGGGTGTCTTCGGCGTTCTGCCGTGGGTGGGCGAGGTGATCATCGTGCTGCTAGGATTGATGCGCGCCAACGTCTATATCACCACCGCCACGATGTTCGTCGGCAAGTTCGTCCGCTACCTGCTTATGCTGCTGGCCCTGCAGGGTGTGAATTCGCTGTTTTAATCCTAATTATATATAAAAGGTAATGGCCCTTGATCTTTGTCAAGGGCTATTTTTATTTGTGCGAAGTGATGTTTGGTGCAAAGTTTGAATATCTACGGTGTGAATAATTGGCAAACATCAAACTATGAGAAAATTTCTACTTCTAATGCTGGCTACGGCCGCATTCTTCACCAAGAGCGACGCTCAAGTGGTTGGCATCAAGACCAACTTCGCACATTGGGCCACCGCATCGCCCAACTTGGGCGTAGAGATCGGTTTGGGCAAACAGTTTACACTCGATGTCTCAGCCGGATTCAACCCCTTCACCTTCTCCCACAACCGCCAATGGAAGCACTGGGTCGTACAGCCCGAACTTCGCTGGTGGACCTGCGAACGCTTCAACGGCCACTTTTTGGCTGTTCACGCCTTGGGTGGCGGCTTCAACGTGGGCAACCTATCATTCTTTCCCTTCTCCATTTGGGATGGTCTGGAGGATAATCGCTACAAGGGACACGCCTTAGGCGGAGGACTCTCCTATGGCTATGCGTGGATGCTTGGCAAACATTGGAATCTCGAGGCCGAGGTGGGCGTAGGCTATGCTCACGCGTGGTACGACCAATACGCCGGCTCGGAGTATAGCGAGCTTGTCCGCTCCGACGCCAACAAAAACTATTGGGGCATAACGAAACTTGCCATCTCTCTGGTCTATCTATTCTAAACACACTTGACTATGAAACAGATTTACAAATACTTACTCGCGCTTTCGGTAGCCGCACTGACTGCCGCCTCATCAAGCGCGCAGCAGGCCACCACTCCGAGTGGCGTGGAACTCCAGAACATCGAGATGCGCCAGTCGGGTGATCGTCTGGTTGTGGATATGATAATGGATATGAGCCAGTTGCGCGTTCGTTCCAACCGCTCGTTACGCCTTACTCCAATCGTTACCAACGGCAATGAGATGGTGCAGTTGCCAGCCGTAATTATCGACGGTCGCCGCCGCCATATCGTACACGAGCGCCAGAAGAGCAACCTATATGAAAGCATCGACACCTACATCCGCCGCTACAACCGCAAGGAGCAGATCGAGCAGTATGAGGTCAATCTCCCCTTCGAGAGTTGGATGGCCAACTCGGAGCTTGTGCTTCAGGAGGAGTGGTGCAGTTGCCACGATATGCCGCTGAGCGGAGATATGATGGCCATCGCGGCGCTCGAGAAGCCCGCACCCACACGTCCCGATCTCACGCAACAGAAGCCGCAGGCGACCTATATTATGCCCGAGCCAAAGTCCTCGGAGGCAACGTCGCAGTTGCAGGAGTTCGACATCTTCTTCCCGCTCAACAAGAGCCAGATCAGCGACACGTTTATGGACAACAGCGCGCAGATAAAGAATCTCCACGCGGCACTCGCCGAGGGCGACATCAAGGCTATCCACATTATGGGTTACGCCTCACCCGATGGCCCCTACAACTTCAATCGTTCGCTCGCAGCCAAACGTGCCGACGCGGTTCAGAAGTATCTCACGTCGGCTAATCTTCCGTCGGATATAAACATCGTAACAAACTCTGACGCAACCGATTGGAACGAGCTTAAGAAGATGCTCAGCGACAACAAGATCACCAATTGGCAGCAGATCGTATCGGTGATCGACGACAGCTCGATCCCCGCCGCCGAGAAGAACAACGCCATCCGCACGCGCTTCCCCGAGCAGTATGCGCTGATGCTCAAGAATTGGTATCCGCAGCTGCGCGTAACCGACATCAAGGTTGAGCACAAGCCGCAACAGCAGCTCACCGTCGCCGATGCAAAACGCATCGTGAAGGAGAATCCGCAGCAGCTCACGCTCGACGACATCTACCTGATCGCCATCCGCTACGGTAAGGGTAGCAAGGAGTGGGACGAGTTGATTCTGCTGGCCGTCGAGAGCTATCCCCAGTCGGTCGAGGCACGCATCAATGCCGCCAACGTAGCTATGGCCAACGGCAACTACTCGCAGGCAGCCACTTACCTTCAGGGGCTCTCCGACAACATCCCCGAGGCGGCCAACTCGAAGGGTATTCTGGCTATGGCCGAGGGCCGTTACGATCAGGCAATGGCACTCTTCCAGAAGGCACAGAGTGGGGGAGTGAGCGAGGCCACATACAACATCTCGCTGCTTAAACAATTAATGAATTCACAGCAATAAAAAACCGCAAGGGTGCCAACACAGAAGTCGGCACCCTTAATTTTGCGCAATCACACTATGAAAAAATTTCTCTTCTACCTCCTTCGACAGCGCGTTATCTTCCTATTGCTTACGCTGTTACTGCTCGGCTCGTGCCACAAAGAGTACGACTCCACACCCGATAGGCGCGACTACTCCGACCTTCAGCGCAACCCCAGCACTCCCTAACAAAAAAACGGCAGACCCCGCAATGGATCTGCCGTTATTCGTCTTTGCCATCAGTTACTCCCTTACGCAACGCACCTGCATACCGTTGGCGCGATACATCTGCTTCGTGGGCTCATAGCGGTTGTTCACCGCACGCGTGGTGTTCAAATCAAAGAAGAGCGACGTTGCCGACTCCGAGCCGGCGCCCGCAGTCCAATAATATCCCGTCCACGGCATCGGATTATGCTCATAGCCGTAATTATTCACGTTGGTCAGCACACCATTCTCGAAGCTACGACGGCCCGCGCCGGGCAGGAACATCCTAACACCCGTAGCCTTATCCACGATGTGCCAGCCATTCATATCCCTCACATCCACCATTGCGGCAAGATCCTCTTCCTCAGCAATATCAAACGCCTCAAACACACCGCCATCGGGCACACGCCAACCCTTCGGGCAGGGGTCGTTCACGCTCTTCTTCGACGACGACCACAACGAGTTATCGTGCGACGAATAGATCCAATCGTAACCATTATCGGCCGAGCCGAGAACATAGCTCATCGGGTGTGCCACCGCATATTCGTATGTTCCAATGCCCGCCTCATCGCTATCGGCACCTACATAATCAAATACGATATTCGCACCTCTTGCCGAATATACCAGCTGATCGGAGTTGCTCGAGAACTTATAGTCATAGGGGCGTACAAACGGATCCTTACGTCCCCACTGATAGTAAAGTCCTATCGAACGATAGATATCTGTCATCTTCTTCGAGCCATCGCCATTGTGATATGCGCCGAGATTGCGATTCATAAACGTACCTTCCGACGTAGTGATAGCGTTCTGCGCAGGATCCGAACCCGTGAGCCACAAGTGCCAGCTCCAGATCACATTGCCGCTCTCATCGTAAGCCGCCACAACAGCATTTCCGTCTGCGATGCGGGCACCTACAACCTCACCATCCTCATCCGTAACATCCTCGTGTCCAACGTAGAAGGTGAATTTACCCGTCTCTGAGTCGTAGCTGCTGAAATTAACCAAACCCACGCCACTCTGCCACATCACCGATGCCGATGCGGGCTTGATTCGCGTGTCGCTCTCGCCGACGTGCGTCAGGTCGATGACATAGCGCGTATCCTCCTGCGTGAGGATGTAGCTGTTCGAGTACTGATCCGAGAGATCGATCTGACGGTTAAGCAATGACAGATACGACGAAGCCGTAACCGACGTACCAGCAGCCGTATAACCAATCAGCACCAGCTCTCCATTCTCGGCGATATGCTTACCCTCGCTCGCAAACGACGCGGGCGAAGTGATGGTGATAATCTTATTCATAATATCCACATTATCGACCTTCCAACCCAACGGGCTCGACGAGACGGAGATACTCGTGATATTGCTCGACGTGAATGGCACCTCGATTGTCTTACCAAACTCTGTTACGATCTGTCCGGGCATATTGAACTCGAGAAGATACTTCTCATCCTTCGTACACGACCAGAAACCCATAACACAAACAGCGACAACCGCGGCCATCGTGAAAATTGCTCGAAAGAGATTTTTCATATAATGAACTTTTCTAAATTCGTTTCCAAAATATCTGCAAATATACCAAAAACCTGCGATTTTCGTGCAACTAATCCTTAATTATTTCATCCGCAGGGATAATTCACACCAATTAGTAAACGTATCAGTCCATTTTTTATTATTCCTGCGGCGTTTTTCTCCGCATTTTACACAAAAAAAAGGGTTGCTCCGCAGAACAACCCCCATTTTCATATTAGCCTAAACTACTTATACATATCAAGCACAAGAACCTCCTTCGCGGCCATCGTGAGCTTGTCGCCCAGCTGCACTGTGCGCTGCGTGGTTACATCCACACCTCGCGTCTGGCCCTTGATTGACTCCGCGTAGCGCGCCAAATCGATCGTAACCTCCTTGTTAGCGCCGTTGATGAAGACCATCACGTTCCTATCTCCCAGATAGCGCTCATATACATAGACACCCTCCTGCGGAACGTAGTGTTTCATCTCGCCATCCGAAATCACACGATTACCCTGACGCCACTTCAGCAGCTTGCTCATATACGTCCACGCCTCATTCTGCATTGCCGAGCGTCCCTCGGGCGTAAACCAGCTGGTCTTATCACCGGGCCAACCGCCGGGGACATCCAGACGCACGTTACCATCACCACCCGGGCTGCTTGTCGAGCCATTCATCAGCATCTCATATCCGTAATATACCTGCGGCGTACCCGTGATGGTCAGCAGGAACGCAGTACCCTGCTTGAAGGCATCCAGATTCTCGGGCGCTGTGCGCAGGAATCGGCTGGTGTCGTGATTCTCAAGGAAGCGCAGCAGATTCTTCACATCGGCATAGACAAAGTCGTAGGCCAAGTGGTCGTAAAGTCGGTTCATACTACCCATCTCCGACTTATCGTTGAACACATCGCTGGCCATACCCATCAGCGCGAAGTCCATAACCGACTTCAGATAGGTATTACGCTTGTTGAGCGGGCTATCCTTCTGCCACCACGAAGTACCGATGGCGTGCTCGGTCCACACCTCACCCACAATATTGAACTGCGGATACTCCGCCATAACGTCCAGGTTCCACTGACGCATCATCTCGTAATCGGCATAAGGGTAGGTATCCTGACGAATCGCATCGATGCGCGCATACTCAATCCACCAGATCGTGTTCTGAATAAGGTAGCGCGCGATATGGGGATTTGCCTGATTGATATCGACGTGGAAACCCGAATACTTCATCACATCCGTATCATAATCAGACGCATATGGATCGTAGAATACTGACTTCTGATGATTACCACGCGGCGAGGGGCTCTCGTTGATCCAATCCTTTGCCGGCGGATCCAGCACCCAAGGATGGAGAGGGCCAATGTGGTTGAAGATGATATCCATCACCACGCGCAAACCCTTCTCGTGCGCCTTCTCGATCAGACGGCAGTAATCCTCATTGCCACCCAGACGGCGATCGACGTGATACATATCGGTCGAGAAGTAGCCGTGATACGATCCACCACGGGCATCGTTCTCCAGCACGGGGTTGAGCCAAATTGCCGTAACACCCAGATCCACAAGGTAATCCAAGTGATCCTCAATACCCTTCAAATCGCCACCGTGACGTGCCAAGAACTTCGAGCGGTCGATCTGATACTCGGCGCTCATCGGCACCTGATCATTCGAGGGATCGCCATTGGCAAAGCGGTCGGGCATCACCAGATAGAGCACATCCGAAGAGTCATAACCCTGAATATCATCGGTCGAAGGACGGCGCTGCTTGAGCTCATACGAATATACCATCTGCTTCTTGCCGTCGCGGAATGTAATGTCGAACGTGCCGGGCTTGGCGTTCTCTACGTCGAGATAGAGAATCATATAATTAGGGCTCTCAAACGTATTGATGCTCTTGATTTTAACATTTTCATCAGCAATCGAGGGGCGGTACGATGCAATATCCTTTCCATAGACCATCAACTGCAACTCGGGATTCTTCATTCCCGCCCACCAGAACAACGGCTCCACGCGGTCGATGGTCTGCGCGAAGGCCGTAGAGAGTGTCAGCACCGCAAGTGCCAACAACAAAGTGAATTTTTTCATCTTAAAAAATAGTAATAGGTATTCTTATTAAAACTTGTCGATACTATAACGCAAATTATTTCTTATCATTGCGTGCAATGGTGTCGCGCATCTGCGTATCGGCCATAATATTCTTCATCTTGTAGTAATCCATCACACCCAAATTACCATTACGGAACGCCTCAGCCATCGCCAACGGTACCTCGGCCTCGGCCAGAATCACCTTCGCGCGCGCATCCTGCGCCTTAGCACGATTCTCCTGCTCCAAAGCCACAGCCATAGCGCGACGCTCCTCGGCCTTAGCCTGTGCGATATTCTTGTCGGCATCTGCCTGATCCATCTGCAGTTGCGCACCGATATTCTTTCCTACGTCAATATCGGCAATATCGATCGAAAGAATCTCGAACGCCGTACCTGCATCCAAACCCTTCTCCAGCACCACGCGCGAGATTGAGTCGGGATTTTCCAGCACAATCTTATGCGAATCTGCCGATCCGATTGACGACACGATACCCTCACCCACACGCGCCAGCACGGTCTCCTCGCCCGCACCGCCGACCAACTGCTTGATGTTGGCACGAACGGTAACGCGCGCCTTAGCGATAAGTTGAATACCATCCTTGGCCACAGCCGCTACGGGAGGCGTATTGATAACCTTCGGATTTACAGACATCTGCACCGCCTCGAACACATCACGACCAGCCAGATCGATCGCCGTCGCCATCTTGAAATCGAGGTTTATGTTAGCCTTCTGTGCCGACACCAGAGCGTGTACCACATTGGTAACATTACCGCCTGCCAGATAGTGCGCCTCAAGCTCGTTAGCGTCAAGACTCAGGCCCGCCTTCGTACCCTCGATCATCGACGATACGATCACTCCGGGCGGCACTCTACGCCAACGCATCAGAAAGAGCTGCAAAAGATTGATCTTGACACCCGACACCAAAGCCGAGAACCACAATCCCACGGGGATAAAATAGAATATAATCCAAATGGCAATAAACGCCAAAACAACCACTATTGCCGAAAATCCAATCTGATACTCCTCCATAATTGTATGTTTTATAATTATTTATTTTATTTTATCTCAAGCATTACTTCTCTACACGCTTCACCCTCACGGTAAAGTTCTCGAAGCCTACGACCTCAACCTCCGATCGCTGATCGACGTACGCATCCACCGACTTTGCCTCGTAGATCTTACCCTCAATCTCCACCTTACCCATCGGCGAGAGACGCGAGAGAGCCACACCCTTTTGGCCGACCTTCAGTTCCACCTCAGGCGAATCCATACTCTGCCCCACAACCTTGTCCTTCAGCGCAAATCGCTGCCACGTCTTGGCACGAAGCGAGATGATGGTAGCCACGAGCGAGAGAATCAATATCACACCGATCGTGATAGCTCCACCCACGATTCCGTAGCGCACAAAAGCCATATACGCCGCCGCGCCATAGCTCGACAGAGCCAACAACACGCCTAACGTCACGCCCGGCAGAAAAACCAGCTCGGCGACCAAGAAAAACACGCCCAACAATACCAAAAGAATAATAACTCCCATAACGGTTACATTATTGTTTTACAACTCTTTACTCCTCTTCTTCCTCCTCGGCCTGCAACTCCTCCACATCCACCGAGAGGCTCTCATTGCTCTTCACAATGGCCTGCGCCACACGCTCGGCCATAGCGCGGCTGGCGAACATTCCCACCGCGAAGCTATCCTCCGCCAGACGCGAAAGCTGGCAGTCAGGCGCCATCGTCTCAATCACATCGCGCACACTATCATCCAACGTGCCACCGCTGATCATCAGTCGGAACGAAACCGAGCCCGCCTCCGACAGATTGGTCTTATATCCGTCGCACCACTCAACAATCTGCGGGTTGCGGAATCCCTTCTTCTTCATCACCTCAACAGCCTTCTCTGCCTCCGAACGGGTGCGGAAACCTCCCGCATAGTAGCTGAATCGTCCATCCTCCAGAGTCTCCACGCACAACGGCGCCGCCCCTCGGAAAATCGACACAGCCTGCTTATACTTGTACGTTCCCATCAAGATGCGGTAGATCGTACCATACTCATACACAATGCAATCGGGCACAGGATTTGAGTTCGTATAGGGACTACGCTGATGGAACTCGATGGCCTGATAATCAACAAACGAGCGTCGCTCAACATCGATCTTTGCCAGACGGTAATCAATCTGTCGCACATCGCGCGAAGCGGCCGACAACGAGTCGATCGACGAAGTAAGGTTCAGCAGCTTAGCCACATAGGTCTCGTAATTAAGGATAATCGGCTTCTGCAAACGATAGTCGGCCAGCGGCTCCGACACGCAGTTATCCACCGACAGCAACTTCTCCTGCTGCGCCTCTGAGAGCATCGCCTCGGTCAGCTCGAGAATATCCTCGCGTCCCTCCTTCTCGAGGAAGTAGGCATAAACGTAACTCTTCTGATCGTAAATCTCACTCCACGCCTCCGACAGATCGCGCTCGAGCGTCGTATTCTCGTCTATAACAACCGCCAACTCGCCATACACAGCCTCGGCATCTGCCTCCGTTCGCGCCTGCACATAACGGTTATACATCTCCTTGATCTTGGCGTAGTTAGCCACATAACTCTTCGCCTTCTCGTTGGCACTCTGCTCCTTGGCCTGCACAGCCATCAGTGCATCGTAATCCTCCTTAACCAGGCTCTTGCGGAAATATTCGTTCGTAAATATCGACCCCGACACCTGTGCCGCCGCACCTCCGATGTTACCCATCGACGCGAGGACGTGCTCCTGCTCGATGGCATTGATCTGATCGACGAGCTTAATCATCTGCGTTCGCATCGACAGCACCTCGCCCTCGGCATCGGTCAGCACCATCAGCAACGAATCACCCTTCACCTGCGCAAGCGAATCGCGCAACTCGGCATTGCGGCTGATCTCGCCGCGCAGATCACGGATCGCACCCATCAGCGAGTCGCTCTTCTGACGCAACTGCGCATCGCTACGCAACAGCGACATATAGTTACTATTATTCTCCAGCGCCTGCACTCTCACCACCACATCCTGTTGGGCCTGTGCCGCCACAACACTCACAACGGCCAGAAACAGACCTGCGACAATATTTTTTCCTTGTTTTATCATCTCCACCAACGAATAAAGAAAAGTTGAATCAATCCAAATATCTCAAGACGGCCGAACATCATCAGCAACGTCTGGTTCATCTTCAATATTGCGGGCATCGACGAATAGTTATCCATCGTACCCACCTCGCCAAAGCCCGGACCTACGTTACTCGCGCACGCCACCGAAGCCGAAAATCCCGTCAGCAGATCGCATCCGAACATCGTATTTACGAACGCACCCACCAGAATCAGCAACATATAGGCAACGATATAGACCATCACCGAATTGAGCAGATTCTTATCCTGCGGCACGCCATCGACCTTGGTACGAATCACCGCATTGGGGTGCTGCTGCGAGTTGAGTCTATTGCGCAACATCTTAAGTGCCAGCAACAGACGATCCATCTTCATACCTCCCGACGTCGATCCCGCACAAGCGCAGACCACCGAGCAGAAGATCAGTATCATTATAGCAAACGAGGTCCAAGTGTTACAATCGGCCGTTGCAAATCCCGTCGTTGTGATGAGCGACACGGTGTGGAACAGCGCACTGCGCATCGACGCAAAGATGTTGGGATATATATCTGCCATCCAAAGACTTATACCAATCAGCAGAGCCGACACTCCAATCACCGCAAAGTACGTTCGCGCGATCTCCGAGCGGAATATATTATTTCGCTGGCGACGCAACGTAGCGAATATCAATCCGAAATGAAGTCCTGCCATTATCATAGCAAATATCAGCACCAGCTCCACACTTAGCGAGTCATACCATCCGATACTGAGGTTTTTCGTAGAAAATCCGCACGTTCCGCAAGCCGACATCGCGTGGCACACCGAGTCGAACCACGTCATTCCGCACAACTTGAGCAGCAGGGTAGTAACCACCGTCAATCCCACATACACCGAAAGCACGATACGCACAACGGTCGGCGTGCGGTAGAGATTGAAATTATCCTTCGCCAGCGACGAGAGCTCGAAATTTGAGAGCATCATCTTACTCTTTCCGATCGCGGGCAGAATCACAAGGGCAAACATCACAACGCCGATACCTCCAATCCAGCAAGTAGCCATACGCCAGAAGAGCAATCCGCGCGGCAGTGCCTCGATATCGTTCAGGATAGAGGCTCCCGTAGTGGTAAATCCCGACACGCTCTCAAACCACGCATTCACTAATGTAAACTCGCCTCCCCACATCAGGTAGGGGAACATACCCACAACGCTGGCCACCACCCAAGCGCCCACCACGATGCAGTATGCCTCCTTCTGCGAGATACGATCCGTTCGCGGTACGAAGATCAGCGGGAAACAACCCATCAGCAGCGTCAGCAGCGACGACATAATGAGTGGGGTATAGGCCGAATCGACATTGCTAACGTACGAGATACCGGCCGACGCGAGCATAAATGCCGCCAATACCAGCAGCACCATACCAATGTATCTTATAACCACGCTATACCTCATACTCAACCACTTACGTTATTTTGTCATCTTGACATTGTTGGTTACCGATTCGATCTTATCCCTCAGCTCGGCCATCTCATCGCGACACTCCGACTTCACGGAGAAGGGTAGTTTATAGCGCATCCAATCGCCCAGACTGCGATTCATCTCGACGATCGGCTTCACGGCATAAATCATTATGAAGTAGTAGAACATCAGCAGAATGACGATCATCACCACGAGCGAAATAAAGACGGGCGTTACGGCGCGATAGGCATTTCGGCTGAGTCGCTCGGCACGAGGCGAGAGCGAGTTTTGTGCGTGTGTCAGCACATCCAAGATCTGGTTGCTGGTCGTATTATAGACCGGAAGATACTCATTATCATACCATTGGCGGCCATCAAACTCCACCGCGCGCAACGTATCAGCCATAATGCCCTGCTCCACGCTACCACTCTCAAAGAGCTGTTCCACGATGCTATCCAACCTTGTGGCCGACGCGTCAAGCTCGTCAAACAACCCATCTGCCGAAGCTGATGTCTCGGCTCGGGCCTGCGAGATTTTGTCGGCAAAACTCTTGTAACGCACACGGCACGAATCGGCGTACGACGTATCGTGCAGAACGGCATAACGAATCACGGCGCGATCGTGCGAACGAATTGCGTCGAGCATACCTTCCGTTAGTTCAATACCTTTGCGGTTGCTGCTCAGGATGGCGTCAATATCGACACTCATATGGTTGAGCTCGAACAGCGACACCAAACCCGAGAAAAAGAGGAGCACTACGATGCTCAAAAAACCTATCGAGATTCTCTTGCGAATACCGGTCATAATAAAATTATTGCTATATAGTAAGCCTAATCACGCAAATATAGCAATAATTATTTTATCCGAACGATATTTTCCCTATGAAATACCTATAATTACTCTAAAAATTGAGCTTGAAGATCACAATTCTCGTCAATTTCACCCAATCTCACTCGGCAGATGCGACCAATCATCTCCTTGCGATAGGGTGCCTTCACGCGACGATAGTTGCCCGTATAGCCAAACATCATTCCTCCGCGAACGGTACTCTCGAACAGCACATCATCCTCTGTTCCAACACCTTGAGCGCAGAACTCATAGTGCAACTCTCGGCACAACTCCTCCAGTCGCGCCACGCGCTGCGTCGAGATGTACGAAGGCACCTTGTCGGGCATATCGACGGCTGGCGTACCGGGGCGCTCCGAGAACGGAAAAATATGCAAAAATGCGGGACGCAGGCGCGCCAGCAGGTCGTACGTCTGCTGAAAATCCTCCTCCGTCTCACCCGGGAAACCCGTTATAACGTCGATGCCGATAAATGCGTCGGGCATCAGCGAACGAATCTTCTCGATGCGGTCGGCAAACTTGGCCGAAGTGTAGCGGCGGCGCATCAATCCAAGGATATGATCCGAGCCGCTCTGGAGCGGAATATGGAAGTGATGTTGAAATTTAGGTGATGTGGCGCAAAACTCTATTATCTCGTCAGTTATCAAGTTTGGCTCGATCGACGAAATGCGGTATCGCTCGATCCCCTCAACCTCGTTGAGCGCACGCAGCAGATCGATCATCTTCTCTCCCGTCGTGCGACCAAAATCACCCGTATTCACACCCGTGATTACGATCTCCTTCAGCCCCGATGTAGCCACCTGCCGAGCCTGCTCAACGATCTCCGAAATCGGGATGTTTCGGCTCGATCCGCGAGCGTAGTGAATCGTGCAATACGCGCACTTATAATCGCAACCATCCTGCACCTTCAGGAACGAGCGTGTTCGATCGCCCGACGAGAAGGCTGCAAAGAAGCGCGTAATCTCGTCGCAATGGCAGCTATACACCTCCGTAGCACCACGCTTCGACAGCTCAACCACTCGTTTACATAAATCTGCTTTATCGTTGTTTCCCAACACTATATCCACACCCTCAATCTCGGCAATCTCCTGTGGCTTGAGCTGCGCATAACACCCCGTAACGGCGATAATCGCCTCGGGATTTCGGCGGTGCAATTTGCGGATAATGTTACGACATTTCTTGTCGGCGTGCTCCGTCACCGAGCAGCTGTTTATCACGCAAATATCGGCCGCATCATTCACACCGACGCGCTCGAAACCGCCCTCCTCAAAGAGGCGGGCGAGGGTAGAACTCTCCGAAAAATTGAGCTTGCAGCCCAACGTATGGAAACTTACACGACGTTTCATAGTAGTGTTTTTGATCAAATTTATCGTGCGAAGTTATAAAAACTTGGCGGAAACGAAAAAAAGTTTTGACACAATCCGATAATTAAAGTAAATTTGTGCGCGTTTTAAGAGTGCAATGGAGCTTTTTACCGACATATTCGAGTATCAATACCTGATGAACGCCTTTCTGGCCGCAATCTTTGCGGGCATCGTGTGCGGCATCGTCGGCACCTACGTCGTAGCGCGACGTATGGTCTTTCTGTGCGGCGGTATCACCCACGCCTCATTCGGCGGATTGGGCATAGCTCTGTGGGCGGGCTTTAACCCCATCGGCGGAGCAATGATCTTTGCCATCCTCTCGGCTATGGGCATCGAGTGGGCCTCAGACAAGGGCCACATCCGCGAAGACTCTGCCATCGGCATCATCTGGTCGATCGGAATGGCCATCGGCGCACTCTTTATGAGCCTCACGCCGGGCTACACCTCGGGCGATCTGGCAAGCTATATGTTCGGCAGCATCGTAACCGTCACCAACGAGGACATTATCCTGCTCGGCATCTTCACCGCATTGTGCGTCATCGGAGCGGTACTGTGGTGGCGACCTGTGATGTACCTCGCCTTCGACCGCGATTTTGCTATGAGTCAGGGCATTGCCACGCGCACAGCGTCGTACTTTCTCACCGCGATTGTTGCCATCACCATCGTGCTGGCCATCCGCATTATGGGTATCGTGCTGCTGCTCTCGCTCTTCACAATCCCTGCCGTTGCGGCCAACTCGCTCACCAAATCCTATCCCCGCATAACCCTCTGGGCGGCCATCATCGCCACCGTAGGTGCTGTTGCCGGACTCGTTGCGAGCTACAACTGGGAAGTTCCCCCCGGAACTTGCATAATATTTATACTTACCTTGGTGCTTATTGCGGCAAAACTGCTATCTTTGCACCTGAAAACACGTTTGAATGCGTCTGAAAACCATACATAAATTAGTCCTCAAGTCCTATTTGGGCCCGCTCGTGCTGACCTTCTTCATCATCACCTTCGTACTGATGATGAACTTCCTTTGGCGCTATATCGACGAACTCACGGGCAAGGGACTCGGTTTCGGCGTCATTATCGAGTTGTTGCTCTACGCCACCATCAACCTCATCCCGTTGGGCCTGCCTCTTGCTATGCTTTTGGCCGCCATTATGACGATGGGTAACTTGGGCGAAAACTTCGAGCTTCAAGCTATGAAGTCGTCGGGAATGTCGCTTATGCGCATTATGAAGCCGCTGATATGGGTTACACTCTTTATGTCGATCGCCAGCTTCTTCTTGGTCAATAACCTCGTGCCGTACGCCAACCGCAAGATGACCAGCATCCTGATCGACATCCGCCGCCAGAAGCAGGTTCTCGAGTTGCAGGATGGCCTCTTCTTCAACGGCATCGACGATATGAGCATCCGCGTCGAGCATCAGGACCCCGTCACGGGCAAGCTCGACAACGTGCTTATCTACGACAACCGCTCGGCGGGCGGCAATATGACTACGACCATCGCCGAGAGCGGCTACATCCGTCTCTCGGACGACAAACGCTACCTGCTGGTTACGCTCTACAATGGCGACAACTACCAGCACACGCGCAACAATCAGTGGTACTCGAAAAATTCGCTGCGCCACGACAAGTTCGAGGTGCAGGACATCACCATTCCGATGGAGGGATTCGACTTCCAGCGCACCGACAACAACGAGATGATCAACGGCTCGCAGACCAAGAATATCAAGCAGTTACAGCAATCTATCGACTCGCTCGACATCGTCGTTACGGAGTCTATGGATCGCTCCTACGGCCCACTCCTGCGCGAACATCTCTTCGTGGAGGATATTCAGGTTACGCACGTTCCCGACTCGCTCTACAAGGACAAAACGGGCTTCCACGACGCCGAGATTCTCGACTCCATCGCCCGCCTTCCCCTGCGTGAGCAGCGCGACGTCTGGAACTCGGCTCACAGCAAGGCACTCGAGTCGCGTAACGCTTTCTCGTTTGACGAGACTCTCACAAAAGACTCTCTGACACAGCTCTATAAGAGCAAGAACGACTGGCACCGCAAGCTCTCGCTGCCTATCTCCGTTATCATCTTCTTCCTTATCGGAGCGCCGCTCGGAGCCATCATCCGCAAGGGTGGATTGGGTACGCCGATCGTGATTTCGGTCTTCTTCTTCGTCGTCTATTACATCATCACGCTGATGGGCGAGAAGGCCTCGACCGAGGGAGTCTGGAGTGCCGTTATGGGTATGTGGCTCTCCTCCATCGTCCTAATGCCCGTAGCTATCTACCTGATGATCAAGGCTACGAACGACTCGTCGCTGCTCGACACCGATTGGTACTACGGCAAGTATATGGCCCTGCGCGAGCGCCTCGCGCCACACCTCAATCCCATCATCAGCCGCATCACCGGCTCGGCCGTTTGGCGCGCTTGCGCAAAGGTCGTGGGATTACTCAAACGCATTAGAAAACCCAAACAAGCATAAAAATGACAGGCAAGGATCTTCGTATTGTATTTATGGGCACGCCCGAATTTGCCGTAGCGTCGCTGCGTCGTCTTGTGGCCGATGGCTATAACATCGTGGCCGTCGTAACCACCCCCGACAAGCCCGCTGGCCGAGGGCAGAAACTCCACCAGAGCGACGTGAAGATCGCCGCCCAAGAGTTGGGGCTTCCAATCCTTCAGCCTGAGAAGCTGCGCGACGAGGCCTTCGTCAAGGCTATGCGGGATCTCAAGCCCGATCTGGGTATCGTCATTGCCTTCCGTATGTTGCCCGAGATCATCTGGGCTATGCCGAAGTTGGGCACGTTCAACCTCCACGCCTCGCTTCTGCCGCAATATCGCGGTGCTGCGCCCATCAATTGGGCCATCATCAACGGCGAGAAGCAGACAGGTATCACCACATTCCTGCTCAACCACGAGATTGATAAAGGTGCAATCATCGGCCAAGCCGTTGAGCCTATTCTCCCCGAGGACAACATCGGCACGCTGTACGACAAGCTGATGACACGCGGCTGTGACCTTGTTGTCGATACTGTCGAGCGCATCGCTATGGGCGATTATACCCCCATCGAGCAGATGCACATCGACGAGGCCACCCTGAAGCCCGCCCCCAAGATTTTCAAGGAGGATTGCCGCATCGACTGGTCGTGGGAGGGCGAGCGCATTGTCAATTTCGTGCGCGGTCTCTCGCCATATCCTGCGGCGTGGACAGCAATGTATCTCGATGGCGAGGAGAAGGGCTCAGCCAAGATTTTCCACGCGACGTTCACCCCAAAGGAGCATAACGAGCCGACGGGCACGATCTGCACTGACACGAAGGGCACGCTCGAGGTAGCCTGCGCCGATGGTTGGATTATGATCCACGAGCTCCAAGTTGCCGGCAAGCGCCGTATGGCAGCCCGCGACCTGCTGTTAGGATTTAGAAATATCGAGGATTATACGATGTAAATACAAAAGTCTGCTCTTAATTTGAGCAGACTTTTGTATATCCGCCAAGCAGCCCAAATATTTTAAGTATTTTGTTTTGCAAAGTAGTGAAAAGTTTTGTACATTTGCCTCACAAAACTTAACTATTACAACTATGAAAGCATTAAAGTACTTTGCAATCACGCTCTTAGCCGCAATCTGCCTATTAGTCTTGACAATTCCGTTCTCCGTTACAATCTTCATAGATGAGTTGGCAAACTATCTATCCCGATCAAGTCAAATCCAAATCCAGACATACTACATAGCGGACATTCCCGTAGAGCCCGAAAACTTCGCCGAAGATTTCGAGAGCATACATCGTCAGGTAGTAGAGAATTGCTCGCTTTACAAGCAGAAAGGGTATGACATCGACTCCATCTACACCACATACGCCAACCGCATAGGGAGCAGCGCACGGTCAAAAACCGATTACGGGATGATGCTATGTGAGTACTTTGCCGCCCTACGCATAGGACACGCCGGCGTCCATTTTAATCTTCATTCGGCGGAATATCACCCAACAATCGTAGAGGATAGGGTATTCATCACCAACCCAAGTGAGCACCTCATAGATTGTGGCTTCCGCAATAACGACGAAATCATCACCATCAACAACACCCCGACTCAGCAATACGTCAAGGGCAGACTAAAATACACCTCCGCATCGACCGACGAGTACCGATTAATCCGCACCCAGAGCGGCATATTCGCCTCACAAACAGACTCAACGATCACTTGCGGCATCCGCAGAGGCGATGACGTTCTCACCCTACGCTTACCTCTAAACTGCTCTCCCCAAGAGCCCCAACCACAAGCGCACTATAAAATCTTCAACGACAGCGTTGGCTACATCTGCATCGAGTCAATGATGTACGATGTTGTCGAGGAATTCGCGCAGGCTTACGAGCAAGTGCGCCACCTGCCGTATCTAATTATAGACATTCGCCACAACGGAGGCGGCAATAGCAACAACGGACGATTGATCGCCGAGTACCTCGTTCGCAACCCTCAAAAACATTGCGTCGGCGGAGATATTACGCCACAACCCAACGCCTACGAAGGCAAACTATTCTTGCTGACAAGCAATTACACATTCTCAGCCGCCGAGAGCTTTGCGCTCGACCTAAAAGAGAGCGGCAATGCGACATTAGTGGGTGAGCCGACCGCAGGCGATACGGGCTGTCTGCCAAAGAATTTTGTATCTAAATATGGAATCGCATTTCGCATCCCCACGCGAGAGCCATCACTCTCCCCAAAAGGCTTCCCGATGGAGGGCGTAGGCATCGAGCCACACTATCAGATCGAACAAACGGTGAATGACCTCTTCGACAACCGAGATACCGCCATAGAGTACATTCTAAACGAGTTATGTTAAAAAAGCAGTCCCCGCAAGGACTGCTTTTCTTTACTTTATCTCCCAAACTCCGCCTCGGCCGAAGACTCCATCGACCCACTCGTCAAGCACTCCTGCTCGCAGACCCAAGTCCATCATATTGTATCGGCGGCGAATATGGCGCACATACGGCACATCGGCCCTCATCTGCTGCTTCGTGATTCCCACATCCTCGGGGCAGGTCGGCGCGCCCACGACCGAGAGCATCTTGTGCATCTGGTCGAACGTATAGCACTGCTCCTGCAGTTTCTGCTTCAGCTCGGGCCAATTCTCCTTTACAACCTGCAATTGATGGCGCACACCCTCCTTGTCGGCATACTTCTCCATCACCTCCGTTACGCCCAACTCCGAAAATGCCTCGCCTGCGAACAGCTCCTCCGCTGCACGGCGTACCTCCTCAGCGCTCGGCCAACGCTCCACGGCGCGCTCCACATCGAGCGCAGTAAAGTTGGTCTTATACATCTGGTCGAACATCGCGCACATCATCAGCGTGCCGACACTCACCTGAAAACCGTGCGAGGGCGTTACACCATTGTGCTTATGGTCGCGCATATTCCATAAATGACTGAACAAGTGATCGGTACACGATGCCGGACGGCTCGATCGCGCTGCCTGCATAGCAAAACCGCTGAGCATCAAACCCTCCACAAACGGCGCAATAGCCTCGGGCTTGAGCGCCGCCACACCCTCGGGATCGGCCAGCGAAGCCTTCAGATTGCTCTGCGAGATGTGCCACGCCTCGGCGTGAATAGGCTCCGAGCCCACAAAGTCGGCGATGATCCACTCCGCACCCGCAGGGATCTTTGCCGCCAAGTCGGCATAACCCGCCGCTGTCATCTCGCGCGGGGCCTTCGCCATCACACCCACATCAGCCAAAATAGCTCGCGGCGCGGGGCAGGTGAAGGTCTGCTTCATACTCTTGTACGTTATCGACGCTCCGAACGACGAATATCCATCCACCGAAGCCGCCGTCGCCACACACATATAGGGGCGCTCACGATGGTACGACGAGAGCTTACACAGATCGTTTATCGTACCCGATCCTACGGCCACAGCCAGCGCATCGGTTGCTGCCAGACGCTCATCCAGCATCTCGATAAATTTCCACTCGGCGTGCAAATCCTTGTCGGTAAAGATGTAGGGCTCCTCACAATCCACGCCTGCCCGTCTTAGACTCGCTTGAGCCGCCTCGCCCGCAGCTCGCCAAGTATTCTCGTCTGCCACGACGATAGCGCGCTTGTCGGGAAACTGCTCCCTGAACATCGCACCCACGCCATCCAGAATATCTACTCCAATCTCCAAAGCGGCCGTATCGGTCGCCGCAGCCAATGCTTTGGCCACAAGTTGACTCTGACTCATTCGTAACTGATTTTAGTGATAATAAACAAAGTTACTCAATTTTTCTTATATGTGTATCTTCTATGCAATAAAAAAGTCTGCCACGACCATCGCAACAGACTTCCTTATATTTAGAAACCGCCTTGTTTGACAATTTCTTATTTTACTCGCCTAATAATCTCCGCTCCGTGCAGAATAGCCTCTTCGTTCTGCGGCAACGTCTTCCACGCACGCTCGGGCAGCGACTTTTTCAGGCCCTGCATCACATACTCCATCTGCACCACGGGCTTCACCTTCAAGAATCCGCCCAGAATCATCGTATTGAACATCTTAGCCTGCCCCGTGCGCGCACACTCGGCTGCAGCGTCAATCTCATAGATCTCAATATCATCACGCGATGGTAGGCGCGTAATACCGTTCGTGTCGTAAATCAACACTCCGCCCGGCTTCACCTTCGACTCAAACTTATCCATCGACTGCTGATTCAGAATGATGGCCGTATCAAACTGATCGGCAATGGGCGACGAGATCTTGCGATCCGACACTATCACCGTCACGTTGGCCGTACCGCCACGCATCTCGGGGCCATACGAGGGCATCCACGTTACCTCATAATCCTGCATCACGCCCGAGTAGGCCAGAATCTTACCCATCGACAAGACACCCTGACCACCAAAACCTGCTATAATAATTGTCTCTTTCATAACCTCCTTCGTTTACTATTTGGGCAACTCCGCGCACTTGATATCCCCCAGCGGATAGTGCGGGAACATATTCTCCTCCATCCAACGATTCGACTCTACGGGCGAGAGCTTCCAGCCGCTGTTGCACGTTGCCACCACCTCGACAATCGAGTAGCCATTGCCCGCCATCGAGTTCTCAAACGCCTTGCGGATAGCCTTCTTGCACTTGCGCACCGCCGCAGGCGTATGCACGCTCTGACGCGTGATGTAGGTCGCTCCGTCCAGATGTGTCATCATATCGGTAATCTTATACGGGAATCCATTCAGCGCAGCGTCGCGGCCACAGGGCGTTGTAGCCGTCTTCATTCCGAGTAGGGTAGTCGGCGACATCTGACCGCCCGTCATACCATATATCGCATTGTTGATGAATATCGTAACGATGTTCTCGCCACGCGCCGCCGCGTGAATCGTCTCACCCGTTCCGATAGCGGCCAAATCGCCATCGCCCTGATACGTAAAGACCAACTTATTGGGATGCAGACGCTTGGCTGCCGTAGCTACGGCACAAGCTCTACCGTGCGCCGCCTCGATCCAATCTACGTCGATATACTTATACGCAAACACCGAGCATCCTACGGGCGACACGCCGATGGTATCTCCCCCCAGCCCCATCTCGTCGATCACCTCGGCCACGATATTGTGTACCGTTCCGTGGCTACAACCCGGGCAGTAGTGCATAACCTCGTCCAGAATAAGTCGCGGACGCGAGTGCACCATATTCTCCTTCTTTATCTCAACCTCTGACATAATCCTCTATTTTACGATTCTACGTTTCAACTCCGTCAGCACATCTTCGGGCGTGAACATCACTCCGCCCGTGCGGCCATAGTGCCAAACATCGGCTCTGCCATTCACCGCCAGCGCCACATCCTCAACCATCTGACCTACGTTCAGCTCCACCGACATAAATCCCTTTACGCCACGCTCAGCCTTTTCGCTGATCACACGCTTCGGGAATGGCCACAGCGTAATGGGACGCAACAAACCGAGTTTCAAACCCTGCTCACGCGCCATCTCCACCGTTGCCGAGCAGATACGAGCCGACGATCCGAATGCCACCAGCACATACTCCGCATCGTCGCACATAAACTCCTCCCAGCGAGGCTCTGCCTCCTCGATCTGGCGATACTTACGCTGCAAGCGATTGTTGAGTTCCTCCATTGGTTCGGGTTGCAGATTAAGCGACGTACACACATTTCGCTGCTTACGCTTGCCCTTACCGCACGCAGCCCACGAGCTGCACTCCTCGGCAATCTGCTCATCCGTACGTCGCGGCTGCTGGGGTGCGAGCACCACCTTCTCCATCATCTGACCGATAGCTCCATCGGCAAGAATCATCGACGGGGTAGAGTACTTGAACGCAAGATCAAATCCGAGCCCCACAAAGTCGTGCATCTCCTGCACCGACGAGGGCGCCAGAACGATCAGATGGTAGTCGCCGTGGCCACCACCCTTGCACGCCTGAAAATAGTCTCCCTGCGAGGGCTGAATCGTACCGAGTCCCGGGCCTCCGCGCTGGCAGTTCACCACCAGACAGGGCAACTCGCAGGCGGCAATATAGCTCAATCCCTCGCTCATCAGGCTCACACCCGGACTCGACGACGAGGTCATCACCTTCTTACCCGTTGCCGCACCGCCATATACCATATTTATAGATGAGATCTCCGACTCGGCCTGCAACACGACCATACCCGTCGTCTCCCACGGACGCAACTCCATCAGAGTCTCCATCACCTCCGACTGCGGGGTGATAGGGTAGCCGAAGTAACCGTCGCAACCGCAACGCACGGCGGCGTGAGCAATCACCTCGTTACCTTTCATCAATCTTATATCCTTTTCTGCCATATCTTACTCCACTTTTTGACGATACACCACAATACAACTATCCGGGCATATTATACCACACGATGCACAGCCCGTACAGGCATCCACATTCACCATCTCAGCATAGTGGTATCCCTTGCCATTTACGTTGGATGCCAAACCGAGCACATTGCACGGGCACGCCTCGACGCACACTCCGCAGCCCTTACAACGCTCCGTGTCCACCACTATACGTCCCTTTATCTTTGCCATAAGAGTTCTTTTATATTGTTACTATTTCCGTTTCCGCATTATAGCCTCTACAAATATATTATTTTTTTCGTACAATTACTAATACTTTTCAACTTTTTTCTGTCGTACCGACTACATTTTTTTATCCAAACGCCAATATAGATAAAAATTTATTAACTCCGCCCGCCGTAACCGAGTTACACACAAACAAAAAAATAAGGCCCGTCACGCCACAAGCGGACAGGCCCATATTTCTTAAAAAATAATCTTACTCGAACGAGTGGATAACCACACCCGAGCGCAACTTCGGCTCAAACCACGTTGTCTTCGGCGGCATAATGTTACCCGTATCGGCAATATCGATCAGCTGCTGCATCGAGACGGGATAGAGCGCAAATGCCACCTTCATCTCGCCGCTATCGACGCGACGCTTCAACTCGCCAAGGCCACGAATACCGCCGACGAAGTCGATTCGATTCGACGTGCGCAAATCGCTGATACCAAATATCTTATCCAACACCAAATTCGACAGCACCGTAACATCCAGCACCCCGATCGGATCCTCGTCATTGTAAGTCCCCTTGCGCGCCGTAAGACTATACCACTCGCCATCGAGATACATCGCAAAGTTGTGAAGGCAGACGGGCTTATACACCTCCGCACCCTTACACTCCACCTCGAACGACTCACCCAATGCCGCCAGCAACTGCTCCTTGCTCAGGCCATTCAAGTCCTTCAACACGCGATTGTAATCGATGATACGCAACTGTGAAGCGGGGAACGTTACTGCCAAGAAGTAGCAATACTCCTCCTCGCCCGTATGCGCGGGATTTTTTGCCATACACTCCTGACCAACACGCGCAGCCGCAGCCGTACGATGGTGTCCATCAGCCACATACAACGCAGGCACATCGGCAAAAAGTTTCGTCAGGCGATCATTCGCCTCCTTCGAGCGCACAACCCAGAAGTGATGACCGAAGCCATCCGCCGCCGTAAAATCATAGTCGGGCTCATTAGCCTCAACCACACTCTCTACTATAGCGTTAATCTCCTCATTATCAGGATATGTAAAGAACACCGGCTCGATATTGGCCTTCTGGTTGCGAACGTGAATCATACGATCCTCCTCCTTGTCGGGACGTGTAAGCTCGTGTTTCTTGATCGCACCCGAGAGATAATCCTCGAAGTGGCAACACATCGCAATTCCATACTGCGTACGACCCTCCATCGTCTGCGCATATATATAATAGTGCTCCTCACTATCCTGCACGAGCCATCCGCGCTCCTTCCAGAGACGGAAGTTCTCCATCGCCTTCTGATAAACCTCCTTAGAATGTTCATCGGCAATGGGATCAAAGTCAATCTCGGGCTTGATGATGTGCAGTAGCGAGCGCTCCGTAGCCTCAGCCTTAGCCTCCACCGAGTTCAGCACATCGTACGGACGCGATGCCACCTCGGCAGCATACTCTTTGGGCGGACGTATTCCGCAAAAGGGTTTTACCTTAACCATATCGAAAAATTATTTACATCCGCAAGGCTTCTTATTGACCTGAAAACGACACTCGCCCTTCTCGAAATATCCCACAATCTGACGCGCCGCGGCCAGACCTGCATTGATATTTGCCTCGGCAGTCTCGGCACCCATCTTCTTGGGCGTTGCAAAGAAACGATTTCCGAACATAGCTCTCATCGTCGCCTCATCGTCGGGCGCAATATCCGTAACATACTTCAAATCGGTACGCTCCGTCATAGCAGCCTCCAAGCCGACCTCGTCGATCACCTCCTTGCGAGCCGTATTCACGAGCGTCGCTCCCTTTGGCATCGACATCATCAGCTTATAACCGATCGACTTGCGCGTGGCATCCGTAGCGGGGATATGCAGCGAGAGGAAATCCGAGCCGGCATACAGCTCCTCAACCGTTCCCACCTGCTCAACACCGTCGTTCTCAAACAGAGCATTATCCGTCACAAAGGGATCGAAAGCGAGAACATTCATTCCCAGCGCCTTAGCCTTGCGTGCCACCAGTCGGCCCACGTTACCGTAGGCGTGAATACCAACCGTCTTGCCCTGCAACTCCATACCCGTTCCGGGCGTGAAGCGGTTGCGCGACATATAGATCATCATCGCCAAAGCCAACTCCGCCACAGCGTTAGAGTTCTGTCCCGGGGTGTTCATCACAACAATATCGCGTGCCGACGCAGCCTTAAGATCGACATTGTCGAATCCCGCACCCGCGCGCACCACGATCTTCAACTGCTCGGCAGCCTCGATCACCTCGGCCGTAACCTTATCGCTACGCACGATCAGGCCATCGACATCCTTCACAGCCTCGATGAGCTGCTCCTTCTCGGTATATTTTTCCAGCAAAGCGACCTCATATCCAGCCGCCTGAAGTATCTCCTTAATGCCGTCCAACGCCTTCTTTGCAAACGGCTTCTCTGTTGCTACAAGAATCTTCATATTTTTTCTATATTCCATAAAATCAAGTACCTCGGTCGTCTCCCACTCGATGTAGTTACACCCGAGCGGATCGCGACCTTTGGGCAGATGATAAGTATATCCCATCTTTTCCGGAGTCTCTTAAACCCAACGCTTCTCGAAATCCTGCATACACTTCACCAGCGCCTCAACAGCCTCCACAGGGCAGGCATTGTAGCACGATGCGCGGAAACCGCCCACAAGACGGTGTCCCTTGATGCCGACCATACCGCGATCCTTAGCAAAGGTCATAAACTCGGCCGCCAGCTCCTCCTTGCCCTCGCTCATCACAAAGCATATATTCATCGACGAGCGATCCTCCTTCTCGACCGTACCGCGGAAGAGTGAGTTGCGATCAATCTCGGCGTAGAGCATCGCCGCCTTCTCCTCGTTGCGACGGTGGATAGCCTCCAGACCGCCCTCTGCCTTCATCCATTTGAGCGTCTCGCGCAAAACATAGATAGGGAAGACGGGCGGAGTATTGAACATCGAGTCGTTCTCGACGTGTGTATTCACGTTCATCATCGTAGGCAACTCACGCACCACCTTCTCGAGCATATCGTCACGAATAATCACGAACGACACACCCGCAGGAGCCAGATTCTTCTGCGCACCGCCGTAGATCATCGCATACTTGCTCACGTCGATCGGACGGCTCAGGATATTCGAACTCATATCGGCAATCAGCGGCACGGGCGAATCGATATCCATCTTGTACTCCGTTCCGTAGATCGTATTATTCGCGCAGATGTAGAGGTAATCCAAATCCTCGGGAATCTCAAACCCCTTGGGGATGTATGTAAAGTTGCGATCCTCCGACGATGCCACAACCTCCACTTTGCCATAGAATTTCGCCTCTTTGATAGCCTTCTTGGTCCACACGCCCGTATGCACATAACCCGCCTTCTTCGCGAGGAAATTTGCGGGGATATGGAAGAACTGCGTGCTTGCGCCACCGCCAACAAAATAGATCTTATAATTATCAGGAATGCCCAACAACTCCTTCATCAGACTCTTGGCCTCTTCAACCACAGCCTCGAACTCAGGCGTACGGTGGGAGATCGATAGCAGAGAAAGGCCCGTTGAGTCGAAATCGATAATAGCCTTTGCGGCCTGCTGAAGCACCACTTCCGGAAGAACAGATGGTCCGGCATTGAAATTATACTTTTTCATAGCACAAAAATTATTAAATTTTATCAATAATCTTTTATCCTTATTTGCTTATCAGAAGTACAAAGGAAACAAAAAAATATGACAATTCAAAATATTCTCTCTTCCACTCGCGAACGATTTGTTACTTTTCACCCCCTTTTTCTTTGCAAAAGCCAATTATTCATATTTTTTAATAACAATCCTGTACCATAATCGCGACAAAACAAGAAAACCGTAATTTTTCAAAAAAATCTGCCGTCCTCACTTTTCACCCACCCAGCTCGCCACTTACGCCTTACAATTTGTAAGCACCTCTCTCAAAACCGACCTCCGCCAAAACCATTTTTGCGACCACTTCGGCCCACGCGCACAACACACCGAAAAAAAATTTGCTAAACAGACTTCATTGTAGTATCTTTGCAAAGATTTGGCTTTTCGCTCTTTCTTCTTATGAAGAAAACCCATCCAGCAAAAGCCTCTTAAGCAGTAACTACAAACCAAAACCAATGATAAAATCAATGACAGGTTTCGGCAAGAGCGAAGTCTCTCTGCCGACCAAGAAGATAACCGTCGAGGTTCGCTCGCTCAACTCCAAGCAGTTGGACCTCTCGGTCAAATTGCCCGGTATCTACCGCAGCTACGAGTTCGACATCCGCTCAAAGGCCGCTGCGGCCATCGTTCGCGGCAAATCCGACATCAGCATCACGGTCGAGAACACCGCCGTGCAGACATCCGCTACGGTCAATAAAGAGCTCTTCCGCGAGTATCTGCATCAGGTGAGCGACGCGCTTGCATTCTCAGGTGCCGACGCAGCCTACGATGCCATCTTGCCCGTTGTGATGCGTATGCCCGATGTTGTTTCGACTCAGGCCGACGACATCTCCGAGGAGGAGCACGCCGCACTTATGCAGGCCGTTGACGAGGCTCTGGCCCATTTCAGCTCATTCCGCGAGCAGGAGGGTGCGATTCTTATTGCCGATCTTCTGAAGCGTGTGGATAATATCGAAGATTACAAATTGCAAGTAGAGCCCTACGAGCAGGCCCGCTGCGAGACCATCCGCAACCGCATACGCGAGCATCTGGCGCAGTTGCAGGTCGAGGTCGATCAGAACCGTCTTGAGCAGGAGATGATCTTCTACATCGAGAAGTTGGACATAACCGAGGAGAAGGTGCGCCTTAAGAACCACTGCCGTTACTTCCGCGAGGTAGCCTCGTCGGAGGAGGCCGCAGGCCGTAAGCTTGGTTTCATCGCTCAGGAGATGGGCCGCGAGATCAACACCCTCGGTTCGAAAGCCAACGAAGCCAATATGCAGATCCTGGTCGTTAAGATGAAGGACGAGCTGGAGAAGATCAAGGAGCAGGTACTTAATATTTTGTAGAATGAATCAGCAAGGCAAACTCATTATATTCTCTGCCCCGAGCGGCTCGGGCAAGACCACCATCGTAAAGCGTCTTTTGCAGTCCTTCCCGCAGTTCGAGTTCTCGATCTCTGCCACCTCGCGCCAGCCGCGTGGTGAGGAGCGCAACGGCATCGACTACTTCTTCCTTTCGCAGGAGGAGTTCCGCCGCCTCATCGACCAGAACGCCTTTGTCGAGTGGGAGGAGGTCTATAACGGCACCTGTTACGGCACTTTGCGTAGCGAGATGGAGCGCATCTGGGCCAAGGGCAACGTCATCATCTTCGATGTCGATGTGATGGGCGGCATCAACCTCAAGCGAATCTTCGGCCAGAGCGCCTGCTCGATCTTCATCAAGGCCCCTTCGGTGGAGGCTCTGCGTGAGCGATTGATTGGTCGCGGAACAGACTCTATGGAGACCATCGAGAAACGTATCGCCAAAGCTGAGTTCGAGCTCTCGAAGGCTCCGGAGTTCGACTTCACGGTGGTAAACGACTCGTTAGATGTGGCCGTCGAGCAGACCGAGCAGATCATCCGTAACTTTTTAGCAGAGTAGGGGATGGCCAAGCTGAGGATGATGCTCTTTTTCGGGTCGTTCAACCCCGTTCACCGTGGCCATACGGCACTCGCCGAGTACGCCATCGCCGAGGGCCTGTGCGATAAGGTGGCTATGGTCATCTCGCCACAAAACCCCTTCAAGCAGAATATGGCTTTAGCCGAGGAGATGGATCGCTACACAATGGTCGAGGCGGCGTGCAAGAACACGCGCTACCCCGAGCATATCACCCCCTCAATTATCGAGTTCCTGCTCGAGAAACCCTCTTACACGATCAATACGCTGCGCTACTTGGAGCAGAACAACGGCTCCGATATGGAGTTCTCGATCCTTATGGGCAGCGACCTTATAAACACCCTGCCGCATTGGCGCGAGGCCGAGGCCATCATTGCAGGCTACGACATCTACGTCTATCCCCGCCCGGGCGTCGATATGACCTTCAGCACCGAGCGCACGACCTTTCTCAAGGATGCTCCGCAATACGCCTACTCCTCAACCGAGGTGCGCGACAGATTGGAGCGCGGCGACGACACGAGCGAGATGCTCGACAAGGATGTGCGTGATTACATCCGCTCGCGTGGCCTGTGGACTTTGGCGAGCAAGATTACGATGCTCACGGCAGCCATCGAGCGCAACCCCGAGTGTGGCGAGCACTACCTCGAGCGCGGCAAATGCTACTTCCGTCGCGAGGAGTGGGGCAAGGCCATCAACGATATGCGCCGTGCCGCGGAGTTGATGGAGGATAAGACCGAGGCTACGCAATACATCGCCTTGGCCGAAGAGATTTTGAATTACCGATATAAAGATATTTACAACCCGTGATAGAGATTGATGATAAGATAGTTAGCGCCGATATCCTACGCGAATGCTTTGCCTGCGATCTGGGCAAGTGCAAGGGTATCTGTTGCGTGGAGGGCGATGCAGGCGCACCGCTCGATATTGAGGAGGTTGATCTGCTCGAGCAGGAGTACCCCAACTACGCCCCCTATATGACTGCCGAGGGCCGCGCGGAGGTTGAGCGTCAGGGCTTTATGGTTGTCGATGTGGATGGCGACTACACCACACCGCTGGTCGATAACGCCGCCTGCGCCTACGCCTTCGAGGAGAATGGCACAACCTTCTGCGCCATCGAACGCGCCTTCCGCGAGGGCAAGTGCTCATTCCTCAAACCCATCTCGTGCCACCTCTATCCCATCCGCGTCAAGCAGTTCCGCAACGGCTCCTATGGTCTTAACTACCACCGCTGGGCCGTCTGCCGCGACGCTGTCGAGTGCGGCAAGCGCTTGGGTATCCCCGTATATAAGGCGCTGAAGGAGCCCCTTATCCGTCGCTTCGGCGAGGAGTTCTACACCGCATTGGAGTGCGCAGCCGATATGCTGCGTGAGCAAGACAACGAGTAATAACCACAAAAACCTATAAAACCCGTATGAACCTACGCAAAGTACTGCTTACATTTGTGATGTTTGCCTCGGCAAGCATCGCCTTTGCCCAGAAAACAACCGCCCAAAACACCATAAACCGCGACTCATTGCCCGACGATGCCATCATCGTCAAACGTGTTCCTTTGGAATCGGGCCCCGCACTCGAATCGAAGGAGGATATACTTGTCGTGGATACAATCCCCTCGTCGAGCGAGGGCCTCAACATCGTTCTCTACAACGACAACACTTGGCGCTATGTCCGCAACCGCAACATCGACGTTCTGGACGAGACGGTCTTCACGCAGGATTGGGACACCACCAAGATCCAGCCCTACAACGTCGAACTTAAGGACATCCCCATCTCGATGGTCATCGATCTTGTGGATTCGCTCAAGAGCTACCACTATCCCTTCAAGGGCCGCGTTACCTCGAAGTATGGCCCCCGTCGTCGTCGCATCCATCAAGGTACCGACATCGACCTCGAAACGGGCGACCCCGTATATGCTACGTTCGACGGCCGCGTTCGCGTAACCACCTACGTTCGTGGTGGTTATGGCAATCTTGTGATCCTTCGCCACGACAACGGTTTGGAGACCTATTACGGCCACCTCTCGGAGATCAGCGTCAAACCCAACGAGTGGGTTACGGCAGGTCAGGTCATCGGCAAGGGCGGAAATACGGGCCGCAGTACGGGCTCGCACCTCCACTTCGAGATGCGCTACAAGGGCCAGACCTTCGATCCCGAGCGCCTGATCGACTTCTCGACGGGTACGCTCCGCCGCGAAACATTCCTTCTGAAGCGCACCTACTTCAGCCCCTATTCTCGTTTCACGCAGGATTTCGAGGAGGAGATTCAGAGCGACGAGGAGGATAAGAGAATCGCTGCCGAGGCTGCCGCCATCAAGTACCACATCGTCAAGCGAGGTGATACGCTGGGCCGCATCGCCATCAACAACCACACAACCGTCACCAAACTCTGCCAGCTCAACGGCATTAAGAAGACCTCGGTTCTGCGCATCGGCCAGCGCATCCGCGTAAGATAACGACTATGAAACGATTACTCTCCCTCGTTCTGCTCCTTTGGGCGTGGAGTGCTGCTGCACAGACAATCGCCCCTGCGGAGGCTATGCGCCACTATATCGACAATGACGACGACACCTTCGCGTGGCAACTGCGCGACTCGCTCGTCAAAGATGACGTTACGGCCTACCGCCTGCGTATGCGTTCGCAGACGTGGCGCGAGAAGGAGTGGATTCACGAGCTCGTAATCTTCGTTCCACAACAAATCTCTCACCCCGAGACACTTATCCACATCTCGGGCGGAAGCGCCAACGAACAGACGGGCGAGCCGAACTACCATAGCTGGGACGATGCGCTCATCGGCTTTATGGGCAACATCGCCTCACGCTGTCAGGCCCTGACCGCCATCCTGTGGCAGGTGCCGCGCCAGCCGCTCTATGGCGGAATGACCGAGGACGAGCTGGTATCGTTCACCTTCCACAACTTCCAGCAGGATCACGACTTTTCGTGGCCGCTGCTCTTCCCGATGACCAAGAGCGCCATCCGCGCTATGGATGCCATCGAGGAGTTCTCGGCAGAGCGCCACCACGCCGTGCGTAGCAATCGCTTCGTGATGAACGGCATATCGAAGCGTGGCTGGACAACGTGGCTGACGGCCGCAACGGGTGATCGGCGCATCGTAGCCATCGCTCCGATGGTTATCGACATTCTGAATATGCCCGTCAGCGTGCCTTACCAGCGCCATATGTTTGGCAGTTATAGTATTCACATTCAGGACTATGTAAATCTCGGCCTTACCGAGGAGCTCGTTACCCCTACGGGCCGCGAGCTTGTGGCGATGATCGACCCTTACTCTTACCGTAAGATGTACACCCTGCCCAAGATGCTCTTCTTTGGCACCAACGACGAGTTCTGGACTGTCGATGCCGTCAAGAACTATATCGACGGTATTCCGGGCCCGACCTTCACCTCCTACGTCACCAACGCAGGCCACAGCTTGGGCGACAAGCGCGCCGCCTTCAACACTCTCGAGGCCTTCTTCCGCCAGACGATCGAAGGCCAGAAATATCCCCGCTTCGACTACTCGGCGCGTGAGCAGCAGGGTAGCGCAAGGCTCACTCTTAAGACCGACAAACGCCACCTGAAGGATATAATCATCTGGGAGGCCACCTCCTCAAACAAAGATTTCCGCCAGAGCAAATTCTCGCCTACCCACCTCGGCATCTCGCACAAGGGCAAGGCACAGGTCGATGTTGCTTTCCCTGTGGAGGGCTACAAAGCCTTTATCGTGATGGCCAAATATGCTCACCCCAACGGCGGCGACGATTACAACATCACAACGCGGATGTTCACCGCCTCGGCAGATGAGCTCTTTGACGAGGAGTATATCCCCGAGATCAAAGTCGAGTTACCATAATAATAAAAGCCACCTTCGCAGGTGGCTTTTTTATTACAACAAGCTATCAAACATCTCAAAAATCCCTTCATCAAAGTGCTGCCATCGTGCAACAATCTCGCCCTTGCCATCAATCAGGATAAAGCAGGGAATCGCCTCTACCTCATATCTTTCGCACACATCCGCCATCTCATCGAAAAAGAGCCTCTCCTCCGTGTCCTCCTCCCTCATCACCTGCGGATATTCCGTCAATCCATACTTCTCAATCGCCCGTCGCCACGCCGTCGCATCATCATCCGACGAGACCCCGATAATGTGCAACCCACGCTCCGAATACTCCTCGCAAAGCCGCCGCACATTAGGCATCTGCTCAATGCAGGGCACGCACCAGCTCGCCCAAAAGTCGAGCAGCAAATACCCATCCTGCGACAAATAATCCGACATCCGAACTCGATTTCCATCGGCCGCCACGCGCTCAAAATCCGATGCCCACTCACCCTCATAACCTCCTGCGTCAGAAGCCAAAAGCTCAATTCGCTGCTTCGCCAGAAGACCCAATCCACTATCGCGGCCCTGCGACGGCAACTGATCATATATCGCCATCGCCTCCTCAACGCTCAATACTTCGCAAAAAGTCAGATAATACAACCAATAAGGCGCTATGGCATAGTACAAATGCTCCTCCAGAAAGCCGCGACAACGCTCCAGCTCCGCATCCCGCACCTTGTGAAAATCAGACACTGCATCGTAGAACACCCGCATCAAACTATCGGCCGCCAAATCGCCCCTCTGCGTCGCCTCGATCCACTTTTCATTCGCCTCAACAACTTTGCGACTCTCCTCATACAGACCCCTCGGTATTTCGCCCATCCACCGACGAAAGGCCTCAAATTCGCTCTCAACCTCAACCCCTTGCAGCGAAAAATCATACGCGCGATAACGCTCCAAATTGATCGTCATCCGTCGTGGCTCGATAAAGAGCAACACTTCGTCCATATTATCAAACACCAAATGCGCAAAAGTCATTTCCCTCAACTCCCCCTCAAAGAGAAACTCTCCCTCAACGACCGTCGTCACCAACTCCTTCTCGTACCACACACCATCCTTTAGAATCGGATACAAGAGCGTGATCTGCTCTCCCTCATCAGCACCCGAGATCTCTCCTTTTAATATAAATGTATATTTAGGCGCAGAGCACGAGAAAAGCGCAAGCGACACCACGGCGGCAAAAAATAGTCTCTTCATAGGATTTCGTTTGTTAGTTTGTTTCAACATATAACGCCGCAACTCTCAAAACATTGCCCACACCCCATAAAAAAGGTTGTGCAACCCGCCGCACAACCTTACATCTTAAAACAATATGATACATCTCTCTGCCGCCAAATCCTCCTGACGCTGCGCCCACTCCTTGGGTGGATTCTCCACCGGCTGCGGCCACCAGAAACCGTTTGATGAATACTCGATCACAGCCTTCTCCTTCGAGGTGTACATCACCGCATAACCAATATCGCCATAGAACGTCGATGGCAGACACACCGCAGGCACCATACGCTTGGGATCCTTCGGGCGGATAATCCTCACACCCTTGTTCCAGATATGCAAATGGGCATAGATGTAGGCCACCGCCGCATCCGACTTGGCAATCACTGCCTCGAGGTTGGGCATCTCATTCAGAGGATGATGCGCGCCGAGAATCACAGGTCGCTTGGCGGCCGCAAGATACCCCTCAAGCCAATCAATCTGCGCCTGATCCATCTCGCCATCCACCTTTGTCGATTCGCCACGCTTCAGGTTGGGCAGCTCGTCGAGCGAGTCCAGCACAACAAAATCCGCCTCGGGCAACTCCACAACCGACACCACGCGACCTGCAACGCGCGTCTGCTTGAGGTGATCCTCAAAGACGCTGAAGAACGGAGCGCGACGATCGTGATTACCCATCGCCATCGTGATGCGAATACCCGCCTGCTGCAGAGGCTTAAATAGCTCAGCAGCATAGCGATAATCCTCCTCCAAGCCGTGATCCCACGCCACATCGCCCAGAATAATCAGGTTGGCAGGCAACTCGCGCATCGCCAGAATCTCGCGCGCCTGCTGCTCGAAACATATCGGGTTGTAGGGGTAGTGCTTAGGCTTGCCCTCGGCGTTAAAATCGCCCGAGATGTGTATATCTCCCATCAAAATCGTCTTCGAGGGGTTCACTCGGCGCTGTCCCTGCTCCGCCTCGACTCTATCGGCCACCTCGCGCAGCACCGAGGCCGATGCCGAGGGCACCAACGCCGCACCGCCAATGGCGGCCATCGTTGCCAAAAACTCTTTTCTATCCATATTTAAGGTTGTTTTAGGTTAATACTCTCTTGCGCCAAAGATCGTCGAGCCGATGCGCACCTCCGTCGAACCGCACTCAACAGCGATGGGGTAGTCGTCCGACATTCCCATCGACACGATGTCGAACTCCTCGCCAAAATACTCCTTCAAGCAGGCCCTGCGCTCCATCAGTCGCTCAAAGTCGGCCCTTACAACGGCCTCATCATCGGTCAGCGTCGCCATTCCCATAACTCCCCGCACGCGAATGTGGGGTAGTGCTGCAAATCCACCGCTTTGGACAAATCCCAACAGATCATCCCACGCCCATCCCGACTTACTCTCCTCGGCCGTGAGATGAATCTCCAACAGGCAATCAATCACGCGGTTACACTTCACCGCCTGACGTTCCACCTCCTCGGCCAGACGCTCGCTGTCGAGCGACTCGATGAGGTGAACAAACGGCGCAATGTACTTCACCTTATTGGTCTGCAGATGGCCAATCATATGCCACTCAATATCCTTCGGCAGCGTCTCATACTTCTGCTTTAGCTCCTGTGGGCGACTCTCGCCGAAGGCACGCTGCCCCGCTCGGTAAGCCTCCATAATGGCCTCCGCGGGGTGAAACTTCGACACCGCGAGCAACCTTACGCCCGAGGGCAGCAGCTCGCGCAAACGATTTATCTGACTTTCGATTGACATAACACTATATTTATAATGTAAAATTACATATTTTTTCGGATTTTACACCTATTTTCCGTATCTTTGACTTCCAAAGCGACGAAAAATTCAATAACCAAAAAATTTATAACAATGAAGAAACTTTTCACAACTCTAATGCTCGCTCTGGCTGTGGCCGTAATGCCCGCCTTGGCCTGCACCAATTTCATCATCACGCGCGGTGCTTCGACCGACGGCTCGGTGATGGTAACCTACGCCGCCGATTCACATCAGCTCTACGGCGCGCTCTACAAGCACAACCCTGCCAAGAAGTTCCAGCCGCTGATGTCGGTCTATGAGTGGGATACGGGCAAATATCTGGGCGATATCGCACAGGCTCAGACCACCTATTCGACCGTCGGCAATATGAACGAGCACTCGGTAATCATCACCGAGACCACCTTCGGCGGCCGTGGCGAGTTGCGCAACCCCGAGGGCCTTATCGACTATGGCTCACTCATTTACATCACTCTCCAGCGTGCCAAGACCGCCCGCGAGGCCATCGACATCATCGTCGAGCTGACCTCGACCTACGGCTACTACTCAAGTGGCGAGAGCTTCTCAATCGCCGACCAGAACGAGGCTTGGATTATGGAGCTCATCGGCAAGGGCCCCGGCAAGAAGGGTATCGTATGGGTAGCGCGTCGCATCCCCGATGGCTACATCTGCGCCCACGCCAATCAGGCACGCATCACCACCTTCCCGCTGAACGATCCCGAGAACTGCCTCTACGCCGAGGACGTTATTTCGCTGGCTCGCGAGAAGGGTTACTTCTCTGGCAAGGACGAGGAGTTCTCGTTCGCCGATGCTTACGCTCCGCTGGATTTCAGCGCATTGCGTGGTTGCGAGGCCCGCGTTTGGAGCTTCTTCCGCACCTTCGCCACCGATATGGATCGCTACTACGACTACGCTATGGGTTACAACCCCTCAAACCGTATGCCTCTGTGGGTTAAGCCCGTAGAGAAGATCTCTCCCAAGCAGGTATTCGATGCTATGCGCGACCACTACGAGGGTACACAGATGGATATGACCAAGGACATCGGTGCCGGTGGCCACGGCCTGCCTTACCGCTGGCGTCCTATGAACTTCGAGGTTGATGGCAAGACCTACCTCAACGAGCGCGCTACGGCTACCCAGCAGACAGGCTTCTGGCTCTGCGGTCAAGCCCGCAAGGATAAGGTCGGCATCCTCTGGTTCGGTATGGACGATGCTGCAACCTCTTGCCTTACACCCATCTACTGCAACACCACCTCTGTTCCCGAGTGTATGGTCGAGGGCAACGGCTCGATGCTCGACTACTCTGATTCGTCGGCTTTCTGGCTCTTCAACCGCGTCACCAACTTCGCTTACCTGCGCTACGACCTGATGTCGAAGGATATCCGCACGGTTGTTGATTATTGGGAGAACAAGATGCTCGAGGATGTTGATCGCATTGATTCTCAGATCGCTGGCCTTTCGACCAAGGCTCTGAAGAAGCAGACTACCGCATATAGCAACTCATCGGCACAGCAGCTCTTCGATGCTTGGAGTCGTTTGGACAAGTATTTGCTGTTGAAGTACATCGACGGCAACGTCAAGAGCGAGAACGCAGACGTACTGAGCTACGTTGTCGAGGGCAAGACCTCCTCTTCACACTTCGTTGATAACGGTAACGGCAAAAAGATCCCCGGCAGAATCCAGCAGCCGGGCTATAGCGAGGCTTGGAAGCGCGCCGTAGCAGCCGACAGCAGAAGCCGAATTTTGGAGGTTCGATAATTAAAAACCGATACGAGATGAAATACGATATTATCGTCATAGGTAGCGGACCGGGCGGCTATGTTGCCGCCATCCGCGCCTCACAACTTGGCAAGAAAGTGGCCATCGTCGAGAAGGCCGAACTGGGTGGCGTGTGCCTCAATTGGGGCTGCATCCCCACCAAAGCCCTTCTGAAGAGCGCACAGGTATTCTCATATTGCAAGAATGCGGCTCACTATGGCGTTGCCATCGATGGCGACGTGAAGCCCGACTTCGAGAAGATTGTCGCTCGCTCACGCACCGTGGCCGACACGATGAGTAAGGGCGTAGCCTTCCTGATGAAGAAGAACAACATCGACATCCTCACGGGCTTCGGCCGTCTTGCGGGCGAGGGCAGGGTAGATGTCGAAGGCACTCTGTACGAGGCCGATGCAATCATCTTGGCTACGGGCGCACGTCCACGCCAGATGCCCTTTATGCCTATCGATGGCCAGCACGTCATCTCCTCGAAGGAGGCTCTCACGTTGCCCCGCCTGCCGCAGTCGATGATCGTCGTTGGCTCGGGCGCAATCGGTAGCGAGTTTGCTTGCCTGTATGCTTCGTTGGGTGTGAAGGTTACCGTCGTGGAGTATATGCCGCAGATGATGCCGCTTGAGGATGAGGAGGTTGCAAAGACTATGGAGCGCTCCTTCCGCAAGATGCGCGCTACGGTTTTGACCTCAACTACCGTCAAGGCTGTCCGCGTCGTGGATGGCGCGTGCGAGGTCGACATCGAGGGCAAGAAGGGAGCCGAGACACTCTCTGCCGAGGTTGTTTTGTCGGCCGTAGGTATCAAATCGAACATCGAGAATATCGGCCTTGAGGAGCTGGGTATCGCTGTCGAGCGCGACAAGATCGTTGTCGATGAGCACTACCAGACCTCCGCTCAAGGCGTCTATGCCATCGGTGATATTATCGCCACGCCCGCCCTTGCGCACGTTGCCTCGGCCGAGGCTATCCACTGCGTTGAGCACATCTGCGGATTGCAGCCCGACGCGGTTGATTACTCGACCATCCCCTCGTGCGTCTTCACCTCTCCCGAGGTTGCGTCGGTGGGTATGACCGAGCAGCAGGCCCGCGACAAGGGTATCGATTATAAGGTTGGCCACTTCCCCTTCACCGCTTCGGGCAAGGCTACGGCAGCGGGCGACCGCGACGGTTTCGTGAAGCTCATCTTCGATGAGCAGGAGCGCCTTATCGGAGCGCATATGGTTGGTGCTACCGTTACCGAGATGTTGGGCGAGCCTACGCTGGCCAAGCGTCTGGGCGCAACGGCCCACGCCATAGCCAAGACCATCCACTCGCATCCCACAATGCACGAGGGCCTGATGGAGGCTTCGGAGGCCGCTATGGGCGCTGCGATACATCTGTAACAGAGTGCAATAGACAAAAAAGAGGGTGTTCCGCGAGGGGACACCCTTTTTCTTAAAAATTGTATAACAAGAGCTATTTCAAGGCTGGTTGCCGACCGAGAAAACTCAACACACACAAGCGTATGTGAGGTTTTCGAGGGCAAGCCAGACACCCAAAAAGCCTTGTTAGACGAGTTTCACATTACTTGAACCAAGAGGTTACATTGTGACGAATCCAGAAATAGTAGGCAATAACACCCACCCAGCTGGTACACCAAACGAGCACCGCAGTGATAATCTTACCGATAATGCCGATAGGCTTCTTGAAGATGTCAACCACGCACCAGATAGCGCAAATCAAACCTGCCAAATAAAGAATAGTTCCCATTTCACTTAAATATTTTGGTTAAACAATAGTTTTCGTACTTTCCTTTCGCGCTCACGAGCCTCTCCAAATCACTCCTTATCTCCCACCGGCTCAACCACATACACACTCTCATCATATCGCACATCGCTCAGAAACAGTCCCACGGCGGGCGCTCCCGCACTCGAGCGCGACAGATCGCGGCTATGGAGTATATCGCGGAACTCCTCGACGGTATATCGCCCACGTCCCACATCCACAAGCGTACCCACGATGGCGCGAATCATATTTCGCAAAAAGCGGTCAGCCCGAATCCTAAAAACAAGCATATCAGCATCCTCCTCCGCACGACACCACTCGGCTCGCGTGACGCGACAGATATTTGTTTTGTTGTTCGAGTTCAGCTTCGCAAACGACGTAAAGTCCTCATACTCTGTAAGTACCCGCGCCGCCTCATTCATCCGCTCCATATCGAGCGGAACGTAATACTGCCACGCCGAATGTCGGCGAAACGGATTCTTCCGCTGCGAGAGATAGTATGTATATTCGCGCTCGACGGCATCAAATCGTGCGTGCGCATCGGGCCTGACCTCCCTCACTCGGCTCACCGCCACATCCTGCGGCAAGATCAGATTCAGTTTATATACCAACCGATCACAATCTTTCACACCCGCCACCGAATCGAAGTGCGCCACATAATACGACGCATTCACCCCCGTATCGGTCCGTCCGGCACCGACCACCTCAACCTTCTCGCGCAGTAGGGTAGAGAGCGCCTGCTCCAGCGTCTGCTGCACCGAAGGATCGTTTGGCTGTCGCTGCCAACCGCAGTAGGCCGCACCGTCGTATGAAAGTTCTATAAAATAGCGCATTATCGCATATATCTCTTATGTGCCGCATCGGTTACAACCGACTCATTCTCAACGTATAGGTTGGTAAAATCGCCCTTACCTCCCGCTTCACTCACCTGCAAAATGGCATTGTTTTCCACAGCATTGTGTCCGCCAAAACCTACGTTCATATTCCTCACACTCGCATTGAACTTACCCTCCACACGGAAGGCGACGTGGTTCTTGCCTTGGTTCGAGTACCAATACGCAAAACAGTCGTTATAGAGGCTACGGCGAGAGCCCGCAATCTCAAAGGCCGCCGAGAACTCGTCGCTGTAGCAGAACTCATACCAGTTATTTCCCGCCTCATCACGAAAGCCGCAACTCGTCTCATACGACTCATCCCTCGCACCATAATACAACGGATGTATGTTGCGTAGCGAGTTGGCCTGCGAGCGCAGTACAAATCCCGTATGCACCCCGCCGATACGCATATTCGTGAATGTATTGTCGTAGCCCTCAACCAGCACGCCTGTCGATGTGGGCGAGTTGTTGCCGACGATATTTACACTCGAAATGTCGCAATCCGACGAGTTGTTGTTAGCGCCTCGTTTGACGTGGATTCCCAGCTCCACATTCTTTATCGACGTATTGCGGATGACCGTCTCGCGGCCACTGTCGATCGACACTCCCGTAGCCACGCCGCCACCTTCGATCACACCTCCATCGAGATAGTAATTGCTTCCTGGCGTTGTGATATTGTTGGCCGCATCCTTGCCTCCCAAACATATCATCGCCTCGTCGCTCGACCAATCGTCGGCAGCGCGAATTATGGCGTAATTCGAGAGCTGCAACGCCACCGAAAGCGTAGGCTCGGCAGGTGTACGCAGAGGCTTCGAGATGACGTACTCCCCATCGGGGAAGTATATGGTTCTATTTGGGTTAGCATCGATTATCTGCTGCAACGCTTCACTTACATCTTCGCCACTCGAGGCCTCGACGTAATCGGTTACAATCACATAACCCAAATCGCTCTTCTCGCCCTGACACGACTCCATCGCGCCACAAAAAAGCATAGCCGCGCAAGCCGCCAACACGGTTTTTATATATCTAATCACCATTTTGCACAAAATTATATCCCATACAAAGTTAATATTTTTTCTGACAATACACCACGCCAAGCACATTTATTACCACATATAGTCGCAAATATTTTTTCTCTACGGAATTATTCTTATCTTTGTGGGTTAATAATTCGCGCCCGCGTATGCGAGCGCATAAACCCAAAAAATAAACAAGTATGAAAGCAGCAATTATCGGCTACGGCAAGATGGGCCGCGAGATCGAGAAGATCCTTCGCTCGCGTGGCCACGAGGTAGCCCTCATCATAGACATCGACAACGCATCGGATCTCAATGCCCAAAACCTTGCAGGCATCGACGTTGCCATCGAGTTCACCACCCCCACAACCGCCTATCACAACATCCGCACCTGCCTTGAATGCGGCACAGCCGTTGTGAGCGGCACTACGGGCTGGACCGACCGCCTGAAGGAGTTGCAGACGTTGTGCGAAGAGCGCGGCGGCGCTATGTTCTATGCCTCGAACTACTCACTCGGCGTAAACCTTATGTTCCGGCTTAATCGCGAGTTGGCACGTTTGATGAATCGTTTCCCCTCGTACGAGATCTCGATGTCGGAGACTCACCACACGCAGAAGAAGGACTCGCCGAGCGGCACGGCCGTAACTCTGGCCGAGGATATTATCTCGCTCGTTGATCGCAAGTCGGGCTGGGTGAATACCCCTACATCCGACGATAAGTCGCTCATTCCCATCGAGTCGCTCCGCATCGGAATGGTTCCGGGCGACCACTCCGTAACCTACTCTTCGGAGGACGATGTGCTGGAGATCCGCCACTCGATCAAGAACCGCCGCACGCTGGCCGAGGGTGCTGTCGTTGCGGCCGAGTTCCTCTGTGGCAAGAAGGGTATCTACACGATGGAGGATCTTTTCTAATCCTCGGCATACGATTCCCCTTCGAGATACGTTTTAAGATAAAAACAACAGATTGATGAAAAAGATACGCGAAATTTTTGCAAACAAATGGGTGGGCTTTGCTCTCGCCACGCTGCTCTACATCTTGTGGTTTGTGGTGTGGACGGGCAATCTCTGGTTTCTGTTCGGAGTGCCCATCATCTACGACCTCTACATCTCCAAGTACCTCTACCGCTACATCGGCCGTAAGAACGAGGAGCTCTGCGAGCGCAGCGATCTCTACCGCAACATCTACGAGTGGGTCAATGCCATCGTCTTCGCAACGGTCGTAGCCTCGCTCATTCACATCTTCTTCTTCCAGATGTACGTCATCCCCTCATCTTCGATGGAGAAGACTCTGCTGATTGGCGACTACCTCTACGTCAGCAAGGCCACCTACGGCCCCAAGATGCCCAACACGCCCATCGCCTTTCCGTTCGTTCACCACACAATGCCCTTCTCGGCCACGAAGAAGTCATTTTCGGAGGCCATCAAGTGGCCCTACAAGCGACTCAAGGGCTTGCGCGATATTAAGCGTAACGACGTGGTTGTCTTCAACTTCCCCGCAGGCGACACGGTACTGCTGGAGAATCAGGCCGTAACCTACTACGACGTCCTGCGCGAGTACCAGCGCGAATATGGTGCCGAGCGCGGCCGCGCAGAGCTCTTCAACACCTACACCGTCATCACCCGTCCGGTCGATAAGCGCGAGAACTACATCAAGCGCTGCGTAGCCCTGCCGGGCGACACGTTCCGCATTACGGATGGCGAGCTTATCATCAACGACAAGCCCCAAGACCCGATTGCCGAGAAGCAGTATTGCTACACGATACACACCTCATCGCCCATCTCGCCCTACACCATCGAGCAGCTGGGCATCACGGAGCTCTCGGGCAGCGGCACGCACTACTTCTCGCCCCTGACGGACGAGATGGTCAAGACCCTGCTTGCGATGGACAACGTCATCAGCATCGAGCGCTATACGGCCGAGGAGGAGTGCTTCCCCTATTCTTCTCACTACGCGTGGACGGCCGACAATATGGGCCCGCTGTGGGTACCTTCGGCAGGTGCGACCATCGATCTTAACGAGGAGACTTGGCCTCTGTATGAGCGTATTATCGATGTCTATGAGGCAAACGACGTGGAGGTACGCGACGGCGAGTACTACATCAACGGCGAGAAGGCCACCTCATACACCTTCAAGATGAACTACTACTGGATGATGGGCGACAACCGCCACAACTCTGCCGACTCGCGCTATTGGGGCTTCGTTCCCGAGGATCACATCGTGGGCAAGGCATCGTTCATCTGGTTCTCATCGGATCAGGCCAAGTCGTTCCCCTACAACATTCGCTGGAACAGACTCTTCACCAAAGTACGCTAACGCCAAACCCAACCCGCAGTGGAGCAGATCAAGGATAGTTATCTCACCATCGAGGGCAACTCGGAGGCCATCTTCAAGGAGCGCAGCAGCAAATTCCTCTGCTACGCCTTCCACGTCGAGAGCGAAGAGGAGATTGCAGCCTACCTCGAGCCTCTGCGCAAGCGCTACTACGACGCCACGCATCACTGTTATGCGTGGCGCTTAGGGCCTTTTGGCGAGCGTTTCCGTGCCAACGACGATGGCGAGCCGTCGAGCACAGCCGGCAAACCCATCTTGGGACAGCTGCTCTCGCGCGAGATTACCAACTGCCTGATTGTCGTGGTGCGCTACTTCGGCGGCACGAAGCTCGGTGTTCCGGGCCTTATCGCCGCCTACAAGGAGTCAGCCGCTGCCGCTTTGGATGCCGCAAAGATTGTTGAGCGCACGGTCGATACCCGCATCAAGATCGACTTCTCGTACGTTGTGATGAACGACGTGATGCGAATCATCAAGGAGGAGCAACCCACCATCGAAGAGCAGATCTTCGACAACCTCTGCTCGATGACGCTCTCGGTGCGCAACAGCCGAGCCGAGATTGTCCTCGGCCGCCTACGCAAAGTCGAGGGTGCAATCATCGACGTGATTGAATAAAAAGCCCCTGCCTCGAGCGGGGTAGTAATAAGAATTAATTGAAAATGTCTCAAGACAAAACCATCCATATCAAGGGAGCTCGCGTCCATAACCTTAAGAACGTGGACGTTACCATCCCTCACAACACTCTCACCGTCATCACGGGCCTCTCGGGCTCGGGCAAATCGACTCTGGCCTTCGACACTATCTTCGCCGAGGGACAGCGTCGCTACGTTGAGAGCTTGTCGGCCTATGCGCGTCAGTTTTTGGGACGTATCAACAAACCCGATGTCGATCTTATCGCCGGCATCGCTCCCGCCATCGCCATCGAGCAGAAGGTCAATACGCGCAATCCCCGCTCTACGGTGGGCACTACGACCGAGATTTACGACTACCTAAAGCTGCTCTTCGCTCGCATTGGCCACACCATCTCTCCCGTCTCGGGGCACGAGGTGCGCTGCTATGGTGTTGATGATGTGGTGGCCTACATCTTGGAGCAGGGCACAGGCGAGAGGGTAGTCATCACCGCCCCGATTCTCCTAAAGCAGGGCGAGGGCCTTATCGAGCGCCTGCTGCAACTCCTCAGCGATGGCTTCACGCGCCTGTGGGTTAATCACGAGGCCATCACCATCGAGGATTTTATGCCGACCATCACGCTCGACACCAACCCCGCTGAGGTAGCCATCGTCGTCGATCGCCTACGCGCTGCCGACGATGATGAGACGCTGCTGCGTATGCGCGATTCGGTAGCACGCGCCTATAGCTATGGCCGCGATGGTTGTAGCGTCATTATCAACGGCGTGGAGCGCGAGTTCTCGGCCCGTTTCGAGGCCGACGGCATCGAGTTCGAGCAACCTACCGAACATCTTTTCAGCTTCAACAATCCCATCGGTGCCTGCCCCGTCTGCGAGGGCTACGGCAAGACCGTCGGCATCGATGCCGATCTGGTCATCCCCGACAAGAGCAAGACCATCTACGAGGATGCCATCGTCTGCTGGCGCGGCGCTACGATGAAGAAGTGGAAGGAACAGCTTATCGAGACGGCTCACCTCTTCGACTTCCCGATTCACGAACCATACTACGCCCTGAGCGAGGCGCAGAAACGCCTTCTCTGGACTGGTAATCAATACTTTTACGGCCTCAACGCCTTCTTCGACTACATTGAGAGCGAGCGCCGTAAGATTCAATACCGCGTTATGAAGGCCCGCTATACGGGCAAAACCACCTGCCACGCTTGCGGAGGCAGCCGTCTGCGCCCCGAGGCTCTGTATGTGCAGGTCGGTGGCAAGAATATCGCCCAGATCGTACGAATGACCGTCGATGAACTGATCACGTTCTTCTCATCGCTCTCGCTCGACGATCACGACCGCCACACCGCCGAGCGCATCCTCAAGGAGATTCACAATCGCCTGCAATACCTCTCCGATGTCGGCCTTGGCTACCTCACGCTCGACCGCCTCTCATCGACGCTGTCGGGTGGCGAGAGCCAGCGCATCAACCTCTCTACCTCGCTGGGTAGCAACCTCGTAGGCTCGCTATACATTCTCGACGAGCCGAGCATCGGCCTGCACCCGCGCGACACCCACCGCCTGATCCGCGTTCTGCATCAGCTGCGCGATCTGGGCAATACGGTCATTGTCGTCGAGCACGAGGAGGAGGTGATCCGCGCCGCCGACTACATCGTCGATGTCGGCCCTCGCGCTGGCGAGATGGGTGGCCAGATCATCTACAACGGCCCGCTGAAGGGCCTGCTCAAATCCAAGGAGAGCCTCACGGCCGACTACCTTGCCCATCGCCGCGAGATCGAAGTTCCCGACACCGCGCGTGGCTGGAGCAACTCAATCATCATCCGAGGTGCCCGCGAGAACAACCTCAAAAATATCGACGTGCGCATCCCGCTGGGCGTTATGACCTGCATCACGGGCGTGAGCGGCAGCGGCAAATCGTCGCTTGCCAAGGGAATCCTATATCCCGCCCTGCGCCGCCACCTCTTCGATACGGGCCAAAAGCCGGGCGACCACGACTCTCTGGATGGCGATGTTGCGATGCTGCGTTCGGTCGAGATTGTCGATCAGAACCCCATCGGCAAATCCTCGCGCTCAAACCCCGTAACCTACCTTAAGGCCTACGACGAGATACGCAAGCTCTACGCCGACCAGCCTCAAGCCATCCATACGGGCCTCACGGCCGCGTCGTTCTCGTTCAATGTCGCCGGCGGTCGCTGCGAGGAGTGTCAGGGCGAGGGTACGATCAAGGTGAGTATGCAGTTTATGGCCGACGTCGAGCTTGTCTGCGATGCCTGCCACGGCAAGCGCTTCAAGGATGAGATTCTGGAGATCAAATATCGCGGCAAAACCATCCACGACACTCTCGAGATGAGCGTCGATGATGCCATCACGTTCTTCTCCGAGGATAAGGGCAACTCCACCTGCCGCCGCATTGTCGAGCGCCTGCAGCCGCTGCAGGACGTGGGCTTGGGCTATATCCGTCTGGGCCAATCCTCATCGACGCTGTCGGGCGGCGAGAGCCAGCGCGTGAAACTCGCCTCGTTCCTTGCGAAGGATAACGACCAGAAGCAGATAATGTTCATCTTCGACGAGCCAACGACGGGCCTCCACTTCCACGACATCCGCCGACTGTTGCGCGCCTTCAACGCGCTGATTGCCAACGGCCATACGATTGTCATCGTCGAGCATAATATGGAGGTCATCAAGTGCGCCGACTGGGTTATCGACCTCGGCCCCGAGGCGGGCGATGGGGGAGGTCAGATCGTATTCGAGGGCACTCCCGCCGATCTTGAAAAGTGCGAGGCGAGCCACACGGGCCGCTTCCTCAGAGAGCATAACAAAGCATAGCCGAATCCAATGAAAGAGTTTGAAACCTATATACTTCCCAACGGCATCAAGGGCATCCACCGCCGCACACGCAGCAGCGTTACGCACTGCGCGCTGGTCATCAACGCCGGCACACGCGACGAGCAGAGGGACGAATACGGCCTTGCCCACTTCGCCGAGCACGCCTTCTTCAAGGGCACCACGCGCCGTCGCGCCTACCAGATCAACTGCCGACTGGAGAATCGCGGTGGCGAGCTCAACGCCTACACCACCAAGGAGGATACCACCATCCACGCCACCACGCTCCGCTCCGACTTCTCGAAGGCAGTCGAGCTGATTGCCGACGTAGCGTTCCACTCGACCTTTCCCGAGCGAGAACTTCAGAAGGAGCGCGAAGTGATTGTCGATGAGATAAATACCTACAAAGACTCGCCCGCCGATATGATCTTCGACTCGTTCGAGGATCTGCTCTTCGCGGGCTCCGAACTCGGCCATAACATCCTCGGCACGAAAGCCGCCCTGATGCGCCACTCGTCGGAGAGCATCCGCCGCTTTATCGAGCGCACCCATACCACCGACCAGATGGTCTTCTCCTCGATCGGAAATATGTCGGTGCGCACCGTGCAGGCCATCGCCGAGAAATATCTGGCCAATCAGCCATCCTCCACACGCTCTTTCGAGCGCTCCGCACCCGCCGTGGTCGAGCCCTTCGAGCGCATCGTGAACAAACATACCCACCAGACGCACTGCATCGTCGGAGCGCGCGCCTACGACATCCACGCCGAGCGTCGTCTGCCGCTTTCGCTGCTGATCAATATCTTGGGTGGCCCGTCGGCCAATTCGCGCCTGAATGTCGTTCTACGCGAGAAGAACGGCCTCTCATACAACACCGAGGCTGCCTACACCCCCTACAACGACTGCGGTATGGTTGCCATCTATTTCAGCTCCGACCGCCACAATGCCGACCTCTGCCGCGAGCTGATCGACAAGGAGTTACAGCGCCTCCGCACAACGCCCCCTACGGCTCGCCAGATGGCTATGATCAAGCGTCAATTCCTCGCGCAGATGGCCATCTCGATGGAGAACAACGAGGGCTATATGCTTGGCGCTGGCAAGAGCTATCTTGTCCACGATGAGATCGACACTCTCGAGGAGGTCTATCGCAAAGTCGCCGCCGTCAAGGCCGAGCAGATTGCCGAGGTCGCCGAAGAGATTTTTTCGCGGACGTCAACCCTTATATACCAATAAATTATTATGGACTTACTCGAAAAATATATCCACGAAAACTCCTCTCCGGAGGATGCTCTGCTGCACGAGCTCGACCGCCAAACGCATCTGCGCGTCCTGAACCCGCGAATGATCTCGGGCCACATTCAGGGCAAGCTGTTGGAGCTTCTGGTCAAGATGTTCCGCCCGCAGTCGATCCTCGAGATAGGCACATTCACGGGCTACTCAGCCCTCTGTATGGCCGCTGGCTTGGAGGAGGGTGCGACGATCGACACCTGCGAGGTGGATGACGAGCTGGAGCCTCTGGCCCAATCCTTCTTCGACCGCTCGCCGCACGGCCACAAGATTCGCCTCCACATCGGCTCGGCGCTGGAGATCGCCCCATCGCTTGGCAAGCAGTTCGATATGGTCTTTATCGACGGCGATAAGCGCGAGTATCCCGCCTATTACAATATGCTGATGGACAAAGGCTTGGTGCATAGCGGCTCGGTGCTGCTGGCCGATAATATCCTCTGGTACGGCAAGGTCGTGCAGCCCGTTGCGCACAACGACCACCACACCCAAGCGCTCATCGAGTTCAACCGTATGGTCGCGGAGGACGATAGGGTAGAGAGCGTCATCCTGCCCCTGCGCGACGGCATCAACATCATCCGTGTTAAATAACAGGCCTAAGGCCTGTCTTTCATTGACTTTATTGCAAAAACAGGCCGCCCCTCGGGACGGCCTTTCTTATGCAAATTATTTAGTTTATGGTTGGGTTATCTACTTGGATGCTCCCGAGGGCAATCGCGGATCAGCCTCGCTGACTTTTATTGGTATCGCCTGCAAAACATACTCCCGATCATACCCCTCAAGCGACGCAAACGGCTTCGAGAAAATCCGCTGCGACAACTCCTCGCGCAACTCGGCGTATGCCTCAACGATCGCCGCCTGCAGAGCCAAATAATTTTCGGCCGAAGTATCCCTTGTCGTCTGAATTGATATAACTCCGTCACTTACAGGATAATGCACCTCGCCATCGGCCGAACGCTTGATAGTCTGCCACGTGAAACTCGAATAGTGGGGGTTCTTCACCTTCCGACTGTTATTCACGCTCTCGCTGTTGTCGATAAACTGCTTAACAATATCCTTCACCTCAGCCAACTCGACCAACCCAAGCTTACCATCGGGCCGCGTAGTGAGTATCTTGCCAGCCGCATTCATAGCAATCATCAAAAGATTATTCTTCGCAACCCTCAGATTTCCGAAATCTACCTTTTTGTGTTTAAGATCTTCCGAAATCTCCACATCATAGGGCACATTGGGATCGCCCTCGGGTGGCGGCAAAACCTTATCAATCTCTTTATCTGGCGCAACATATCTAATCCTCAGCACTTTACTCTGGCGCGCCGCCAATTTCACATCCTCAATTGCACCCATCTTTGTTGCTGCTTCGGTCCTAATATCCAGCACAGCCTCTGCGCCCTTCTCGGCTCGGAGCTTCTCGAGCGAAGATCGCAACTCATCGAGAGTCATCTCCTCGCCATCGAAGAAAATCCGACCACCAGCCGCGAGATAAACCTCGGCATTTTTCTCATCTGGCGTCAGCTGCTCACTCTGCACCACCTCAACCTCAGGCCCCTCAACCTCCGCCTCGGCACTCTTCGCGCCAAAAGCCAACACCATCACCGCCACAAGGGGCACCACTGCGCCAAAACGCACGAAGGATAATTTACCCTTCCGAAAATCTGTCATCATAAGGAAACGTTTTTTAGAAGTTTGACTGTTCAACCCACAGGCCACATCTGCCTTGCAGCCAAAGAGTTGGCGGAAAATGAGTAGTCGGTATTCGTAAACATCGTAACCTTCGTTGATAACATCTCTATCGGCCTCCCACTCCTGCACTTCGACAAGAGCCGACGCCGTAACCCACACAAATGGGTTGAACCAGAATACACACCGCATCACCTCGAGCGCCATTCGCTCGACCGTATGCAGGTGTCGGACGTGGCTAAGTTCGTGAACAATAATCTGTTCGCGCTCACGTCCCTCATAATCTCTATTAAGAAATATCGTGCGCCAGAACGAGAACGGCTCCTTGATCTGCACACTCTCGGCCAACGTATAAGCCTCATAAAAAGTCAATTGCGACTCCCTACGCAGTCGTCGTATCATCCGCAGCTTCAGCGCCACACGCCCAAAATTCAGCGCCACGACAATGCCATACAGCACCCACACAACGCTGGGCAACACACGCCACACATCAACCGTCGTCTGTGCCGCTTGAGGCTCTGCTGCAGCCACCGTCATAGGCTCACCGAGCGTGATTACGGGCAATTCGTAGAAGATCGTCTCGGCAGGGTAGAGGGGCAGTTCCAGAAGCGGTATTATGACCGAAAGTAGCACACTACCAACCAGATAGGCGCGCGAGGCACGCATCGACGTACGTCCCTCAACCAAAAGCCGATACAGCGCATAGAACAATCCGCTGCAAAATATGAATTCAATCACAAACCGCAACATAACTCCCCAATTTTCAACCGATTACTATTTCTTCAACAGCTTCATAATCTCGTCAGCCTCCTCCATCGAAATCGACTTGTTCGACGAGAGGAACGACACCATACGGCTCGCCGATCCGCCGAAAAAGTTATTCAGCACCGACGACATAAAGCCCTGCGTGTAGCTGTCGCGATCGACAATGGGGTAGTACTCGTGGCTCTTGCCGTATGCCTTATGCTCGACATAGCCCTTCTTCTCCAGAATCCTGACAACGGTCGAAACGGTGTTGTAGGCCGGTTTGGGCTCGGGCAGCGCCTCCAAAATATCGTTCACGAAGCCACTACCGCGATCCCACAGAATCTGCATAATCTCCAATTCGGCGCGCGTAAGTTCTTGTGTTTTAGGTTTCAATCTCTCTGCCATAAGTTTTCTTTATTTTTTGCCCGCCTCGCAACTTAGAGGCGGGAAGAATTTTCAATAAAAGTTACGATGTTTACTAAGACTTGTCATTTTCCTATCGCAAATATATAACTATAATTTTAGTTATACAACTATTTTTATAGTTTTTTTTTCTTTCCCACAAAAAAGGTCTGCCCCAACAGACAGACCTACATCAAATTATACAAACCCTATCTCGAACTATTCATATCCTTCAAATACTCCTCCAGCGGTCCCATCCCGACCTCGGCGCGCCACTCATCAACCTTCGCGGCATCCAGCAACTCAAATGGCACGTAGCGCCCATCCTCACCTTGCTCTACCTGCGAGCCATACTTCTGCGGACGGCCCTCGAATACGGCCACACGATCCTCCATCATCGCCACCGCCGAAGCATCCAGCTCCCCACGCTCAACAGCCTCGTGAAAGAGTGGGAGATATCGTTTCTGCGACTCGAGCGGCGCGTGCTGAATAATTAGCCAGAAGACCTCGCACGCATCACCAATCACATCGCGCCCAACCCATCCTCGACTATCCAAAACATCACACACCACGCTGTGATTCACGCTATCGACATACTGCATCTGCTTCAAAAGCGAGTCCGTAGCCTCCTTATCGCCACTCTGCAAAGCTCCAATATAGGCATACCTTACATCCTGATCCTGACGCGCAATCTCCTTGAGTTTCGCCCTCAACGGCTTGTCGTAATTTCGTTCGATTCGCTCCTTACGCTCACTCATCGCCGCAACATACTCCGCCCAACGCTCATCCTCGTGCAACAACTTCAGATCGTTATCACTCATCGGATCCTCAACATACCACTCCTTATCGCGCTTCATACGCATCCCGAGGCGCTCAAATGCGTCATCCGCATCTCCAGCAAGGGCAGCGACGCACGCACCATTATATAAATGGTAATCCTGAATATGCTCCTCGCCCTCGAAAGCCTTGGCAAACGACTCATTGGCCGCCACATAATTCCCAGCCATATATAACGAATCCGCCTGTCGAATATGCGCGTTATACTCTTCAGCCTCCATTCCACGACCCATACAACCCGTCATAAGAGCAGCCATCGCGGGTATGATCGCAACTCTTTTCATCATAATTCTTTTCATAGTATCTGGTATTTTTAGTCTTGCATTATCCTGCCACAATAGCAGAATTCAAACATCAATGCAAATATAAACTAATCATTTTAGTTATACAACTATTTCCATTAGTTTTACACCGCACCCCCGCAAAAAAAGAGCCTGCCCCTTTCGGGACAGACTCATTCCAAATTTACCTAATTTTTTATCTTATCTTATATATTATATAAGGTTAAGATCTTTTTTGATCTGCTCGATCTTGGCATCCAGCTGCGCCTGCACCTCGTCGAACTGCTCAACCGAAGGCAAATCGGCCTTCACGCCAAAATAGAACTTGATCTTGGGCTCCGTACCCGAGGGACGCACCGACACGATCGTACCGTCGGCCGTGATCCACTGCAGCACGTTGCTCGAATCCTGATCGATCGGGGTCTTCACGCCGCTACGCATATTGGTCTCCTCTAACGACTTGTAGTCGCGCACGATCAGCACCTCCGATCCTGCCAGCTCCTTGGGTGGGGTAGTGCGGAACGAAACCATAATCTGCTGAATCTCCTCGGCACCCTCCTTGCCCTTGCGAACAAGCGACACGAGCGACTCGCGGTAGAAGCCATACTTAACATATAGCTGCTGCAACCACTCGTAGAGCGTCAATCCCATCGTATCCTTAGCCCACGCCGCAGCCTCAGCCGCCAATGCGCACGCCGATACAGCATCCTTATCGCGAACATAGTCGCCGGCCAGATAGCCGAAGCTCTCCTCGCCACCGCCGATATACTTCGCCTTGCCCTCGTTCTCGCGGATGATCTTTGCGATGTACTTGAATCCCGTCAAGCAGTCGTAGCACTTCACGCCAAAGTGAGCCGCTACGGCATTTGCCATCTGCGATGTAACGATAGTCTTGATAACATACTGATTTCCATCCAACTCGCCACGCTCGGCCCAGCGCGTAAGCTGATAGCTCAGAAGCAGCGCCAAGGTCTGGTTACCATTGAGCAACACATACTCGCCCGTACCCGTACGCAGCGCCACACCGATACGGTCGGCATCGGGATCGGTCGCCAGCACCAGATCGGCACCCTCCTGACGTCCCAGCTCCATCGCCTGCAACATCGTCTTGCGCTCCTCGGGGTTGGGCGACTCAACGGTGGGGAAGTTGCCATCCACTACGGCCTGCTCGGGCACAACGTGAATGTTGGTAAAGCCGAAGCTACGCAACGCCATCGGCACCAGACGCACACCAGCGCCGTGCAGAGGCGTATATACGATCTTCATATCGTGGAACTTCTCCACGCTCTCGGGCGAGAGCTGAATATCGTTCTTGATGCGATCGATGTAGCGCTTGTCGAACTCCTCACCCAGAATCTCGATGTTCTCGGGGTTCATTCCCGTCAGCACCTGCGAGTTTTTCGTGATCTTCGCCACCTCATCAATTATATTGGTATCGTGCGGGGGAGTAACCTGCGCGCCATCGCCCCAGTAAGCCTTGTAGCCGTTGTACTCCTTGGGGTTGTGCGAAGCGGTGATTACCACACCCGAGTGGAGTTTCAACTCGCGGATCGTGAAGCTCAACTCGGGCACAGGGCGCAGATCGTCGAACAGATAGACCTTGAATCCGTTCGACGCAAAAATGTCGGCCACACGCTCTGCAAACAGGCGCGAATTATTGCGGCTGTCGTGCGCAACACCCACGCGTACCTGCTCGCCCTCGAAGGTCTTCTTCAGGTAGTTAGCCAAACCCTGCGTTGCAGTACCTACGGTGTAGATGTTCATACGGTTCGTACCCACGCCCATAATACCGCGCAGACCCGCCGTACCGAACTCCATATCTTTGTAGAAGCTCTCCGTAAGCTCCTTCATATCACTCTCCATCAAGCACTTAACCTGCGCCTTGGTAGCCTCGTCATAATCTCCATCCAGCCACTGCTGGGCTTTCGATAATACAATCTGTTCCAATTCGTTTGCCATTTCGTTATAAGTTTTTCCTATGGTTAATATTATCTACAGTACTATTTTTTTGATACACAAATATACAACTTTTTTTTCAATTATTCAATATCAGCGAGTTAAAAAAACGCCCTAAAAAAAGCGTTGTTTCTCTATATATAAAAAAAGATAAAAAACAAGCGCCGCGGAGATTTATTTTAACAAATTTATTCACAACTTTGCAATGTCAAAGAAAACCAATCGCGACAAGTCGAACCTTTCCACTGCCGCCTTTTGCATAAAGGGCGGTTGGGACAAGTTTCGCACCAAAGATAACATTTTTTAGCAAAAGTACCGCACAATAACCTAAAATAATGGCAAACTCTCAAACATACAACGAAGTATGGCAGGCCTGCCTTAACACTCTGCGTGAGCACACCTCTCACGAGGAGTTCACGACGTGGTTTGCGCCCATCACGCCTCTGGCGTTCGATGGCACGAATCTGCGTCTTAAGGTGCCCAACGAGAGCTACGCCAACCACATCGAGAAGAACTACCTTCAGCTCTTCATCCCCATCATTATGCAGTACTTCGGTCGCCAGACGCGACTGGTCTATGCCGTGCCCAACAGCGAGGAGCGCACCCCTTTGTCGGCCAATGCCGATATGACTGCCATCTCGCAGCATCTCACGCGCACCGACACGCGCAATATCCCGCGCAACCCGTTCGTCATCCCCGGCCTGAAGAAGGTGATGTTCCCCACGCAGCTCAACGCCAAGTACACCTTCGCCACTCACATCGAGGGCGAGTGCAACCGCTTGGCTCGCTCGGCGGGTAAGACCGTAGCTCTCGAGCCCGGCTCATCGCCCTTCAACCCCTTATATATATATGGCGCATCGGGCTTGGGCAAGACTCACATCGTGCAGGCCATCGGCCACGAGGTGTGCCAGCGCCACCCCGAGTTGCAGGTACTCTACGTCTCGGCCAACAAGTTTCAGGCGCAGTTCACTACCGCCTGCAAGAATGGCGAGATGAACGAGTTCATCAGCTTCTACCAGATGATCGACGTGCTGATCATCGACGACATTCAGGAGTTCTCGGGCAATAAGGGTGCCACGCAGACCGCCTTCTTCAACATCTTCAACCACCTGCTGCTGGCTGGCAAGCAGATCATCCTCACATCGGATAAGCCGCCCGTGGAGTTGAAGGACATCGAGCAGCGTCTGCTCACCCGTTTCAAGTGGGGACTCTCGGCTATGATCGACACGCCCGACTACGAGACCAAGCTCAAGATCATCCGTGCCAAGTCGGAGAGTATGGGTATAACCCTGCCCGACGAGGTGATTACATACCTTGCCGACAACATCTCGGCCAACATCCGTGAGATCGAGGGCGCCCTGCTCTCACTCAAGGCCAACGTGTCGTATATGAACCGCCGCGTCTCGACATCACTTGCCAAGGAGGTGCTGAAGGCCTACGTTCATATGTCGCAGAAGGAGATTTCAGTAAGTCGCATCACCGACATCGTATGCCGCTACTTTGAGATTGACGAGAAGAGCTTCAACTCAACCAAGCGTACCCGCGAGGTGGCGCAGGCGCGTCAGATTGCTATGTATCTGGCCAAGCAGCACACCAAACTCCCGCTGGCAGCCATCGGAGCAGCCATCGGAGGCCGTAACCACGCCACCGTTCTGCACTCGTGCAAGAACGTGAGCAACCTCATCGAGACCGACAAGGTACTCAAGAACCAGATCGAGGAGATCGAAAAGATCATCCTCGCCGGCTAAAGGTGCCCCCAAGGGGCCGAGGGGAGACAGGCAATTGGGCGGAGCAACAGGCAATGGGCAATAGTTAGTGGAGCAAAAGGTAAAGGGGGATAGTCAGAGGAGCAATAGGCTAAGAAAAGGCAAGCAAGGGATAAAATGGCAGAGTAGAGCCAAGCAAATGCGCCCCAGAGTCAAAAATAAGAGGGCTAAAGTCAAAAAATCAACAATCAGCGCAAAATAATTACGTCTGGACGATAATAATTATTAAAAAAATTATATCTTCGTACCAGACAATTGCCATACAATCAAATTTCGACGACTAAGATAGGGGAACGATAGGAGACACACGATGGCATAACTACAAGAGAGTAAGTAGCGAAAATGTAGGGGAGAAACAAAAAAACCGCTAAGACCTAAACCAATTCAGGAGAGAGAAATCTACTAACCAAAAAACTCACATCTATGAAAAAGGCACTATTGACTCTGGTAGCAGTGCTATGCGCTATCTGTTGCGCCGACGCACAACAGCGAACCAAAACCACAAGCGTATTGGAGATTTACGACGTCACCACCGGCACACGCACCGTACTCAAGGAGTTCCCCAATCTTTTGATAGAGGCTCCCAACTGGACTATGGATGGCAAATGGCTCATCTTCAACAGTCGCGGCCGCCTCTATCGCATCTCACCCACCAACCCGGGCGAGCCCGAACTCATCAATACCGATTTTGCAGGCAATTGCAACAACGACCACGTTCTCTCGTTCGATGGCAAGTCTATCGCCATCAGCCACGGCACCAAGGAGGATCGCCGTTCGCGCATCTACACTCTGCCCATCGAGGGTGGCACGCCGCGCCTTATCACACCCCTTGCACCGAGCTACCTGCACGGCTGGAGTCCCGACGGTAAGATGTTGGCATACTGCGCATTCCGCGACAATAACAAGATTCAGGATATCTACGTTATTCCCGCCGAGGGTGGCGAGGAGATTCGTCTCACTACGGCCGAGGGTTTGGACGACGGTCCCGAGTACTCGCCCGACGGTAAGTACATCTGGTTCAACTCGGTACGCACGGGCCTGATGCAGGTTTGGCGTATGAAGGCCGACGGCAGCGAGCAGACACAGATGACCTTCGACGAGAACAGCAATGCGTGGTTCCCGCACGTCTCGCCCGACGGCAAGCAGGTTGTCTATCTGATCTACCATAAGGGCGATTTGGAGCCTCACCAGCACGTCTCGAACAAGAACGTCGAGCTGCGCCTGATGTCAGCCGAGGGTGGTGACTACAAGACCGTAGTGAAGCTCTTCGGTGGTCAGGGTACGATCAATGTGAATTCGTGGTCGCCCGACAGCAAGCGTTTCGCTTTCGTGAGCTACCGTCTGGAGGAGTAGAGCCAAGTTATTGCATATCAACAATAAAAAATACCGCTCATCGTATTGATGGGTGGTATTTTTTTTTGTAAATTTGTGATATGGATCAACCCAAAATCGCCCGAATGTTGCGTCTTATGAAGATGCTCACAGCCAACACAACCTACTCCGTAGATGCGTTGGCCGAGCGTCTTGACACCTCACGCCGCACCATTTATAGATATATCGAAACCTTCCGCGAGGCGGGCTTCGTAATCAAGAAGAGCGGCAACTACATACGTCTGGACAAGGAGTCGCCGCACTTCAAGGATATCTCGCAGCTGGTCCATTTCACCGAGGAGGAGGCTGTGATTCTAAAACGCGCCATCGAGAGCATCGACGACACTAACCTCCTGAAACAGAATCTAAAACGCAAACTGTACACGGTCTATGACAACAAGGTCTTGGCCGACACGATCGTGCGCGGCAGCAACACCGCGAACGTACACTCGCTGATCGAGGCGATGGAGCAGAAGCAGCAGGTCATTCTGCACGACTACCGCTCGTCGCACGGCGGCGTGGTGCGCGACCGTAGGGTAGAGCCATTCGCCTTCACGACCAACTATGTGCAGGTGTGGTGCTTTGATACTGAGAGTCTTAGCTGCAAACTCTTCAAGCTCGCGCGCATCTCGTCGGTTGAGATTTTGAGTGAGCCGTGGGTCTATTCCGACCGTCACGAGAAGGCATTTATCGACATTTTCAGAATGAATGGCAAGGTGCGCAAGAGGGTGAAGCTGGAGCTCAGAATGCTCTCGCACAACCTTCTATTGGAGGAGTATCCGCTTGCAGAACAACATCTTACACAGATAGGCGAGGAGCGTTGGCTGCTCGACACGGAGATCGCCGACTACGCCGGCGTGGCACGTTTTGTGGTGGGCTTGATGGACAACGTGCGGATTGTCGATTCGCCCGAGCTGGAGAGCTATATCGCTGATTATGTGGCCAGAAATTGGCCCAAAGTGGCTGATGGCCAATCGAAAAAGTAAAAATCAAAGAAAAAAATTTCGTTTTTTGTAAAGTTTTTTAGGTTGTGACACTAATTGACACAATCGGGTTGTTATTTTGCACTCAGAAACCAAAACAACAACCACGATGTTATTTGCAGTACTTGTATTTATTGGCATTACGGCCGAGGTAGTGAGTTACATCTTCGGCGGCAGAAGTAGATTATAGTATAAACACAATAAAACTTTACAACTATGGGAATCGCTTATCAGATCAAGTGCCGCCACTGTGGCGCAGAGTTCAATTACAGTCAGGACGAGTCGATGGGAATGTTGCCCCGATGCGTGGGTTGCGAGAGTTACGTCGAGACCGAGTCGGCGATACGCTGTCCGGCCTGCAGCCGACGACTCAACACATCGATAGAGGAGTTTAACAATCAGGTGCAGACCGTACTGATGTGGGATTAATAGACCGCGAAAGGATTTTTTGGCCGCAGGATGCGGATTTTTAGGGAAAATTTTATATCTTTGGCTTATTATACCCTAAATTTCAGATACGATGGCTAATTTATCGGTGGGGGATGCTGCTCCCTATTTCGAGGGCAAAACCCAAGATGGCACAATATTATCACTCGACGACCTTAAGGGCGGTCGCACGGTGCTCTACTTCTACCCGAAGGACAACACTTCGGGATGTACACTCGAGGCAAAGAGCCTGCGCGACGGCAAGGAGGAGTTGGCGGCAAGAGGTTACAGGATAGTGGGCGTGAGTCCCGACAGTGAGCGTTCGCACCAGAACTTCTGCGCGAAGCACGAACTGAACTTCACCCTCGTGGCCGACACCGAGCGTACGATTTGCGAGGCTTTCGGTGTGTGGGTCGAGAAGTCGATGTATGGCCGAAAATATATGGGAGTGGCGCGAAAGACATTCCTGCTGGACGAAGAGGGCACGATAACCCACATCTTCGACAAAGTAAAAACGACGGATCACTACCGCCAGATTATTAACGAATTGGATAAAAAATAACAGAATATGGCAGAGAAAGTGCAAGTTAATGCCGACAAGCTCAAGGTGTTGAGCGCGGTGATGGATAAGATAGAGAAGGATTTTGGCAAGGGCTCGATTATGCGTATGAGCAGCGAGGCTGTGAGCGATATTCCCGTGATTCCGACAGGTTCGGTAACGCTCGATATGGCTCTCGGAGTGGGTGGCTACCCCAAAGGTCGCGTGATCGAGATTTACGGCCCCGAGTCGTCAGGTAAGACAACGCTGGCTATTCACGCCATTGCCGAGGCACAGAAGGCGGGTGGCATTGCAGCGTTCATCGATGCGGAGCACGCATTCGACTCGTTCTACGCGCAGAAGTTGGGCGTGGATGTGGATAATCTGCTTATCTCGCAGCCCGACAACGGCGAGCAGGCGTTGGAGATTGCCGACTCGTTGATTCGCTCAAGCGCCATCGATATTATCGTAATCGACTCGGTAGCAGCGCTTACGCCCAAGGCCGAGATCGAGGGCGAGATGGGCGACTCGAAGATGGGTTTGCAGGCTCGACTGATGTCGCAGGCGTTGCGTAAACTCACGGCAAGCATCTCGAAGACGAAGACCGTATGTATCTTCATCAACCAGCTGCGCGACAAGATCGGCGTGATTTACGGCAATCCGGAGACCACGACGGGTGGTAATGCGCTGAAGTTCTACGCGAGCGTGAGAATCGATATTCGCCGTGCGTCGGTGATCAAGGATGGCGAGGAGCAGCTCGGAACACGCACCAAAGTAAAGGTCGTGAAGAACAAGGTGGCGCCTCCGTTCAAGCGCGCCGAGTTCGACATTATGTTCGGCGAGGGTATCTCGAAGATCGGCGAGATTGTTGATCTGGGTGTCGATTACGGCATCATACGCAAGGCGGGATCGTGGTTCTCGTACGGAGAGCAGAAGATCGGTCAGGGCCGCGACGCTGTGAAGGAGTTGCTCAAAAATAACGAGGAGCTACGCAACGAAATCGAAGAGAAGTTGCGCGAGGCAATGAAGACACAGAAATAGATTTTTCCCTGTGAGGACGCTATGAAAGCGACCTCACAGGGATTAACCATAGAATAAGGTGTTATGAACTATACTGCAGAGGACGAACAACTTATACAGGAGAAATGGGAGGAATTGGCCCAATCGTGTAAGAAAATTTGCAAGAAAGAGGAGGATTGGAACTTCATTAAACGAGCCTTTTTCCTTGCAAAAGAGGCACATCAGGGGGTGAGGCGCCGCTCGGGCGAACCTTACTTCCTGCATCCTATTGCAGTAGCCAAGATCGTGGTCGATGAGATCGGACTGGGCGTGAAATCGGTGGTGGCATCGCTGCTGCACGACGTGGTGGAGGATACGGACTACACGGTGGATGATATGGAGCATATCTTCGGCCACAAGATCGCCACGATGGTCGATGGATTGACGAAGATGTCGGGCGTGTTTAATGCCGATACGTCGAAGCAGGCGGAGTATTTCCGCAAGGTGCTGCTCACGCTATCGGACGACGTGCGTGTGATTCTGATCAAGATCGCCGACCGTCTGCACAATATGCGTACGCTGGGCGCAATGCCGCAGAATAAGCAGGTGAAGATCACGGGCGAGACGATGTATCTGTTTGCGCCTCTGGCATATAGATTGGGATTGTACGCAATAAAGACGGAGCTTGAGGATCTTTGTATGAAGTACCGATTCCCGAAGGAGTATGAGGAGATTTCGCGCCAGATTGACGAGACTTCGGCTGCGCGTGAGGAGTACATCCGCAAGTTCAATGCACCTATCATCGAGGCACTCGACAAAAATGGTATCAAATACGAGATTTCGGGGCGAATAAAGAGCGTATATTCGATTTGGACAAAGATGATGCGAAAGCAGATTCCCTTCTCGGAGATTTACGATCTATTCGCCATCAGAATCGTGTTCCAGCCGCTGGAGTTCCCTTCAGAGAAGACGCAGTGCTGGCAGGTATATTCATCAATCACAGATATTTACACACCCAAGCCCGACCGTCTGCGCGACTGGATCAGTATGCCTAAGGCGAACGGTTACGAGGCACTGCACTCGACGGTGATGGGGCCCGACGGAATTTGGGTGGAGGTACAGATTCGCACGCAGCGAATGGAGGATATCGCTGAACGAGGTTTTGCAGCACACTGGAAGTACAAGAAGGCAACGATCTCGAACGACGAGGACGAGTTCGACAAGTGGTTGAAGATGATTCGCACGGCGTTGGACAGCCCGACGCAGAATGCGGTGGAGTTCCTCGATAACTTTAAGTTATCGCTCTATACTGCTGAGATTGCGGTATTTACACCAAAGGGAGAGGCACGCCATCTGCCATACGGAGCTACGGCTTTAGACTTCGCATACGACGTTCACACCAAGATCGGAAATGCAGCCATCGGAGCCAAGATAAACCACAAAATCGTGCCCATCACAACCGCCCTGACGAGTGGCGATCAGGTGGAGATAATCACGGCCGACTCGGCAAAACCGAAGGCGGAGTGGCTGGAATTTGTATGCACGAGCAAGGCCAAGCAGGCAATCAAGAACTTCCTCAAGCGCGAGCAGGAACACAACCATCAGAGGGGTTTGACGGTGCTGAATGACGAGCTGGCGAAGCTCAATATCACACCCAATAACCGCGTGATACGCAAGCTGATGGAGGCGTATGAGTGTCGCAACAAGGACGAGCTATACACGAAAATAGGCGCAGGAATCGTGTCGCTGGACAATCTGGAAAAGGTGGTCAAGACCAACTCCAACCTCAAGATGCTCAAGTTCTGGACGCTGTTTATCAAGGATTCGGATAAGGACAAGCCCAAATCGCAGGAGCAGACGACGGGGCATCAGGAGCTCGTTGTGGCCGAGTGTTGCCATCCGTTGCCGGGCGATAGCGTGGTTGGATACAGAGATCCTATTACGCACAAAATCGTGGTACACAAAGCGTCGTGCGACGAGCTCAACAGGCTGGCTGCACAGCACGGCGAATGTATCGTCAAGGAGGCGATACAGTGGTCGCAATATAAGACAAAATCGTCGCTTGCGACAATCGAGATCGTGGGCATCGACCGAATGGGTGTGCTGGTGGATCTGGCGAATGTCGTTACGAACGATTTTAGCATCAATATGCGTCAGGTGAACATACAGTCGCACGACGGCATATTCGAGGGCACATTGAGCCTATATGTGCGCGACGCGGCGAGTCTGAACGCGATACTCGACCGACTGCGCAAAATCAAGGGAATGGATAGTGTGAAACGTATCTCAAATTCGTAGCGATGGATCTGCTTTGGTTGTTTATACTCATTTTCGGTGTCGTGGTGTCGATCGGCCAAAAGAGTCAAAAAAAGGCTCCGACGGATGGCGAAACTGTGCCCGAGGAACTCGATCCGCAACAAGAGTTTGAGAGGCGCATACGCGAGCTTTTGCAGGAGGATAAGCCCGCAGCAAAGCCAGCAGCGAGTACGACAAAGCAGGTGGCGACAATGGCCACTGAGCGAGCAAAAGTTGAGAATACGCAGAGTCGCGTAGCGACTAAAAAAGCGTGCGCGGAGCGTCCTAAAGAGCAACCAAAAGAGGCGGAAGAGTTAGATCAAATTGTGGATGATTTTAGTATTGAGAAGGCTGTGATTTATGCCGAAATACTAAAGCCAAAATATGAAGAATATTAACAGACGAAGAATATGGCAACAATTTTTTCAAAGATCGTAGCGGGGGAGATCCCGAGCTACAAGGTGGCGGAGGACGAGAAGTACTACGCCTTTTTGGACATCAATCCGCTGGCAAAAGGACATACGTTGGTAATTCCGAAAGTGGAGGTGGACTACATTTTTGACCTCGATGATGAGACGCTTGCAGGGCTTACAAAGTTCGCAAAAAAGATTGCGCACAAAATTAAGGAGCAAACAGGATGCAAGAAGGTGGCAATGGTGGTGTTGGGGCTTGAAGTGGCGCACGCGCACATCCATTTGATCCCGATGAATAGTGAAAAAGATGTCGATTTCGGGGCAGAAAAGCTGAAATTAACGCCAGAAGAGTTTAAGGAAATAGCAAGCAGACTGGCATTGTAATAGGGCGAATTACACATCTATAAATAGCTGTAAATCAAATATGTGGTCAAGTGGCCACATATTTTTTTATTGCAATACTTAACATAATGTAGTATTTGTAAAGATTTCAACCAAGAAATATGATTAGTAGGGTAGGATAGTGGGGATAATGTTACAAGAATTGAAAGATTTATATTTGTAATTACAAATGTAACATAAATATCTCCGCCAGAAATTTTGCAATCTTTACACTTGTAGAATCACTATGCTTTTAAGTATGTATGATTGGATTACATCTGTATTTACCCTCCGAGGACACTTAAAGCTCGAAAAACAAAGAGATTTTAGGTAGTTAAATATTTTACTCTCATTATATTTAGTGCTATATATCAGCGTTTTACGCTATTTATATAAAGAAAAGATAATCAAACAAGAGCATCTATATACAACTTTGAGGGTAGAGCCAGCTAAGATGGTACAATCATTCTTATATGCGCATATTATCAGCATTTTACGCATTATTATCTCAATATTAAGTTTAATACTATTCTTTGGGTGTATTTTACAATATACAACAATATACAATTGTAATACTTATTAACAAGATTTGTAAATTTATTTTTGTATAAAATCGCTTGTTTACAAAAGAAAAAAGTTTTATATTTGTAAAAATTGCTGATTATGCGTGAAAAATTGCTCAATTTAATGAAGGAGGAGAATCTGACGTCGAGTCGCCTCGCTGAACTGCTCGGGATTCAACCCTCGGGAATCTCTCATATTTTGAAGGGACGCAACAATCCCAGCCTCGATTTCATTCAGAAGATCCTGCGCCGTTTTCCGCAGGTTAATCCTGATTGGCTCATTCTGGGCGAAGGCGAAATGTATCGTGAGCAGAGAGAACCGCGCAGCGCGCAGCAAGGGAGTCAACAGGAGAATGGAGGAGAGTTAGCGGCCAACGCAAAAGTTAGTGCGGCGAGTGGATCGTCGGAGCTTTTCGATGCCGCTTCAAAATCGACAGAAGAAGAGAGTAATCACGCGCAGAGTGAAAAATCAAAAAATATAGTTTCGGGAGCGGAGAGTACTACTCAATCTGCAGCGGCAATCGCTAATACTTTCGGTGGTTCGGCGCGGAGCAAGGTGCGTCGCGTGATCGTGTTGTTTGAGGATCGCACATTCGAGAGTTACGAAGTTTCTAATTAGTCTGGAAGGTTGTCCGAGGATTACGGCAAAGGTTGTTCGAGCCTCGGAGAGATCGAAAATTCACAGGAATAATTATGTTAAATATTTTTGATGGTAAGCAATAGGAAGAATTAAAAGATTTTAAGATTATTTAACATAATGGCTGTATTGTGTCAAATATATTATTTTGTGATTTTGGGGAGTACGGACGGGAAGATGAGATGAGATGAGATGAGATGAGATGAGATGAGATGAGATGAGATGAGATGAGATGAGATGAGATGAGATGAGATGAGATGAGATGAGATGAGATGAGATGAGATGAGATGAGATGTGATGTGATGTGATGTGATGTGATGTGATGTGATGCACAGCGGCAGATAAAAAGGTAGCTATGGGTAGTACATTTTGAAAGGATAGTTTTGGGCGGGGAATATCAATACGGCGGTAACTACGGAAAGTATATTTTGAAGCGTTGGATGAGTGAGAGGAAAATGAATCATAGATGTGGTGTGAGTTATCTCTTCATTTTTTATTGCCACGCAAAAAGCTACGCTGAGCGAGATGCTGGAGCGCAGGCTTTGAAGTTGTATGCGTTGAGCAATAGCATTAGGCGGAAATGTCTAAAGAGTTCAACTCCCACGCGCGGCATTGTGGAAATAGTAGGCTGTGGGAATAAATATATATAAGGTGTGTGGGGAGATAATTAATTTTCGTTAAATTTGTGTGGCGAACTAAAGAATTGCATTATGACGACAATCGATATGAAGCGTGGCTTCCTTTGTTTTCTAAATTTTATTTTACTGATGGCTCTCTACCCTACCGATGCGACGGCGAAGAAGGATGCGTCGTACGAGACTTACAACTGCGTAATTGATGGCGTGGAACGGACATACAAACTCTATCTGCCAGCCAACATCGGAGCTGACGCTGCATTGGTTTTTGCGTTGCACGGATATGGTGGTACGTTTGACCTTGATCACGTCGGGTTGAATCAAGTTGCTGACAAATACGGTTTTGCGGTTTGTTATCCGCAGGGATCGAAGGATGGACGTGGGAAGAGTTGCTGGAATGTGGGTTATCCGTTTCAGCACGATATGAAGGTGGATGACGTCGCATTCCTTAGTAAGCTCGCAAAGAGACTTCAAAAGGAGCACAACCTCAGCAAGCGGAATACTTTCTGCACGGGAATGTCGAACGGTGGCGAGATGTGTTATCTGTTGGCCTATTGTAGCCAAAAGACCTTTGCGGCCGTTGCGCCGATTGCAGGACTGACGATGGCGTGGATGCCCGAGAAATATACGCGCAACCGCCCTATCCCACTCTTCGAGGTTCACGGAACGGAGGATCGCACGTCGGAGTGGACGGGTGATATGGAGAACAAAGGCGGTTGGGGCGCTTACATCCCCGTGCCCGATGCGATAGATTACTGGGTAAAACGCAATGGTTGCGAGGAGGTTACACACGAGGAACTGCCGCTCAAGTCGGCCACGTCAAACAAGGTTATTGCGCACAAATACATCGATCGCAAGGGCGGAAATGACGTCTGGCTATACGAAATTGTGGGTGGCGGACACAGCTGGGGTGAGAAAGATTTGGAAATAGCCGAGGAAATTTGGAAATTCTTTAGTAAATTTACCGAGTAAATTGTGCCTTACTGGAGAATGAAGTGCAAAATCTCTCATATCGGGCTTATTGTGGTGGCGGTGGCGATGGTGGCAACGGCCGTTCAGTTGTTTGTGCTGGGCAATGGTCAGGGACACTATCTGACAAGCCGCGAGAGGCTGAATGCCACTGAGTTGCAGCGATGGGAGGATGAACATTTGGCGGTGATTTATGAGCGCACCTTTCGCGGCGAGAGCGATCTGGTGCATCTGCAGATAGACACGACTTTCCACCAGATTGGCAAGGCGGCGTATAAATATGAGGTGCTGTGCAAGCGGGAATATACGTTGCGCTCGTTCGATGACGGATATGAGCCGATGGATGATGCTGTGGCGGCTTGCTTTGCCGAGGGTGAGGTTTCGCACGAGTGGAGCGTAACCGACCAGAGGCGGCAGATATTGGGATATGATTGTCGCAGGGCTGAGGCACGGATTGGCGAGCAGACGTACGAGGCGTGGTATGCTTCGGGACTACCCTACTCGCGGCCGCGTGCAAGGATTACGGATAAGTGGCAAGGCCTGATACTTGAGGCGGAGAGCCTATCGGGCGATTTTGCGCTGAAGGTTAAATACATAGACGAAAAGATTGGATAAACATTAATCATAAAAAACTTAAAAGTATGAAGAAATTTGTATTATTTGCTACGGCTGTGGCTTTGGTAGGCGGCGTAGCAACTTCGTGCCAAAAGCACAACACGCTGAGCGAGGCCGAGAAGGCTGAGGGCTGGCAGCTCCTCTTCGACGGTGAGACGCTGAACGGCTGGCGCAGCTTCAACGAGACCGAGCTGCTGGGCGGCTGGCACGTTGTGGATGGCTGCATTCAGGCAAAGGGTGAGGGCGGCGACGCTTCGGGTTATATCGTAACCGACAAGCAGTATGCCAACTTCGAGCTGGTGTGGGATTGGAAGCTCACGCACGGCGGCAACAGCGGTATGTTGTATCACGTTGTCGAGCACCCCAAGTTCAAGGTGCCCTACGTTACAGGCCCCGAGTATCAGCTCATCGACAACGAGGGCTGGGAGGAGGTTAATGCCCCCACAAAGTTGGAGGAGTGGCAGAAGCTGGGCGTAGATTACGCTATGCACCTGCCCGACTACAGCAAGATGAAGGTTAATCCCGTAGGCGAGTGGAACTCATCGAAGATCGTTTACGACAACGGCCACGTTGAGCACTGGCTCAATGGCGAGAAGATTCTCGAGTTCGAGGCTTACACCGAAGATTGGTTTGCAAAGAAGGCAAGCGGCAAGTGGGGTACGGCTACCGAGTATGGTCTGTCGCACACCGGCGTTATCTGCTTGCAGGACCACGGCGATCCCGCATCGTTCCGTAACATCAAGATCAAGGAGTTGCCCGAGAAGCGTGCTGGCCAGAAGGTTAGCCTCTTCAACGGTAAGGATCTGACGGGTTGGGAGCTATTCGGAAGTATGCGTGTATCGGTTGATAAGGATGGTAATCTGGTAACCGAGAATGGCGAGGATCTGAAGTACGGCTACCTCGGAACACGCGAGTACTACAAGGATTTCGATCTGACGGTAGAGTTCAAGCAGATGTCGAACGGTAACTCAGGTCTCTTCTTCCACTCATTCGTGGAGGGCGGCTACGAGAACAACATCGTGAACGGCTGGCAGTGCGAGGTTGCTCCTAAGGGCAACGACACGGGTGGCGTGTATGAGTCATACGGTCGCGGCTGGCTCAAGCAGATTCCCGACGAGAAGGAGTCGATCCTCAAGGAGGGCGAGTGGAACACGCTGCGTCTGCGCGTAGAGGGCAACAAGGTACAGACTTGGCTCAACGGCGAGGCTATGATGGAGCTTGATGACGAGCTGATCGGTTCGAAGACCGGCCGTATTATGTTGCAGATCCACGACGGCAACAACATCAAGGTGTTGTGGAGAAACTTCAACCTCACGAAGTTGTAGAATCCGCTTTCGGCGAGATTATAGGTCCGACCCACAGGGGTCGGACTTTTTTTTGAGCAGTAGCGCCGCGGGATGGGCCTTGGTTATGACTATTTTTGTATATTTGCGTAGTGTAAGATTTAAGAGGGATTATGGGAAAGAGAGCAAGACAATACATCGGCCTTGTGGTGGCTGTGGCGCTGTATTACACGATTCACGAGGGTGCGCATCTGCTGGTGGCACTCGCACAGGGGGTGTTCAAGCAGATAAACATAATCGGGCTCGGTATGCAAATTGATGTTTATGCCGAGCAGATGAGCCCGCAGCAGATGGCCGTGTTCTGTCTGGCAGGGCCCTTGGCAACGCTCATCGCAGGATGGGCGATGGTGCTGTTTGTCAAGCAGATTTGCGCCATCAGGTCGGCCGTTGTGAAGGCTTGCGCGTGGTACACCTCGATTACGATGCTGATGCTTGACGAGCTCTACCTCGGAGTCTTCTACCGCTGGGTTGGCGGTGGCGATATGAACGGAATAAAATTGATGCTGCCCGAGGGAGCGGTGTCGGCGGTGGCGATCGTCATTGGCGTTATCAATATGCTGATTATATGGAAGATACTATTCCCTGCCTATAAGAAATCGTTTGCAACAGAAGAATAAGAATATGACAAAGAGTATAATTAAAGTGGCGGCGATTGCGATTGCGGTTGTCCTGACGGCGTGCGGCGGCAAGCAGCAGCCGAGCAAGGAGATAATCGTAAGTATCGAGCCTCTACGATATTTGGTTGAGCAGATCACGCAGGGCGATATGGAGGTTGGAGTGCTGGTTCCAGCTGGTGCGAGCCCCGAAACGTTCGATCTAACACCGCGACAGATGGCCGAAGTGGAGGACGCTAAACTGCTGCTAACCACCGGATTGATTGATTTTGAGAAGAATCTACTGGAGCGCATAGGCGACAAGGAGAAGATGGTGAATCTCAGTCGCGGAATCGATTTGATCGAGGGTGAACATTCGCACGCCGAGGCTACGCACGAACATCACGAACATCACGCCGAAGGAGCACATCACGCTCACCATCACGGCGTTGATCCGCACATCTGGACATCGCCGCGCGAGCTGAAAATTATGGCTCGCAATACCTACGAGACGATAGCGACGCACTACCCTACTGCTGATTATAAGGCTGGGTATGAGGCTCTTATGCAGAGACTTGAGGAGTTGGATAGCTACTGTCAAAAGTGTTTTAAGGCGGCCGACACGAAGGCGTTTGTGATATATCATCCGGCGCTGGGATATCTTGCGCGGGCGTATGGTCTGGAGCAGATTGCGATCGAAAATGACGGCAAGGAGCCGTCGGCACGACAGATTGGGCAGATTATCGACTCGGCGCGTGAGAAGGGTGTGAAGGTGCTGCTTTATCAGGTGGAATTTCCGCGCTCGGTGGTCGATGTGGTGGCAAAGGATATGGGCGTGGAGGCGATGCAGATAAATCCTCTGGCGGAAAATCCCATAGCTACGATTGAGGAGATAACTCGCTTAATATCAAGAGGTAAATAAGATGAATGAGAGTCGAAAAAAGATAATTTCGCTGCGCGATGTGAGCGTGCGTTACGATGGCGATGCGGCCATCGAGGGCGTTTCGCTCGATATTTTCGAGGACGATTTTCTGGGCGTGATTGGCCCTAATGGAGGCGGAAAAACGACGCTCATAAAGGCGATTTTGGGCGCGGTGCCGCACAGCGGAGAGATTGAAATCGACTCCTCGCTCAGGCGTGGCAACCACTTCAAAATCGGGTATATGCCGCAGGTGAGTCAGTTCGATATGCGCTTCCCGATCTCGATCGAGGAGGTGGTGCTGTCGGGCCTTCAGACCGAGCGGGGATTCTTCGGTAGATATACGTCAAAAGATAAGGCTGCGGCACGGCAACTGCTTGAGCAAATGGGAATTGCCGATTTGGCGAAGCGGCCCATTGGTGAGGTTTCGGGCGGACAGATGCAGCGAGCGTTGCTCTGTCGAGCGATAATCTCGGAGCCGAAACTGCTGATTCTGGACGAGCCGACGAACTTCGTTGATAACCGCTTTGAGCACGAGTTCTACGCGATGGTGCAACAGCTGAGCAAGCAGATGGCAATAGTGATCGTGTCGCACGATTTGGGAACGATTACGAGCGTAGTGAAGAGCATAATCTGCGTCAATCGGCACGTTCATCGCCACGACTCCAACATCCTGACTGAGGAGCAGTTACGCAACTACGACTGCCCGATTCAGATCGTTTCGCACGGGCACATTCCACACACCGTGCTGGAGCATCACACGGGCGACGGATGCCACAATCACAGATAACATTCTGGCGGATAACACAAAAGAGGCTGCTAACCTGATGGTTAGACAGCCTCTTGTTTGACACTACCCTATCGGGCCCGGTTGCTTGACGCAACTATTTCTCGTTCAGGGCGCTAAGCTCGGCGAACAGGCTACCGAATGACGAAACCATATCGCGACGCAGAGCAGCGTAATACTTCTTCACCAACGATGCGTTGCGGGGCTCGGTGGGATGGTTAGCCTTGATATAGAGAGCGTTGCGCAATGCTACAGCATTCTCCATAATGCCGACAACGGCCTCCTCCTTCGAGGGCTGAAAATATATTGCCATCTCGCAATCGAAGACAAACTCCTCCAAACGATAGTCGATCTCCTTCTTAAGATCTCTCAAATTTGCCATAACAAAGTCATTTTAATTAATTTATACTAAACTTATTTGAGACAAATATACGAAATCTATTCGATTTGTGCAAAATATTTAGCAACAACTTCTGCGTCGTGGCAGATTTGTGTCGGCCGATTTCGCGCTCGATGAAGGCTAATATAGGCCGTCCTCGTGATTCATATCGACAATCACGCCGAGCGACATATCGTCCTTAAATGGCGGGCGCTTGGGGCGCTGGGCTACGGTAGTCGGCTTGGGACGAGGCTTTTCGATGAGGGTACGCACCTCGACAACAGCATCAACATCGTAGAAAATCTTCATATCGACACGACGCATTGAGGGGAGAATCTGACTACGCAGCACATTCCACGCCGATGGCAAACGCTTGAGCTGCTGCTCTTTGGCAGATTCAGAGGCAGAGGAGTCGAGGATATCGAGTACCTGCTGCTTATCGCCAAGCGACGAGGAGCGAATGGCCGAATCGCAGGCTTGCCAGCTCTCAACATCAGCCTCAACTCGAACGGTGTACATCGGCGAAAGGCCATAGCGCGAGTCGAGCAACGAACGGAATTTCTGCGCGCGCTCCAGTGCAAGAAGCTCGTTTGAGGCGGCGTTGCCATCGGGAGAGGCGTAGCCCGTGATGACGATATGGCGAACGTGCGCCAACGTGTCGCTGCGAAGGCGTTGAAGGATGGCATCGACGCTCTTCAGTTCGGCATCATCGGCGGCGTTAAGGGTCGAGAGCGTAGAGGCCGAGACGGAGTAATCGAAGATGAATTGGGGCTCGGCCGTAGCATCGCGGACAAGGTAGCGGCACACCTTATAATCACCATCAACCCACTCCGAAAGGAGCGTTGTATCGCGCTGATCCTGACGCCATTGTTCGATAGCCTCAACGGGCGAGAAGAGCGTGGCCGCAAAGAAAAACAACAGAGAGTAATAGATCTTTTTCATATCGTTCAAATTTTTGTTTCAATACAAAGAAGCAACAATCAATCCAAAACGACAGATTCAAAAGATCATCTACGCAACAGGAGGCTACGAAAAACAAAAAAGCCCCGAAATCGGGGCTTGTATTATCGTGCGGAAGGGATTACTCCTCCTGACGGTAGGTGTGCTCAACGTAGATGGCGTGCTGCATCTGCTCGCGCTTTGCGATTGAGGGCTTGGTGAAGTACTGACGACGACGCAACTCCTTCAAAACACCTGTACGCTCATACTTACGCTTAAACTTCTTGAGGGCCTTCTCGATGTTCTCGCCCTCCTTTACCGGCATAATAATCATAATCTTAAATCTTTTTTATTTTTTGTTGTTAAAATTTTCTCTTTTTGCCCTTTGCGCGGGCCGCGCGTTGCTGTGGCGGGCACGACTTCGGTCGCACGGTCGCCTATTAAAATTAACGACTACTCGGTGGCTGAAAGCCTGAATCGAAGATACGGGGCCAAACGCTCGGCCTCATCCTCGGATAATATGTCATCATCGATCATCTCCTCGATTCTTGTCCAACCTCCTTTCAATTGTCGTTGTTTAACTATACGCCTCAGAGCGCGCGCCGACACATAGGGATGACGCTCTAACTCTTTCGGACCCGCAAAGTTAATATCAATTTTTGATATTTTGCAACTATCGCAGCAAATTTGTTGTAAAATTTTTGCAAAATTCTCCTCCGTAATCACTTTTAACTCCGAAATCTGCTCTACGGAGTGATAACCACCGAGCAAAGTGCGATAACGAATGATCTCCGAGGCACTTTTTGCACCGATGCCGTTGATGGCAACAAGCGCCGCAGAGTCGGCTGAATTGATCTCAAGCGGGCTATCGGATGGGGATGGCTGTGGCTGGGCGGCAGGAGCGTCTGGCACGGGCGCAGGGCTGAATATAATATAAGGTAGCAGTCGCTCGGCCATCTCGTCGCTTACCACATAGCAACGGCGGAGTTGCTCCTCCGAGCGGATACCGTCGCTCGCATCGCGGTAGCGGATGACAACCTCGGCCTGACGCAGAGAGAAGCCCCAGCGGGTAAGATAGGCGGCCGAGGCGGTGTCGATAAGAAAAGGCTCGTTGGGAGTGGCTTCGCGTTGGCGGACACTTTTTGGGGAGGGATTATCGGGTTTGGCGGGGCGAGGGGCGGATGTACTCCTGCGAGGAGAGAGCGAGTCGGCGATAATGATATAGGGTTTGAGCAGCGCGTAGATCGAATCGGTCATACCACTCACCTGCGTCAGATCCTCGCGGATGCGATAGACCTTGCCGTAGCTGCGCCAGCGCACAATCGAAGCAGCGATATGGCTCGGAACACCCGACGAGCGCATCTGCTCGTACTCATCGGCGTTGGGATCGAATGGTTGCAGGGGAATCTCCTTCGCGGGCTCAACCTCGGCCGTGCCGAGCAGAACGGAGGGCTCACGGCGCTCGATAAGTACCGCAAGCATAACCACAACGAAGAGAAGTGGCAGTAGCACGACCAATCCGCGCCGCTCCTGATCCGTGAAGAGTTTCATTGTGAGAGCTTTGATTCGACTACCCTACCACTCGGCCCGAGGCGAGAGCCACAACTTACGATAACGGCGCGAGGGCGACTCAATCTTCTCGCCCAAGCCATACTCGGCCCAGCGCTCATCGACAAGGCGGATCGTGTCGGTCGAGGACATAACCACATTCGGGAAACGCTTCGGATTCTGCCCCTCGCCCGGGTGTTTGCTACGCGCATCGAGCAGAAGTTCGCCACCCGAAAGCAGCTTCACATCGCGGCGAGGATCGCTATTGGCCATAGCGAGCCACAGTAGATCGCTCGGAGTCATCGGGCCGGCCGCTTGATAGTCGAACAGAGCGATATATTTGATATTATGGATGTTATTCTTTCGTAGATACTCCTCGACATCAACCTTCGCAGGACGGCACTCGTCGGCAAAGAGTAGCAGCAGGCTGTACTCCTCTGTAAATCGCGTGTCGAAGAGTGATATGCCGCCACAAGGCGTAGCTGTGCGGGGAGCCGAGATCGGCTCTACGGGGGAATTGGGGTTAATGCCCGTCAAATCTATCGCCAACTTGCCGCCAAAGCCGCAGGTAGCGGTTGCGTGGTCAAGCACATCGAGGATTCCTTCGGTACGAATCACATCACGCTCAAGATCCACGCGGCGCAATAGTCGGCCAAGCGCGGAGAAGGAGCGGATATTATCCTCAGCGGAGGCGATGAGCATATATTTATTGAACATCATCTGGCCCGCGCCCCACAGCGACTGGGCGACCTTATGGGCCTGACCTTCATAGCGTTTATCGATCGAGACGATGGCCAAATTATGGGCCGTACCCTCAACGGGCATCCACAAATCACGAACTTCGGGCTGAACGGCAAGGCGAATCGGCGCAAGGAAGATGCGCTCGGTAGCCTCGGCGATATAGGCATCCTCCTGCGGAGGAACGCCCACGACCGTAGCGGGATAAATAGCATCGCGGCGATGGGTGATGCAGGTAACGTGGAAGCGGGGATAGAGATCCTTCAGAGAATAAAATCCCGTATGATCGCCAAAGTCGCCCTCGATGATCTTCTCCTCCGAGGGATCGACGTAGCCCTCGATAACGAAGTCGCAATCCTCGGGGATGCGGATGTCGCACGTCAGCGCCTTGACCAGACGAACGGGCTTCTGGCGCAGGAAACCGGCCAGCAGATACTCGTCCATATTATCGGGCATAGGGGCTGTGGCGGCATAGGTGTAGGCGGGATCGCCTCCGAGCGTTACAACAACGGGCATACGCTCGCCCAATCGCTTATAGGCGTCGTAGTGGCGGGCACCCGTCTTATGGATGTGCCAGTGCATACCCGTCGAGCGTTTGTCGAGGCGTTGCATACGATACATACCGACGTTGCGCATACCCGTCTCGGGATCGAGGGTATTGACCATCGGCAGCGTTACGAACGCTCCGCCATCGGCCTCCCACGAGTGCAACATCGGCAGACGCTCCAGATCGACCTCATCGCCTTGCCACACCACCTGCTGGCAAGCTCCGCGACCCGCAACGCTCTGCGGAAACCACTTGGCAACATCGGCCAACAGAGGCAGCGCACGCATCTTCTCCCACAGCGAGCCTTTAGGCGAGAGTGCCTCCTTCAAAAGAGAGTCTATACGCGCCGATATATCGTCCAGTCGCTCCACGCCCAGAGCCATAGCTATGCGGCGCGAAGAGCCCATCATATTTGTTACGACGGGGAACTCTGTTCCCGTATTCTCAAAGAAGAGTGCCTTGCCGCCGCCCTCGCTCTTGACCACGCGGTCGGTCAGCTCGGCAATCTCGAAACGGGTGCTGACAGGCGCAGCGATGCGAATGAGTTCGCCCTCGCGCTCCAGACGGTCGATATATTCGCGCAGATTGCTATACATCGCTATCGGTTTCTAAGGGGAGTGTAGGGAACGCGGTACTTGTCGTCAAGGCGCAGAATCTGATTCTCGTGCATAGCCTTATCGGCCAGCAGAGCAAACTGCGTCGCGTAGTAAGACTCTTCGAGAACCTTGTCGGGCTGCTTGCCCGTGATGACGGCGTGGATGAAGGCCTCGACCAGCTCCTTCGAGCCATCGGCCTCGGCACCAACCGAACTCTCGCCCGTAACGACCTTGATATTGGGCATAATGGGCATACCCGGAGCCAACAACGCTGTCTCGGCTGCCCACGACGTGCCGGCAAAGACCGAGTTGCTCATAACACCGCTCTCGATCTGCTCGACAAGCTGGTGCATACCGCTACCCTTCGGGGCGGGCTCGTCGGTGTAGTGCATACCCGTAACCAGATCGATCGTGCCCTTCGTGCCGAGAATCTGCTCGCCCATACCGAAGTGTTTATTCGAGATAATCGACTCGAAGGTCATATTCACGCCGTTGGGATAGGTGAAGATGGCGCTCACGCAGTCGTAAACATCGCGCTCATCGTCCTTGGTCCAATGTACCAGATGGCCCGATCCCATAACCTGCTCGGGCAGCATACCCATAGCCCACGAACCATTCTGAAGCTGATGGCACGCCAGCTCGGTCATAAGGCCGCGCGAGTAGTCGCTATAAAGTCGCCAATTGATGTGGCGCTCGAGCTCGGGCGAGGGAACCTCACGACGCCAATTGTTGTTGCGATACCAATAGTTTCTCACGCCCACAACCTCGCCAATCACGCCCTCGTGAATCATCTGCATAGCCTTGATATACTTGGGATCGAACAGGCGCTGCTGACCGATGAAGAGCACACCGCCCAGCTCCTTGCGAAGGTTATACACCTCGAGCGCCTCGTCGAGCGTGAAGGCCATCGACTTCTCGCAGAAGACGCGCTTACCGGCTCGCAGGGCATCCATTGTCATCCGTGCGTGGAGATAGAGCGGAGTGGCGATGATAACGCCTTGAACGTTGGTATCCTCCAGCAGACGGCGATAGTCGTCATAGGATTTGGCTGCGGGGTAATACTGGAGTGCATCCTCGAGGTGAGGACGGTAGTTGTCGCACAGAGCAACGACCTCGACATTAGGCATTTGAATAAGGTGCTGGATGTGGAACAAGCCGCGTGAGCCTGTGCCAATGATACCTATACGCGCCTTCTCGCCCTGCACCTCCTGCTTGGCCTTCTCGCTACAAGACTCCAGCCAAGGGAAAAGCGACAACGCTACACCTGCAAAACCCATACGTCCGCAATCGGACAAGAACTCTTTTCTGTTCATTGTATCTTGTTTTTTATCTATTTTCCTATCTCTCGCAACTCTACGCCACCGCCAGCACGGCAGTAGATCTCCGTTGCACGATAACCATCGTATTGGCCGATGATAGCCCCACGTTGCGCACGCGGCGCGGCATACAACGCCGTCGAAAGCACCTCTACAACCAATGCCGAGCGGCCCTCGACCAAAATCAGCTCCTCGGCTGCGACCGTGCCTCCCGTTGTGGGATTGACGATATGGTAACGCCCATCCGTCGAGCGGCCCGAAACCGACATCGCCCCACCGTCGAGATGCACCTCATAAGCCATCGAGCCACGCACCTTCGTATGCTCGACACCGACGGCCCACCACTCGCCATAGGGGTGGTGGCCAAGTGCTGCGACGGAGCTATTACCGAAGTTCATAAGTGCCGTCTCAATGCCCTCTTCGGCAAGCATTTTGCGGATACGCTCCAGAGCAAAGCCCTTTGCAAAGCCGCCCATATCGAGCCGTATGCCCTCGCGTGAGAGGCTAACGGTGTGTGCCTTGGCATCGAGTTGATAGCTACGCTCGCCCGCTCGGGCCGAGTCGGTGGCTATATCGAAATATCCCGCCGTACCGCGACGGAACACCTCGCACAGCTCGAGAGCCATAAACAACTCATCATCAACCTCAACTTTTCGCTCCGCAGCAATCGAATTCACTACGGCAAGGGGGCTCTTCGGATCGTGGCAGTTAAAGCGGTGTTCCATCTGCCGACACTCCTGCTCCACACGCTCGGCAAGGCTTCGGCCCGCACTCTCATCAAGGCCCGTAAGCAACACCTCGATGCGGGTGTGCATAGCATCGAACGAGAAGAGCGAGATGGGATGCAGAGGATTCTTGTCGCTAAAACGGAACTCCATACCGCCTCGATTTATTTCTTTTTCAGCAAGTTAGTAAACACCCACCACGCAATACGCACGATAAGCAAAAGACCATACAGCAGGCAGGTGGTAACGATGACGTAACCGATCTGCGTGAAGATCTCGTACCACGGCGTTGAGAACTTGATGATGGCAGCCCAATTTACTATGTTGGCCACAACGAAGCACGCGAGCAGGATGTAGAGCTCACGACGTTTGGTGGCAGCCGAAATAATGGTATCCTTCATAATTTTTGGTGCGGGAATATGTTATAACTTTATGTCGTAAATCTGAATTACACCACGCAAGCGGCCCTCGTCGTCGGTGGCAAGAAGCGAATTGACCTTGTGCTGCGTCATCATCTTCTCGGCATCGATAAGCTTGGCATTCACGTTGATACACTTGGGATTACGGCTGGCGATGTCAATAGCCTTGATGTTGAAGAACTCCGCCTGACGGCTCTCCATAGCACGGCGCAGGTCGCCATCCGTAACGATACCCTCGATTCGCTCGCCATCGCAAATCACAATCAGGCCCAGACCGCCGCTACTCATACGGTGGATCATCTCCGTAGCCGAGCAATCGGCAACAACGACGGGAAGATCACTCTGGCGCATTACGTTGCCGACGGTCATCAGCAAGCGACGGCCCAGACTTCCACCCGGGTGCAGACGGGCGAAGTCCATCGAGGTGAACTCGCGCGCCTTCATCAGCGCAACGGCCAGCGCATCGCCCATAGCGAGCTGTGCCGTTGTAGAGGTTGTGGGGGCAAGCTGCAGGATGCAGGCCTCCTCCTTAACGCCCGTATCGAGATGAATATCAGAGTTTTTGGCAAGTGTAGAGTTGGGATTGCCCGTGATCGAGATCAGCACATTGCCGTTCGTGTGGATGAAGGGGACGATCTTCAGCACCTCGTCGGTCTCGCCCGAGTGAGAGAGTGCCAAAATAACATCCTCGGTTGAGATCATACCCAAATCGCCGTGAAAAGCCTCGCCCGGGTGGAGAAAGAAACTCGGGGTGCCCGTGCTTGCCAACGTAGCGGCAATCTTACGGCCAACCAAGCCCGACTTACCCATTCCTGTGATGATGACCTTGCCTCGGCAGGCCAGAATACGGTCGATAGCACCGATGAACTCGTCGCCCAGCGTGGTGGCCATAGCGCTCAACGCCTCGGCCTCCAAGCGCAGTGTGCGCGCCGCCAAATCCAATATCTCTTGTGAGGTCAAAATACTCATATCAAACAATTTTTACAAAAGTGAAGCAACAACTCTCTCTAACTCATCAAGTTGCAGCATATTTGGGCCATCGCTCAAAGCTGCATCGGGCGCGGGATGCACCTCGAAGAAGAAGCCGTTAGCACCGAAAGCCTTGGCAGCCTGCGCCATAGCAGGAACGAACTCGCGGTTGCCGCCCGTTTTGCCACCTGCCGCTCCGGGGCGCTGAACGCTGTGCGTACAGTCCATCACGACCGTCGGCGCGATCTTCAGCATATCGGGAATGTTGCGGAAATCGACAATTAAGTTGTTGTAGCCGAACATATTACCGCGCTCGGTGAGCCACACCTCCGCAGCACCCGACTGCGTAGCCTTCTCGTAGGGGTAGAGCATATCCTCGCCCGAGAGGAACTGCGCCTTCTTGATATTGACCGTGCGGCCCGTCTTGGCGGCAGCGACCAGAAGATCGGTCTGGCGGCAGAGGAAGGCGGGAATCTGGATTACGTCGATAACCTCGCCCGCAGGGGCTGCCTGCCACGCCTCGTGGATGTCGGTGCAGAGCTTAAGGCCCCACTTCGACTTTACGTCGGAGAGCATCTGAAGACCGCGATCCAATCCCACGCCACGATACGAACGCAGTGAGGTGCGGTTAGCCTTATCGAACGAGGCTTTGAAGATAATCTCGGTGCCCAACTTTTTATTTATCTCGACCAGACGCGCAGCAACCGTGTCGAGCAACTCGGCCGACTCGATGACACAAGGGCCAGCAACAAATTTTGTCATATCTCTATTGAATTATAAATTCTGCATTTTCAAAAACTCCTCGGCACGCTCCAGATCCTCGGAAGTGTCGATACCGACGGTCTCCACATCGGAGATGCCTACGCCAATTTTATATCCATTCTCCAACCAGCGCAGCTGCTCGAGCGACTCGGCCTTCTCCAACTCTCCTGCGGGAAGCGACGTAACCTCACGCAGTACATTGGTGCGGAAGGCGTACATACCTATATGTTTATAGAAGGTGTGCTCACGCAGCCACTGCTCGCGCTCCACACCACGAAGGTAGGGAATGACCGAACGCGAGAAGTAGATCGCACGCGAGGCGGCATCGAGAACAACTTTCGGCGAATTGGGATTCTCCAGCGCCGCAAGGCCATCGGCCTCGGTGAAGGGTTTTACCAAAGTGGCTATGTCGGTCTGCTCGCTATCGAAGCAAGCCATAATGGCACGCAGCTGCGAGTGAGCGATGAAGGGCTCATCGCCCTGCACGTTGATTACAACATCGTACTGCTCGCCCTGCTTGCAGTAGGCCTCCCAGCAACGGTCGGTGCCGCTACGATGCTCCGTAGAGGTCATCACGCACTCGCCACCGAAGGCCTTGACAGCCTGTTCGATACGCTCATCGTCCGTTGCCACCACGACACGCTCGACAACGCCCTTGACCTGCTCATAGACGCGCTCGATGACGGGCTTGCCACCCAGCAGAGCCAACGGCTTGGCCGGAAAACGCGTCGAGGCGTAACGCGCGGGGATGATGGCTATAAATTTCAAAGGTTTCATATCGTTACTCTTTCAATGCCAGCTCCAGCACCTGCTCGATACGGCTGACGTAATGGAACGAAAGGCCATCGACGTACTCGGCCTTGATCTCCTCGACATCCTTGCGATTCTCCTCGCAAAGGATAATCTCCTCGATACCGGCACGCTTGGCGGCCAAAATCTTCTCCTTGATACCGCCCACGGGCATCACGCGACCGCGCAAGGTCATCTCGCCCGTCATTGCGATGCGCTCCTTAATCTGGCGGCCCGTATAGGTCGAGACGATCGACGTTACCATAGTGATACCTGCCGATGGGCCATCCTTCGGAATGGCGCCCTCGGGAACGTGGATGTTGAGATTCTTCTTCTCGAAGAGCTCGGCATCGATACCCAACTCCTCGCAGTGGGCCTGCACCCACTCATAACCGATCGTGGCCGACTCCTTCATCACATCGCCCAGATTACCCGTCAGCGCCAGCGCGCCCTTGCCGGGGGTGAGGACCGACTCGATGTAGAGGATGTCGCCGCCAACGGCCGTCCACGCCAGACCCGTTACGACACCTACCATACCTGCTATCTCGTACTCGTCGCGGCGGAACTTGGGCTTGCCGAGAATCTTCTCCAAATCTGCGGCCGAAATTTCCTGAGAGAACTCCTCCTCAAAGGCAACCTGCTTGGCACGCGCACGCGCCACCTTGGCGATATGTTTGTCGAGTGAGCGTACGCCCGACTCGCGGGTATATTCCGAAATAATCTTCTCGAGCATAGCGGGCGAAAGTTGCATCTGCTCCTCCTTCAGGCCGTGAGCCTCGCACTGCTTGCGCACCAAATGGCGCTCGGCGATCTGAATCTTATCCTCGAGGATGTAGCCCGGGATGTTGATCATCTCCATACGATCACGCAGGGCGGGATTGATTGCACCGATGTCGTTGGCCGTGGCGATGAAGAGCACCTTCGAGAGGTCGTACTCGGCATCGAGGTAGTTATCGTGGAAGGTAGTGTTCTGCTCGGGATCAAGCACCTCCAGCAGAGCCGACGAGGGGTCGCCGTGGTTGCTCACCGTGATCTTATCGACCTCGTCGAGAATGATGACGGGGTTTGACGAGCCGCAACGCTTGATAGTCTGGATGATACGGCCCGGCATAGCACCGATGTAGGTGCGGCGATGGCCGCGAATCTCCGACTCATCGTGCAGACCGCCGAGCGAGATACGGCCGAACTTACGTCCCAAAGCCGTAGCCACAGAGCGGCCGAGCGAGGTCTTACCCACACCCGGAGGGCCATAGAGGCAGAGGATAGGCGACTTCAGATCGCCCTTGAGCTTGATGACGGCCAGATGCTCCAGAATACGATCCTTGACCTCCTCCAGACCGAAGTGGTCGTCGTCGAGCTGGCGGCGGGCGCACTCCAGATCGAGGTTGTCGGTTGTAAGGTCGTTCCACGGAAGCTCCAACATAAGTTGCAGGTAGGTCATCTGCACCGAATACTCCGCAACGGCGGGATTCAGGCGCTCGACCTTAGCCAGCTCCTTCTCAAATATCTCGCCTATCTCCTTGGGCCAATTCTTCTTCTTGGCCGCCTCGCGCATCTGCTCGATCTCGGCATCGGCCGTATCGCCCAGCTCGTCCTGAATGGTGCGAAGCTGCTGCTGCAGATAGTAGTCGCGTTGCTGCTTGTCGATCTCGCGCTTGACCTTCTCCTGAATCTCGTTCTTGAGCTCGGCCATCTGCTGCTCGCGCACCAGAATCTCCAACAACTTACGGGCACGCGCCAAAAGGCCGGGGGCCTCGAGCAACGCCTGACGATCGTCGTCCGTAAAGTCCATATTCGAGCAGACGAAGTTGATAAGGCCGCGCGGAGAGTCGATGTTCTTCAATGCGAAGACCGCCTCCTTGGGCATCGTGGGTGAGATGTTGATGATGTTGAGCGCAACCTCGCGCACCGAATCGACCAGAGCCTGAAACTCGACATTGCCATCGTCGGGCTGCGAGTCGCGGATGGTGCGGACGGTGGCCTTAAGGTAGGGCTCCGACTGAAGGTACTCGCCCACTTCGATCTTCTCCAGACCATTCAGGATGACGGTCAGGTTGCCGTTGGGCATCTCCAGAATCTTTATGATGCGGGCTGCCGTACCGACCTTGTGCATATCGTCGGGAGCAGGAACCTCAACTTCTGTTTCGCGCTGAAGCACAGCACCCAAAAGGCCGTGCTCGGCATTCACGTCGCGTACGAGTTTGATGCTCTTCTCGCGGCCCACCGTGATGGGGGTGATAGCTCCGGGGAAGAGAACCGACGAACGCAACGAAAGGATGGGCAACGACTCGGGCAGCGATACCTGCTCGACGATGTCGTCGCCGCTGGTTATGATGGGCACCACCTGATGTCTGCCATCGAGCAAATCGGGCAGTGCTTCCAAATCTGTCAAATCAATATTTTTCTTCTTACTCATATTTACACTATTTCACGATTGCAAATGTAATAATTTTTAGCCATACATCACACCACTTTTAACAGATTGTTGATAATTAATCACGCGCGTGAGTATTTCCGAAGCATTTTAGCCCCAATCGTAACAATCAAAAAGCGGGCATTTCGGGGATCAAATTATATATTTTTTCGATAGACTTTTTTTCGCCGCAAATGGGCTTCTGCAAGGATTATTCTTTGGAGAAGGCAAGGGCTCGGAATGATTTTTGGAACGTATGTGTTATTTTTTCTGTTATTTGGAACGTATGTGTTATTTTTTCTGTTATTTCAATAACGCAAAATTCATTTTTTTTAGTACTTTTGCGACGGGAAATAAAAACGATTGATACATTTATGCACGAAATTGAACTTTGGGCTCTGATTCCATTCGCTCTGATGTTGGGAAGCATTGCCGTTCTGCCGCTGGTGGCCGAGCACTGGTGGGAGAATAATCTGCACAAGCTATATGTGGCGTTGGGCTTGGCTCTGCCGGCAAGTATCTACTTGGTAGCTAACGATATGGGCAGCAACCTCGAACACCAGATGTTGTACGACTATGTGCCCTTCATCATTCTGCTCGGAGCGCTCTTCGTTGTAACGGGCGGAATACACATCAAGGGCGATATTCAGGCTCGTCCGATCAACAACACGATCATTATGACAATCGGCTACCTGCTGGCCTCATTCATCGGTACAACGGGCGCCGCAATGCTTATGATACGTCTTCTGCTGGAGGTAAATCAGCAACGCCGATACAAAACGCACACCATACTCTTCTTCATAGCACTGGTGGCAAACTGTGGCGGAATCCTAACGCCGCTGGGCGATCCACCGCTCTTTTTGCTCTATCTGCGCGGAGCGGAGTTCACCTGGTTTATGGGGCTGATGCCCGAGTGGTTGTTTGTGGGTGTGGTGCTGATTGCGCTCTATTTTGTAATTGACTATTACATCTACTATCGCAAGGAGGAGACGGTAAGCATTATGGCCGACGTACACGAGAAGTCGCCGATCACCATCACAGGAAAGATTAATATCATATATCTCGTAGGAATCATCCTCGCGGTGTCGTTCCTCAACCCCACCTATATCCCCGATATGGCCGACCACCACGCGCCGCTGTATGTGCGTTTTCTGCGCGAGATCGTGCTGGTGGTGATTTGTGCGCTCTCGTGGCTGACTACGGCCAAGCGCATACGCAAGGATAATAAGTTCTCGTGGGAGCCGATACTCGAGGTGGCATACGTCTTTATCGGCATCTTCGCCACGATGACACCCGCGCTGATCTACCTCAACGCCCACGCCGCCGAGTTGGGCCTCACCAAGCCGTGGCAGTTCTTCTACTCGTCGGGAATCCTCTCGGCCTTCCTCGACAACTCACCTACGGCTGTGGCATTCCACACCGTAGCTCAGGGCCTGCCCGTAGCGGCTGGTGCTACATTGGAGGCGGGAATCGACGTGATGTTGCTGCGCGCCATTGCGCTCGGATCGGTATTTTTCGGTGCGATGACCTACATCGGCAACGGCCCCAACTTTATGGTCAAGGCGATAGCCGAGCAGGCGGGTGTGAATATGCCAAGTTTCTTCGGCTATATGGCGAAGTTTTCGATAGTGATACTGCTGCCGATCTATATCGTTACGCAGCTTATATTCCTGTAAGAGGAAGATTGATACAAAATTTATGGCCATCGGTGCAAACCGATGGCTTTTTTTGTTCCTTTTCGTTTTTTTATTCGTATATTTGTCGGTTGTACGCGCACGCTGGCGCGCAAAAGCGAAAATTAACAAACAAAATCGAAATATTATGGTAGCTGACAAGTACACACCACAAGACATCGAGTCGAAGTGGTATGAGTATTGGATCGACAACAAACTCTTTCACTCGGAGCCCGATGCTCGCGAGCCCTACACAATAGTTATTCCGCCCCCCAACGTGACGGGTATGCTGCATATGGGCCATATGCTCAACAATACGTTGCAGGACGTGCTGATGCGTCGCGCACGTCAGGCCGGCAAGAATGCCTGCTGGGTGCCGGGTACCGACCACGCCTCGATTGCTACCGAGGCAAAGGTTGTGGCGAAGCTGGCAGCCGAGGGTATCAACAAGGCTGACCTCACGCGCGAGGAGTTCCTCGCCCACGCTTGGGAGTGGAAGGAGAAGCACGGTGGCATCATCCTCAAGCAGTTGCGCAAGCTGGGTGCTTCGTGCGACTGGGATCGCACCTGTTTTACGATGGACGAGGCTCGCACGGAGAGCGTCATCAAGGTTTTCTGCGACCTCTACGACAAGGGCAAGATCTATCGCGGCGTAAGAATGGTAAACTGGGATCCCTCGGCAAAGACCGCGCTCTCGGACGAGGAGGTGATCTACAAGGAGTCGCAGGGTAAGCTCTACTACCTGCGTTATATGGTCGAGGGTACGGATCGCTACTTGGTTGTGGCAACGACACGTCCCGAGACGATTCTGGGCGATACGGCCGTATGCCTTAACCCCAATGACGAGCGCTACAAGGATATTCCCGAGGGTGCGCGAGTTATCGTGCCGCTGGTAGGCCGTTCGGTGCCCATCATCCGCGACGAGTATGTCGATATTGAGTTCGGTACGGGTGCGCTGAAGGTTACTCCCGCACACGACGTGAATGACTATATGCTGGGCGAGAAGTATGCGCTCGAGACCATCGACATCTTCAACGACGACGGTACGATCAACGACAAGGTGGGTATGTACGTCGGTATGGATCGCTTTGAGTGCCGCAAGGTTATCGAGGGCGATTTGCAGGCGGCTGGCCTGATGGAGAAGGTCGAGGCTTACACCAACAACGTGGGTTATTCGGAGCGTACGGGCGTGGCCATCGAGCCTAAATTGTCGATGCAGTGGTTCCTCTCGATGAAGGAGATTGCCGAGCCCGCAACGAAGGCCGTGCTGGAGGATTCGATCAAGTTCATCCCCGCAAAATACAAGAACACCTACCGCCACTGGATGGAGAACATCAAGGATTGGTGTATCTCGCGTCAGCTGTGGTGGGGACAGCGTATTCCCGCTTACTACCTGCCCAAGGGTGGTTATGTCATAGCACCCACGGCTGAGGAGGCACTCGTAAAGGCCCGCGAGAAGGCGCAGGATGAGACGCTCGAACTGAGCGATCTGCGTCAGGATGAGGATGTGCTGGATACTTGGTTCTCATCGTGGTTGTGGCCCATCTCTGTTTTCGACGGCATTCGCAACCCCGACAACGAGGAGATCAAATACTACTACCCCACGTCGGATCTTATCACCGGTCCCGATATTATCTTCTTCTGGGTGGCTCGTATGATTATGGCCGGATATGAGTATCGCGGCGACAAGCCCTTCGGAAATGTATATTTCACCGGTATCGTGCGCGACAAGCTGGGCCGCAAGATGTCGAAGCAGTTGGGTAACTCACCCGATCCGCTCGATCTGATTGCACAGTATGGTGCTGACGGTATGCGCGTGGCGATGATGCTCTCGTCGTCGGCAGGAAATGACGTGATGTTCGACGAGGCACTCTGCGAGCAGGGCCGTAACTTCGGCAACAAGATTTGGAATGCCTACCGTCTGATCTCGATGTGGCAGGTGGACGAGAAGGCCGAGCAGTCGGAGAACAACCGCCTCTCGGTTGAGTGGTTCGGCCACACGCTCTCGAAGGCCGTAGCGGAGATTAACGATCTGTTCGCTTCGTACCGCATCTCAGAGGCGTTTATGCGTATCTACAAACTCTTCTGGGACGACTTCAGCGGCTGGTATCTGGAGATGGTGAAGCCTGCCTACCAGCAGCCTACCGACAAGACTACGATGGAGGCTACGCGCCACTACTTCGATCTGCTGATGCGCCTGATTCATCCCTTTATGCCATTCGTAACAGAGGAGATTTGGCAGGATCTGGCACCTCGCGCCGAGGGCGAGTCGATTATGTACGCTCCGATGCCTGTGGCTGAACAGGTTGATGAGGCTCTGCTGGCTCGTTTTACGCTCGCTATGGAGGTTATCTCGGGTGTTCGTAACGTGCGCAAGCAGAAGAACATCGCGCAGAAAAACACGCTGCAGCTCAACGTCATCGAGGATGAGAACTACCCCAAGGAGTATGCTCCCGTCATTGCGAAGATGTGTAATCTGGAGACTATCACCTCAATCGAGGAGAAGGATCCGACGGCCGACGCATTCATCGTCAAGACCACGCAGTACTTCATCCCGATGGGCGACCAGATCGACGTCGAGGCCGAGATGAAGAAGCTCACCGAGGAGCTCACCTACCTCGAGGGATTCTTGGGTAGCGTAATGAAGAAGCTCTCGAACGAGCGTTTCGTTCAATCCGCTCCCGAGAAGGTTGTTGCCAACGAGCGCGCCAAGAAGGCCGATGCCGAGGCAAAGATTGCGGCCATCAAGGAGCGTATGGCTGCGCTGAAATAGTTTTTCTTTAATATCATCGTACCCGTGAACCAGCGAAAGGTGGCGGGTGCGATGTTTTTATTTATATCTCACAAGCTTTGGTCCTCCGACAATGGAGTCGCTTGCGACGACCAAAGCCCCTGCCTGAGGCGGGGGTGCGGGGGTGCGGGGGTGGTCAGATTTGTAAATGCGGCCATCGGCCGCAAAGTATGCCTAATGTTGTGAGATTAGCAACTTATAACGATTGACTATGCCAGATGTAACTATATACACCGACGGAGCTGCGCAGGGAAACCCCGGGCGCGGAGGCTACGGCGTGGTGCTGATCTCGGGCCCTCACCGCAAGGAGCTCTCGGCGGGCTATCGCCTGACGACGAACAACCGTATGGAGCTTCTGGGGGTGTGCGTGGCGCTGGAGGCGCTGAAGTTCGATGGCACCATCGTAACGCTCTACTCCGACTCGAAGTATGTGGTCGATGCGGTCAATCAGCGTTGGGTTTTCGGATGGGAGCGCAAGGGCTTTGCAGGGAAGAAGAATCCCGATCTGTGGATGCGATTCCTGCGCGTCTATCGTCGCCATCAGGTGCGCTTCGTATGGGTGAAGGGGCACGCCTCCAACATCGAGAACAACCGTTGCGACGAGCTGGCCGTTGCGGCAGCAAACGGCGCAAATCTTTTGGAGGATACAGGTTATCAAGCACAATAGTATGAAACTCACTATTTTAGGTACGGGAACATCGCAGGGCGTGCCTGTCATCGGCTGCCGTTGCGAGGTGTGCCGATCGACAGATCAGCGCGACAATCGTCTGCGCACGTCGGCTATGGTCGAGGTGGGCGGCAATCGCATTGTGATCGATGCGGGACCCGACTTCCGTCAGCAGATGTTGCGTACGGGCGTGAGAACTATCGATGCGATATTGCTCACGCACGAGCATAAGGATCATACGGGCGGGCTGGACGATGTGCGAGCATTCAACTTTGTGGATTACCCCGTCATTCGCCCCGTCGATATTTACGCTACGGCACGCACGATAACGACCATCAAGAAGGATTTTGACTACGCCTTCGTTACGAACAAATATCGCGGTGTGCCGGAGATGCGACTGCACGAGATTGACAACACGCAGCCATTTCGAGTGGGAGAGGTAGAGATCGTACCCATCCGCGGCAAGCACTCCGAACGATTTGAGGTTACGGGATTTCGCATCGGGCCGATGGCCTATATGACCGACTTCAAGCACCTCGTCGAGGGCGAGATTGAGAAGTTGCGCGGCGTGGAGCTGCTGGTGGTCAATGCCCTGCGCTTTAAGCCGCACGACTCGCACTTCTGCGTGGATGATGCGGTGGCGCTGGTCAATGAGATCAAACCTCGGCGCGCGCTGCTGACACATCTGTCGCACGAAATCGGATTGCACGCCACCTCGCGCGAGCGTCTGCCCGAGGGTGTGGAGCTGGCGTGGGACGGAATGGAGATTGAGATAAATGATTAAAACTTAAGTATATGAGCAACAAATTAAACGGAAAAGTGGTCGTCATCACGGGTGCTTCGTCGGGTATCGGAGCTGCGATGGCCCGCGAGTATGCCGCGATGGGTGCCAAGGTGGTTTTGGGTGCGCGTCAGGGCGATAAGCTCGAGCAGATGTGCCGAGAGATTGAGGCCAAAGGCGGCAAGGCCGCGTGGTGCGTGACGGATGTTACGAAGGTCGAGGATTGCGAGCGACTCATCAAGACGGCGGTCGAGGCCTTCGGAGGGATTGATGTGCTGATCTGCAATGCGGGCATCTCGATGCGCGCGCTGTTCGACGATCTGGATCTGAGCGTCCTGCACCGACTGATGGATGTAAACTTCTGGGGCACTGTATATTGTACCAAGTTCGCACTACCCTACCTTCAGCAGTCGAAGGGATCGTTGGTAGGCATTTCGTCCGTTGCGGGTATTCACGGTCTGCCGGGCCGCACGGGTTACTCGGCATCGAAGTTTGCTATGACGGGATTTCTGGAAACCATCCGCGTGGAGAACCTGAAGAAGGGGCTGCACGTTATGGTTGCCTGCCCGGGATTTACAGCCTCGAATGTGCGCTTCTCGGCTCTCACGGCCGATGGCTCGCAGCAGGGATCGACTCCCCGCGAGGAGGGCAAGATGATGACTGCCGAGCAGGTGGCTCACATCGTGGCTCGCGGCATTGCGCGCCGCAAGCGTCTGTGTCTGATGGAGGCAGAGGGCCGCGCTACGCATTTTGTAAAGAAATTTGCTCCGGGCATCGTCGATAAGCTCTTCTACTATGTGATGTCGAAGGAGCCCGATTCACCCTTCAAGTAGCAGCGTATGAAACGATTAGAATCGCTCGATGTACTGCGTGGTGCCGACCTCTTCTTTCTGGTGGCATTGGGGCCTGTGATGAACGCCATAGCGCGTGCGGCCGACTGTGAGTGGCTCAACAGCTGTATGTGGATATTCCACCACGTTGAGTGGGAGGGTTTTGGTCCGTGGGATATGATTATGCCGCTGTTTATGTTTATGGCGGGTGCGACGATTCCCTTCGCGCTGAAGCGTTACCGCGAGAGTGGCGATCGGATGGGTGCGCTCAAACGCGTAGTGCGTCGAGTTGCAGTGCTGTGGGTGTTCGGAATGATGTGTCAGGGTAATCTGCTGGCACTCGATCCCGACCGCATCTACCTTTACACCAATACGTTGCAGGCCATTGCCGTAGGCTATGCCGTTGCAGCGGTACTATATCTGTTCTCGCGCCTTAGGACACAGATTGTTGCCGCCGTTGTGCTTCTTTTGGCCTACTGGGCGGCGATGGAGCTGGTAGTGGTGGATGGCTTTGGCGGTGGCGACTATACGCCGCAAGGCAATCTGGCCGAGTGGGTTGATCGCGTGGTGCTGGGCCGCTTCCGCGACAATGCAACTGTCGAGAATGGCGTTGTGGTGTGGAGTGAGAGCTATCACTACACTTGGATTTTGAGCAGCCTCACGTTCGGCGTTACGGGCATCTGCGGAATGTTGGCAGGACACATCGCAAAGAGCGATATGGAGGATCGAAAGAAACTCTGGTGGCTGTTTGGCGCAGGTGTGGCGATGGTTGCCGTTGCGATGGTGTGGAGCGTATGGATGCCGATTATCAAGATTATATGGACCTCGTCGATGGCACTCTATGCGGCGGGCGTGTCGTTCATACTGCTGGGAATTGCGTACTATTTTGTTGATTGTCTGGGGTATGGCAAATATCTCACGTGGCTTAAGGTATATGGTATGAACTCCATAGCGGCATATATGCTCACGCAGATCGTTAATTTCCGAGGCGTGGCCGACTCGATCTTCTACGGCCTGGAGCAGTATATGGGGGCGTACTACAATCTGCTACTCACGCTCTCGCAGGTGGGAACGATATTCCTGATTCTGTGGGTGATGTATAGAAAAAAGATATTCTTAAAGGTATAATGAAAAAGGTTGCTCCCTTTAGAGGGGCAACCTTTTTTAATGCAGAATGCAAAATGCAAAATTCAAAATTGTCTTTTAAGAAATTGTATCGCAAGAGCTATTAATCAATCTTTTGCAAAACAATGGCCGTTCGAGGCGTATTGTAAATCTTGATGCGGGGATAGAGCTCTCCGTCCTCGCCCTCGACGTTGAACGAGAAGTGCTCCTCGCCCAGTGTCTGGCGCTCCTGACCGCCGAAGCGTTTCTCGTCCGACGAGAGTACAACCTCGTACTTGCCAGCCTCACGAACGGGCAACTCGTAGTCGGGGATGGCGGCCGTAGGGTGCCAATTCAGTACAAAGATCAAATCGCGGTGCGAATAGACCATCGTCTTGTTCTCCTCGTCCATCAGCAGGTTGTAGGGATAGCCATCCGACATTACGGCGTGCTCCTTCATAAGCCCAATCATCGCCTCGTCGAAGTCGGCCAAGAACTCGTAGCGCAAAAAGCCATTATCGCGCAGCGACCACTGGCGGCGCGCATAGTTGCACGACCAGCCATTACCCTCGCGCGGGAAGTCGATCCACTCGGGGTGGCCGAACTCATTACCCATAAAATTGAGGTAGGCATCGCCGCCCGTCGAGATGGTGAAGAGGCGTATCATCTTATGCAGCGCCATACCGCGATCCATCTCAATGCTCTCGAAGGCGCGATCCATACCGTCGTACATCAGCTTATCGAGCAGACGGAAAGCAATCGTCTTATCGCCCACCAACGCCTGATCGTGCGACTCGGCATAGGCTACGGTGCGTACCGACGGGAGGCGATTGGTCATAATGCTCCACATCTCCCAGATGTTCCAATCCTCGTCGGGGGTATCCTTCAGCATACGAATCCAGAAATCGGGGATGGCCATACCCAAGCGATAGTCGAAGCCGATACCGCCATCATCTATCGCACAACACATTCCGGGCATACCGCTCACATCCTCGGCAATAGTTACAGCCTGCGGACGGAAGTCGTGAATGAGTCGGTTGGCGAGCGTGAGGTAGGTTATGGCATCGAGATCGACACCCTCGTCGAAGAATTTTTCGCGCGTATCGAAGTCGGTGTAGCCGCGATGGTAGTAGAGCATCGACGTGACGCCATCGAAACGGTAGCCATCGAAGTGGAACTCGTCGAGCCAATACTTTACGTTCGAGAGGAGGAAGTGCTCCACCCCACCCTTACCGTAGTCGAAGACCATCGAATCCCAATACTTCTGGTAGCCAGCCTCGCCCCTCTTTGAGTAGTGATGGCCCGAGCCATCGAGGTCGAGAATTCCCTCGTTGATATTCTTAACATAGTGAGCGTGAACGAGATCCATAATCACCGCAATGCCCATTCCGTGAGCCGTATCGATCAGCCGCTTCAGCTGCTCGGGCGTACCGAAACGCGACGAGGGGGCAAAGAAATTAGAGACGTGATAGCCGAATGAGCCATAATAGGGGTGCTCGGCGATGGCCATCAACTGCACGGCGTTGTAGCCCGCCTTCTTGATGCGGGGCAGGATCAGGTCGGTGAATTCGTCGTAAGTACCCACCTTCGCCTCCTCCTGCGCCATACCGACGTGGGCCTCGTAAATCAAGAGATCCTTCGCGGGAGCGCCCACGAAGTCATCGTGCTGCCAGCGGTAAGGCTCCGCAGGATTCCAAAATTGGGCGGTATAGTTTTTCGACTCCTCGTCCTGCACCACGCGCGTGGCGTAGGCGGGGATGCGATCGTGCCAGCCGTTGGCACCGTGAACGTGCAATTTATATAGCGAGCCGTGCGTCAAAAGGTGGCCATACATAGCCTCGGGCAGGAAAATCGACCAGACACCATCCGAGCCCTTATCCATACGCAGCTGCGTGCGTTGCCAAGAATTGAAGTCGCCGAAGACGAAGACATCGTAGGCCTCGGGCAGCCACTCGCGCAGCCACCACCCCTGAAGCGTGTCGTCCCACTGCCAGCCGTAGTAGCGATAGCCGTTGGCGTAATCCACAAGCGAGCCCGACTGCTGCTCGATGGCCTTCATACGACTAAGGTATCGGTTATGACGATCGGCCACTCGATCGGCAACGGGATGCAGCCACTCGTCGCGCTCGACCATAGGTAAAAGTGTTTTCACATTTTCCATAGCAACAATTTGATTGATACTTATACAAATATATGCAATTTTTTCCGTATATTTGCCCAAATTAAACGTTTTTGCATATATAACGTTCAACAATTAATAACTTAAAACTATCAATTTATGTTCAAAGGACACCCTAAAGGTTTGTTTGCCCTCGCGTTGGCAAATACAGGTGAGCGCTTTGGTTACTACACGATGGTAGCCGTGTTCGCCCTGTTCCTTCGTGCCAACTTCGGCCTCGACGCCGGTGTGGCAGGCTCAATCTACTCTACTTTCCTCGGATTGGTTTACTTTATGCCCCTGATCGGCGGTATTCTGGCCGACAAGTTCGGTTTCGGCCGTATGGTAACCATCGGTATCACGATTATGTTCGCAGGTTATCTGCTGCTGTCGGTGCCTCTGGGTGGCGACACGCTGGCAATGGTAGCTATGCTCGGCTCGCTGCTCCTGATCAGCGTGGGTACGGGTCTTTTCAAGGGTAACTTGCAGGTTATGGTGGGTAATCTCTACGACGATCCCAAGTACGCCGACAAGCGCGACTCTGCATTCTCGCTCTTCTATATGGCTATCAACATTGGTGCCTTGTTTGCACCCACCGCAGCCGTTGAGATCAAGGAGTGGGCTGAGACTGCTCTGGGTTACACCTCAAACGACGCTTACCACTTCTCGTTCGCTGTGGCTTGCGCTTCGCTGATCGTATCGATGGCTATCTACTACATCTTCCGTCCTACTTTCCGTCACGTCGAGGGTGGCGCACGCAAGGCTGGTGCAGTATCGACCGAGGAGGAGCTCTCTCCCGCCGAGACCAAGGCTCGCGTAGTTGCTCTGTGTCTGGTATTTGCCGTTGTGATCTTCTTCTGGATGGCATTCCACCAGAATGGTCTGGCGCTGACCTACTTCGCTGACGAGTTCACCGCAAAGACCTCGGAGGGCGTTCAGAGTATGGCATTCAACGTATGGAACTTGGTTGTTGTGATCATCGCTGTTTATGCTGCATTCTCGGCATTCCAGAGCGATACCAAGAATGGTAAGATCGCATCGTGGGTGGTTGTTTTGGCAGCTGTGGCATTCCTCGTTTACAAGGCCCTCAACGTAACGGGTACGGTAGATGTGAGCGCTCCTATCTTCCAGCACTTCAACCCCTTCTATGTGGTTGCTTTGACTCCCGTATCGATGGCTATCTTCGGCTCGCTCGCTAAGAAGGGCAAGGAGCCCTCAGCTCCCCGCAAGATCGCTTACGGTATGTTGATCGCGGCGGCTGGTTTTGCTGTGATGGCATTCGGTTCGATGGGTCTTCTTACTCCCGACGAGCAGGCTGCGGCTGGTGAGGCAGGTACTTTCGTATCGGCTAACTGGTTGATCTCAACCTATCTCGTATTGACCTTCGCTGAGCTGTTGCTCTCGCCGATGGGTATCTCGTTCGTATCGAAGGTTGCTCCCCCGAAGCTCAAGGGTATGATGATGGGTGGCTGGTTTGTGGCTACCGCTATCGGTAATATGCTCGTGGCTGTTGGTGGTCTGCTGTGGGGCGGTATTCCCTTGTGGATCGTATGGTCGGTATTTATCGCTCTGTGCTTGATCTCGGCGTTGTTTATGTTCGCTATGATGAAGCGTTTGGAGAGCGCTACCAAATAATCTACACGCTACAACAGAAAATCCCCGCTTCCTGTTGGAGGCGGGGATTTTTATGTTTCTGGGGATGGGATAGACCTTATATTATATATGGGCTATCGGTATTGTTTGTCGTGATCGATCGAGTTACCCTGAATCGTCAGCACGCGAACGCGCTGCTTGGATTCGTTGGAGTAGATCTGCACAGCCTTATAGAAGATTCCGGGCTCGACCTTGTGGGGCTCGTACTTGATCTTGATGACGGCCGAGTCGCCCGGCATAACGGGCTTACGCGAGTAGGTTACGGTCATACACGAACACGACTTGGTGATCTTCTTAATCACCAGCGGCTCGTCGCCATCATTGACAAAGCGGAACTCCTTGACCAGATCGCCGCCACGACGCTGCACATCGCCAAAGTCGTAAGACGAGTGGTCGAACAACATACGCGGCCCACGCGACTGTGCCGAGGCGATGCCGCCGAAACATAACAATAGAATCAGTGTTAATAAAAGCCTTCTCATAGAGGGTTAGTTCAAACGGAAGTTATAGGTTATCGTGCCGCCCTGCGCGAAGCTGCGGCTCTCGGTGAAGCGGGCGCGCTTGGCCGCCTCGATAGCGGCGGCGATAAGGGCCGCATCCGACGAGGTTGAGCCTCGGGGCTCGTAGGCTGCCGAGGTTACCTGACCGTGCTGATTGACCGCAACGCGGATAACGATCTTGCCGCTCGCATTGCCCGGATAGGAGGGAACGGGCAGATTACCCACCAATCCGCGACCGCGAAGGCCCTCGTCGAGCTGATCGTTACCAACGGGGTTAAGACCGCCACCGTCGCCTTGGGCGAGGTTTTCGTCGCCCTCGCGAGCGTAGGGATTACCCAGATCCTCAGGCTCGTCCACACCACCCTTATTGCTATGGAAGATGGCGCGACGATTGACCGTCTGCGTGGTCTGGTCGGTTCCGCTCACCTGCTGCGAGTTCTGCGTGGTGGTGGAGAGGCGCTCGTGGCGCGGGGCCTCGGTCGTGATGACCGGACGCGGCGGCTCGGGCTCCATCTCCTCGATCTCGATCACCATCATCTCGGGAATCTCGGCGATGGTAATGGGGATATAGGTGAGCAGCATAACAGCTGCCACCAACACCACATATACGGCGGCGGCTACACCTCCATAGAGCTTGGGGCGATCGTCTTTTTCGTCGTAATAGTTCATAATTCAATAGTTTGGATTACAGAATCCTACTTCGCCTGCAGCTAATCGGCCTCCTCGTCGAGTGCTTCGATCAGAAAACTGACGGGACGGAAACCGTCGTTGCACGAGATCATCGCCGAGCGAGGGTTTCGCATCCATCCGTCGTAGAAATCGCCGCCACCGTGCGCAAGCGCCATCACAAAGGCCGACATCGACTCCCACGCGCTGAGGCACAACCCCTCGGGGCGCTGCCAGCCGTTGGCGATGAAGACCTGACCGACGCGCATATCGCAGGCGTGCTCGATGGGGTTTTCGTACTGCGCCATAAGATCCTCATATACGGTTTGGCGTACGACGGTTATTCTACACTTTTTCATTCTCGTTTCTCGATTGAGTTTGGGCCAATTCCACAGCACCTTTAGGGCTGTGTTGCGGCGATAAGTTTGTAGCCGTTATCCTTGGCGATGTTCATCACCTGCACGATCTCGTCCCACTCGACCGTCTTATCGGCGTGGAGCGAGATGGTAGGCTCCTCCTGATCGGCCAGACGCGCACGCAGAGCACGCTCGATGCCCTCGCGCGAGCCTACATTCTCCAACTCAACGTAGTAGCGATACTGGCCCGCACCCGCATCCTGAATCGAAACGGTGGTAATGGCCTTATCCTTGAGCTGGTTGGCCGACTTGGGCAGCATCAACTTAACGGCGTTGGGGTTAATGAGCGTAGTCGCTATAATCATAAAGATCAACAGCAGAAACATCAAGTCGGTCATTGACGACGATGCAAACGAGCTATCGACCTTCGATCCTCTCTTGATTGCCATAACTGATTATTTTACGGGTTGGTTCAAAATATCCATAAATGCGATTGAGTTGGCCTCCATCTGGAACACCAGCTTCTCGATGCGAGCCACCAGATAGTTGTAGCCGAAGTAGGCGGGAATACCTACGACAAGACCCGCCACAGTCGTAACCATCGCAACGTACATACCGCCCGAGAGCAACGACATATCGACCGTACCGCCCGCAGCAGCCATATCCATAAAGGTCTGCACCATACCGAGTACCGTACCGAGGAAACCGATCATCGGGGCACCACCGGCGATCGTAGCGAGGAACGGAAGACCATTCTCGAGCTTCGACACCTCGAGGTTAGCCACGTTCTCGATGGCGGTCTGGATGTCGCTCATCGGGCGACCGATGCGCTCGATACCCTTCTCGATCATACGCGCGATGGGGGTGTTGGTCTTGCGGCAGAGATCGACTGCAGAGCGGATCTTACCATCAGAGATATAGTCGCGGATACGATTCATAAAGTTCATATCCAGATTTGAGGCCTTGCGGATGGCCATATAACGCTCAACAAAGATAAATACGGTTACGCCTCCCAAAGCCAGCAGAGGCCACATCAACCAACCTCCCTTCAAGAAGAGTTCCCAAAGACCCATACGGGTAACCTCAGCGGTTGCCGAGGCAACCTCACCTGCAGTGGCTGCCGCCTGAGCAGCCTGAATGAATTCGATCATAATTAATTGTTTTTCTTTAGTTTATTTAAGTTTTTATTGTCTATTTCTGTTCTTGGGGCGGGAGCTGCACCGTGCTATCGCGCTTGACCGAGTCGATTAGCTCGGCGGGCGTAGCCTCCTGCTGGGTCGCTTCGGTGGGTTGTGCAGTCCCCTGTTGGGCGGCTTCGGTGGGTTGTGCAGTCCCCTGTTGGGCGGCTTCGGTGGCTTGTGCAGCCTCGCGTTCGCGCGCCTCTTCGATGGCTTGCTGGGCGGCCTCGAGGGCGGCTCGGCGGCGCTTGCCCATAAAGCGATCGCGGATGCGACGTCTCAGGTCGGCCCAATTGTCGAAATCCTCCTTATAGTAGATTCCCACGCCCGTCTCCTGCAGACCTTGGTTCTCGTCGAAGCGGTCGATCGTCTGCGTAAATCCGCGCAACTTCAACGCTCCGGCGCGGTCGATGAGCCAAGTGATGTAGGCCTCGCCCATAAAGTTGGACATATTGCTACTCTGCGCCATACGATTATCAACCAAATAGTTACCCTCAACCTCCACCAGCAGGCGGTTATCCACCAGACTCTTCGAGAAGCCGAAGTCGATCTCGTCGCTCGTAAGCTCCGAGCGGGGGCGGTAACGCAGGATGATGTTATAATCGTCGCTCGAAAGCCAGTTGCTGAGCTGATTCGACAGCAACTCGAATCCCGTCGTGGCCGAAGCCGTAGCGCCGATGCTCGACGAGGTAGAGGCATCGGAGTAGAACGAGCCGCTCACCAGCAGATACATAAACTGCGTGGCGATCGACTGCTGGTTGTTCAGCAGGTTCGAGACGGCATTCTGGATCTCCGTATCGGCATTGGGCACCTTGATGTCGAACGTTACCGTCGGCGAGGTCAAGCGCTCTGTAAGGTTGATGATACACTCAACGGGGACGGCTCGCGTAACGTTATCAAGCGTAGTCGATGCCAGCAGCGGCTGCAGCGAGGCACGGAGTTTATACACCGCATCGATGTTGAGTCGCGCATCGAGCGGGTCGCCCGTCCATTGGATAGTCGATCCACTATTAATAACGAATCGCTTGTTGATTATATTTTGCAGCGTGAAGAGATAGCTACCCTCCGTAATGGTGTAGTCGCCATACATATCGAAGATGTTGGCGCTGGGCTCGATGCGCATATTGAGCGTTCCGTTACCGCGACCGCGGATAATATCGCCCACCGTAGGATCGATCACAAGCTGCACCTCGGTAGTGGGGGTTGCCGTGAGTTCGATGTTGATCGACATATTGCTACCCGACGAGGTGGTCGAACGGCGCGAACGGCGCTCGAAGGCCATCTTCTTACGCAGCAGATAGTTGGTCGTATCAAGCTCGACACCCGGCTGCTCGAAGACCACAAAATCGGCCGACGAGATGTCGCTCTTGCTCGAAAGGGGCATAAAGAACTGCGAGTTACCCTGCGTCGTACCCGTAATGTCGAGCGTCGTGCCGCTCTTATCGCCCTCGATCGTAGCCGTACCCGAGCCATAGACCTTCCCGTAGAAGAGGTCGTTGTCCTGCGCCGTAGTGTTCAGCACAATCATATTGCGTGGCACAACACGCATATTGTAGGCGATGTTGGAGAGGTGATCAAGGCTCAGATCCATCGTAAACGTACCGCTATTCTGCTCCGTATCGTTCACGCGAACGTTGTTGGCTATGAAGTGGTTGTTCTCGACCTTCACCGTAGCCGAGGGCACGAGGTAGCGCGCCCGCGTGAAATCGACCATCGTCGAGAGGTCGACAACCTTAACCTCGCCATTGAGTTTGGCCATACGTCCCTCGCCCGCGATGTTAAGGCGTGCATCGGCACGTCCTGAGGTCTGCGAGACGACGGTCGTGAGCATAGGATCGAGCATCGAGAGCGGCAGATTCTGGAAGTTGCCATCGGCGTAGTATCGTTTCGTTGTGGGGTCATAGTAGCCCTGAATGATATTATCGTCCGTGCGAGCGTTATTCATCTCCACGAGGATGCGCTGCTGCTCCAGATCCCAGCGCGAGAGGATATGCAGCGGGGCCACGCCCGTCGCATTGACCGTCATACTGTCGATCTTCAAATCGGCCGTAATCTCGCCACGATCCAGCGCCGCTTTGATCGTGGCTGCACCGTTGGCACGGCCGCGCACGTTGTAGCCCATACGCTCGGCAAAGATCATAAAGGGCGAGAGCTCGAACTCACGAAGATACATCGTGAGCGAATCGTCGCTACTGCGCGACGCCACGCCATTGAGTCGCAACGACTGATGGTCGCTCTCGACGCGGAAGTCGCGGATGCTGATGCGCGCAGTATCGAGACTTATGGAGTCGGACGTGATGCGCCAATCGCGCTCGGGGGTATAGATCGTTGTCGGGAGCAGATTCACATCCACGCGCGGCATACCCTGCGCGCCAACCCTGCGAAGCTGTGCCCGCAGAGCCACAACGCCCGAGAGCGAATCCGCCGTGTTGTTAAATCCTGCCGAGAGCGAGACGCGGTCGTGCTTCGCGCCGCCCATAACCGTCAGTCGCGGCAGATGCAACGCACCCGAGTAGAGATCCTCCGAATTGATATACATCGCCAGCGAATCGCCCTGATTCGTGAGGTTGAGATTGAGGTTTGTGATGAGCAATTTGCCACGCTCGATATAGTCGGACTCGGCACGCAGTGCCAGATGATCCGTTGCGGGGTTCATCACAAAGCTGAGTTGCGAGCCACGCGAGAGTTGCAAACCCTCGGAGATGGCATTGAGCAGGGGATCGATCTCCTTGACCTCGACCGAGAGCGCCGAGTAGGCATCCTCGCTCGAATCCTTATAATCGGTCTTGAAGGTAAGGCCGGGCAGGTACTTGGTCATAGCATCCTGCAAATAACCCATCAGTGTCTTATAGCTCGTCGGGCCGGTGAGGGTGGCATCGGCAAAGTCTGACGTGAGCGTGAGCGAACGCTGCGCGGCACTGCGGGCCGCAAGACGTATCGGGCCCGACAGCAAAGTGTCGGCATTATAGAGATAGCGGCCCTCGTCGATCGAGAGCGTGCCATTCAGGTCGTCCATCGTGCGGCCTACGGCATAGAGTTCGGAGCGGAAGCTGAGCAGCGACAGGGAGTCGCGCTGATTGATGTTCATTGCGTGCAGGTCGGCCTCGGCAACATCGAGTTTGAGATCGAAGATGGGGTTTGCACCATTCAGGTCGGCCAGACCATCCAGATCGAAACGCAACGGCGTGTCGTGGCCCGTGATCGAACCAGAGAAGCTCTTGTTGATGACCATACCCTCGATGTCGATATTGCTATAGTGTGCATCGTTGAACGCCAGCTCCTGAGCGCGGCCATTCAGGCGGCCACGAATACCATCCTTCGATGTCGAGCCGTCGAAATTCATCGTGGCGGTCAGCGCACCCATCATCGGCACTCGCAGAATGCGTCCAAGCTCCATACGTCTTAGATCGGCCGAAGCGACAAGTGTCGAACGCGCCGCCTCGCCCTCCACGCGCTCCATAGGTCGGCGCTCGGCCATAAGAGTTGCGTTACCCGACTGCGTGGTGAGGTGCAGCTCGGCATCAAATGCCGTGAAGCCTCCATCGAACTCACCCGCGCAGATAATCTCGCCCGCGGCATCGGCCATCGAGAGCACCTTGCTGGGCAACGTGCGGCCCGTAATGCCCGCCAACATCCACGCAGCATCGTCCTCGTTGGTCGTCAGGCGCTTCAGGTCGAGATTCATCGTAGCACGACGCACATCGGGCAGGCCCCTTAATCGCGCACTGCCGTAGAGCGAGCTGCTCGCGCCGAACGAAACATTATCAATATCGACCATCATATCGGCCACCGTACCACTGACTCGACCCGTCAGCTCGCGCACCATAACTCCCCACGGAAGCATCGCGGGGGCAAAGTGTGCCACATCCGACGAAGATACCGTACTGCTATAGATCTCGCCCTCGAGTCTTACGTTATTGATGAAATCCTTATATGCGCCCCATCCATCGCCACGCAACGTGAGCGAGGGCAGACGCACATCGGAGTGCTCGGCCATAACCTCGAAATCACGCAGGTCGATAACACCCTTCTCTACCGAGAAGTGGCCCGTAAAGTTCTGCAACATAAAGCCGCAATGCTCCACAAGCGAGAGGTTGCGGATATATCCGCCGATAGTGCCGCCGTCGAGCGTAAAGTCATCGACAAAGGCCGAGATATGCTCGATGTGCATATCGCCATAATCGATACCGTACGATGGGTCGCGGTGCTCGTGCTGCTCGATAATCACATTCACATTCTCCAGACGCACATCGGCAATGCGCAGCGCGAAGTTGCTCTTTCGCTCGCGGTCGGGGTTGGTAAGATGAGCCACAACCTGCTTGATATTCATCTCGCCCTCGGGGGTTTCGCGGATGTTAAGATGGGCATTCGTTACCGAGCCGTTACGCAACGTAAGGCCGCGGCCCTCGCCATAACGGGCAAGGAAAATCTTCATTTTGCCGACGTAGAGAAGCGTATCCTGCTGATAATCCTCGACATAGAAATCATCCACGCGCAACGACCCGAGCGCACCCAGACGGATGCGGCCGATCGAGACTTCGGTCTGCAAGTGCTTGGAGATAAGCGAAGTGGCACGATCGACGAGGAAGTTCTGCACCGAAGGCAAATCAACGACCAAAGTGAGCACAATAGGACAAAATATCAGAAACAAAAGCGTTGCTGATAGTGCCTTTAACAATATTTTCGTAACTTTGCGCATCCAACAATGGTCATTAAACCTACAAATGTAAAAATTTTTCTATTAAAAATAGAAAAAAAACGCCTAAAAGCACTCTTATGGAGATAACTATTCTCGGCATCGAATCTTCGTGCGACGACACTTCGGCCGCCGTCATACGCAATACCACGCTGCTATCGAACGTGATAGCCTCGCAGGCCGTACACGTCAAGTATGGTGGCGTGATACCCGAACTCGCTTCGCGTGCCCACCAGCAGAACATCATTCCCGTGGTCGATACCGCCCTCAAGGAGGCGGGTGTCAAGGCCGACAAGATCGACGCCATAGCCTTTACGCGCGGCCCCGGTCTTTTGGGTTCGCTGCTGGTCGGAACATCGTTTGCCAAAGGATTGTCGATTGCAAATAACATTCCGATGGTGGAGGTGAACCACCTGCAAGGCCACATCCTCTCGCACTTCATCGATCTGCCCGATCGAAAAATGCCCCACCCCGACTTCCCGTTCCTCTGTCTTTTGGTCAGCGGCGGACATACGCAGATCGTGAAGGTCTCGTCGCCGCTCGAGATGGAGATCATCGGCTCGACGATCGACGATGCCGCAGGCGAGGCGTTCGACAAGTGCGCCAAGGTGATGGGACTACCCTACCCGGGCGGCCCCGTGATCGACCGCTTGGCAAAGGAGGGCGATGCTAAGGCGTTTGCATTTGCGAAGCCGCACGTCAAGGGCGAGTTTGATTTCTCGTTCTCGGGACTCAAGACCTCGTTCCTCTACACGTTGCGCGACCGCGTGGCCGAGGATCCCGACTTTGTCGAGAAGAACAAGGCCGATCTGTGCGCATCGCTGCAAAAGACCATTATCGACATCTTGTTGGACAAACTTATCAAAGCAACCAAAGCGCTGGGCATCAAAGATGTAGCCATTGCGGGCGGAGTATCTGCCAACTCTGGTCTGCGCGAGGCAGTAGCAGAGGCTGGCCGTCGTCGCGGCTGGCGCACGTTCATCCCCGAGCTGAAGTTTACCACCGACAACGCCGCGATGATTGCAATCTCGGGTTACTACCGCTACCAGCAGGGTATGATCTCGGGACTCGACGTCTCGCCCGTGGCTCGATTGGAGGAGATTTTGTAGCCCAGAGCGCATAGCAAATTGTATATTAAGCCACCTTCGGGTGGCTTTTTTATTTCCATTAGCAAAGAAAAATACGACATACATATTCTTATTTTAGATATTTTATCTAACTTTGTCTGTCGCAAAACGGAAAAACAATATCCGAATAGAGAAACATCAGCCCACAACGGGCTGTAAAACAGAATATATAAAACCATTATGAAAACATTGAAAATCGGAGACCTCTTGGCCAAAGTACCCATTGTGCAGGGAGGTATGGGCGTAGGCATCTCGCTTTCGGGATTGGCCTCAGCCGTAGCCAATGCCGGCGGTGTGGGAGTGATCTCATCGGCCGGACTGGGCGTAATCTACAAAGAATACTCTAACGACTTCAAGAAGGCGAGCATCTACGGCCTGCGCGAGGAGCTTCGCAAGGCACGCGAGCTGACGCGCGGCATCGTGGGAGTCAATATTATGGTGGCGCTGACCAACTTCGCCGATATGGTGCGCACCTCGATCGAGGAGAAGGCCGACATCATCTTCTCGGGAGCAGGTCTGCCGCTCAACCTGCCTTCGTTCCTGAAGGAGGATTCGACCACGAAGCTCGTGCCTATCGTATCGTCGGCCCGCGCACTGAAGCTCATCTGCCGCCGCTGGATCGGCGAGTGGGGCTATGTGCCCGACGCTGTGGTGGTCGAGGGTCCGAAGGCGGGTGGCCACTTGGGTTACTCGAACGAGCAGATCTACAACCCCGACTATGCGCTCGAGGCGATTGTGCCTGAGGTGGTTACCACTGCGCGCGAGATTGGCAAGCAGAACGGCCGTTACATCCCTGTGATTGCCGGCGGCGGCATCTATACGGGCGAGGATATTCACAACATTATGTCGCTTGGTGCTGACGCGGTGCAGATGGGTACGCGCTTCGTTACCACCGAGGAGTGCGACGCATCCGAGGAGTTCAAGCAGAGCTACATCGACGCTCGCAAGGAGGACATCGAGATCATCCAGAGTCCTGTGGGTATGCCGGGCCGAGCGGTGCATAACTCGTTCCTCGAGAAGGTCAAGCAGGGACTCAAGCAACCCAAAGCCTGCCCGTTCGACTGCATCAAGACGTGCGACGTAACACACTCGCCCTACTGCATTATGCTGGCGCTCTACAACGCCTTCAAGGGGAGGATGGAGAATGGCTACGCCTTCGCGGGATCGAACGCTTGGCGAACGGAGAAGATTCTAAGCGTCAGGGAGTTGATACAGACTTTGAAAGAAGAATTTGAAGCAAAGCGTACTTCGCTGAAGAGTCTTCTATAACCACGAAGAGCCTGTCCCGAAGAGATCGGGGCAGGCTCTTTTTCTATAAGAATCCCACTCTCCACAATTTGCGTGAAGAGGCATCGGGTGCTTCATTCTCGACAATGCCGGTCAAGACATCGGCCGCATCGTGCCAACGGTTGGAGCGGAAGTCGCGGCGATAGGTCGTCAGGTGCGTATAGAGTTCGGGCCAACGCTGCGCCCAGCCACGTGGGAAACGAATCGTGTGCATAGCCGTTGCCGAGTGAGAGAGGATTCGCGCCTCCTTATTGCCGCTCTGGTGGAACCACTCCACCTTCACGCGCGGAGCAAGACGCTGCACAGCTCGGGCAAAGCCTCGGCCGCCGTTGTTGCTCTCGATGCGGGCAAGACGCACATCGGAGCGGATGAGCATTTCGGCCACGAGGCCCTCGGTAACCTCCATTGGTTCACGCGAATAGACCACATCAATCACATAGACAATGCCATCGGTATCGACACCATACGAGATCGAGCAGAGGTAGTCGTCGCCCACGTCGGCCGTATCGGTGTAGCTCACGCGGCGCACAATATCCGTCGGTAGGGTGTCGTACTCGGCAAAGCCATCGCCATAGAGCTGGCCTCCGCGAGCCGAGGGACGGCCCTGATACATAGCCTCAAATCGAACGGGATCGAGGCGTCGTTTGTTCTGCAACAGCTCCACACTCTGCTGTTGCGGCCAGAGCGCTTCGCCCGCATTGCGGGGATCAATCGGGCAGGGATCACCCGTCTTAATCGCCTCAAGATTAAGGCATAACCACTCATCACCCTGCGCTCGCTCGACATCCTCCCACGAGCGCACCTCGATGCAGGGCTCCAGCTGTCGTAGAACGCCGATTAAGTCCTCCTCGTGCCAGCGCGTGAAGATCATTAGCTCGCGCGAGAGGTTGTGCATACGGGTGCGAACAACCGATGTGTACCACTCCCAGCAATTCTCGCGGATGAGGGGCGAGTTGGCCTCCAGCGCATCCTTATACAGGTCGTCGAGGATGAAGCAATCGACGCGATTACCCGTCAGCGAGCCCTCACGCCCGACGGAGAGCAGGCTGCCGTTGTAACCGACGATTTCGACCTCGTCGGCGGTGCGGATATACTGCTGTGGGCGGCCTCCCGACTTGATGCGCGTTTCGGGAAATAGTTCGCCATATTCGGAACTCTCGATTATGCGCTGCACGCGGCGGTTGAACTTACTCGCCAGCGAGGCCGAATAGGAGGCTATGGCGATGCGCATATCGGGATTAAGACCGAGCATATAGGCGGGCAACAACGTGCTCGCACCCACGCTCTTACCGTGCTGCGGCGGCATCGAAACCATCAGCTTTCGGATGCGCCCCTCGGCGAAGGATTGGAGCAGTCGGTAGTAGCGACGATGGAACGATTGCAGATCCAGAAAAGGATATACCTTTTGTGCAAAAGAGATAAAATCTACACTCATAAAAAATCTAATTATTTACTAAAAATCTACGCAGGTAGTCGAACGAAAAGTCGTTCAGATGCTCCTCACTATTAATATATGTGTGGAACTCCCACCACACGGGAACAACGTCCGTAACGACCTCAATTTCGCGCCCCTCGGGTAGCTCTAAATGCTCGCGAAAAATAATGGCCGACAGTACGACGTGGCACTCCACATCGCCAAACTCGACATCAAATGAACCAGAGAAGTAGCCCTTGTCTGCGACGAGGGCACGGAGGCGGTCGGCCACCTCAAGGTAAAGATCAGTTGAAACCTCGTACATAGCTGAAAATTTGTTTTTTTAACTCTGAAATGTTTGCTAATTGAAATAAATTGTTTAACTTTGTTGCACAAATATACGTTCATTTATTGAACTTTGATACTGAAAAGTGCAAAAATTTAATATAAAAATTTCCGATACTATGACAACTGAAAGTAGAGTAAAACTGATACGCAAGGAGCTTAAATTAACGCAAGAACAACTTGCTCAACGACTTGGCATTGGAAAGGCGGCCCTCTCGATGATCGAAACGGGCAAATGCGGCCTCTCGACGCGAAACAAAAATATACTTGTTCAAGATTTGAACGTCAATCCCGATTGGCTGGAGAGCGGCGAGGGCCAGATGTTCAACGCCGAGCCCGAGTACACGTCGTTCCGCCTGCGCTCGGACAACTCGCTGCCGATGCAGAGCGTGCCGCTCTACTCGATCGAGGGTACGGCGGGACTGGTGCCGCTGTTCAACGATCAGGCATCGAACAAGCCCATCAACTTCATCCACATACCCAACCTGCCCAAATGCGACGGCGCGATCTACGTCTCGGGCGACTCGATGTATCCGCTGCTGAAGAGTGGCGACATTGTGCTATACAAGCAGCTGCACAACATCGAGGATATCTTCTGGGGTGATATGTATCTGCTCTCGATCGACCTCGAGGGCGAAGAGTACATCGTGGTGAAGTATATCCAGAAATCGGATCGCAAGGGCTACGTCAAGCTCGTCAGCCAGAACCCACATCACGCCGATAAGGAGATAGAGATCAGCCGCATACGCGCCATCGCGTTGGTCAAGGCGAGCATCCGTATGAACTCGATAAGATAGCCCCGCGCGATTATGAAATCTGCTTCGATCTACCATCTGGCGGCGATCTTTACAGCCATCGTCTGGGGCTCGACATTCATCAGCTCGAAGATTCTGCTCAACTACGGACTCACGCCCGCCACGATTATGGCCATCCGCTTCATCATCGCCTACATCTGTATGCTCCCGTTCTGGCGCGGAGGCCTCTTCTGCAAGAGCCTAAAGGATGAGCTGTTGATGGTGGTGCTGGGTATCACGGGCGGATCGCTCTATTTTCTGCTGGAGAACACCGCGCTGGTCTATACGCTGGCATCGAACGTGGCCATCATCATTGCCGCCACGCCGCTGCTGACTACTCTGGCCGTTCACTTCATCAGCCGTCAGGAGAAGGCCGATAAGAGGCTCTACCTCTGCTCGTTGCTATCGCTCCTCGGCGTGGGGTTGGTGGTTTTTAACGGAGAATTTATCCTCAAGCTCAACCCGTTAGGCGACATACTGACGCTCGGTGCTGCGGTTATGTGGGTGATTTACAGCATCGTGGTGCTGAAGGTCGGAGGACGCTACAACCCGCTGCTCATAACACGCAAGGTATTTTTCTACGGCGTGCTGACGCTGCTGCCCTACCTCATCTATGAGGGACAGACGATCGACGTGGCCGTGATGAAGGAGCCGGCGGTGTATGGAAATCTGCTATTTTTAGGTGTGGTGGCTTCGCTGATATGCTACTGGCTGTGGAATATCGTACTCGAGAAGATCGGTGCGATACGCGCCACGAACTACCTATATATCAACCCAATCGTGGCGATGATTGCATCGTATTTCATCCTCGACGAGCGCATCACGCTGCTGGCTGTGGTGGGTACGATGCTGATTTTGGTGGGCGTATATCTGGCCGAAAGTAAAAAAAGTCGCCCGTAAGAGGATAACGAAACGATTTATGACATATCTTTGCCGTGTTTTTCATACCTTAATAAATAAGGAACTAAACAAATATAAGATATTATGGAGAATCTAAATGCGAAAGAGGTTAAGGATATTGTGATCCGTTTCTCGGGCGACTCGGGCGACGGAATGCAGCTCACCGGAACACTCTTCTCGAACACGTCGGCACTCGAGGGCAACGGCATCTCGACCTTCCCCGACTATCCCGCCGAGATTCGCGCACCGCAGGGTACGGTGGCAGGTGTATCGGGTTTTCAGGTACACATCGGCTCTAACAAGGTAACAAACCCGGGCGACTTCTGCGACGCTCTGGTGGCAATGAACCCCGCAGCGCTGAAGGCCAACCGCAAGTGGCTCAAGAAGGACGCTACGGTGATTATCGACGGCGATACCATCACCGAGGATAATCTCAAGAAGGCTGGCTTTGCGACACTCGATCCCATCGCCGAGCTGGGACTGGAGGGCTACAACGTGGTTGTACCCGACATTACGACTATGACCAAAGCGGCGCTGGCCGATATGGGCTTGGACAATAAGTCGGTCGTAAAGTGCAAGAATATGTTTGCGCTGGGCATCTGTTTCTACATCTACAACCAGCCCGAGGATTACGCCAAGCGTTACATCGACCAAAAGTTCGCAAAGAAGAACCCCACCGTTGCCGAGGCCAACAAGCGCGCCATCGATGCGGGTTACAACTATGCAGCAAATACACATCAGTTCGCAAATACATACAAGGTAGCTTCGGCTCCGCTCGAGAAGGGCACATACCGCTCGATCAACGGTAACGTAGCAACGGCGTGGGGCTTCATCGCAGCGAGCGAGAAGTCGGGTCTGCCCCTCTTCTGCGGCTCATACCCCATCACTCCCGCAACGGTTATTCTGGAGGAGCTGGCAAAGCATAAGAATCTGGGCGTTAAGACTGTACAGGCCGAGGACGAGATCGCAGGTATCTGCACCTCGATCGGCGCTGCCTACGCAGGTAACTTCGCCGTAACGACCACCTCTGGCCCGGGCCTCTCGCTCAAGAGCGAGGCTATGGGATTGGCCGTAATGGCCGAGCTGCCGCTCGTAATTGTCGATGTTCAGCGCGGAGGCCCCTCGACGGGACTTCCCACCAAGACCGAGCAGAGCGACCTGATGCAGGCACTCTATGGCCGCAACGGCGAGTGCCCCGTGGTGGTTATCGCAGCCTCATCGCCGAGCGACTGCTTCCACTACGCATTTATGGCATCGAAGATTGCAATGGAGCATATGACTCCCGTAATCCTGCTCACCGATGGTTTCATCGCCAACGGCTCGGAGCCTTGGCGCATCCCCTCGATGGCCGACTATCCCGCCATCTGTCCCCCGATTGTTGATTCGGTGGCCGAGGGTGAGGAGTTCAAGCCCTATGCTCGTGGCGAGAATCTGGCTCGCGGCTGGGCATTCCCCGGCAAAGCCGGCTTGCAGCACCGCATCGGCGGTCTGGAGAAGGATCACCTGCGTGGCACGATCTCGTACGATCCTGCGAACCATCAGGAGATGACCCGCACGCGCGCTGCAAAGGTTGCGAAGGTTGCCGAGGAGTTGCCTACACCCGAGGTTATGGGCGACAAGAATGCCGACCTGCTGGTTATCGGCTGGGGTGGCACGAAGGGCCACTTGGAGGCTGCCGTACGCGATCTGCAGGAGGAGGGCAAGAGCATTGCACACCTCCATTTCAACTACCTCAATCCCCTGCCCGAGGGCGTGGAGGAGCTGCTCAAGGGCCACAAGCACATCCTCGTGTGTGAGCTCAACGAAGGACAGTTCTCATCGTACCTGCGTCAGTCGTTCCAGCAATTCACATTCGAGCAGTACAACAAGACCGAGGGTCAGCCCTTCACTTTGGTGGAGCTGAAAGACAAATTTTATTCACTTCTTTAAGAGACTCGAGTTATGGCAGAATATAAATACACACCGGCTGATTTCAAAAGCGATCAGATCGTAAAGTGGTGCCCCGGATGTGGCGACCACGCCATCCTGAATGCCGTACAGCGTGCTATGCCCGAGGTGGCTGATGCGCTGGATATTCCCCACAACAAGTTCACCTTCGTGTCGGGTATCGGCTGTTCATCGCGCTTTATCTACTATATGAAGACCTTCGGTTTCCACACCATTCACGGCCGTGCAAACGCTGTGGCCACGGGTATCAAGGTTGCCAATCCCGACCTCTCGGTATGGGTATGCTCTGGCGACGGCGACTCGCTCGCTATCGGTGGTAACCACTTCATCCACGCCATTCGTCGCAACATCGACCTGAATATGATCCTCTTCAACAACGAGATCTACGGTCTGACGAAGGGACAGTACTCACCCACCACGAAGCTGGGCAAGATCACCAAGACCTCGCCCTACGGCACTATCGAGAAGCCTTTTACGCCGGGCGAGCTCGTCATCGGCGCCAAGGGTACGTTCTTTGCCCGCACGATCGATGCCGAGGTGATGCTGACGAAGGATTGCCTCGTGGCAGCCGCCAAGCATAAGGGTATGGCTGTTGTGGAGGCGCTGGTCAATTGCGTCATCTTCAACGACAAGACTCACGCCGCCTTCGCAGCCGACAAGGCTACCCGCACCGAGAACACCATCACGTTGCGTCACGGCGAGAAGATGCTCTTCGGCAAGGACAACCAGAAGGGATTGGTATTCGAGAATATGCGTCTGAAGGTTGTAACCATCGGCGAGGATGGCTACACGGCAGATGACATTCTCACGCACGATGCACACTGCGAGGATACCACGCTGCACTCGATGCTGGCCGCGATGAAGTGGCCCGAGTATCCTGTGGCTGTGGGTGTTATCCGCGATGTGAAGGATGATAACGTATATGATGCGAAGGTTACTCAGCAGCTCGAGCAGGTGAAGGCCTCATCGAAGATCAGCTGCGTTGATGATCTTCTCCGCTCAGGCGAGACGTGGGAGATCGAATAACCCCATCATAAAGGCATAAAAAAAAGGTTGTCGGCCCGAAGGCTGGCAACCTTTTCTATTTACATATCGGCACTCTAACGAAGTGGCATAACCTCCTTTATGCCCAGCTGATCGTACATCTGCTGCAACTCCTGCTCATCACGATCCGAGACAACAAGCAGACGATCGCCAACGGCAAGCTCCGTATTACCGCGCGGAACAAAGTAGTTGTTTGCGCGCGAAATCATCACAACGAGCGTATTGTCGGCAATATCTATATCGCGCAACGTGCAGCCCTTGCGAAGCATCGAGTCGGTAACGACAATCTCCGAGAAGTTACTCTTGATCGAGTCGGGAATACCCACCTTAAAGAGCGGCTCCTTCTCCTCGTAAGCCAGTCCGAGCCAGTTGGCCATAGCACTGACCGTCGTGCCCTGCAACGTAAGCGAAAAGAGCGTACAGACAAAGACCACATTGAAGATGAGTCGGCCATCGCCCACGCCCTCCAGAATGGGATACGTCGCAAAAATAATAGGCACAGCACCGCGCAATCCCACCCACGAGACGTACATACGCGCCTTGGTCGAGAAGCGGCGGAATGGTGCAAGCGAGAGCAGTACCGCCACGGGACGCGCCACAAGGATCATAAATGCACCTACGGCACAGCTCAGCAGCAGCACATCCGGATCGAGCAGCTCGCGCGTATTGACCAAAAGACCAATGACAAGGAACATTACGATCTGCGCCAGCCAAGTGAATCCGTCGAAGAAGGTAACCAGATTGCCTCGATGGGCAAGCTTATGGTTACCAACCACAAGGCCTGTGATATATACGGCCAAATAGCCGTTACCCCACACCAGCGTGGTGAACGAGAACGAGAAGAACACAAACGCCAACAGCAGCACCGAGTAGAGCGACTGATTACCCTTGATGTCGATACGGTTGATGGTAAAGACCGCCAAACGGCCGATACCGTAACCCAAAGCACAACCCACCAACATCTGCACAACGAATCGTATCACACTCTCTGTAACGCTGACACTACCCTCCGTAGAGGTTACAACACCCAGCATCACCAGCACAAGCATATATGCCATTGGGTCGTTACTACCACTCTCAAGCTCCAGCAGCGGGCGCAGGTTTTGCCTTAGGCCCTGCTTCTTGGTACGAAGGATAGAGAATACCGACGCCGAATCGGTAGAGGCCATTGTAGAGGCCAGCAGAAGAGCCACGGGAAGAGATAGAGCCAAGCCCACCCACGACGAGAAGAAGTAGATAAACACACCGCACAACACGGCCGTGATGGCCACTCCGACGGTCGCAAGCATAATGCCCGGCCCGAGAATAGGTTTTATTTCGGAGAATTTGGTATCCATACCTCCCGAGAATAGGATGATACACAGTGCCAACATACCGATGAACTGTGTAAGCTCAAAGGACTGGAAGTCAATGATATTCAAACCAAAGAACATACCCACTCCCAAAAAGAGCAGTAAGGCAGGAGCACCAAAACGATAGGCCACCTTTCCGGCCACTACGGCCACAAAAAGCAGCATCGCCCAAACCAACAAAATATTCTCACTCATACTATAATAATAAAACCGATAACTATAACCTAAAACTTACTTTTTCACCGCGGCTCTCAGCCAAGCCTGTTACTTATCTGTTACCTTCAGTTCGCTAACAGCTCTAAGCTCAAGCTCGAAATATTCAAACACCTGAGCCGCACAAAAACCACTCCGAGGCGATGAGTACATCACAACCGTTACGGCCGAGACACCATCCTCGGGTAGCGAGCGCAAGGTAGTAAAATCTCCTCGATTAACCAAATCTCGAAGTTGCGCACTCTTCTCCTTATTGAACTTTAGCTCCTTGCATTGAAGATAACATCCATCTGCGGCGTGGTAGGGAGTGCCTGCGCTGCCCGTTAGTCTGAGCGCCAGCATCACAGCACCAACCACAGCCGCTACGGCTCCGAAGAGCACCAAAGCCGACTTGAGATTCATCATCTCGGCCGAGGCTTCGATCTGACTGTTGATGACCAATATAGCCACGCCCGCCGCCAACAGCAACGCAGGCACGGCAATGGGTTTGCGACGCTTGACAACAACGCCACCCGGCAAGGCATACAAGGCCTCGCACATATCATATTTAGACATAAATTCTTATTTTAGCGAATAGACTTTTTCGGGGCTCGGCCCCACGAAGCCGATGGCTCCGCCAAGGGCATAACGCCGCCCTTATGCGTTGCATCGTCCGAAAGCCTCCTCTTCGCAGGAGGCCTTCGGCGTGCATTTTTCCCAAATTTACATACGTTGTCACCCGCACGAACGTCTTGGACATCCGCAGGGTGCAATTCCGATAGAGTGATTATCCGCTAAATACGAAGTCGGCACAGGGCGTAGAGATAGTATCCCACGCGGAGCGACGACCGATAATGATTGTATTCAAAGATTTGTGTCAAGTGTCCCGCACGACGCTCAGAAGGGATGTGTGGGGTAATTCTGATCGAGAGGTGTGTTCGATGGCGCTGCTGAACGGATTGCTGCGTAGAGTTTGTCAGCGTAGTTATAGTTCGAGGCGAACGCCAAAGGTCGTTATTATACTCCTTTGCACACAAGAGCTCACGCTCATAGCCCGTCTCCAATCGCTCCTCGCGGGGCTCGTTTGACGCAGAGGCATAGGCCATCGGCTCATCGACAAATGCCGAGAGCAGAAGCAGCAATGTAGCCAAGAGCGATATGTAACAAAGACGACGCATCTTACTGAGGTATAAACGTATATGTTATTGTTCCGCTATGGCGGGCGGGAGCCGTCGAGTCGATATTAAAGAGCGACGCTCGCGCAGCCTTCAGCGCCTCCTCGCGCATACGCTCATCGCCACCCGATGTTACGCGTGCCGAGATCACCTCGCCACCCTGATTGAGCACAACGGCAACGACCACCTGACCGCCCGTGTCGTGCTTGTAGGCAGGGATTATCAGCTCGCGCTTGGTACGCACGGGATTCTCGAACGAGTAACGAACCGTAACGCCACCCTTATACTTGGCATCCTGCTGCTCGCGCGGCTTGCTCTCCTCGCCCGACGAGCGGTCGGCATCGAGGATCGACTGCGCCTCGGCCAATCCCGCCTCGTAGGCTGCGCGATTGGCGGCCATACCTGCCGCGATGTCGGCTGCCGACTCGTTGATCTCCGAAGTGTTCGTGCCACGATCGTCGCGCAGATTCTCGTTCAGCAGCGCATCGTTGGATTGAAGGTTTCTCACCGCCGCCCAATCGATCTGGGACTGCTCCTTGAGCTCAATCTCGCGCTCCAGACGCTCCTTCTCGGCCTCCAACTCGGCCAGAGTCTTGAGATCGACGTAGATACCCTGCATATGGGGCTTCGAGCCGATGACAATCTTCGAGGCAAAGAAGAGGATTCCCATCAACAGATAGACAATGACCATTACGCTGAGTCCGATGCGATGGTCGTATGCCCACTCACCCGCATCCTGCTTCCTGTTGTCAAACGGCAGGCGCAGGCGCTGACGCCGAGGCGGATGCTGCGGCGCGGGTTTTGGTTCTGAAATGGGTATATTTGGTTCGTTATTTAGCATATATATAAGTCTTAACGCATAAAACTATGGCAAAAGTACATTTTTTTTGCGTAATTTTCGTATATTTGCGCGCATTATTATCAGTCGCAGATAATAGTTACTTGTAAAACAACCAAATAACAAGACAAAATATGCAGAAAAAACAGCAAACCCTGAATGGTTCAATATCATTCTCGGGCAAAGGCTTACATACAGGAGTGACTGTTAATATGACCGTCAATCCGGCAGCCGACAACCACGGCATCGTTTTTCGTCGCGTTGATCTCGAGGGTCAGCCTTCGGTACCCGCCTTGTGCGAGTACGTTACCGACACCTCTCGCGGAACAACCATCGAGAAGGGCGAGGCTAAGGTGAGTACCATCGAGCATATCATCTCTGCGCTCTGGACCTTGGGCGTGGACAACGCACTGATCGACATCGACGGCCCCGAGACACCCATTATGGATGGCTCAGCCCGCGAATATGCCGCCGAGATCGAGCGCGTTGGTATCGTCGAGCAGAAGGCCGACCGCAAGTACTACGAGGTTACCGAGAAGCAGGTTTATACGATTCCCGACAAGGGCGTGGCGATCATCATCTACCCCGACGACGAGTTCACCGTATCGGTTCACGTCGATTACAACTCTAAGGTTATCGGCAACCAGTACGCTACGCTCGATATGTTCAACGAGTACAAGGACAACATCGCTCCCTGCCGTACGTTCGTATTCCTGCACGAGCTGGAGCCGCTGCTCAAGATGAATCTGATCAAGGGCGGCGATCTGGACAACGCGATTGTCGTTGTCGAGAATCCCGTTTCGGATGAGCAGTTGGATCACCTGAAGAAGATCTTCGGCAAGGAGGACATTCGTGTTACGGGTGGCTACCTCAATAACCTCCAGCTGCGCGCAAGCAACGAGTTGGCTCGCCACAAATTGCTCGACCTGCTGGGCGATTTCGCACTCTTGGGTATGCGCATCAAGGGCCGTGTATGGGCGTCGCGTCCGGGCCACTATGCCAACACCGAGTTTATGAAGCAGCTTTTGCGTGCCATCCGTCGTGATGGCGAGAAGCCCGCCTTCAAGTACAACCCCGCCAAGGCACCTCTGCTGGACATCAACCAGATTATGAAGCTCCTGCCCCACCGCTACCCCTTCCTGCTGGTGGATAAGGTATTCTACAAGGACAATAACTCGATCGGTACGATCAAGAACATCTCATTCAACGAGCCGCAGTTCACCGGCCACTTCCCCACCGAGCCCGTAATGCCGGGCGTACTGCTTGTGGAGGCGCTGGCACAGACGGGTGGCATCTTGGTACTGAGCGGCGTTGAGCACCCCGAGGAGTATTCGACCTACTTCCTCAAGATCGACAACGTGCGCTTCAAGCGCAAGGTTGTGCCGGGCGATACGCTGCAGATGGAGGCACACTTGGTGGAGCCCGTGCGTCGCGGCATTGCCTCGATTCTGGGTAAGATCTTCGTTGGCGGACAGCTGGTGTGCGAAGCAACACTTATGGCACAGATTGTGAGAAACAAAAAATCAGAATAACAAAAAGATATGATTAGTAACCTGGCATACGTTCATCCCGATGCAAAAATCGGCCAGAACGTAACTATTGAACCCTTTGCATACATTGCAGGCGACGTCGAGATCGGCGACGGCTGCTGGATCGGCCCCTCGGCTACGATCCACGATGGAGCCCGCGTGGGCAAGAATTGTAAGATTCACTCTTTCGCCTCGATCGCCTGCACACCGCAGGATTTGAAGTTCCGTGGCGAGAAATCGACAGCCGTCATCGGCGACAACTGCGAGATCCGCGAGTGCGTAACCATCAGTCGTGGCACTGCCTCGAAGGGCACCACCGTCATCGGCTCGAACAACCTGATTATGGCCTATGCTCACGTCGCTCACGACTGCGAGGTAGGTAGCAACTGTGTGATCGTGAATGGCGTATCGCTGGCAGGCGAGGTTGTGGTTGGCGACTGGGTGGTTATCGGTGGCCACACGGCTGTGCATCAGTGGGTTCACATTGGCGACCACGCTATGATTCAGGGTATGTCGGGTGTTACCAAGGATATTCCGCCTTACATCACCGCTTCGAACGACGGCCACTATGCCGGCATCAACAAGATCGGTCTTTCGCGTCGCGGCTTCACACACGAGCAGATTATGGCCATCCACGACGTTTGCCGCATCCTGTTCCAGAGCGATCTGAACTATCTGAATGCTTGCGACAAGGCTGAAGCCGAATTGCCTGCGTCGGCCGAGCGCGATTACTTGATTTCGTTCGTACGCTCTTCCGAGCGCGGCTGCATCAAGCCCTACCAGAAGAAGGCGAAGGCTGAGTAAAGAGTTAAGGCTTTTAAGAGATGAGGGCGTCCCCTGCGGGGCGCCCTTATTTTGTATCTGAAAATTTACGCTCCGCATCACCAATTTACGCTATTTTTTACTACATTTGTTCTCAAACGAATAACCTTAAACTTGTGATACTATGAAACGTATTCTTTTCTCTATCCTGCTCTGCTGCTTTGCGCTTGTGGCCTCGGCACAGGACTCATCACAGCAGGAGCGTATTCGCGCCGCAATGCGCAACCAGAGCCGCACGGAGGTCAAGACCATCCACAGCAACATTCTCAACGCTGACCGCCAGTACACCATATTCCTGCCCGCAGGCTATGAAACCAACACCGACCGCTCGTACCCCGTTCTCTACCTTCTGCACGGAATGAACGGCACGCACGAGGATTGGGCTGGTCGTGGCCACCTGAAGGATGTGATGGATCAGCTCAGGGCGGCAGGCGAGGTTGTCGATATGATCGTCGTGATGCCCAATGCCGGCGGAAACATCAACGAGAATGTCTGGAACGGCTACTTCAATATGGATGGCTGGGCCTACGAGCGTTTCTTCTACGAGGAGTTCCTCCCCACCATCGAGAAGGAGTATCGCATCAAGGGCGACAAGGCCAATCGCGCCATCGCAGGATTGTCGATGGGTGGCGGCGGCTCGACGAGTTACGCACAGCGCTACGCCGATATGTTCTGCGCCTGCTACGCTATGAGTGCGCTGATGCACTACCCTGCACCCGACGCCTCGAGCGAGAAGAATGCGATGTGGCATATGCTCACGGCGGCAAACAAGTACAGCTGTGTGGATTACGTTAATGGTGCCGACGAGGCCACCAAGGAGAAGCTGCGCACCGTAAGCTGGTACATCGACATTGGCGACGACGACTTCCTGTTCGACTTCAACGTCGATTTCATTATGGCTATGCGCAAGGCCAACATTCCCTACCAGCTGCGCGTTCGTGATGGCGCACACACTTGGGAGTATTGGCACTCTGCACTGTACGAAGCGCTGCCCTTCGTTTCGCGCATTTTTGGCAAATAATGGTTGGCGAGGACGAGTTAATACCTATATTTATATTAATTTATAGAAAAAAGTTTGCATTGTAGTTTTTTTTCACTATTTTTGCAGCGTGAAAGAGAGATAAGGGGACAATTTAGTCCCCTTATTTCGTACCTATAATCAACCAAAAGATATGATAGATTGCGAAAAAATATTGGCTATTGCCGAGCGTGAGTTGGAAGGAACGGACCTATTCACAGTTAGTTGTAAGTGTTCACCCTCGAACGAGGTTGAGCTGTTGATCGATAGCGACACCCACGTTACCATCGAGCGTTGTGCTGAGCTCAGCCGCACGATCGAGGCAGAGTTCGACCGCGACGAGGAGGATTTCTCGCTCACGGTGGCTTCGGCCGGCATCGGCTCGGAGCTCAAGAACATCCGCCAATACCGCAAGCTCATCGGTCAGTCGGTGGAGGTACTGCTCCTCTCGGGCGTGAAGGTTTTGGCCAAGCTCGACGAGGTAACCGATGAGGGCATCACCATCTCATACGAGGAGAAGCAGACCGTCGAGGGCAAGAAGCGCAAAGTGCTGGTGGAGGTTAGCCGCACCTACTCCTTCGACCAGATCAAGTACACCAAAGAGTACCTCGACTTTAAGTAAGAACAAGAAACAAATAAATAAAAACGAAAAAGAGAATGGAAAACTTAAATCTCATCAGCAACTTTGCAGAGTTCAAGGAGCTGAAAAACATCGACAAATCTACGATGATCGGCGTTTTGGAGGATGTGTTCCGCCACGCATTGCAGAAGCAGTTCGAGAGCGACGAGAACTTCGACGTTATCATCAACCCCGAGAAGGGCGACCTCGAGATTTGGCGTAACCGCGAGGTAGTCGAGGACGGCGCAGTGGAGAATCCCAATATGCAGATCGCCGTTTCGGAGGTAAAGGCTATCGATGCGACCTATGAGGTGGGCGACGAGTATGCCGACCAGATCAAGATGAATCAGTTTGGTCGTCGTGCTGTGTTGTCGCTGCGTCAGAATCTGGCATCACGTCTGCTGGATCTGGAGAAGGCCAACCTCTACGAGAAGTACTCGGAGAAGGTAGGCGAGATCATCACCGGCGAAGTCTATCAGGTGTGGAAGCGCGAGGTGCTGCTTATGGACGACGAGGACAACGAGTTGATCCTGCCCAAGTCGGAGCAGATCCCCAACGACTTCTACCGCAAGGGCGACACCATCAAGGCTATCGTCAAGAGCGTCGAGCTGAACAACAACCAGCCCCGCATCATCCTCTCGCGTACGGCCAACCAGTTCCTCGAGCGACTGTTCGAGCAGGAGGTACCCGAGATTTTCGATGGTCTGATCACGATCAAGAACATCGCCCGCATCCCGGGCGAGCGTGCAAAGGTTGCCGTAGAGTCGTATGACGATCGCATCGATCCCGTAGGTGCTTGCGTGGGTATGAAGGGTTCGCGCATCTACACCATCGTCAAGGAGCTGCGCAACGAGAATATCGACGTTGTGAACTACACCTCTAACCCCCAGCTTATGATTCAGCGCTCGCTCAATCCCGCCAAGGTGTCAAACATCACCATCGACGAGGAGCGTAAGACCGCAACCGTATATCTTAAGCCCGATCAGGTTTCACTCGCTATCGGTAAGGGCGGTTTGAACATCCGCCTCTCGAAGATGCTTACCGGCTACGACATCGACGTATATCGTGAGATCGAGGAGGAGGATGTAGCACTGACCGAGTTCTCTGACGAGATCGATCCTTGGATCATCGACGCCCTGAAGGCTGCTGGCTGCGACACGGCGAAGAGCGTGCTGGAGCTCCCCATCGAGGAGATCGCAACACGCGCCGATCTGGAGATCGAGCAGGCCGAGAAGGTAGTAGAGATCCTCAAGTCGGAGTTTGAGGAGTAAGTTTAACCATTGAAAATCAGCGAATCATATATGACAAATAATAGAAAGATAAGGCTCATTCAGGTAGCGAAGGAGTTTAAGGTGGGACTCAACACCATAACCGACTTCCTCCTGAAGAAGGGCATCAGTAGCGACCTTTCGCCCAACGCTCTGGTGAGCGACGATGTCTATGCCACGCTCGAGAAAGAGTTTGGTGGCAACAAGGGCATCACGGGCCGAGAGAGGGACAACATCCGCGAGAAGATCTCTATGGGCAAGAAGGAGTCGGTAACCATCGAGGCCAACAAGCGCGAGAAGAGCGACGAGGCCGAGGAGGTGATCGTCAAGAGCAACATCATCAGCGTCAAGGGCGAGGTTCCCCAGCCCAAGATTTTGGGCAAGATCGATCTCGATGCCCCCGCAAAGCCCAAGGCAGAGCCTCAGCCCAAGAAGGAGGAGGTGAAGGCCGAGCCGCAGAAGGTGGAGACGCCAAAGGCAGAGCCCGTAAAGGTTGAGCCGCAGAAGGCCGAGCCCAAGAAGGTTGAGCCCCAGCCGCAGCCCAAGAAGGAGGAGGCAGCGCCTGAGCAGACGCAGAACGCGGAGCCCAAGAGCGACAACATCTTCCGTCCCTCACACACGCAGCTGGCAGGCCCGCAGATTCTCGGTACGATGGACGTATCGGGTATGGTTCCCGGTGGCAAGCACAAGCGCAAGCGTCTGGACAAGGAGAAGGTCGATGTGAACAAGCAGCAGGGCAAGGAGGGCAAGAAGGATAAGAAGAAGGGCCAGCAGCAGGGTCAGCAGAACCAGCAGCCGGGCCAGCAGAACCAGCCCAAGCCGGGCGAGGGCCGTCGCAACAAGAAGAAGGAGAAGCATCAGCCCAAACCCGTCGTACGCCCCGAGGTAAGCGACGAGGAGGTATCAAAGCAGGTAAAGGACACTCTGGCGCGTCTGACGGCCAAGGGTGCAAAGAATAAGGGTGCGAAGTATCGCAAGGAGAAGCGTGAGGAGATCCGCGAGAAGATGTCGGAGGAGATCGAGCGCGAGCAGATGGAGCGCTCGGTGCTGAAGGTTACCGAGTTCGTTACGGTGAGCGAGCTTGCAACGATGATGGACGTATCGCCGATGGAGGTTATCTCGGCGTGTATGAACCTCGGACTTATGGTGTCGATCAACCAGCGTTTGGATGCCGAGGCATTGGTCGTTGTGGCTGAGGAGTTCGGTTTCAAGACCGAGTTCGTAACTGTCGATGTTGCCGAGGCCATCGAGGAGGAGGGCGACAACGAGGAGGATCTGGTAGCACGTCCCCCCATCGTTACGGTTATGGGACACGTCGATCACGGTAAGACCTCGCTGTTGGATAACATCCGTAAGACCAACGTCATCGAGGGCGAGGCCGGAGGTATCACCCAGCACATCGGTGCTTACTCTGTAAACTACAACGGCCAGAAGGTTACCTTCCTCGACACCCCGGGCCACGAGGCATTTACCGCAATGCGTGCGCGTGGTGCTAAGATCACCGACGTTGCGATTATCATCGTATCGGCCGACGACCACGTTATGCCCCAGACCGTTGAGGCTATCAACCACGCTCAGGCGGCAGGCGTACCTATGGTATTCGCAATCAACAAGATCGATAAGCCCGCAGCCAACCCCGACCACATCAAGGAGCAACTGGCTCAGATGAACTATCTGGTCGAGGAGTGGGGCGGCAAGTACCAGAGTCAGGATATTTCGGCAAAGAAGGGTATCAATCTGGACAAGCTGCTGGAGAAGGTGCTGCTGGAGGCCGAGATGTTGGATCTGAAGGCTAACCCGAATAAGAAGGCACAGGGTAGCGTGATCGAATCGACTTTGGACAAGGGTCGTGGTTATGTTGCTACGATTATGGTACAGAGCGGTACGTTGCGCATCGGCGATGTGTTGCTCTCGGGTACATATACGGGCCGCGTGAAGGCTATGTTCGACGAGAACGGAAAGAAGGTGTTGGAGGCAGGGCCTTCGACTCCCGTGCAGGTGCTGGGTCTTAACGGCGCACCGCAGGCGGGCGACAGCTTCAACGTGATGGACGACGATCGCTCAGCACGCGAGATTGCCAACAAGCGCGAGCAGTTGCAGCGTATGCAGGGCATTATGACTCAGAAGCATATCACGCTCGACGAGATTGGTCGCCGTATCGCTATCGGCTCGTTCAAGGAGCTCAACATCATCGTCAAGGGTGATGTGGATGGCTCGGTGGAGGCTATGTCGGGCTCGCTGATCAAGCTCTCGAAGGAGACCGTACAGGTGAACGTGATCCACGCTGCGGTAGGTCAGATTTCGGAGTCGGACGTATTGCTGGCAACAGCCTCGAACGCAATTATCGTAGGTTTCCAAGTGCGCCCCTCGGCGGCAGCGCGCAAGACTGCCGAGAAGGAGGAGATCGAGATTCGCTTGTACTCAATTATTTACGACGCCGTAAACGACATCAAGGACGCTATCGAGGGTATGTTGGAGCCCGTGATGAAGGAGGTTATCACCTGCTCGATCGAGGTATTGGAGACATTCAAAATCTCGAAGGTGGGCACCATCGCTGGTGGCGTAGTGCGTGAGGGTAAGCTGCAGCGCAACACCCCGATCCGCGTGATTCGTGACGGTATCGTGATCTACACGGGTAAGCTCGGCTCGTTGCGCCGTTTCAAGGACGACGTGAAGGAGGTTACCGTAGGTCAGGACTGCGGTCTTAACATCGAGTCGTACAACGATATTCGCGTGGGCGACATCATCGAGGGTTACGAGCAGGTAGAGGTAAAGAGAAAGTAACAGCCGTAACGGCTGTTTCCCTACCGCCTGCTACTCGCGCTGACGGTCTTTTGGGCGGCAGGCGTAGCTATTGCTGCACGTCAGTCCAACATTGGATTTTGAAATACAAACAGGAAAAACAACTCAAAAACATAAACCAAACTTAAAAAAATGGCACAGATTAAATTTACTACGGCTCAGGAGGCCGTTAAGGTAATCAAGTCGGGTGATCATATTCACCTCTCATCAGTAGCATCAGCACCCCAGTGCTTGATCAAGGCTATGTGCGAGCGCGGCCGCGCAGGCGAATTGAAGGATGTTCACATCCACCACCTCCACACCGAGGGTCCTGCTCCCTACTCAGAGCCCGAGTTCGAGGGTATCTTCCAGCTCGACTCATTCTTCGTGGGTGGCAACGTGCGCAAGACCACGCAGGCCGGCTATGCCGACTATATTCCTATCTTCCTGAGCGAGACTCAGAAGCTCTACCGCACAGGCGCTGTTCCCTGTAACGTAGCGATGATTCAGGTATCTACCCCCGACCAGCACGGTTACGTTTCGCTCGGTACGTCGGTAGATGCTACTCTGGCCGCTGTTGAGTGCGCCGATCACGTTATCGCTGTTGTGAACAAGTATGTTCCTCGTGCATTCGGTGACGCTATGATTCACTCTTCGAAGATCGACATCTTCGTTGAGGACGACCAGCCCCTCGAGGAGGCTCACTTCACCACTCCCAACGAGGTTGAGGTTAAGATCGGTAAGTATTGCGCCGAGCTGATCGAGGATGGTGCTACGCTACAGATGGGTATCGGTGCGATCCCCAACGCTGTATTGGCACAGCTCGGTGGCCACAAGAACCTCGGTATCCACACCGAGATGTTCGCCGATGGCGTACTGCCCCTCGTTGAGGCAGGAGTAATCAACGGCGAGGCCAAGAACATCGATAAGGGTAAGATGGTATCTACCTTCTTGATGGGTTCGCAGAAGGTATATGACTTCATCCACGACAACCCGGGCGTAATGATGATGGACGTAGGCTACACCAACGACCCCTTCATCATTGCTAAGAACGATAAGGTTACGGCTATCAACTCGGCTCTGCAGGTTGACCTCACGGGTCAGGTATGTGCCGACTCTCTGGGTCGTAAGTTCTACTCGGGCGTAGGTGGTCAGATCGACTTCATCTACGGTGCTTCGCTCTCGAAGGGCGGTAAGGCTATCATCGCAATGCCTTCGATCACCAACAAGGGCGTATCGAAGATTGCTGATGCGCTGAACGAGGGTGCTGGTGTTGTAACCACCCGTAACCACATCCACTGGTTTGTAACGGAGAATGGTGCTGTCGATCTCTACGGCAAGAGCCTTCAGGAGCGTGCACGCCTGATCATCTCTGTTGCTCACCCCTCAGCACAGGAGGCTCTGGATGAGGCTGCGTTCAACCGCTACGGTTCGCACCACCACTACATCAAGGGTTATATGGGCAAGTAATTTCCCAATACCTATAAATAGAAAAGCGGCTTCCCGATGGAGGCCGCTTTTTTAATGCAAAATTCAAAATGCTGAATTCAGAATTACTATTTATGCTGCAATAGTTCGTTGATATTCTTCAGCACCTTGTCGGTATCACGAATAACCTTGAAGTGAGCCTTCAAGCCGATTATCGCACCAATCAGACCACCCACACATCCTGCAATAAGGAAGCCCTCGGCATACTCCAGCATATGTTGTGCATCTTGGTAAAGGAAGTAGCACCACACCAAGAGCGCAGGTATTGAGAATAGATGGTAGCGACTGTAAATCTTACGAAAACTAATCAGGCGTTGTGATATATCCACCAAATTACCATTAGCAACATCTATTGAGCGTATTCCCCAATGAGCATAGATGGTCACTGCTGCACAAATCGCAAGGAATATAGCAGTTCCAATGACAAAACCATCACTAAATCCGAAACGATGAAACGACCACGAGCAATACACCACCGCAAAGATGCCAAATATGCCCCATATATTACCTGCCTTATTGAGTTGCGAGATACCCTTCTGCGCCGCAGCGATTATGTTCTGCTCCGAGATTATCTGCTGACGCATAAGTTTCTCCTTCAACAGAGCCACCTGCTCGCGTAGCTCCGTAAGTTCCATATTATCTCTTGTATCCATACTATTTCATAGTTTTAAGTTGTTCCCTAATTCTGTAAAGACGCACCGAGACGTTCTTTTCGGTAATGCCCACAATGGCGCCGATCTCCTCGTACGACATATTCTCCAGCCACAGCAGGATGATCGCCCTATCGAACGGACCGAGTCGGCTGATGCGGTCGTGCAACATCTTGATCTGCTTGGTGTCGCGGTCCTCGTCGTTGTAGAGGTCAATATCCATCTCAAGGGGCAGGCCCGAGCGACGACGCTTCTTGCGGTCGATCGAGATGCAGGTATTCAGACTTATGCGCCATATCCACGTCTTGACACTACTGCGCCCCTCAAACTGCGGCATACTGCGCCACAGATTGATCAGTATCTCCTGATAGAGATCCTCCACCTCGGCATTATCCTTCGAGAACATATAGCACACCATATATATAGTGTCCTTATGTTCGCGGACCATCTTTGTAAACTCTTTTTCGAGATTCTCCATTTCCTAAACTATGTTTTGAGGTGCACCCTCACTTAATTAGACGCAAAAGCTACGGTAAAACTACAAAAATATCGACAAAAATTCTATCTTTGTCGTATGTTACACCACTTTACGCACGATATTTCGGCCATCGCGCTGCCCGAGCAGTTCACTTGGCCGTTCCACTATACGCCCCACCCGCTCTGCCGTTTGGCCGCCGCGGAGGTGGAGGAGTACCTGCGCTCGCGCCCCGATTGGGCCGAGGAGGTAGCTCAGGGAAAGATGTTTGGAGTGCTGGTGGTGCAGACCTCGACGGGCGAGGTGGGATTCTTGGCCGCCTTTTCGGGCAATCTGGCAGGAACAAATATGCATTCGTACTTCGTGCCGCCCGTCTATGATATGCTACGCCCCGACGACTTCTTCCGAGTTGAGGAGGCGGCTATCTCGGCCATCAATCGCCGCACGGATGCGATGCTCAACGCAGAGGAATACACATCATCGAAGGCCCGCATAGAATCACTAAAAAAACAGTCGCAAAGCGAGTTATCCGCACTCAAAGCAACCCTTGCCTCACGCCGAGCCGACCGTCAGCGACGCCGCACAGAGGGCGAGGATGCGGCCACGCTCACGCTCGAGAGCCAGCGCGACAATGCCGACCTGCAACGTCTTAAACGCCGTCTGCGTGAGGAGCTGACGAAGGCCGAGAGTGAATTTGCAGCTCTTGAGGAGCAGATAAACCAACTCCGCCGAGAGCGACACGAACGCTCCGCCGCACTCCAGATGCGCCTGTTCGAGCAGTTCCGCCTAAGGAACGCACGCGGCGAGGTGAAGGACTTGTGCGAGCTCTTTGCCCCCACTCCGCAACGCATCCCACCCGCAGGTGCTGGCGAGTGTGCCGCTCCGAAACTATTGCAGTACGCTTACGATAACTCGCTGAAGCCCATAGCGATGGCCGAGTTCTGGCAGGGTCGTTCGCCACGCGGCGAGGTGCGCCATCACGGCGTCTTCTACCCCTCGTGCAACAGCAAGTGCAAGCCGATACTGATGTATATGATGCAGGGCCTCAACGTCGAACCCAACCCCCTGACGGCCATCCGTCCGCCCGAGCCACGCATTCTGTGGGAGGATGAGGATGTTGTGGTGATTGACAAGCCGTGCGGGATGCTGTCGGTCAGAGGACGTTCGGGCGTGCGATCGGTCGAGGAGTGGGCCGAGGAGAACTACCCCACAGCCGAGGGCCCGATGATTGTGCACAGGCTCGATCAATCGACCTCGGGCGTGCTGCTTATCGCCAAGAACAAATCGACGCATCAGGCTCTGCAACAGCAGTTTATCTCGCACACGATAGAGAAGAGCTACGTCGCTCTGATAGAGGGCACTATCCCCAACACGTCGGGACGTATCGATCTTCGTATGTGCCTCGACTATGAGAATCGCCCGCGACAGATGGTATCGCCCGATGGCAAACGCTCGATTACGGAGTACGAGGTGATCCGCGTCGAGGGCTCACGCACCCGCATCCGACTGCGCCCCATCACGGGACGCACCCACCAATTGCGCCTGCACGCAGCACATCACTTGGGCCTCGGAACACCCATCGTTGGCGACGATATTTATGGCCACGAGTGTCGCGCAGACCTGAGCGACGGCCACCGCCTATGCCTCCACGCCGAGCGCATCGCATTCACCCATCCGCGAACCGCGGAGCGCATTGTAATCGGCTGTCGGGAGGAGTTTTAGGGATGGCAGGTAGGCCTGTCTGGAGGCAGACTAAATAAAAAAAGGTGCCTTAGGCACCCTCGGTGGAGAATATCGGATTCGAACCGATGACCTCTTGCATGCCATGCAAGCGCTCTAACCAGCTGAGCTAATCCCCCTTTTGTGTTGCAAATATAAAATGTGAAATTCTTTTTTCCAAATAATCTGCCGAAAAGATCATTTCAGATTGCTACAATCTCCGCCCCTCGCAGCAACTCCTCGCGCCGCGCTTTGGGTGTAACATTATGGCGAATGGTAAAGATGTAGGACTCTCGAATAAGTTCACGCACAACCGCCTCGGGCAGATCGCCATCCAACCTCACCGAACTCCAATAACGCTTATTGAAGTGCCACGCCGGCACAATCTCACGCCACTCATCCCTCAGTGCGATACCTCGCTCGACGGGGTGATGGATAACAATGTGCGATAGCTCCTCCACATCAACCACCATAAACCATTTGCCTGCAATCTTATATACTATGGTCGCGTCGTCGAAGGGCGTAGTCTCCTCGGCGCAGGGCAGCGAGAGCACATATTCCCGAAGGTCTAAAATATCCATTGTACGATGTTTTATTACAAAGATAGTTTTTTTGGCATATCTCTTGCTCCTCTGGGGGAAGAATTATTCAAAAAACATTTGTCTATGAAAAGATTTCTACTCTCACTGAGCGTTCTACTCGCAGCCGTTGCCCTTACGGCCTGCTCGCAAAAGGCAAAGTGGAACCACGAACAGAAAAAAGCTATGCGCGAGAACCTGCGCCAATATCGTGATATGATATACTTGCAGGATTTGACCGACCCCGAGTTTATGATCTTCACCGACAGCGTCACGGGCGACATCGAGGCTGTCTATCCCATCTACACGTCGTTCATCGAGATGGATGGTGCGCAGGATACGGTCGATATGTTTGTCGTTGGTGCCATCGTCGAGCAGCTCGATGCCGATGCTCACAATATGCGCCACATCTACCCCTATCGCTATCTGGTGGCCGAGGGCCTGTTGCCCGATAAACTCACTCACGACCAGCAACATAGCTTCTACACCTGCCTCGCACAGAAGGTCAATAGCCACTTCTATTCGATGGAGCAGTTCCTACTTGCCATCTTGGCCGACACCACCGCCTCATCGCAAATGGCTCAGTTCCAGCAGCAGTGTGCCAACGAACTCTTCGACTGGGTAATCGAGATCGACGAGGTTGACATCATCCCCGTTGCACCCTCGAAGTAATATTCCTTTTTTCCTAACTAACGAAGGGGCGACCTGCTACAGGCCGCCCCAAATTTTCGTAGCGTAGTCAAAATATCAACACCGAGCCAGATGCCAAAAGAGCTATGCAAACAAATTATTCAAAATACTCTTTATTTACAACAACGCGCACACATCTGTGGTGCATCTCAAACTCCAACGGCGTTCCGCCCAAGAGTTCGCCATCGACCTCGACCATAATGTCGGGCGTTGATTCGATGCGGATATGGCTGCCGCGATAGTGCTTGACGTGACCGATACTGTAAATATCGCCATTGAACAAGCGCCTCAGGCGGAACAATATCTGCCACCAGTGCATCGGACGGTAGAGCGTGATATCGAACAGACCATCGTCCGCCACCGCCAACGGCAGCTGCTGCGTACCGCCTCCGTTGTACTTACCGATACCTATTGCGGCGCTGAACAGAAGATCCTTATGCACCAACTCGCCGTCGATCCACACCTTCACGCCCGTCGATTTGTAGCGAAAGAAACTGCGCACGCTACCCTCGGCGTAAAGATGGCGACCACGGCGGCCCTTGGCCTTGTAGTGTTCGTAGAGCTTGGTCACGGTCGGGTCGAATCCCGCACCCGCAACGTTAGCCATATACCTAACCTGCTGATAATGCGACTCCTCGTAATGCACCTCACCCACATCCTGCAGGAATGTGTAGCCCTCGCTGATGGCTCGAATAGCCTCCGAGTAACGTGTCGGGATGCCGTACATACGAATCCAGTCGTTGCCCGTACCAACGGGAATCACCGCAACCGTTACCTCCTCCACAGCCGCGGCCTTCTGTATAAAGAGACCATTGACCACCTCGTGCAACGTGCCATCACCACCGATGACGATGATGCGGCGGTAGCCCTCATTGACGGCCTGCACGGTCAGCTCCGTGACGTGGTATTTATGCTGCGAGAAGACCAACTCGTGCGGGATCTCGTTCTCGCGTATTAGCTTGGTGATGAGTGGCAAATCCTCCAATCCGCGACCAAAACCGGCTACGGGATTGACTATGACATACCACTTATCCTTTATATCGACTTGTTGCACAACGTCTTACTTTTTAGGTGCGTTCTTCAGTGTATGGAGCAGGAAGTCGTAGAACTTCTCTACCGATGCGATCTCAACCTTCTCGTCGGGTGAGTGGGGATAGCAGATCGTCGGGCCGAACGAGATCATATCCAAGTTGGGATAGTTCGAGCCGATGATACCGCACTCCAGACCAGCGTGGATAGCCGTAACGGCGGGAGCCTTGCCATAGAGAGCCTCATACGAAGCCAACATAGCCTTCAGGATAGGCGACTGCATATTGGGATTCCAGCCGTCGTACGAGCCCGAGAGCTCCACCTCGGCACCTGCCAACTCAAAGACAGCCTTGATGGCATCACCTACTGCCTCCTTCTCCGAGCGAACCGACGAGCGCATCAGCGACTGCAGCTTAACCTGCTTACCGTCCGACACCACGCGCGCCAGATTGTTAGAGGTCTGCACCAAGCCCTCCATCGCCATCGACATCTTCTCCACGCCATCGGGACAAGCCACAACGGCCGCCATCAGCGCCTTAGCCACATCCGCGGGCAGGCACTCTGCGGGAGCAGCAACCTCCTCGGCCTTCACCGCGATCGCGTCCTCGATACCTGCAAACTCGGCCTGAGCCATAGCCTCAAACTCCGTAACCGCAGCCTTCACATCCGCCACAGCCTCCGCAGGCACAACAACAGTTGCCACAGCCTCACGAGGAATAGCATTGCGCAGGCCACCGCCATCAACCGAGCAGAGCGCTACGCTCCACTGTGCCGAAAGCTTACGCAACAGACGGAACAGGAGCTTGTTAGCATTTGCACGCTGGCACACGATCTGAATACCCGAGTGGCCGCCCTTGCAACCCTTAACCGAGAGCTCCAGCGCCACACCCTCGGGCGTAGCCACAGCCTCGTAGGGGAGCGTTACATTTGCATCCAGACCACCTGCGCAGCCGACGTACAACTCACCCTCGGTCTCCGAGTCGAGATTCAGGAGAATATCGCCCTGCAACAGGCCGCCCTTCAGACCGAATGCGCCGTCCATACCCGTCTCCTCGGTAGCGGTGAATAGTCCCTCGATGGGGCCGTGCTCGATCTCGTTGTCCTCCATAACGGCCAAAATAGCCGCCACGCCGATACCGTTGTCAGCGCCGAGCGTCGTGCCGTTAGCCGTAACCCACTCGCCATCGATGTAGGCCTCGATAGGATCGTTGATAAAGTCGAACTCCTTGTCGTTGTTCTTCTGCGGTACCATATCGACGTGCGCCTGAATGACGATACCCTTGCGATCCTCCATTCCAGCCGTTGCAGCCTTACGCATATACACATTACCAGCCTCATCTACCTGATGCTCAATACCCTGAGCCACAGCAAAATCGACCAGATACTGGCGAATACGCTCCTCACTACCCGACGGACGAGGGATATTTACGATCTGAGCAAAATGTTTCCAAACAAGTGCGGGCTTCAAAGCCGCCAAATTCTTATCCATAGTAGTTTTAGGTTTTATTGGTTATTATTATTCTCTTTAGGAAATTTCACGATAGGAGTCTCGCGCTCGGCTGCACGGTCGAAGGCCTCAACGATGTACTTCACCAGCGGGTGGCGCACGATGTCGCGCTTGTCGAACTCAACAAATCCGATACCCTCGATGCCTCGCAACGTCGCCATCGCTCCCGTCAGGCCGCTATCGCTCTTGCGCGGCAGGTCGATCTGAGTAACGTCGCCCGTAACGATAAACTTCGCATTGCGGCCCATACGCGTCAGGAACATCTTTATCTGCGAGCGCGTGGTGTTCTGCGCCTCATCCAGAATCACGAACGCATTGTCCAACGTACGACCTCGCATATATGCCAGCGGCGCAATCTGCACCGTGCCATCCTCCAGATACTTCTGCAACTTGGCCGCAGGGATCATATCGTTCAGAGCATCGTACAGCGGTTGCAGATAGGGATCTAACTTCTCCTTCATATCGCCGGGCAGGAATCCCAACTTCTCGCCCGCCTCCACAGCCGGACGAGTCAGGATAACACGCCTCACCTCGCGCTCCTTCAACGCTTTGACAGCCAACGCAATGGCTGTATATGTCTTACCCGATCCCGCAGGGCCTACGGCAAATAGCAGATCGTTCTTTGCGTAAAGCTCCACCAATCGGCGCTGATTCACCGTGCGGGCACGGATGATGTTGCCGTTGTTGCCGAAGACGATGGTATCCTTGTCGCTCACCGGCTCCTGACGGTCGCTCAGTCCCGCCGAGAAGGCCTGCTCGACCACCTCACGCGAGATATGACCATACTTTATGTAGTAGGCCACCAGCGCGCTGAGTTTACGCTCAAAGGAGTCCACATCGCGTTTCGCGCCGAGCGCTTTGAGCGATGAGCCACGAGCCACGATCTTCACCTTGGGCGAAAGCTCGCGCATAAGTTCGAGGTAGGCATCCTGCGCTCCATACAACTCGCGCGGATCTACACCCTCGATAAGTATCTCTTTGTTAATTGCTTCCATAATCTAAAACATATATCCAATGCCGAGCGTCAGCCACATCCCCGACAACGGGAACTCCAACCCCTCGAAGTAGTTATCCGTTCGGCCAAAATTACCCGTCAGGCGCGCATCAACCACCACCTTGGGCGTCAGCTCCACGCCCACGCCGGCCGCATAGCCCAACGTCGAGCGCACATTGCCAAACTCCACACGTTCGCGGCCATTGCTATATCGTCCCGCGCTCGAGAGCGACAACACAGGGCCCACATTAAAACGCACAATACCCAATCCTCGGTATGAGAAGAGGATAGGAATCTCCATCACGTTGGCCTTCACATCGTAGAGCGTAGCGCCGCGCTCGGCCTCGATTTTATTGTGTGCATAGCCCAACTCCAACTGCAAGGCGTAGCTCTGCAGCCACTCGAGCGACATCGAAATAGCTCCGCGAAAGCCCGCCTTCGGGCTAAGCGAAACGCCCTCTGTTGCAGACACATCCACGAACGACGCCCCCACCGTAAGCCCCATCTCCATACGCTTCGAAGGGCGTTGCATAAGGGTGTAACGGCCCTGCGCCACACTCGCCTCTGTAAGGCAGAGCGCAGCCAAAATGGTAATCGCTATTTTACACCAACTTTTCATTCGTCGCAGCAAGGCCCAAGGCGCAAACATCGGGCATTATATTCTTCAAATATACGCTTTTTTCATTAAACATCATAGCCTCAAGGGTATTTATTTCTGAAAACTTTTTTGTTACAACGCTTTTCACTATCTTTGCATCGTGAAATTATGGCTTTATATTTAGGGGTGGGTAAAAACTGTAAATGCGGTTGAAAACCGCAAGGTAGGCCGCCCAAAGCGAGAAAAGCAACACAAATTTGTAATAACTTAAATAAGAAAGATAGACTATGAGTTTAGTAGCAATCGTAGGTCGCCCCAACGTGGGCAAATCGACTCTGTTCAACCGCTTGGTTGGCTACCGTCAGGCCATCGTCGATGAGACGGCCGGCACCACGCGCGACCGCCACTATGGCAAGACCGACTGGAACGGCAAGGAGTTCTCGATTATCGATACGGGCGGTTACGCCGTCAATACCGACGATATTTTCGAGGATGACATCCGCCGTCAGGTTATGCTCGCCATCGACGAGGCCGACCTGATCCTCTTTATGGTTGAGGTCAAGACAGGCATCACGGATCTCGATATGATGATGGCCGACGTATTGCGCCGCTCGGGCAAGAAGGTTATCGTGGTCTGCAACAAGGTCGATAACTACGATCTTATCTACCAGTCGCACGAGTTCTACTCATTAGGTCTGGGCGATATCTTCTGCATCAGCTCAATGTCGGGTAGCGGCACGGGCGATCTGATGGATGAGATTCTGAAGCAGCTCCCCGAGGACACCACCGCCGAGGAGATGGAGGATCTGCCCCGCATCACCATCGTGGGCCGTCCCAACGTAGGCAAGTCGTCGCTCACGAACGCACTGCTTGGCGAGGAGCGCAATATCGTAACCAACATCGCCGGCACCACGCGCGACTCGATCCACACGCGCTACAACAAATACGGTATGGACTTCTACTTGGTCGATACGGCCGGTATGCGCAAGAAGGGCAAGGAGATGGAGGATCTTGAGTTCTACTCTGTGATGCGTTCGATCCGCGCCATCGAGAACTCCGACGTCTGCATCCTGATGCTCGACGCACAGCAGGGCCTCGAGTCGCAGGATCTGAATATCCACAACCTGATCGTCCGCAACCGCAAGGGTTGTGTCATCGTGGTGAACAAGTGGGATTTGATCGAGAAGGAGAGTAACACGATGAAGGAATGGCGCGAGTTCCTCGAGAAGAAGCTCGCTCCGTTCAACGATATTCCCATCATCTTCACCTCGGTGCTGAACAAGCAGCGTATTTTAGAGGTGTTGCAGCAGGCCATCCGTGTCTATAACTCACGTCGTCGTCGCGTGCCGACCTCGGAGCTCAACGACTACATCCTGCCCATCATCGAGGATTATCCCCCTGCATCGACCAAGGGCAAGTACATCCGCATCAAGTACGCTACGCAGCTGCCTACGCCCACGCCGCAGTTCGCCTTCTTCGTGAATCTGCCGCAGTACATCAAGGAGTCGTATCGCCGCTACTTGGAGAACAAGATGCGCGAGCAGTGGGACTTCTCGGGCGTACCCATCCAAATCTACTTCCGCCAGAAGTAAAAGGGTACTTATGATAAAAAAGGGCTGTCCGACAAGCGATGTTGCGACAGCCCTTTCTGTTATATTAGGTTGTTCTCCTTGAGCCACTTAATCTGATCCCGAAGCGTTACGTCCAACGGTCGCGTTGAGTATCCCAACTCGCGCACGGCCTTGCTGTAATCGAACTCATTGTTGCGCTTGAGATTATAGATCGAGAATGTGGTCATCAACGGCATCTTACCCGTCTTGGCAGCGCGTCGCTCCATCGAGCGGGCAATCATCTCGGCGATGGAGATCGGTAGGAAGAACTTCACAGGCTTGCACTCGGCCTCCTGCGAAATTATTCGGCTCATCTCGCGGAAGCGAATAACCTCATTTCCAAGAATATAACCCTCGCCAATGCGTCCCCTATCAGCCGCCGCAATACATCCCGCCGCAAGGTCGCGCACATCGACCATATTGAACGAGCCATCGATACCCGCAGGCATCTGGCCCTTGATGATTTTGATGATTGTCGATGTCGTCTCGCTCAGCGAGTAGTCGTTGGGGCCCATAATTCCCGTCGGATAGACCACCGTTGCACGCAGGCCACGCTCGCGGACGGCCGTAAAGACGTTGTTCGTAGCCATCGCCTTGCTCTTGCTATACCAGCCCACAACCTCGTCCAAATTGACATACCCCTCGACCTCCCGAATCTTCTCGCCGTGCGGACGCTCGGGGATTGCACCCGTCGAACTGACATAGACCAATTTGCGGCACTCCTTGTGCTCCAGACACATATCGATGATGTTAGCTGTTCCGCCAACATTTACATCGAGCAACTGCTTGCGATAGTAGGGATTGACCGTAACCATACTTGCAGCGTGAATACAGATCGTCTCCACGCCCTCCTCGACCGCAAAGAACGGCTCAAGCGATGACTTACGGCAGAGATCGCCATAGAAGATCTCCACATCCCCCGGGATGTATCGTGCGGCCTTGTCGCCCTCAAGCACAAAAGCCCTCACCCTATCACCACGCTCCAGAAGTTGAGCGCACACATTCGAGCCCATAAAACCAGCTGCTCCCGTAACGAGATAAACTACATTTTTCATACTACGCTTCTTGGTTTGATTACTATTGCAAAGGTACAGCCCGAGGAGCGTCGATTAAAGGGATGGATTGCCGAATAATTGGGCAGATATTCTTTTACAGGGGGAGTTTGGCGTAAATAGTTGCAGATTTTTTGTGCAATTATTCCTATTTGTATAAATTTGTAGAAAAATTGTGCTGCGATGTTAAACGATATTATTCTATTAGAAAACGAGACACTGATTGGCGGAATCCGAGTCCCCTACAAGATAACTATGGCAACCCAGATTGTAATTACATCGGGCAGTCTGAGATGCAGGGTTGATTTTCGCACCTACTCACTTCACGCCCCAGCGATGGCTATTCTTCTTAGCGGGCAGGTGATCGAATCGTTTGAGGCCGATAAGGAGTTTTCGGGCTTCGGCATTATGATGAGCCACGAACTCACCGACTCGCTGAATCTACCCGTCGGCCTTCAGGAGAAACTCTTTCTGCAGAACACACAGTTTCACAGCATCTCGGAGCAGATGCTCGAGGCTTATATGTCGTGCTATCGACAGGTCTCTAACATTATGAAGCAGGAGGATAATCCCTACCGCGAGCAGATCATCATACATCTCTTCTCAGCCTATTATTATGGTCTTGGCTACTATGCGCACAACACACATAATGCGCCCACGACAATGACGACGCAGGAGCAGATGTGCGAGAGGTTTATCAACTTGGTCTCGAAGAATTTTAAGCACGAGAGGGATATTGGATTCTATGCCGACAAACTGTGCATCTCCAACAAATACCTATCGACACTGCTGAAGCAGAACACAGGAATGACCGCGCTGGAGTGGATCGAGCGCTATGTCGTACTCTACGCAAAGAGTTCGCTCTCATCCACTTCGATGACCATACAGCAGATCAGCGACGAGCTCGGCTTCCCCTCGCAATCGGTCTTCGGCAAGTACTTCAAGCGCGTTGAGGGCATCTCGCCCAGAGCCTATCGACAGTCATTGACGGAGTAATCCCTCCCATATAAGAGAAAGATTTTAAGTGGGTGTTTGTAGTCTGCGTTAATAGACGTGGATGCTCGATCCCTGCGCCGAGGGAAGATAATTAATTCCATACCAACACATCTGCAGGAGCAGGAACGAGAATATGAGCAGCGCAAAAGTTATGTTCTGATCCTTCTCGCGCGGACGCAGATGCAGATAGGTCAGATACGAGAGCCACGTTGCCGCCGCCCACGTCTCCTTCGGGTCCCACGTCCAATAGTCGCCCCACGCCTGCTTAGCCCAGAGCGCACCCATAATCATACCGAGCGTAAGGAATGCCCAGCCGATACGCACCAGATTATCGCACACGCGCAGCTCCTCGTCCGTCGCGTCGTACTTGCGCAGCCACAAATAGAGGGCAAACAACGTAACGGCACCCATCATCGCATAGGCGAACATATATACAATGACGTGCGGCACAAACCACACGCTCTGCAGCGCCGGCATCAGCGACTTGCTATGTATCTCAGGCTTAAAGAGATTCACGCAGATAAAGACCACCGACATCAGCGTACTGAACGAGAGAATCCACTTATATCGCCACCTCAGATATACCGCCACACCCGCCACCGAGAGGAAGAACGAGTACCACAGTCGCGTCTCGCCCATCGTTCGCATCGGCGGACGCTCCAACGAGATCCACATACCCACGATGTAGGCAAAAAATATCACCGAGCCCGCTATCGCCGCCGTAGCCGCAGGCCACTGTCGCTTGGCGCGGAAGGCCATAACTGCACCCGTGATCCAGCAGAGCGAGGCTACCAGAGCAAACCATATCAATTGATCCCACGTCATCGCTTATCCTCCTTTCTCGGCTTGGCGGCACGTCGGCCACCCGCCGTTAAGAACATTACAACTCCCGACACGAGCATCGTCCACAGGGCGATATGCACAGCCGAGTACCAACCATCGCGCACACACTCCAGAACGCTCACCTCACTCCAGCGACCGCGTTGCGTGTCGTAACCCATCTGGTAGATGTACCAGCCACCCACGCGGGCGGGATGGTTTACCTCTATATTATATAGGTGCGTCTGCCCCTCCTCGTCCCGTAACTCCACACGCGAGAGGTAGCGCTTCGCCTCACGACGCGGCATAGCCACCGCATAGCGACCGCCCAGCATCAGGTACGAAGGCTCGAAGATGAAACTTCCGCAACTCACCCAACCCTCAAACTCCTCGCCCGAGAGCTGATGACGCGCCTTGACATAGACCGCAGGGGCTGCTCCGACGTGATCCATCTGCTGCCACTCGCCACTCTCCGTTCTACGGCCGGCCATATCTATCGATCGCTCGGCCACGATGTGCCAACCCTCGATATCGGCCTCGACGCCCTCTGCCTCCACCGAGAGGAAATCCATCGACGAAGATTCGGTGCGAGTATCAAGAACGTATAATTTCGGAGGATATTCATCCATCGTGAACTCCTTGAGTGTGAGAGCAAAAGGCAGCTGCACCTGCTCGCCCTTGTCGGTCAGGCCGACGTGCGTCGTGTGGCCCACCTGCGTAGTAACGTTCACACGCTGCTTATCGCCACTGCCGAACACACCCGCCACCAGCACCACAAATACCGCCAGATGCGACAACACGGCCGCCAATCGGCGCTGACGCCAATGGTGCAGATCGTCCACAACGGCAAGGCCCGTCGTGGTAGTAAAATATAGCAACAGGATATTAAATGGCCACGAAGATGTCATACGCGAGAATCCCAACAATCCGATGAGTCCCTCCGTTGCGGGATCTTGGCGCGTAAGGCCAAAGATGATGGTTACGACGACCATCGATGCCAGAGCCGAAACGCAAGCGTAGCCGTCGTACAATCGTTTGAGCCACGGCCACCTATCCGTCTGGAAATGAATCAGCACCAGCAGATATAAATAATTAATGGCGACGATCAGCCCCCACGGGTAACGCAGGAAACTATTGTCGATATCGCCAAAGATGATTTGCAACGCTGTGCCCGCCACAAAGAGCAGGGCACAACGAGCAAATGCACGTTTATAACCCCATTGTAAGGTCATAAGCAATCTATTTTTACAAGTTTACGCCTCCTCCCACTGCTTACGCAACAGCTCGACAGCCGCAGGAACCGTTACGGCGCGATCGCCCTTGGTTCCGCACTCGAAGCTGACGTAGTAGGGGTAGTTCATCTCCTTCAGAGCGCGCATACCATCTACATATACATCCTTATCGCCATCCTCGCCCGGCATAATGCGGTTACCGCGGCTGGCAACGTGAACGTGCTGCAAGTACTTCGGACCTGCTGCCCAGAAAGCTGCGTAGTCCGAGGTCTCCTCCTGCATATGCCAGAAGTCTCCCATACACTTAACGCCCTCGCTCTGTGAGTCGCGTGCGATAGCCGCTGCATCAGCAACCTGACGCATATAGTGGCACTCGCGGCGGTTCAGAGGCTCGAGAATAACGGTGGTGTTGTGCTTCAACGCAAACTCACCCAGCTCGTGCAACTGCTCGCACAGATACTCGCGGGTCTCCAGCGTGTGAGGCTTGCAGGGTTTCTGGCCGTTGAACGCGGGCACCATAATAACACCCGTCGAGCCCAACTCGCCAGCAGCAGCGATAATCTCGCGCATCGTGGTATCAAACTCGGCCTTCACAGCGGGATCCTCGGCCAAGATAAAGCCCTTGAAACCAGCGCAGATAGCCGACACCTTGATGTTACGGCCGCTCAAAGCCTGCTGAATCTCGCAAACGCGAGCTGCCAGATTGCCTCCGCCCGGCTCGAAACCTACGATGCCGAGCGACTCCATAAAGTCGAACTTCTCGCTCAGCGACTCACCCGGAGCGATACCCTCCTGAAACGAGAGGCGCAGCTCGGTAGAGTTCTTCACAGCCTCGGCAGCATCCTTCGGAGCGCACGAGGTGAGCAAATCAAGCGATGAGGCCGATGCAGCTACTGCCGCAGCACCAAACAACGATTTCTGCAAAAATTCTTTTCTATTCATACTTAACTGTTTTATCCATTCAAGATTAGGGTTAGTCAAAAAAGGTGGAGAGGGAGTTTCTGCGCTCCTACCCCACCCTCTATTTTAACTTCTCAGCGAGTTATTACTTCTCCTTACCGGTTACCATAACAACGTAGTCCTGCATAGGCATCTTGCCCAGCTCCAACTTCTCAGGCATATAATCGAGGTTCGAAGCCGAGATCTCGTCCCAAGTTACGGTGCCACCAGTGTAAGCAGCCTCGCGGCCCATCACACCAGCCAAGCAAGAGATACCGCACTCTGAAGCCTCGTCGTGCATCGTACCCTTACGGATGTGGTTAACCCAATCAACGTGCTCCAATACGTAGGGATCGTGCTGCTGCCACTGAGCCTTAGCAGCCTCCTCGTCGTACTTCCAGATTACGTTGCCAGCCAAATCCTTGATCTCGTGGTCGGCGCTGTTCCAAGAACCCTTCGTACCCTGAATGAACTCGCTCACGTTGGTAGAGCAACCATCGATCTGACGGCACATAGAGTGCATATGGATACCGTTCTCCATCTCGAAATCAACCGAGAACTGGTCGTACTGGTCACCCGTTACACGACGATGACGAGCACCTACTGCGGTAGCCTTAACAGGCTTCAAGCCGGTCATCCACAGGAATACGTCGATGTTGTGAACGTGCTGCTCAACGATATGATCACCCGAGAGCCACTTCCAGTTAACCCAGTCGCGGATCATCCACTCCATATCGCTCCAACCCTGCTGGCGCTCCTTGTACCAGAGCATACCCTGATTCCAATATACGTTACCGCCGGTGATCTCGCCGATAGCGCCGTCACGGATGAGCTGCAAAGCCTCAACGTAGGGACGCTGGTGGTGACGCTGCGTACCGGTTACAACGCTCAGGTTCTTAGCCTGTGCCTGCTTAGCCGTTGCCATAATCATACGGTAGCCCTTAGGATCTACTGCGATGGGCTTCTCAAGGAATGAGTGAACACCCTTCTCGGTAGCGTACTGGAAGTGTACGGGGCGGAATACGGGAGGTGTAGCGATGATAACCATATCAACACCTGAGTCGATAACCTTCTTGTAAGCGTCGAAACCTACGAAGCAGTTAGCATCGGGCACAACCTGATTGTGCTTCTCTGCCAAATCCTTCTTCAAGCCCTCCAAGCGATCAGCGAAGGTATCACCCAAAGCCGTAACGGTGATGCCGTTAGCAGCCTCCAACAGGTTTACGATAGCGCCCGAACCACGGCCACCGCAACCGATAACACCAGCCTTAAGCTCACGACCATCGTCAGCCTTATCGTTCAACACGGGAACGTAAACGCCCTGCAGACGCTCGATGGGAGCATTTGCAGCAGCACCGCCACCGCTACAAGAAGTCATCAATGAAGATGAACCAACCAGGCTTGATACACCCAGAACTGCAGACATAGACAAGAAGTCCTTTCTGCTCATTTTGTTGTTGCTCATAGTTTTGTAGTTTTATAGTTTGTAATTAGTTTGTTAAAAATTTTCTTCTATTTTGCGTTCACACTCTTGGACACATTTTTCACACTCACGCCTCAGCCCTCTTTCGGCCACTTATTTCGCACTACACGCCCTCGGCCCCTTATTCTGCACTCACATCTCCACGACACACACGCACCGATCAATGCTCACGCCTCTGCCTTCTCTCTCGGCCCCTTATTTTGCACTCACGCCCTCGGGCACCTCGCATACTACGCGGAAACCTACGCCCTTGATGTCCGAATACCACCAGATACTCTTCGGGTTCTGGGGATCGGTGTTGAGCCACGCATCGTGCTGCGTCTTGCCACGCGCTGCGCTACGCAGGTTGGCCGCATCATCAACGTAGTAACCACCACGCACAACGTGCTCCTCACCCGTCGCGGGACCCTTGGGATCGACCGCACCATCCTGCATCTGCGAGTAAGCATCCTCGGCATACCAATCCGAGCAGTACTCCATCACGTTACCCAGCATATTCTTCAATCCGAACGGGTTAGCCTTCATCTTGGTAGGCTCCTGCGTGCGGTTCTTACTGTTGTTCATATAGATAACGTGGCTGTTGATAACCGTCGTGTCGGCACCGAACAGATTGTTCCAGAAACCGTCGTTGGTGTAATCCTTCGGGCTACCCTCGAAGTAGTAAGGCGTATCCGTACCACCGCGAGCCGCATACTCCCACTCTGCCTCGGTCGGCAGACGATACTTCTTGCCCGTCTTCAGCGAGAGCCACTGGCAGAAGGTCTCGGCCGAGTAGTGCGTCATCGTGATTGCGGGACGTGAACCCTGTCCCCAACCCTGATCGGGGAATCCGAAGGGAGGCGTCGGGCCGCTCACAGCGTCAATATCCTCGCGCGTATTATTAGCATAGATAACCTCGGGCGGTGTGCGTCCCTCCGACATCGTCTCGCCGTAGAATGCCCAGAACTGATCCCACGTTACCTCCACCTCGGCCATAAAGAAGGGTGAAATGGTAACATTGCGCTGCGGCGACTCGTCAGCCTTGTGGAAGGGCTCGTTCTCGGGGCTACCCATCTTGAACGATCCGCCGGGGATGGCAATCATATTGATCGACGCTCCCGTGCCGGGGATCGTCTCCGTAAAGTTCTCAAACGCGGTTACGGGCGTTGCAGCCTCGTAAACGATACCATTCGACACTACGGGCGCACCCGCCAGCGCCTCGTGCTTGTAGTTGGGGTTGTAGTGGCCTGCATCGAGGTGGCAACTGATACACTGCAGGTCGAGTTTCTCCTTGTTCTCGTCGTAGTAGAGGTGTGCCGTTACGCCCTCGTCGGTGATACCCTGCGGATAGATATTGACGTGGCAAGCCTCGCACGACTCGTTATAGACGATGGTCTGAGCATACTCCAACTCGCTCTGTACCGACCAATCCATATCCTCGGGGTTCTTGGTCATATAGGCCCACAAATCCTTCATACCGATCTTGGCCTTCGCCACGACATAATCCAATGAGCCCTTAGGCGGAAGGTGGCAGTCAGCGCAGTTGGTCATCACGCCACTGTCGTTGTTGTAGTGATAAGATTGTTTCCAGCTCGCATCCGACTCGGGATGGAAGTGGCAGGCCATACACGACTCGTTCTTCGAGCTATTAACCCACATATAGTTAAAGGCAATCATCAGCGAAAAGCCCATAACCATTCCAGCAAGTGCAACAAGCAAAAATTTCTTCTTACTTCCTGATTTTGACATATTTACAAGTTGTATCTTTTACGTTATTTTTCGGTTGGGATGCAGTCATCCACGCCTCATAGCCCTCTCCCGATCGCTCGAAGAGTGGATATTTGGCGTATATTTTGTTCAAAAGTAATAATTTTTTCCTCGCCCGCCAAGATTTATGCTGATTTTTTGTCAAAATTTCCACACCCCCGCAATCGCCAATCCGACACCAAAACGCAGGGCAATCATCCTCTTATGCAGGCGCTCACAGATTTCTACTTCCCGAATAACACAAAAAACAAAAAAGGAAGATCTTTTGATCTTCCTTTTCAGTACCCCCTCAGGGGCTCGACTGCGCTACTTGCCGTTTCGCAGTCGTGTGCTCATTTTATCTACACCCTCCCAACCTCCCTGAGAGGGAGGCGAAGCAGGGTTCTCGCCCCAGAGGACACACAAAAAACAAAAAAGGAAGACCTTTCGATCTTCCTTTTCAGTACCCCCTCAGGGGCTCGAACCCTGGACCCCAACATTAAGAGTGTCGTGCTCTACCAACTGAGCTAAAGAGGCATTTTGCAAACCTTGAACTTTCGTTCCTGATTGCGAGTGCAAATATAAGGCACTTTTTTATTCTGTGCAAATTTTTCTGCGATTTTTTTCAAAAAAAATTCATTTTGCACTAATCACTATTCCACTCCCCAGCCGATTCGATGTAGATCACGGGGCGTTTCTGCTCCAGCGCCTTCAGACGCAAATAGCTCTCATACAGATTTATACCATTCGACGACTCCTCTGCCATCACATATCCGATCACGCAGGCATTGTTTCGCGTCGTGCGATAGACCGTCTCCACGCGATCCAGATAGGCTTTTTTCCACTTCGGGTCGTTCGAGGGGTTTCCACCCACGCGACGCGAGATACCACTCTTCGAGGTATTGATGGGCATCTGCGTGATGACGTACATACCCAGCGAGTCGCACATACGATATACATTCTGCGGCACAGCTCCCGCCGTAAATCTCACAGCGTTGTACTGCAACACGCGCGCCGCCACGATATCCTTATCGGTAACCTTCTGCGGATCGAAGTCGCGGTAGAGCAGGTCGGTGGGAATACCGTTAATCTTGAAGTCGCCCTCCTCGTTGGTCTCAACGGTGCGGAAACCGATCAAGTGCGACTGATACTCGGCATAACGGCCCTCGATCTGCGTCTTCAGATTGAGGCGATAGCGCACAGGCATATCGGCACACCACGTCAGAACGTAGGGAATCTGCGCCATCAGCTTCACAGTATCCTCCTCACGCATTCCGAGCGTAATATCGCGGTGGCCGTGCGTTACGACCGTCGTGTCGGGGGCCACAAGCTCGTAGTGGATACGCGCCTTCTTGGGATTGAGCGACTCGGTCTTCACCACAATGCCGATCTCGACCGTTGCATTCTCGCTATTCATATCCACGCGCGTGTTATGCACCACGTCGCGCACGCGAATCGTCGGCTGCGACATCACATACACCTCACCCACGCGAGGCTCACGTTGCTCGACAAAATCCTCCATACGGCTGCTCCAATGCTCCTTCAGGATGCGGATCTGGATGGTATTCATATCCTCCTTCGAGGCTTTCGTAACGTTGAACTCGGCGGGCGAAAAGGCATTTGCCGCATAGCCCACCTTCTTGCCATTGATCAGCACCTCGTATGCTCCCGACGCCTCATCGACGTAGAGGATAGCCAATCGGCTCAGCCACGAGAAGGGGATCACATACTTCGACGTAAAGACCGTTGCATCGGCCTCTTCGGTTCGTGTCCACTCCGTAACGGGACGCATATAGAGCGAACGGACACGACCTGCGCCGCGCGTAAAGGCCTCCTCAGCCGAGGGGTAAGGCACCACGGCCGAGCGTGCCGCCTCACGGCCGAGCGATACATACTCGGGCGAGTCGTACTCCTGCGCCGAGGCCGCCGCCGATACCAACAAAAGTGCTATGATTGACAAAATACGTTTCATATCTTCACTATAATTTGTATATTTGCTGTCAAAGTTACTAATTTTTTTATTCCCACGATGGAATCGATGCCAAAACTCAACCTCCCGCCCATAAATTTGCGGGCCAAGAGCGACAATGGCCGCACGCTTGTCTTCGACGATGTGCGGTCGGCCTACGTCGTACTCACCCCCGAGGAGTGGGTTCGCCGCCACTTGGTGTCGTTTCTGGTGAACAATTGCGGCGCACCGCTACGCTCGATTGTCGAGGAGTACCCCGTCTGCATCAACTCGATGCCACAACGTGCCGACATCGTGGTAATGGATGCCGAGGCTCACCCCTTAATCCTTGTCGAGTGCAAGGCTACGGATATCGACTTCGCCAATCGCAAAACTCTCAGCGAAGTATTCGAGCAGGCCACACGCTACAATGCCGTTGTGGGCGCACGCTACCTTATCCTCAGCAACGGCCTCCAGCACTTCTGCTTCGAGCGCTCGACTGAAGGCTACACCCCGCTCCGAGCATTCCCCCGCGTGGGATAGTGTTACATCATCTGCGCCGGATGGCGTCGCTCGACATAGTCGCGGAAGGCGTCGCGGTAGTTTATGCTGATAGGCACATACTCCTCATTATCCAGATATACCCTGCCTCGCGCATAACCCGTAACGTGTCCCAGATTTACGATATACGATCGATGCACTCGCATAAAACGATCCGTCGGCAGCGCACTCTCCATATTCTTCAGGCGGAACAGCGTCATCAGCTTCGAGCCGTTTGTCAGGTGCAGGCGCACATACTCGCCCATACTCTCCATATATATAATATCGGCATACTTAACGAGCGAGACCTTGTAATCGGCCTTAATCGAGATGCAGTCATCGGCCTCCGAGCGCTCCTGTTGCACAGGCTCCACCTCGGGCACAGCCTCGCTTGCGTGGCGGAAACGTTGCAACTCGATGAGCGATCGCGCCTTCTCCACCGCACGGCTGAAGTCGGCATACGAGAATGGCTTCAGCAGATAATCCACCGCATCGAGACGAAAACCCTCGATGGCATACTCCGAATATGCCGTCGTGAATATCACCATCGGCGGATTCGTCAGCCCACGCACGAAATCCACACCGTTCATATCGGGCATATTCACATCCACAAATATCAGATCGACAGCCTCCCGCTCCAGACACTTCTGCGCCTCGGCCGCGCTTCGACACGCCGCCACGAGCTCCAGACGCTCCGTACGATCGACATAAGCCCCAATTTGTCGAAGGGCCAAGGGTTCGTCATCAATGGTTATGCACTTTATCATAATACATCGGAATTGTTAATTTCACACTATATTCGGTCGGTTTGCTCTCATCAATGAGCAGCGTATAATCCCGCCCAAAGATCAGCTCCAGACGCTTACGCACATTCTCCAGCCCGATACCACCCTTCTCTGTTTTCAGATCCTTGTGGCGCGAGTTGCGCACCTCGCAGATGACCTTGCCGTCATCGCATCGCAACGATATATGGACAAACGAGGGATTATTGTAGCTCACTCCGTGCTTAAATGCGTTCTCCACAAATACAATAAATAGCAGCGGCGGCACCTGCGCACCTGCGGGTAGCGGCTTCTGTACGTTAAACTGCACATCGATATCGGCAGCGTAGCGTATTCGCATCAGCTCGACATAGTTCTCCGTAAACTCCACCTCCTGCGAGAGGTTGGTGTGCACCTGCTCCGAGTCGTAGAGTACATATCGCATCATCTTCGAGAGCTCGATAACGCACTCCTTGGCCGCCTCCGAGTCGATGTCGATCATCGCGTGGATGTTATTGAGCGTATTCATAAAGAAGTGGGGATTGATCTGATACTTCAGATAATCCATCTCCGCCTGCAGCGCCTGACGCTTCATTTCGACCATCTTCTGCTCATCCTGCATCGAACGGAAGACGAACTTAATCGAACAGTTTGCACCCATCATAAACAATCCGAGCAGCACGTTCCAGTACCACGCCAGATCGGTGAACGAGGCGCGCCCGTGAACAAAGTAGGTCGAGCCATCGGGGTACTCGATCATACGCAGCTCGTCCTGATAGTACTCTATGGGGTAGAATATCGCCACCAACATCACAAGTGCAATCGTGAAATACGCCGCATAACGACGCTGGAATAGGTATCGCGGTGCAAGCAGGCTGTTATTTATCACAAAGATAATAATATACGGCAACAACTTGCTCCACACGAACAGGATATTACTCAACGATACGTGCTCCTCCGACATCATCTTCGAGTTGAGGATTGGCACCAGCAGAGCCATCGCCCACACCAAAAAATAGAGTAGTCGCTCGCCAACGATGGGATTATTTGTCTTCACGCTCATACCAACAAAGGTATGAAAAATTCCCGTTTAACGAAAAAAAAGCTTATATTTGTAGATAAGTAAACAATTTTATACCATTATGAGACTATTCCTAACCACCATTCTTGCGTGCCTTCTCACGCTCCCCACGCTTGCCCAAGGCAAGCAGACGCCCACGCTCTTTGCCCATCGCGGCTGCTGGAGTCAGAACGAGAATAAGGAGTTCATCGTTCCCGAGAATTCGCTCCCCGCAGTAGCTATGGCCAAGCGAATGGGTTACACAGGCATCGAGTGCGACGTACACTACACCAAAGACAACGTGATGGTCATCCTCCACGATGCCACGCTCAACCGCACGATGCGCCGCGCATCGGACTACTCGAAACTCGACAAGCCCGTAAAACTTGCCGACCTGACGTTCGAGGAGCTTCGCCGCGACTACGTTCTGGAATCGACCAACCCCGAATGGCGCACACCCATCCCCACACTCGAGGAACTGCTCGCAGAGTGCAAGAAACACGGCATCGTACCGATGCTTCACTCGGCCCTTATGCCATCGTATCACGTTGCGCAGCAGATGTTTGGCAACGACTGGATCTGCTTCACGGGCGGTGTTGAGCATATGCAGCAGGTGCGCAAATTCTCCGACTGCACGATACTGCTCTCCATCAACGACGGCACGGCCGAGGAGAACATCTCGCGTCTGGAGCAGATCGGTGGTCGCTGCGGAATCTCGACGATGAACTACGCGCTCTACACCGAGGAGTTCTGCCACGCCCTCACCTCTCGCGGCTACATCGTGCAGGCGTCGATCTTCCCCGCCCCGCACGAGGCTATCGGCCAGCGCAACGGTATCACCTACCAGCTCACCGACTTCTCGATTATGCCGCCCCACCGCCCCATCGACAAGGGCAGCGCGAAGTTGCGCGCCACCTCAAACGATGCTGTCTGGGAGTGGAGCAGCGACAAGAAATTGGAATGCGGTGCCCTGACGCTCGACGTGGAGTTCGAAGGCGAGATCGAGGTTGTGATCAACAACGACCGCACCTATACACTCTCGCGCACAGAGATGGGCCGCGATAAGATTGGAGGTCGCCTGTTCGACAAGGTCGCCTCGGTCAAACTCTCGGCCAAGCCGGGCACCGTAGTCAAGAAAGCATCGGCCAAAGCCTACAAATACTAATATAAATAAAGGGTGCCCCACTGGACACCCTTTTATTTTGGCTTAAAATTTCCTACGAATCTCAAAGCCCAAGGAATTGTATAACAAGAGCTATTTTGAGGCTGGTCGCCGTCCGGGAAACCGCAGCATACTTTGCGTATGTGAGGATTTCGCGGACAAGCCAGACGCCAAAAGAGCCTTGCTATGCAATTACTATTTATCCTGATAAAGGAATCGCTTAATCGAACGCTTCGGAGTCTTCTCAAACTCGCTCTCACGAATCTCAAACAGAGCCACCTTCTCGTACGAAGCCACCATCGTATTGAGCATCTTGATATTCTCCTCCATCATCGTCTTCAGCGCCTCCTTGTCGATATTCTCCTGTGCCGCCTGATCGTAGTCGGGCACGATAAGCGCCTTCAGCACGCCCTTGCTCTCGATGATCAGCGACTCGAGTACCAAAGGCAGGTTGTTGAGCTTGTCCTCAATCTCCTCGGGGTAGATATTCTGGCCCGTACCCGTCAGGATCATCGTCTTGCAACGGCCCTTGATGTAGATCGTGCCGTCGGGATCCATAATACCCATATCGCCCGTATGCAACCATCCGTCCTCGTCGAGAACAGCCTTCGTAGCCTCCTCGTTCTTGTAATATCCCATCATCACGTTCTCGCCGTGAACGAGAATCTCGCCTGCGATACGCTGGGGATCTTTCGAGTCGATCTTAACATCCATAAATCCGGGCAGATAACGTCCGCACGAACCCTGCTTGAACTCGCAGGGAGCCGTAACGCTAATCAGCGGAGCGCACTCGGTCATACCGTAACCGATCGTCAGCGGGAAGTTAATCTTGCGCAGGAACGACTCCGTCTCCTGATTCATCGGAGCGCCACCCACGATAAAGATCTGCGTCTCACCGCCGAACGACTCCAGAAGCTTCGAGCGGATGATGGCGTAGAGCGCCGTATTCACCAAAGGAATCTTCATCGCGATGCTCATCGGGCCCTTCTCCAGCATAGGCATAATCATCTTGCGATACACCTTCTCCAGCACCAGCGGCACGCAGCAGATCATCGTAGGCTTCACCGTCTTCATCGCCTCCACCAAAATCGAGGGCGACGGCATACGGCCCAGCAGCGTGATATGACCACCCACCACCAACTGCGCCAAGAAGTCGAACGCAGCACCGTAGGCGTGAGCCAGAGGCAGGAACGACAAAACACGGCCGCGCTTAAAGAGGAACGGGCTACCCGTCTCGGGGTTGATAAAGCCACGTCCAAAGACCATATTTCCCGTCAGGTTGTTGAGCGAGATCATCACACCCTTCGACGAACCCGTCGTACCCGAGGTGTAGTTGAGCAGAATCATCTCCTCGTTGGGGATGGCGTTGAACTTAATATCCTCCACCTTGAAACCGTTGGGATACTTCGCCTCGAAATCGGCCTCCCACGTCTTCAGGGCCTCGGTTGCAACATTACCCTCCTTCTCATAGACCACATCAAAGTGCTTGAGCGAGAAGGCAGCCTCCAACAGAGGCATACGCTCCGTATCAAGGTTCTGCCAGTGAGCCTCACCCGCAAAGAGCAGGCGGCTCTCCGAGTGGGTTACGATGTTCTCAATATCGGCGGAATTGAAATCCTGAAGAATGGGGACAATAACCACACCATAGGTGATCGTTGCGATGTACGCCACACACCAGTTGATGTCGTTACGACCTACCAAGGCGATCTTGTCGCCGTGCTTGATGCCCAACTTATCGAAGAGCAAATGCAAGCGAGCCATCTGCTCGGCCATCTCGAGGTAGGTGATGGTCTTCTTGCTGAAGTAATCGGTCAGCACCGGCAAGGAGTGATTTTCGCGGAAACTCTCCTCGTAGATTTTGATCAAATTCTCTTGTAGCATATAGAATTTTTGTTTCGGTTATTTCTGCGGCGCATCCGGGGATTTGGGTTTACCCCAGATGTAAATCTTCGACTCCGTGCCCGCTTTCAACCTCTCGATGTTCTTTCGGTGCGACCATATCAGCAGGCCCGCCACCGCAAAGGCGAAGAGGATGAAAGTGAACGAGATGTCGTTGTAGCGCGACCACTCGGTCGATGAGTAGATGATCACAAAGAGCGGGAAGCAACAACCTGCCGACATCGATGCGAGCGAGACGTAGTGCGAAATCATAAACACCAGCGCCCACACACCAAAGCAGAGCAGGATGATCTGCGGATAAATACCCGTCACGGCACCCACCAGCGTAGCCACTCCCTTGCCACCCTTGAAGTTGGCAAAGATGGGGAAGATGTGTCCCAACACGGCGGCGAACACTCCCAGAATCTTGAGGTTGATCAGCCACGCCGACGTAATGTCGGGATCGTAACGCATAATGCTGAAGAGCGACACAGCTGCAAACCCCTTGAAGAAGTCGAGCACAAAGACGGGTATCGCGGCACGCCGTCCCAGCACTCGGAGCATATTTGTCGTTCCGGCATTCTTGCTGCCGTGCTCTCGTATATCTACTCCGTAATATTTCTTTCCAATCCACACTGCGCTGGGTATTGAGCCCAAAAGGTAAGCAATCACAAGCATCGACACCACGCAGTATATCGTAATCAGACTCCAGTTAATCATCACAAAAAAATTTACACGCGAAAAGCCAAGCAAAAAGCGCTTCGTTTTTCGCTGATTTCAATCTAAGGTAATACTATTTGCAGACAAATATACGCTAAATAATTGAGGAGTACAATACTTTCGCATAAAAAAAGGTACTCCACCTCACTCTCGCGACCTGAAATCGACTGCAAAAATCACCTATTTTTTGCTATATTCAAAATATATGTGGCAACTGTACGGCGAATGTTGTAAAAGCAATCGAATTGTTACGAAATTGCCTATTTTGTGGCGAAATTACCCTATCCGAAGTCTTATTTTGGCCAATTTTCACCGCCAAAACAAGCAGATCACACCCTAAAAACGCATCAAAATTGCAATCCAAAAACCCCGACAATCGACCATTGCGAAAGCTACAATTCAACCAATTTGCCGCACCTTTTAGGACATCATTGGCGAGAAATCAATAATCCCCACCAGCCTCGCCCACAGCCGCTGCTTGCGCTCACGCATTGCCTTATAGGCAAGAAATCGCAAACGGATCGAGGGTAAACGAATGATTATTCTCGAAAAATTACTACCTTTGTCTCGAAAAAAGGCTCAAATTATGACACTAAAACAGAGTATAAAACAGTCAATCACCGATTTGGTATGGTGGCGCGAGATGATCGCCATCGCCATCGGTTGTATTATGTGCGCCATCGGCTTCGTATTCTTCATCAACCCCTACAACATTGTTCCGGGCGGAGTCTATGGACTCGGCATCGTGCTGCACAACATATTCCCCGCAATTCAGGTCGGTACGTTCGGCTATATGTTCGACATCCCGCTGCTCACCATCGCTATCATTCTCTTTGGCAAGCAGTTCGGAGGCCGCACGCTCTTCGCCGCGTTCCTCACCCCGGGCTTTATGAACATCATCTCGTCGATGGCCTACCCCACCAAGGAGGCCCTTCAGGCACTCGACGCCACGCAGCTCGTCGGCGGCGCGATCGACCTGTCGAACCACCTTATGCTGGCCTGTATATTGGGCGGAACAATCATTGGCGCGGGCCTCGGACTGGTCGTGCGTAGCAACGCCACAACGGGCGGCACGGACATCATCGCTATGATCCTAAACCGCTACCTCCACGTCCCCTTCTCACGCGGTGTGCTTATCGCCGACTCGTTTGTCGTGCTGGCAGGACTTATCGTCATCGGCTTCGGCGTAGGTACCGACACAGGGGCCGAGAACGGAGGCTGGTTGCTCTCGCTCTACTCACTGATATGTATCTTCGTCGCCTCGCGCGTTATCGACTACGCGATCGACGGTGCGTCGTACGACAAGTTGCTCTTCATCATCGGCAACACCCACTCGGAGCCCCTGCGCCAATACATCATCAACGATATGGAGCGCGGTGGCACATATATCAAGTCGTCAGGAATGTATAGCAACAACGAGAAGGAGATGATTTTCCTCGTCGTTAGCCGCCGCGAGGTTGCGCAGGTGCAGCGTAAGATCCGTGAGATCGACCCCACGCTGTTCCTCGTCGTTACCGATGCCTACGACACCTATGGCGAGGGCTTCAAGGCTCTGACGGACAAAGAACCAATCCTTAACGATTAATTCTATGACTATGATAAATTCACTACGCCCCCTCACGGGCGATGGCCGCAAGCTCTTCATCGAGACCTACGGTTGCCAGATGAACGTCGGCGACAGCGAGATCGTTGTCTCGATTATGCAGCAGGAGGGCTACTTCTACACCACCGACATCAACGATGCCGACATCATCCTGATCAACACCTGCTCGATCCGCGACAACGCCGAGCAGCGTATATGGGGTCGCCTGACGGAGATGCGTCGCCTGCGCAAGCGCAAGCCGTCATTGCTCATAGGCATCATCGGTTGTATGGCCGAGCGACTGAAGGAGCGACTCACGGAGGGCGATCTGGCGGTAGATATCGTCGTAGGCCCCGACGCCTACCGCGACCTGCCGCGTCTGGTGCATCAGGCCGAGTCGGGCGTGAAGGGTGTCAATGTGCTTCTCTCGCAGGAGGAGACCTACGCCGAGATAGCTCCCGTACGTCTGGACGAGAATGGCGTCAGCGCCTACATCGCCATTATGCGCGGCTGCAACAACTTCTGCTCATACTGCGTCGTACCCTACACCCGCGGACGCGAGCGTAGCCGCGATGCCGCCACGATTGTTGCCGAGGCACGTTCGCTCTTCGAGAATGGCTACCGCGAGGTTACGCTGCTGGGTCAGAACGTAAATTCATACCGCACGGGCGAAGTCGATTTCCCCGCGCTGCTTAAGGCTGTTGCCGAGATCTCGCCGCTGCTGCGTGTGCGCTTCGCCACGTCGCACCCCAAGGATATGAGCGACCGCCTGCTGGAGGTTATGGCCTCGATGCCCAACATCTGTCGTGCCATCCACCTGCCCGCCCAGTCGGGCTCGACGGTGATGCTCGAGCGTATGAACCGCAAATATACCCGCGAGTGGTACCTCGACCGCGTTGCCGCCATCCGCCGCTATATGCCCGACTGCGCCATCACCACCGACCTTATCGCCGGTTTCACGGGCGAGACGGAGGAGGATCACCACCAGACGCTCTCGCTGATGGAGGAGGTCGGCTACGAGTTTGCCTTTATGTTTAAGTACTCGGAGCGCCCGGGCACCTTCGCACAGCGCAACTTGGGCGACGATATTCCCGACGACGTCAAGACCGCGCGCCTGACCGAGATCATCAACCTCCAAAACCGCCTCTCGGCCGAGAGCAATCGCCGCGACGTAGGCAAGGAGTTCGAGGTTCTGGTCGAGGGCACATCCAAGCGCCGCGAGGATCAGCTCTTTGGTCGCACATCTCAAAATAAGGTCGTGGTATTCGACCGTGGCGACCACAAGGTCGGCGACTACGTTCGTTGCCGCATTACCGGCTGCTCGTCGGCTACGCTCTTCGGCGAGGAGATCAAGGCGTAAATAGATGTTAATATTGATTGTCATATCTTTTGTAGGCATTATCACCTGTCTGCTTATTTTTATAACATATAAAAGATATAAAAATAGGCAGATGATAGAGTCTGTCACTTCACTTGAACGAGGCACTCAATCTGAACATAAACTTATATTACAATTATTAAAATTTGGGATATCCCCTAAAGCGATATTCCACGACTTATATTTTCCCGCAGGAAATGGGAAATACTCTCAATCAGACATTGTAGTCGCTACAAAAGTAGGGATTATAGTCTTTGAAGTAAAAGATTATAGCGGATGGATTTTTGGTAATGGTAATTATAGATATTGGACTCAGGTATTATCAAAGGGTAAATATAAATATAAGTTTTATAATCCTATTAAGCAAAATCAAAAACACATTGAAGTTATTAAGAGACAATTAACACAATTAAATAATATTCCATTCTATTCGGTTATTGTTTTTTATGGAAATTGTAAATTAAAACAGATTCAAGACATCCCAAATAATGTTTTTTTAATATATAATTCAGACATCACACTAACTCTGAAAAGTATATTATCTAATATTCCCGCTCCATATACTAACAAATATGATATCGTAACCACCTTAAAACAAGGTGTAAAAAATGGGCAAAATTTAGATATAGTTATTTCTCATATAAGTTCAGTTGCAAATTATTCTTTTGATACAGATATTTATAATTGGCTCAACAATTCGTTATAAAACTAGAATACCTTTGTATCAAATTCTATATTTTTATCGGAGATCACACGCATCTCCGATATTTTTTTATATACCTTTGCGATTGGTACTATCATTGTATAACGTTGCAAAAAATTCCGACAATGCAAAGAATCTTGACTTTTACAATTATCCTCACTTCGCTGCTGCAAACAACCTTTGCCCAGCAGCAAGACACCCTGCAAACGCCCCACCGCACGCTCCCCATCGATGAGGTGGAGATTCGTGCCGACCGCATCCGAGGCGATCGACGTGTAACACCTCTCACCGTCTCGATCATCGACCGCCAAGCGATTGACTACCAGAGTCGTCCATCGCTGCTTCCGACGCTCACGGAGCAAGTCCCCGGACTCTTTATCACCTCGCGTGGAGTAATGGGCTACGGCGTTAGTACGGGCTCATCGGGCGGAATCTCCATCCGTGGCATAGGCGGCTCGCCCACAACGGGCGTGATGGTACTCATCGACGGCCACCCCCAATATATGGGCCTTATGGGCCACCCCATTGCCGACGTTCTGCAGTCATCTATTGCCGAGCGTGTTGAAGTCGTGCGCGGCCCCGCCTCGACGCTCTACGGCTCGAATGCTATGGGCGGCGTTGTGAATATCATCACCCGCAAGATGGAGCACGACGGATCGGAGAACGACATCCGCGTCGGCTACGGCTCCTACAACACCTTCGAGAGCGAACTCTCCAGCCGCCACCGCAAGGGGCGCTTCTCGGCCACCGTCACGGGCAACTACAATCGCTCCGACGGCCACCGCCACAATATGGACTTCGAGCAGTATGGCGGCTCAGCCCGACTCGGAGTAAAGATCGCCGAGGCTTGGGAGCTCTCCGCCCACGGCAACATCACCCACTTCAACGCCTCCAATCCCGGCACTCTGTCTGCCCCCATTATCGACAACGACTCACGCATCACTCGCGTAGCAAGCTCCGTAGCGCTTAACTACGACTTCGACATCGCCTCGGGCGCGCTGAGCCTATTCTATAATTGGGGCGAGCACAACATCAACGACGGCTACTCCGAGGGCGGCTCGCCACTCGACTACCGCTTCCGCTCGACGGACAATATGGCAGGCGTGGCGTGGTATCAGAGTGCGCACCTGTTCAACGGCAACACCACGACCGTAGGCCTTGATTATCAACTCTATGGCGGTCGTGCCGCAAACCGTTTTATCGACCAGAGTCCCGACAAGGAGATTGCCAACGAGCGTATGCACAACATTGCCGCCTACATCGATTTCCGCCAGAGTCTCACGCGCTGGCTCACGCTCGACGCAGGCCTGCGCCTTGACCAGAATACCGACATCGGCCACGAGTGGGTGCCTAAAGGCGGACTGTCGGTCCAGCTGCCCCGCAACGCCCAGCTCAAAGCCGTCGTAGCCAAGGGGTTCCGCTTCCCCACCATCCGCGAGATGTATATGTTCCCGCCGCAGAACGCCGCCCTGAAGCCCGAGAAGCTCTGGAGCTACGAACTATCGTTCGAGCAGCGCGTGCGCAGCGTAACCTACGGCGCCAACATCTTCCTCATCGATGGCGAGAATATGATCCGCACTCTACCCATCGATGGCCGCCCCAAGAATGTCAATACGGGCCGCATCGAGAATTTCGGCATCGAGGCCAACCTCTCGTGGCTGCTCTCGCCGCACCTCTCGATTGCGTCAAATTACAGTTTTCTTCGGATGAAATACCCCGTCGTTGCAGCCCCCAAGCATAAGTTCCACGCCTCGATCAATTACACCCGAAGCCGCTGGAGCATAAGCACTTCTCTGCAAGCCATCGGCGGCCTTTTCACGCAGACAGATCCCCGCACGAGTACCGATTTCGTGCTCTGGAACTGCAATCTTCAGTACCGCCCCACCAATCGACTCACACTTTACGCGCGCGGCGAGAATCTGCTCGGCAGGGAGTACGAGATCAACGCCGGCTACCCTATGCCGGGTGCCACGTTCTTCGCCGGCGTGAAGCTCACGCTGTAAGCCGCAACTCACTCTTCAACTATTACAATATGATTCACAACGATGTTTTCGACACTTTTCCCCTCTCGGCCGACCTCTACGCGGCCGATGTCGCCGCCATCTGCGAGCGCACCATCGCGCGTTACGGCAGCGACGAGTGGCGCAAGGTAACTCTCACGAATGCACTACACGGCCACTTGGGAATCTACTCCACGTTAGGCGCAAAGATGGGCCTTAGGGCTTGCGAGGAGATGGCGCGCGATGAGATGGAGATCATCTCGCTCGCGGGCAGCCGCCCTCCGATGAGCTGTATGAACGACGGCCTTCAGGTGGCCACAGGCTCTACGCTCGGCCACGGCCTGATAACCGCCACCCTGAGCCACAATCCCCGCCCCGTGGCGCTCTTTCACACCTCGGAGCGATCGTTTCTGTTGGCTCTGAAATCCACCCACCTACGACGAATCCAGCACGACATTGCCGAGTGCATCCTCCGCAACGGTCCCGACAGCGAAGGCTATTGGGCCGATGTGCGATCGCTTGCCATCGGCTATTGGGAGCATATGGATCGCCACGAGATCTTCGACCTTGTGCCGCTGCCCATCGGCTCACGCTCCGTTTCGGCCAAAAGTTCAGCCGCGCGGGCCAATGTATAACCCCCAACGAGGCTGGCACGCACTTTGCAAATTAAACTATCAACTGCGGCACTTAAGCAATGCCGTAGCGAGGTTTCTTCATTTATTTAAGTTTGGGTTAGTAGTTTAAGGAGCTTCTGATGCTCCGAAGGTAGGCGGCAATCGTGAGATTCCCGCCTATTTTTTGTAACTATTTTATAATCAGATCGTCGGCCACCACTTTCGGCACGAAGTGAACGCCCTGCGCGTTACGATAATACCTCTTCTGCTCGCCCTCACGGATCGGCCGAAGCTCAATCCTATCGGCCCCGCGACCAATCGCCACAATCAGCAGCGGCTCCATCTCCAACTTCAGTTCGCGCTTTACCGCCTCCGCATCGAACGCCCCGATGCAGATTCCGTTGAGTCCGATCTCTACGGCCCTGAGCAGCATACTCTGCACCGAGATTCCCAGATCGGTATATACATATTTATCGGGCTGCACGGCCGAGCAGACAACGATGTAGGCATTCGGCTCCTCGCCCTCGCGCGGCAGATGCAACTGGGGCAGCGCCGCCCCAAGACGAATGTGCGGCAACACTTTCGCCGCCTCGCCATTAAGCACAGGCCTAAATCGCAGCACTTGCTGATTGCGGGCCGATGGAGTGAGCGTATTCACCTCGATGATACTCCGCAGTTGATCCTCGCGCACCGTAAATGAATTGTCGTAGGCACGGTGGCTACGATTTCGGCGCAGCAGTCGCTCCAGCGAGAATGTATGTTTGCGCACCACGGTCGATGAGCGCGCGTGATCCTCCATCTTTTTCCCCAAATAGTTATCCGCCATCTCTGAGTTGGTTTTGTTCCTAACGCAAAGTTAGCAAAAAATCGCTCTTCACAAACCCTTATTCGCCATTTTGCGAACAGCTGCGCTTCAAACGTCATCTTTCCTCTTTACGGGCGATTTTTTCGTTTTAATACCCGACTGCATTGCCAATCCGTAGGATTTATTACTTTTGCTATTGAGAAAATTTGTCCACAGAAGAAACCTAAACGAGAAAATATGAAAGTCAATAAGGATTTTTTACAGCTTATCAATCGTATCGAGGAGGGCCACCTCTACACCGCCGAGGAGTGCGCATTCCTGCTCTCATTCCCCGAAACCTCGCTTGAGGCAGCCATCACGCGTGGCGTGGCGGATCGCATCTCGCGCGAGAAGTTCGGCAACAAGGGCCTTGTATTCGGCCAGATCGGCGTCGAGGTTGCACCCTGCGCGGGACGCTGCCGCTTCTGCTCGTTCTCTGACGAGTTCACCACCTTCACACCCCACTCCTTGAGCGACGAGGAGCTGCTGCAGAAGGCCGATAACTTCTGCTCATCGGGCGAGTTGTACGCTCTGGCGCTTATGGTGCTGCACAACACCGACTTCGAGCGCACGCTCAACGTCATCAGCAAGGTGCGCGCTCACATCCCCTCTTCGACACAGATTATGATCAATATGGGCGACTTCACCCTCTCGCAGGCCGAGGAGCTGAAGATGGCCGGAGCTAACGGCTCTTACCACGTTTGGCGTCTGGGCGAGGGTACCGACACCATCTTTACGAAGGAGGAGCGCTTTGCCACCATCGAGAACATCAAGAAAGCGGGCCTCGACCTCTACTACTGCTGCGAGCCCATCGGCCCCGAGCACACCCCCGAGCAGATGGCAACGCAGATCCTGAAGGGTATCGAGTACGAGTGCTTCCAGCACGGAGCTATGCGCCGCGTATTTGTTCCCCACTCTTCGCTCGCACACTTGGGCGTAATCTCGGAGCTGCGTCTGGCGCAGATTACGGGCGTTGTTACGATGGGTGCTGTTCATAGCCCCGCCATCACGAGCGTCGGCGTTCACGAGCCCAACAAGCTCGGTATCACATCGGGCGCCAATGCCATCTATGCCGAGACAGGCTCAAATCCCCGCGACACGAAGAGCGAGACGACGGGATCACACGGCCTTACGATCGAGGCCTGCAAGCAGATGTACCGCGAGTGCGGATTCGAGTTGTAAACACAGAGTTGCTACATAAATTTCCAAACGAAAAGAGCCCGCCTGCGCGATTGCAGACGGGCTCTTTTCATCTCCTGAAGCTAAGCCCCAAAAAGCCTTATCAGACAATTTTGGGTATTCGATGCAGAGCTTTACTACTTAACTTTATATGCCATAAATGCACTTCCGTGACGAATATACATTACACCATTGACAATCACGGGGTGTGCCCAATGCGGGCCGTCGCCCTTCGTTACGCGGAACTGCGACACGATCTCAAACTTATCGCGCAGCGGCTTCACCAGCGCCACAGCACCCGTACGCTCGTTGTAGCAGTACAACATACCGTCGGCCGCGATGATCGAGCCCTTGCCCTTATTCTCCCAGTTATGGTCGTAGAGCGTCTTACCTGTGTTCCAATCCACCGCGATCCACGTTCCCTGACCATTATTGTGGTGGTTTGAACCGTAGATCACGCCGTCAATCTCAACATATCCGCCGTGATGCGTGTCGAGCGTCTCGTTCTTCCACAGCAGCTTCACGCTCTTCATATCGTCCGCGAGCTGCAACATATACGAGTAAATGTCGTAGCCGTGGCCGAAGAAGATCTTACCATCCTTAAAGAGCGGCGTATTGGGCGCAATGCTCGCCCAGCCCGTGCTATTGCGAGGCGAACCCCACTCCGTGAAGTCCCACTCGATCTCGCCCGTCGAAGGATTCACACCGAAGATATGCACCGCCGTCGATCCGATGATCTGTCGCTTGCCCTTGTACTCGATCAGCATAGGCGAAACGTAGGCACCCACGTCGCCCCACGCCTTGGTCTTCCATACCTCCTTACCTGTCTGCGCATCCAGAGCCACCATCGTGGTCTTGTCGCCCGCAGGGGTGAAGATCACCTTGTTATCAAACACAAGCGGACACTCCGACGTACCCCAGTTACCTGTCTTACGCGAATATACCTCGCCGCCGTTCACCTTCCAAACGATCTTGCCATCCGCCGTCGAGATACATACAATCTCGCCCGAGCCGCTGATAACGTAGGCCTTGCCATCCACAATAGCGGGTGTCGTGCGAGTCTCGGGATAGGTCTGATCCCACGGCTTGCTGTACTCCACCGTATAGAGCTTCTTACCCTCGAGAGTATATGCCGAGAAGGTCTCCATCGACTGATCCTCGTTCATACCCGTCAGGTAGATCTTATCGCCCACAACAACGGGGCTCGAATAACCCTTGCCTGCATCCAGCGTCTCCCACAACTTCTCAGGGCCGCTCGCAGGCCACTGCTTCAAAAGCCCCGTCTCGGGATAGACTCCATTACGCGCCGGACCACGCCATCCGTAGGGCGTAACCTGCGCCGAAGCCACCATAGTCATCACAACCGCCACAGCGGCCATCGCTCCCCTCAAAAACATCTTTCTCATCTCTCTAACTATTTAATTTTATACGCTAAAAGCGCATTTCCGTGACGCAGATACATCACGCCATTACTAATTGTCGGATGCGCCCAATGCGGGCCGTCGCCCTTCGTTACGCGGAACTGCGATACCACCTCGAATCGCTCCTTCGTAGGCTTCACCAGCGCCACGCCGCCCGTACGCTCGCTGTAACAGTACAACATTCCGTCGGCCGAGATAATCACTCCGGCGCTCTTGTTGGCCCAATCGTCGGCAAAGAGCGTCTTACCCGTATTCCAATCCAGCGCACACCACGACGAGGCCACACGGTCGTGGCTCGTACCATAGATCACGCCACCTATCTCAACATAACCGCCGTGCTGCGTATCCATATCGCCATTGTACCAGAGCTGCTTCACGCTCTTCAGATCGTCCGAGAGCTGCAACATAAACGAAAAGATGTCGTAGCCGTGGCTGTAGAAGAGCTTTCCATCCTTGAACAGAGGCGTGTTGGGGGCAATATTCGCCCACGAAGCCTTCGTCTTAGGCTCAATCTTGAAGGTCCACTCGATCTCGCCCGAATCGGGATTCACACCAATCATATTGTTTGCCGTAGCACCCACAATCTGACGACGGCCCTTGTACTCTATGAGTAGCGGCGAGAGATATGTCGAGGGATCGCCCAACGGCTTGCTGCGCCAAATCTCCTTACCCGTCATCTTATCCAGCGCCACCATCGTAGTAACATCACCCGCAGGGGTGTAAATCACCTTATTGTCGAATACCAACGCACACTCCGACGTACCCCAGTTACCCGTCTTACGCGAATATACCTTTGCGCCATCGACCTTCCAGATCGTCTTGCCATCCTTCACATCAAGACACACAACCTCGCCCGAGCCACTAATCAGATAGGCCCGACCGTTATCAATCGTCGGCGTGGTGCGCACCTCGGGATACTGACCCTCCCACGGTGTTCCATACTCCACGCGATACAGACGCTTGCCATCGAGCGAGTAGGCCGCAAATGTCTCCTTCGACTGATCCTCGCTCATACCCGTCAGATATACTCTGTCGCCCACAACAACGGGACTCGAGTAACCCTTGCCTGCATCCAGCACCTCCCACAACTGCTCGGGGCCGCTCGCCGGCCACTGCTTCAGCAGGCCCGTCTCGGGATATATTCCCGTACGCTCCGGACCACGCCAACCGTGGCGAGCCACCTGCGCCGAAGCGGTCGAAGTGAGGAGCAACACTCCCAACAACATCGCAACGCCGCGACCAAAAAACTTCTCATTCATCATACTATCTCTTTTTGGTTAATAAATTGATCATCCACACCGCCGAGGCACTCCTTCACCTCAGCCGCCACGAACCATTGGGCCACAAACCAGAGCGCCGCCACAACGACCACGCCACCGATCCATATCCACCCTCCGACAGCCATCCACTGCCGTCCGATTCCCACAATAGCACCCACGACACCGATCACGATTGCCCATCGTGCCGCAAATACATTCTCCTCGTAGAGCATCCGCTCTATTCTCTCGCGGCCAAATCCTAACAACAGATACTGACGCACGTCCGTAAGGCTGCGCGTAAGGTTCTTGCGTATAATAACCACAAAACTGATCAAACCCAACAGCAAGCCCACGCTGCCGAGCGTCATAAATATGCTAAGGTAGGTATCCGTAACCTCGTTTATGCTACGCAGGCGAACACCCGCCTCCGTCACGCGCATTCCGTACTCGTAGAGCGACTGCGAGATAAAGTTCTTCATCTGCGCGGTCTGCTCCTTCTCGGTCTCGACAAGGAACAACGAGCAGCCATTAACCTCGGGCCACACCTGATTAAAGAACTCCTTGTCGATCAACACGTTTCCGTGGAAAAGACTCCCTTTAAGCGTCGCCGCCAGCACGATCGTTCGCGTCGCGCCATCCTGCCCGACGTACTCAATCCTGTCGCCGAGCTTCATTCCGAGGCTCCACATCAATACGGTCTCATCCACCAACGCAGGATACTCACCCTCGGCGAGGCTCTGTCGTAGCCCGTCAATCACATCCCCGTCGAAGATACTTCGTCCGAAGTCAAACCCGCGGCCACGCATCTGCTCAAAATCTACGCCCAGCACCGTCGGCTTCGATACCTTATTAAGGTTCAGACAGCTCGCATCATCGGCCTGAAATCTAAAGCAGGGCATAACCTCCATCTCGGCCTGCCACTCCTCCTTAAGGCCCAATCGCTCGCGGCCATCCTCCGTCGAGGGATCGTGCTGCAACGGCACCGAACTCTCGCACCAGAGCGTATATCCGCCCGTCGCACCCTGCAGGTTGGCACTCTCGCCGAACGAACGGCGATTGAGTCCCACCACGAAGACGATAAAGACTCCGAAGGCCATCGTTACGAGCGACAACATTATCTGTCTGCGACGTGCGCTGAGCGCAGCGCTTGCCAATCGCGGCTCATCAACCCTTGCACGCTCGCCATCGCGTCGTCGCTGCGACACCATCCTGTAATCAACCCACATAACGGCCGCAATCATCGTCATAAGGCCCGCCACAACAGCCGCCACCAACGATCCTTCGCCCACAACGGCATAGGCGTAAAGCACAACGGCCGCCACAGCCGACAGCACCAGCCACACCTTCGCAGATGCCTTTCCCTCTGTCCGCTGCTTTGCAACGCGTTTCTCGGTGATAGCATCGCGTATAGCCCACGCCAGTACCCCCAGCGAGAGCACCACTCCGGCCACAACACCAGCCGTAAGAGTCAGAGGCTCAACACTCATCCTGAATGCCGACGTATGCGTAGCACCGCTCCATACGCCCTCCAGCAGCCACAATATCACTCCCGAATATATCACTCCGCCGACAATGCCCGCCACAGCACCCACCGCCACTACGGGCAGTGCCTCGCGCCACAGCATACGACCTATCTCGCGTCGCGTGAAACCAATCGTAGAGAGCGTCTTAATCTGCTCCTCGCGCTGCTCATACATCTCGGCCAGCGGGCCGAACTGCAGTAGTAGTGCCGAAGTTATAATAAAAAATCCAAGTGCCAAAAACAACGACGAGAAATCTACGCCATTCTCCGCCGCCGCCATCGACTGCTGCTGCGGATGAATCACCTGCACGCCGAACATCTCGGGCCTCAGGGCCTTCAGATCCACCTCCTCGCTCGCCACACGAATTGCCGTTGCTGAGCCGTAGTCGTCGCTCCAATCATCCTTGACGGCCGCGTAGGGCACAATCATCTTCGGGGTCTGGCGGTACTCCGCCCAATATGCCTCATCCTCGTCGGTAATCAGATCCATATCGAGCGGCAGGTCGCTGTCCCACTCCGTGCATCGTTCCACATCGCTCAAGCCCGGAAACTCGGCACTCAGGCTCTTGTCTGCCACAAGCTCTGCGAGCGGCACAATCTGTCCAACGCGCAGCTTGACGCTATCGGTCGAGAGGTTCTTCCAATCGCCCATCTTAAAGTAGCTAAGGCTCACCGCATCACCCACCTTCAGCCCCAGTCGTCGAGCCGTATAGTCCGACACGATAGCCTCATCGGCCGCAAGCTCACGCCCGCGATAGCGCTCCATAGCCGTTACGAACGAATAGACCAGCTCACCACTCTCCGAGCGAATACTATTTCCGAGATACGAATACAATCTATTGGCCGTAGGATTATCCTCCATCACCGACTGCACCACCTGCTCCTGCAGGAATATGCGCGACGAGGTGATCTCCACACCATCCTCGCGGCGGCCTATCTCGATACCCGAATCCTCCTTCTGCCATACGGCGTGCCACTCTTCCTCAGTGATGGCCCGCTCGCTCATCACTATATTTATCCTACCCTCGACGCCCATCGCCTCGGCCAAAGCCGCGTGCGGCACAAAGACATTGAAGGGCTGCACCTGCTCCGTGCGCAGATTCACGTTGCCACCCTCCTCGGCCGACTTTACGCCCTGCACGCCCAGACGCAGGCTCGTGGTGTAGGTATCCGTTACGAACATACTTCCCGACGGCACCAACCCCTCGGCAGGCAGTCGCAACACCACCTCACCCTCGGGCACTCCGCCCATCTCCTTCTCGAGAGGTTCGTTGATCAGCATCTGCCCACTCTCAAGGCTCTCATCCGTCGTACCCCACACCATTACGGGCAGCAGTCGCCCCTCGTGTGCCACAAATCCCTCGACCAATAGATACCCTTCGGCCTCAGAGAAGAGCGGATCGCTCATAATGCGCTCGTCGAGAAACGACTCCTGCGCAAAGATAATCGTCTCGGTCTGCCCCAGACGCTCCTCGACCAATCCTCGCAGCGTTCCGCGCACCGAATCGCCTACCGTGAGGCTACCCACAATAACAGCAACAGCGACCACCACCGACCACAGCAACAGTCGATAGTATCGCTTGAAATAGACGATATTACGTTTATATAAATCTCTCCTACAACTCATCGAGCACACCCTCCCTCAACACAAACCGTCGTGCGGCGGCCTCGGCCAACTCCTCGGAGTGTGTTACTACTATAATTGTTGTTTTCAGTCGTTTGTTCACCATCTCGAGCAGCGATGCCACCTGCGCGGCATTCTCCCGATCGAGCTGACCCGTAGGCTCGTCGGCCAAGAGCAATTTGGGCTTACGGATGAGCGCTCTACAAAGCGCCACGCGGCTGGCCTCACCACCCGACAGCGTAGTGGGATATTGATCGGCCATATGCTCAATTCCGAGCAGTGCCATCAACTCGCGCGCATATCGTTCATCCTCCTCAGTTGAGTGCGATGCCGTTGCCAAAACGGGCAGCAGGATATTCTCCCACGCCGTATATTGCGGCATCAGTCGATGATCCTGAAACAAGAATCCTATCTTCTCGCTACGCAGCGCGGTGTTATCTGCCCGCTTTGTAACATCCTCGCCATCAAAGATGTAAAAACCCGCATCAGCCTTCAGTGTCGTACCCAACACCGAGAGCAGCGTAGTCTTTCCCGAGCCCGATACTCCGCGCACCGACACCATCTCGCCCTCATCGAGCATAAGGTTCACACCGCGAAGCACCCGACGCACACCATCGCGTCCATCTCGGAAACTCTTCTCCACATCGGTCAATCTGATCAATGCCATAATTCTCTATTTTTTGTCCTCGCCAAAACAGAGCAGCGTTCCACGCGAGGTAAGTATATAAAAATGATCCTTCACAATGGCAGGCGATGCCACAATCTGCTCACCCGCATCATACTCCCAACGGAGCTCTCCACTCTCGGCATCCAGCACCGACACCACGCCCGTTCGCGTGCATACCACCACCGCATCATCGGCCACAACGGGCGAACTCTCTCCCACCGTACCCTTGAGCAGATACTTCCACTTGCGCTCGCCGCTTCGACGGTCGATGGCGTGCAGATACTTGTCGCTCGTCAGGACATAAATAGTCGTGGGCGACACAGCCGGCACCGAGACATACTCGCCTCCATCGTCAGCCTCGATCACTACGCGCTGCCCCACGATACGCCCCTCTTTAAGCTCTATCTCATAGATATTTCCCGTATAATCACCCACATAAGCAAACTCATCGGCCAGCGCCGCCGACGAGGGGATATATCCCGTCATTTGCAACGAATCGGTCATTACGCCCTGCTCGCAGTCAATCACCCTTAGCCACGCATCACATCCGCCAAAGAGCGCATACTTATCCTTCACGGCAACGGCTCCGTTGATGTAATACCCCGACACAAAGCGATTTAGGAATTCGCCCGAGAGCTGATCCACGCAGTAGAGGTAATTATCGTAGCTACCGAAAACAATCGCATCACGTCCGTCAAACTGCACCCTGTTGGGCGAGGCCGAGATCTGCCCCTCGGTGCCGTAGCTCCACAGCGTATCGCGCTGCGAGAGCGAGAGCGCAGTCAGTCGTCCCTCGATTGTTCCGATGTATAGCATCGAGTCGTGCAACAATGGCGTAGCCTCAACGGGAGTACCCAAGTCGAACTCAAAAGTCGGCTCGCCCTGCAGACTCACGCCTCTTACCACACCCTTCACGTCGCACCAGTAGGCCGTTCCGCCCTGCACGACGGGTGAGGAGATCGTGCGCACACCACTCTTGTGGCTCCACTTCAGCGTCGGACGCTCGGGCAATGATCGTCGCGTATATCCGCTGAGCGACTCATCGCCTCTGAAAAGTTCCCAATCCATCGCATCTGCTCCGCCGCCGAAAATCTCACCCACGCTCTGACACGAGGTCAGCACCAAAGCCAACATCGCCCCTACGAGCAATCGTCTTAATACCCCCATCAGCATACTCTAATATCGTTTTAGGTAAATCGCACCCGTCGGACAGATCGAAGCCAACTCCTCCGTTACATTGGCCTTATTCTGCTCGGGGATGGCAATCTTCATCGTAAATCCGCGTCCCACGAAAGTAAATCCATTGTCGGAATTATAGACGCACAGACCGCATCTGATACACTTCGCAGGCTCAAACCACATACGCCCCACGACGTGCTGCGGATCCTTTACGGGCAGTGTCGAGCGCACCTCATATCGCGGACGCTTGATGGCCGACTGCGTGGCATATTCGCGCAATTTACAATCCTCTCGTCCATCGCACGCGCAGTGCAGACAGCCCGACTTCGCGGTCGTTGCCGCCTTCACGCGAGCCTTCTCCTTATCGTTGTATCGGCCCAGTCGCGCCGCAAAGACATCGGCCTCCAGTCGCGCCCACGACGACTCGGCCACCTCATCCTCGAGGCCCTCCATAGCGGCCACCTCGTGAATTATCTCGCGTATTGCCACCGCCTTATCGATCGTACCGCGACGGCACGCCTTCTCGCACGGAGCCTTACACTCGTCGCATCCGACCTTCGGCAAATCGGGCCACGTTCTCTTCAGTATGGCACGCGCCTGCGCCAAACGGCCGGCATCGTACGCTGCCAAGAACTGCTCCACGTCCAACCCCTCACGACACACCATCGTGCAGGGCGCCTCGCAGTCGGCGCGGTGGTCGCTGAGCAGAAGCTCCAACGCCAGACGGCGCTGCGTGAGCACCTCCTCTGACGAGGTCTCGATCTGCATACCCTCCATCGGCTTTGTCGAACACGAAGTCATCATACGACCGCTCACTTTATCCTTAACAACGCACACCATACAACCGGCGCGATGCTCCCTACCCTCGGCCATACACATTGCCGGGATGGCGATTCCTGCCGCCTTGGCCTCCTGCCAAATCGTCTGCTGGCCCGTTACCTCCAGCTCTTTTCCATCTATGGTTATCTTCATCTTACTCGGCTTTTAATGATATGCGTTTGATCGCATCGAATTCACACACATCGACACACAAACCACACATCGTACACTTATCCACATCAATCTTATGCTTCTCGTAGGGGCGATACTCGATTGCCTCCGCCGCACACACCTTCGCACAGCGCGTACAGCCCACACACTCGTCCGTCACCACCAACTTGACCATATCCTTGCACGTTCCCGTGCGGCAGATGCCACGAACGTGCTCCTCGTACTCCTCGCGGAAGTATTTTATCGTAGCAAGCACAGGGTTCGGCGCGGTCTTGCCCAAGCCGCACAACGCCGCATCCTTCACGGCGTGAGCCAGCTCCTCCAATCGCTCCACGTCGCCCTCCTGGCCCTTGCCCGTGCAGAGACGATCCAGAATATCCAACATACGGCGTATTCCCACGCGGCAGAAGGTACACTTTCCGCACGACTCCTCGCAGGTGAAGTTCAGAAAGTAACGCGCCACATCGACCATACAGTCGCTCTCGCTCAGCACGACCATACCTCCCGATCCCATAATCGCACCCAGACGATTCAGCGCATCGAAGTCGATCTCAGCATCGCACAATTCAGCGGGAATACATCCTCCCGACGGACCTCCGATCTGCACCGCTTTGAGCTTCTCGCCACCCTCGACTCCGCCGCCGATCTGCTCGACGATCTGGCGGATGGTCGTACCCATCGGCACCTCGATCAAACCTCCGTGACGCACCTTACCTGCCAACGCAAACACCTTCGTACCCTTGCTATTGTCGGTACCCACCGAGCGGTAGCTCTCCACGCCACGCGTTATGATATACGAAATCTGACTCAACGTCTCCACGTTGTTGATCAGCGTCGGGCAGGCAAACAATCCCTGCTCGGCAGGATATGGCGGACGCTGACGCGGGAATCCGCGATCGCCCTCCATCGAGGCAATAAGCGCCGTCTCCTCACCGCAGACGAATGCTCCCGCACCCTTGAATACCTCAACATCGAACGAGAAGCCGCTACCCAAGATATTCTCACCGAGCAATCCCGCCTCGCGGCACATATCCAGCGCCTTGGTGATACGGATCACAGCCTGCGGATACTCGGCACGGATGTAGAAGATACCCTTCTGCGCACCTACGGCGTATGCCGCGATTGTCATACCCTCGATAACGCGCAACGGATACGACTCGAGCAGGATTCGATCCATAAAGGCTCCCGGGTCGCCCTCGTCGCCATTACATACCACATACTTGCGCTCGCCCTTGGCCGCCGCCACCAGCTGCCATTTGCGGCCCGTGGGGAATCCACCTCCACCGCGACCTCTGATGCCGCTGGCCAGAACGTCGTCAATCACCTGCTGACGATTTCCTCCCTTCAACACCTTCGCCAACGCCTCAAAGCCGCCGTGCGCGCGATACTCCTGCAGATCGAGCGGATTTATCTTTCCGTAGCCCTCGGTCGAGATACGCACCTGATAGTCGAGGAACGTATTAATCTCGCCCGTACGCTCGCCCTCAGGCTTATAGAGGATGTTGTCCCACGTCTCGTCGGTGTGCAACATATCAATCTGGTTGAGCAGACTATTCTTCCAACGCTTCATACGGCTCGCTGCGGGGAAGTGATGCAACAGAATCTCCTTCACCTCCTTGGGCCTTACGTTGGGATAACGTGTGATTCGTCCATCCTTATCCACCACGTCAATCATCGGCACCTGATTACAAGCACCTACACACGAGATGGGCTTGAGCTTCACCGCAACGCCCAACTCTCTCTGCGCCTTCACCACCGCCTGATACACCTCGGCAGTACCGCTCACCTGACAGCAGTTCTCCATACCGAGTCTCACCTCGCCGACGTACGCGTTACCCTCCTCGTCCTCATCCTCGGACTGCGGACGCGAGTTCACATACTCATCGTGCTCGGCCAATACGCTCAGTACCTTACCCGGCTGAACGTGGCTATATATCTTATCGTCAATCTGCACCACAGGTGCCAGCGCGCAGCAACCCAGACAAGCGATCTTCTCCACCGAGTACTTTCCATCCTCGGTCGTTACCGTATCCTCGTCCATATTCAGCTCGCGGCGGAAGGCATCATACACCGCTCCCGCACCCTTAACGTGGCACGCCGTACCGACGCACACCTTGATGATGTGTCGTCCATAGGGAACGTGCTTGAACTGCGAGTAGAACGTCGCCACGCTGAGCAGTCCCGCGCGCGTGATCTCCGTTGTCTCATACACTCGATTCAGCGCATCCGAAGGCAGATAACCGAACTCGTCCTGCAATGCCTGCAACAGCGGAATGGTCTTCTCGCGCGTCGAGCCTACACGCTCCACTATCGAATCGACCTTCTGGCATAGTATCTCGTGCGCAGCCTTAATATCTGTATGGCAATTTTCGCATCCCATAAGAATCTCATTTATCGATTATTAACTCTCTGACACGCAGTAGATACTCTGCTCGGTACGAATGACAATCTTTCCATCCACGAAGGCGGGCGTAGCGTAGGTCTGCTCACCTGTCTCGAACGAAGCCACATCCGTCAGCTCGTCATTTGCCGCCATCACGCGCACCTGACCGCCCGTGCCGATGATATAGATCTTACCATCAACCACCATCGGCGATGAGTAGAGCTCCATATTAAGCTCCTTCTCGCCCTTCAGCTCACCCGTCTTGGCATCAAACGCCGCCAACACGCCGTAGCTCGTTGCGATATATACTCTGCCACCCACCACAACGGGGCTTGACACCTCGGGCAGGTAGTCGGCTGCCTCCCACAAAATCGAGCCGTCGGCACCGTTGATAGCCATCAGCTTGGCATACTCATTTGCGGCATAGATCACGCCGTCGCCACTGCACGGGCTGGGGCAAACCTCACCACCCATACCGGGCACGCTCCACAACTGCTCACCCGTCGAGGGGTTGTAGGCTCTAACGTCGGGGTTACCCATCAGCACCAACTGCGCCTTACCATCGACCGTAGCGATGATGGGCGAGCTCCAGCACACCTTCGTGTCGCGCTCCTGCTGCCAACGAACGTTACCCGTTGCAATGTCCATAGCCATAATCTTGTGAGTGTTGTTGTTATCGTACTGCACGAATACCGAGCTTCCCCATACCAGCAGCGACGAAACATATCCGTACTGGTTGTCGGGCACACCCAGATTCTTCGCCCACGCGCGCTTGCCATCCATATCGGCACAGATAATATCTCCCGTAGCGAATATCGCACACACATAGTTACCATCCGTTGCGGCCGTTGCCGAGGCATACCCCGTATTACCCGCTACCGTAGGGGGCGTCGCTGGCGATCCGGGGATGTTTGTTGCGGGCAGCGTCCACAGATGCTCACCCGTCAGCAGGTCGTGGCAATAGAGCTCACGCGTCTCAGCATCACCTCCCGTGAAAAAAATCTTATTGTTATGCACGATGGGCGACGAGAAACCCTGCTTACCCAGCGATGTCTGGTGCCAAGCAATCTTTCCACCACCCGGCAGATCCCACTGCGCAGGGATGTTACGCGCAGGCGAGTGTCCGTTGGCATTCAGGCCTCGGAATGTGTGGTGATTAACCCTCGCAGCCGCAGGTTGCGCCGCCGCAGTTGCAGTCTGCTCCGTAGCGCTCTCAGCAGCAGCCTCCGCAGTCTGCTCCGTCACCTCAGCCTCGGCGGGAGTAGCCTCTTCGCTCTCTGCCGCCACAGGCTCAGCAGCAACTGCCGCACTCTCCTCCGTCATCTCAACCGACTCGGCCAAGAGCTCCTCCTCGGCAGGCTCTTCGCTCTCAAACCACTGCGGATTTGACGCCACTACGGCCACCACAGCCACTGCCGTTAGCGCACCGGCCAGCCAATGCACATACTTGCGCGAGCGGCTCTGCATCATCCACTCGTCGAACAGGTCGATCTCCTTGGGCGCAATATGCATCACACCCTTATAGTAGCCTCTGAGGCACACCACAAATACGGCCGCCATACCAAGAAGCAGATATACACCCACCTTCTGATGATCCTCCTGCACGAAGTAGGCTTTACGCGCCAACAGATCGAGCTGGCGAATCTGCTGCTGCAGCTCCGCGTTGTCCGAGTTCATCTCGTTCAAACCCTTGAGCGTCTCCATCACATCGGTCTGCAGCGGAGTGATCTGACGCACCTGAAAATAGTTGATAGCAAGCATCGTAGCAACGGTCAGCATAAACACGCCCGTCACCACCGCTATCGTTCTGTAAATATTCTTATCCATTTTCTCCTAAATTTTCTATGCCTTCAAAGTCTCTTTTCTGTTCTGCGGACAATACTCGAAGCAGCGTCCACACGCCACACACGCGGCCGGATCGATCTCGTACGTCTCACGACGACGCTTCACCGAGAATCGTATCAGCGCCAATGCCAGCACCAATCCCATCGCAGCACCGGCCCACGTCGAGTATGTGCGATACTCCTCAACCACCGCATCGCGCGTAGCCTTCAGTTCATCGACCGTAATGCCCTTAACGTAGAATCCCTCTACCTCCAGCGGCATCGTCTCGGGAGCGGTCTGCGCCTCATACTCCACGACCATATCATACAGACGCACATCCTTATGCGCGCGGCTCAAACCCTCGGCCGACATACGCATCAACAACGCACCCGTTACCATCAGCAACGGCAGGAACAACATATATCCCAGCAGTCGCTTCACACCCTCACGACGCTCCTCCTGCGGAGTATTAGCGTAGGGGGCACGGATGGCATCAATCGGGCAGGCGCTATGGCAGAGGTCGCAGTTCACGCACTTCTTCTTCGTCAGCTCCACCTTCTTTATCGACACGGACGAGAACAGACTCAGCAACGCACCATACGGGCAGAGGAATCGGCAGAACGGACGGCCCGTAAATACCGAGATGATAAGCAGCACAACGCCAAATATGAGTAGCTCCACATCACCACCCAGACGGAAGATTCCGATGAATGGATCGAACTGACAGACGATAAATCGGCTTCGCGTGAGCGCATACAACAGCGTCATTATCAGATACAACCACGGCAACAACCCCAGCACCATCGCAACGGGCTTGCCTATCTTTCCGCTCTTCACATTCACCAGCTCCTGCAACGCACCCATCGGGCAGACGCCCGCACAGAATACGCGACCAAAGAGCAACGCAAACACAACGGGCAGCAGGAAGAACGCCAGCACATTCCACGGCATACTGTACGCGGGATCAACCAGCGCCAGCGCCACATTCTGAATCGAGCCCACGCTACAAACGCAACCCTCGCGCAGGAAACCAAAGTAGAGCACCGATACAATACTGATCCAAATCATCGGCTTGCGCTTCTTCATAACGGCCCACGTCGCCGCCAAGAGCAGCGCCAGGAGCATCGTTACATCTAATACGTCCCACAAAATCTCGTTGGGCACGGCATACTCGTGGTCGGGATACTCATATCCCGACTCGAAGTCGGGCTTCGGGAAACGGTTCTGGGCCATCGCCACGATGGGCGCGAGCAGCGCCACGACAAACATAATCAATCGTCCCATACGCCTACTCCTTTAATTTATATGCAGTTGCAAAATCCACTCTCTGTATCGCGTCCGACACGCACACCTGCGCAATCTGACACTCGTTGCAGTTCACACACAGATCCTGCTTGATCTGCAGATACAACGATCCGTTGCCGAACGACGAGCAGCCCTTAACGCACTTTCCGCAGCCGTTGCACAGATCCTCGTTGATCGTATACTCGAAGTAGGGATCCTCCACGAACTTACGCTCGATGGCTCCCGTCGGGCACATCATATTCTCGGCGGCCGTATTCAGGTCCTTCACGTTCGAGCGGTAGTATCCGCCACACAGGTCGCAATATCCGCACACGCGGTTGGCGTGAATACACTTCACGGCCGAGACGGGCAACACACAATGCGTCTCGCAACGACCACACTGCGTACACTTCGCAGGGTCGATCTGCCAAAATACATTACCTGCACGCGCCTTTGTCTTTATTCCCAGCGCCACACCGGTTGCTATTATCGCTCCTCCCGCCACTGCCGTACCGCATACGCGCAGGAACTCGCGTCTATTAAGCGGGCTTTGTAGTTTCTTCTCTTTCATCGCTTCTTGCTTAAGCTAAGGTTACGCCTCGTCTTAGGGGGCACTCTATTTCGCAATCGCCGCACGCCGTCGCCTGCGCGTACTGCTCATCATATTGGAATATCGACACCGATCCGAGCGCCGCCACAACCAATCTGTCGCCCTCGACTCTCACCTCGCGTGCCTCGTGGCCTATGCCGAGTGCATCCTCGCCGAGCAACACGCCGTGGAACTTACCATTGGGACTGTAACAGCTGATTCGTGGAACACCCTTCTCCGATGTGATGATATCGCCCGAAGCGAGCGTTGTAACGTGTACGGGGTTACAGCAGCCGCTGAACTGTCCCACGCTCGTTCCCGCCTCTCCGAATGCCGTCACGAACTCTCCATCGACCGTATAGCACTCGACGGTATGTCGGCCCGGATTCGAGCAATAGACCTTGCCATCGGCGTTTGTAATACCGAACGAGTAGCTCGGCACGATAAACTCGTTGGGGCTGTTGATAAATCGCTTAAAACCACCCTCCAACGTATATTGGCAGATATTCTTATTCGACGCATCCGTAACAAACACGCCACCCTCGAAGGCCGTCAGCGAGCAATAATCCGACTCCTCGCTGCACGCCTCCCACGACTGCACCGCACTACCCTCTGTCGTATAAACACCGATCTTCGTGGGGTGCAGCACATAGAGCTTACCATCATACGCCACAATGTCGCGTACCACATCCTCCACACGGAAGCGACCGCGCTCCGCGCCACTTGCATCGTACTCCCTGACGCTATTCTCTACGCCGATGAAGATTCTGCCGCCCACCATCTCGAACGCAGCCACAGGCTCGTCGATCTTAAAGGCCGAGACCTTCTTGTATGGCGTGGGGATGGCCTCACGCTGACGTACAGCCACCGACTGCTCCTGATTATTGTAGAACAACTCGTCGGGCTTGGCAAACATCCTGTAGATGTTACGTCCCGCAACACCCAAAATACCTATTCCGGCTACTGTCGAGCCTCCGACGCGGATAAAATCCTTACGCGATAGTTTCTTACCCTTCTCTTCCATATTATTTAATTTTTAGACATACCACATTGTGAGCATCACGCACAATCAATCTACCGTCAGCATAGGCTATCGGGCCCCACGCGTCGGCACCCTCCATAATGCGCTGCTTGCGCACAAACGAGAGCGATCCATTGCCGATCGTGTACTGATACAACTCGCCATCATCCTTAAATACAAACAGATTTCCGTCAATGGCGATATATGGGCCCAAACCGAAGCGCTCGTCAGCACCCGACACCCAAATCGGGTTGTGCAGATCCTGCGGCGAGTAGCAAGCCAGCTTACTGCGTATGCTGCCGCCATCCTTCGGTGCGATGGTGATGATCATATCGTTATAAAGAATCGGTGTCTGCTGCTCGCACGCCAGACCCTTATCGGCCTTGTACTGCTCCACTACGGTAGCCTTCCAGCCACCCGCATTCTCCACCTGCAACAGTGCACCTCCCGTACCGTAGCCTGCAACCATCAGTATGCGGTTCGACGAAAGACGAACGGGTGAAGGCGCAATAACCGACGGCTGCCAGCGATCCGTACTCCACAGCAACTCTCCGCGATCAGCCCCCTCGGCCGATACGCCACACACGCCACCCACGCCTGCATAGACATAGGTTCGCTTGCCGCCGAGCGTCATCGGAATCACCGACGAGTGCGACATCGTGAAGCCCACCGTATTGGGAGTCTGCCAAACGACCTCACCCGTCAGGCAATCCACGCCCATCATCAGCGCCTGCTCGCCAGCGGGAGCCAGCACCACCACGCCATCATCCACACACGGACACTGACCCGTGTACCAGAACGGAATCTCCGAGGCGAACTGCTTCTGCATATCCATCATCCACTTCATCTCGCCCGTTATGGGGTCGCAACACATAACGTGTCCCTGCGGGCCTACCGTTATGACATACCCCTCGCCCACGACGGGAATCGTGCGCGAGAATCCGTGATTACGCTTCATCGGCACACGATACCAGCGACGCCACAACTCCTCGCCCGTCTCGAGCGAGAAACAACGCAGAGCGTCGGAGTTGAGCTGCTCGTTGTAGTCCAGCACATAGACTCTACCGTTGTAGATTACAGGGGCAGCGTGTCCCTCGCCCGTCTCGAAACTCCACACCTGCTCGAACTCCCCCTCCAAGAAGGGTTTGCCGTCCGTTGTCTTGATGATGTTGGTGTGGTCCTCGCCTCGGAAGCCTATCCACTTACCCTGAAGCTCGGTATGGAAGTCCTCCTTGTAACTCATAAAGTACTCACCCACAACCACATCGTCGGCCTTACGCTCCAACCCCGCAGGTCGGTTATCCGCACCCGGGTTCTGCACCGTCAAATCTCCCACGGGCATACGCAGATGCCACCACAGGATCAGAATCAGATATACCGCAGCTGTCGCAGCCGCAATATAAATTAACTTACGATCTTTCACTATATTAAGTTTTTCAGTTTTTTCATTGCCATAAGCACGAAGGTCATATTGTACATCGGCTCCGAGTACCATAACCTCGCAAAGTACAATCCTATCGGCTCGGCGCGATACATATCGCCTCGCTGCCACGCCCGATAGATGTAATCAAATCCTCGCTCAACGACCTCTCGATCCGCACTTTCTATCGACGCCAAGGCACTCAGCGCACGCGCCGTGAGCGTTACCTTCGACTCTACACCCCGCGCTCCGCCCCAGCCGCCATCGTCGTTCTGGGCCCCCGTCAGGAACTTCGCACCGCGCTCGATGAGTGGCCCGACAGCCTCGTTTTTCGACTGCGAGAGATACTCCACCGCCGTCGCTGTTCCATATACGGGCGAGCGCTCATCATCGGCCCCCTGATCGCCAAACCACAACGGAGTCCACGATCCATCCTCGGCCTGCTCGCGCGACATCCAGCCAATCATTCGCTCGATGCTTCGTTTCGCACGCCTCTGTATCTTCTCGGGCAGGTGATCCATCCACAACTCCATCGCCAACAGCGCGTGAGCCGAAATATCGGCACTACTGCGGTCAAAGGGCAACTTACCCCATCCCTTGCAGAAGGTCGGCATACCGCCATCGTTGTTTTGCAGCGCCATCAGCCACTCCACGCCGGCACCCACCTCGTCGCAATACTTGCCTCGAGAGAGCGTATGCAGAGCCACCAGCGCGCCCGACGTATCATCGCCATCGGGTGCTGCACCCGGCCGATCGCTCCAGCCCCATCCACCGGCCTGCGCACCCGTGAAGTAGTGCTTCTCCTTAAAGGCATTGCTGCGAATCTTCTCTGTCAAGAGCTCTCGCTCCTCCGTATCCTCACCCAACGCCTTCACCGCGAGCGCCGTAACCCAACTTGCCAAATCAGTATCGATGGGCCACGCACCATCCTCGCGCTGCGTATCATACAGGAACTCGGCCGCCTTCCTGACCACCGTATGCTCCCTCATATCGGCCTCACATAGACACATACTCACAAACGCTGTCAGCGGTGCCGCCTCTAAAAATCCTCCATTCTCGGGTTGCAGCGACGTCAGCACACGCATACACTTGGGAACAAACGCCTCACGCACGGGCGAGAAAATCCCCTGCCTGCCTCGGCGGAATCTCACGATACCCACCGCAATAAGAGCCGGTATGGCGTAGCTCACCACGGGCAGCTGCAGGAATCGGAAGAATCGCTGCGGCAGGATCGTCAGCTCGAACGGGAACTGCGGAATACGATCCCACTTTTTCAGTATTCCCGCCAGCGCACACATCACCAGGATGGGCACCGAGAAGGTCAAATCCTTGCCATAGTACTCCAACACACCGCGCACGATATGCTCGTCGTCAATACCGCCAAAACGCCTCTCCAAGTATCGTTTCGTCTGCTCGGGAGCGCGTCCCTGCGCGTAGAGCGACGTGTACGAGAGCAGCGTCGCCGTCATATTCGACGGACTCTCAGGCGAGTCGCCCCACGAGCCATCCTCGGCCATCGTCGAGAGCAACCACTCCACCGCCTGATCTATGCGCTGTCGATACCTCTCGGCATCAATCTTATGCAACGCAAACGCCGCCACCGAGGTCGATATGGCACTCGACGAAAGCTCGCCGCGCCACATCTGCCCCTTCTTACGTTGCGCCTTAAGACGCTCGGTAAGGTCGCTTATTATTGCATCTATCTTCTCTACGTTCATAGTGTTCCTAAAGCCAATAATCCATAAAAGAGGTACTCCACATCGCTCTTCTCATCGAGCAGCGTCGCGGCAAATCCTCCGCTCTCCAGCCAGTGGGCCTCCACAAAATCGGCAGCCTCATATCGGGGCCTTACGCCATAACAATTCAGCACAAACAGAGCCGTTGCCGTCGATAGCAGGTCGGGTATCGGAGCTACGCTCGTCGCACGGAATCCTCCGCTCGGCTCCTGCGCCTCGAGCAGCGGACTCACCCTCGCCGCGTCATACCCTTCGCTCTGTCCCACGACCATCAACGCCGCCGCCGTAGCATTTGTCGCCATCTCCTTGCCGCCCTTTACGTTGGCATATCCGCCATCCGCGGTGCGGTAGGCATCGAGCGCCGCGGGCTGATAATCGTTTCGCGTATCTTCGCATAGCGACATCCATATAAACTGCGTATATGGCGCCTCCCTGTCGTTATTCGGCACACTCCTAAAACTCTCCAACTCGCGCGTTGGCGTGCGTTGCAGAGCCTGCCACAGCAGCGACAATCGCCCTTTGGCTCCTCGTTGCAACAATCGACATCGCACCGCCGCCGCATAATGCACCAGATCCAAACTCTCCAGATCCACCTCGACGAGGTATCTCTCCATCGCCTCGGCATCCTGCCTCAGGCCAAGTGCTGACTCCAGCAGCCAACCAAATGTGGTGTAGTACAAATCCTCCTCACCCTGCTTATTAACATACGCCCCACGCTCGGTTCGCTGAGAGAGCAGAAATCCCACGATCAACTCACGAGCCTCCTCTCCTAACGAAGAGCATCCGCGCTGAAGCGTCTGCAATAGTTTTATGGTTATGCTACGCTGCATTCTATTTCAATATACGAGCTGTTACGCGGAACAGCAATCGTTTGAGTTCCATATTGTTTATGCTCTCCAGCGCCTCTATCGCCCTCTGGCGATACTCCTCGGCCAACACCGTTACACGCGCCAAAGCCTTCTCGAGCAACTCCTGATGCTGCTGACGCAAAAACTCCTTCACGTTCTGGGCCTCGATCATCTCCGCGATGAAATCCTCGCTCGGTGCCATCTCGCACAGCAGCGCAAACACCGCCGAGGGACGCAACTCAATCACCTCATCGCCATCATAATCGGCCACATCATCACGCAACTGATAGGCCACACCCAGCGCCTCCGAGTATCGGTGCAACGGCTCCCGCAGCGACTCCTTGCCTGCGGCCGATCGTAAGCCTAACATCAGCGACACCTCAAACGCCGGCGAAGTCTTATATCTGAATACGTCAATCACCCACTCCAGCGACACTCTCCGAGGCTTGCGGCACCACTCCAGCTCCATTCCCTGACCGCGACACAGGGCAACGTGCGCATCGGCAATTATGCCCGTCAGCGAACCCGTACATTGGCTCAGCTGCCTATATCCCTCGCCCAACAGCACATCGCCCACATTGATTGCGATTGCCGCACCGTGCAACGAATTCAGCGTAGGCTTGCCATATCGCTCCGCATCGTTATCCTCAATATCGTCGTGTACGAGCGACGCCTTGTGGAAACACTCCACCGCTATTGCCGTACGCTTGACCTCCTCCGAGAGCGTCATCTCACCCTTGAGCGCCGCATAGGTCGCCGCAAAAAGATAGGGTCGCCAACGCTTTCCGTCCGTTGTGAGCCAATCCAGCGCCAGCGCTATTGTAGGATCGTCATAATTCTCCACATAACGCTCCAGCGTCCGACGCTCAAACCAGCTGTTCACCTCGTTCAACAGCGCCTCGTGGTCGATCAACGCCACCTCCGAAGGGGTGTATGCCTCCATCATTTTTATGACGTGGTCGTTATCCACCGTCGTATCCTTGCACCCTGCCATATTGAGCGGCACAGCCACCCCGGGCACAGCATTATTCACCAGCAGCGGGAAAGCTCTCTCGAGCGAATCCAGACAGCTCACGCCTATCACCGCATCGATCACACCCGCCTTTATAAGGTTTATCACCGTCGTAAATCCCTCAGCCACAATACTCATCATACCCAGCTCGGCGGCCCGATCCTCCAACGACGGGATACGACACTTCATACATCTGTGGCACAACAATCCCACCTCGTCAATCTCGGCCTCACACTCGGCCGAGTGGCGCAGACACTGCGGCAGCAGCAACATACGTCGCTCGTGCGGGATGGTCGCAAGCACAGGCATCCACACGCAGTTGTGCAGCTCCACCATCGTCCACTCACGCAGCGTTACGGGCAACCCCTCCTGCGCAAGAAAACTCTCCGAGAGCGACTCCAGCACCTCTATCGAGAGCGGTGGCACAAGCTCACGACTACGAACAAAGACCTCCAGCCGCTCGCGCATCTGATCGCGCTCGGCTTTGGTTGCGGGGACATCGTATATCTTCTTCTCGCTCATAAAATCCAATTAACCGTACGCGCCAAAACCGAAGAAGTAGCGCTTCTTCAACATCTTATACACCACGCTTCGCTCGGGGATCTCCTCTCCGCGCATATCGTGTCCGGCCACAACCCGCATCGCCGCATACTCCTCCCTCACGCTCTGGCGCGAGGTGGTATCTACGGCCTTCCACTCTTCGAGCATCTGCAACATCTTCTGCGGATTCTCCAGCAGAATACATCCGCGCGAGGTCTCGGCCGTCATCCGACGCATCGCCGCGAGGAACTCCGACGAGTGGAAAATCTCCACTATATTCGATCCATCCTCATTGACCATCTCGCAGGCCATCTGCAACGGCGGACAGAACTCCACCGCACCCGACGGCGCAATGTGGTGGCTCATTCCCGTAGCTGCGGGACACATCGCCTGACCCTTATCGTCCCAATAGGTGTCGATAATAAACAGCGGCGCATCCATACGCTGCTCAACCAGAAACTCTCGCATCGCGCGTATCTGCTCTCGACTCAGCGCATTCTCCGTTACGGGATACTTACCCACGGGACGGTAGATGTAGTACCACAGATAGGCCGCACCCTCGCGTGCCATATCCTCGATATGCTTGCGCGTGAGCAACTCGTCGTAGTTGCTGCGACCGATCGATGCCGCCACGCCGAATATCAACTTCTCGCGTCGGCACGCACGCAGACCCGCCAACGTACGATCATACACATTATCTCGTCCGCGACGTGCATCGCTCTCCTCCCTAAGGCCCTCTATGCTGATCAGCGGCGTTACGTTACCCAATCTACGCATACGGCGCGCCACCTCGGGTGTAAGCATCGTAGCGTTCGTGAATATCTGGAAGTAGCAATCGGGGTGGCGCTCAATCACCTCCCACAGCCCCTTATACATCAGCGGCTCGCCACCGAGCAATCCGAAGAAGTACGATCCCTGACTCTTGCACTGCTCGATGATTCCATTTATCTGCTCCACCGAGAGCTGCTTACGACCTCCCGCCGACACCCAGCAACCCGTACAAGCCAGATTGCAGGTCTCCGTCACGGAGATCATCACAAATGCAGGGAAGAAGGGCTTTCCTTCGGCCTGACGACGCTCAAAATCGGCCATATTGCGGTAGTTGCGCCAGCAGAAGTTGTAGAGTATCTTCCACAGCGCACGCGGCGTTGTACCCCACGCGATGCGGGCCAGCGTCTTGCTCAGGGCCGAAAACTCACGAAATGTCATCATCGCTTACCCTCCTTTCTCAACAATACGCTTGCTCTACGGTGCTGCAATCTTTCGCGCAGAGCCTCGTTATACACCGCATTCATATCAATCTTGAAGGTCGTTCCCTCAGCCTCCGTCGCCGCCTCGCCTCCATTTATCGGAGCCTCGGGGTGCTTGGCAAATATCACCGCACCGACGGGACACACCCTCGCACACGCAGGACAATTATTCTTGCAGTTGAGCGGCTGCGCCACCTTCACCTCGCCATCCTCCATCGAATAGACTCCGAAGAGACAGAAGTCGTGGCACTTTCCGCAACTGATGCACTTCTCACGATCCAGCACGGGATACCACGCATCCGTTCCGACCTTACGCTCGAAACTCTCCACCTGTCGCAGCAAATCCTCATCGCTCTGCAACAACCCCTCGCTCTGGATACCTAACCCCTTAAGAGCCTCACCCACCGAGTTGGCACGCAGATCAACGAGGCTCGCGGCCTCGGCTCCCGCCGACTCAAACAACGCCTTCATCGCACGCGCGTGGCAACCCACCACTATCGTTCGCGCAATCTCGGCCATTCGCTCAGGCTGCTCGACAGCCATTTCGCACAAATCGGCCACGATCTCAACCTCGTATCCGGCCCGTCGAAGCTCCGTTGCGGCCTGTGCGAGTTTCAATTTTGGCAGAAACTCACGCGATGAGCAGGCACAAATTGTTATATTTTTATTATCTATTGTCATATAACTCAATCTATTAACTTATCAGCCACGCCTTAAACTCCGACGATTTGTTCTTGCTGATATAAATATCCTCGGGCGTAGCCACCGTCAGATTCACTCGCAGACGGTTGTCAAACCATATCGTAATCTCCTTCACGCTATGGCGCGAGAGCAGGAACTGCTTATTCACCCTCATAAACTGCTTCGGATCGAGCTGCGAGGCGATCTGCTCCATCGACTTCTCGCTCGTGTAGCACATTCCGTCGTTCATATAGACCTGCGTCGAACGGTCAGCCGTATATACAAATGCCACGTTCTCGACCGCAATCGGAATGAGCTTATCCCTCAATCGCAGCAACATTCTCTCGGGATAACGCGCCTCGGGGCGAAGCTCCATCAATCGCTCCAGATACAACTTCAAGTCGCTGAGCGAGAAGCGGCGGAACTTGGCCAACGCATCGGCCAGCGCCTCAGGCTTTACGGGCTTGAGCAGATAATCGACACTATTGACCTTGAACGCATCGATTGCATACTGATCGTATGCCGTCGTAAAGATAATCGGCACCTCGACCTCCATCAACTCGAAGATATTAAACGCCGAGCCATCCGAGAGGTGAATATCCATAAATATCAGGTCGGGGCGCTCGTTCGACTGCAACCAGCGCACCGTCTGCTCCACGCCCTCGGTGTTTGCCACGATCTCTATGTCGGGATCGCAGTTACGAATCATCTGCGCGAGATTCTCGTACGCAACTGTTTCATCTTCAACAATCAATACCCTCATCTCGCACTACTTTTTAAGCTGCATTACTACTCTGAATACCCCATTCTGGTCGCTGGCCTCCACCTTCGTTCCCATCATCAGCTCAAAGCGGCTCTGAAGGTTCTTCAGTCCAATGCCGTTCGTAACGGGCTTCTGCAGCTTCGGATATATCGGGTTCTCCACCACCAGCTGATCCCGCTCATTGAGGCTGATCTTCACCATCATTCTATGCTCGCTATCCACCGTATTGTGTACCGCCACATTCTCCAGCAGCGGCAGCAACGACAGCACAGGAATACGCAACGAGTGTTTCTCCGCAGGCACATTCACCTCGAAGAGCAGTTTGCTGGCAAATCTCACCTCCATAACGTGGCTGAAGGCCTCCACGAACTTCAACTCCTCGCCCAGCGACACCAGCATCGCGCTATCGCTATGCAGCGTGTAGCGGAAAATATCCGATAGCTTATCCACATACTCCAACGTACGCTCGTCCTCGCCACGACGCACCAGAGCCGACACTCCGTTCAGCGAATTGAAGAAGAAGTGGGGGTTGATCTGGTTCATCAGCGCATCACAACGGCTCTGCAGATTCTCCACCTGCAGGCGCTCAATCTCCTTCTCCTTCTCGCGCTGCGATGTATATAGAAGGTGAATATATCCGAGCAGAGCGCCCAGCAAACCTGCGATAATAAACTGAAAGGCCACGATACTCATAAAATTATCGTAGTTAAAATTCAGCACCACCATCGTGATAAACATATAAAGGCCCAAAGCCACTAATGCCAGCAGCAGGTTCCATCCCGCGCGCTTGTAGAAGTTGAGCGTTCGGAGCATTCGCATATTATATATAATGAGCGACCACATCACGCCCCACAGGAACAGTGTACGGAACGCAAAAAATATGTAGAACAAGATATGCTTCTCGGGCTCCACGAAACTCAAATCGCACAGAAACCACGCGATATTGGGATATAACAGGAACACCGTACATATCAGGCCCACCAGCCAAGTCTTCTCCTTTAAGGCGCGCATATTAAGATCAAGTGTACTCATAAAATTTTTTATAGTTAGTGTGTATATTTCCAATTACAAAAAAACGAAAAAAATTTGATTCGACGAACACTCTGCTGCACCAAAACGAAAAAATCGTGATAAAAGCGAAAAAATGGCTACCGAAGAATTTTCATACGCGATTTTTCCTTCTAAAACGCGATTTTTTCGTTTTGGTGCAAGGATGTTCGTTTATTTGCAAATAAACTGCTTTCTTTGCATTATCCAATATTGCATATTCTAATTTTTAACAGATACGATTATGATCAAAAAAGTATTTCTCTCATTGGCCCTTGTAGCCGCAGCAGCCACTGCATCGGCTCAGGATTGGCCTCAGTTCCTCGGCCCCACAGCCGACAGCAAATCTACCCAGACTAACCTTCTTCGCGAGTGGCCCGCCGCAGGTCCCGAGGTTAAGTGGACTACCAACGTCGGCATCGGCTACGGTGGCCCCGTAGTACGCGACGGCAAGGTCTATATCCTCGACCGCGATGCCGAGAAGGAGATCGAGACTATGCGTTGCATCGATCTGCAGACCGGAAAGGATCTTTGGGGTTACACCTATCCCTCTACGGGCGCCGTTATGTTCCCCGGCTCACGTAGCGTGCCTACGCTCGACGGCAACTATGTTTACTCTTGCGGCCACAATGGCGACCTCTACTGCATCGACATCACTACGGGCAAACCCGTCTGGAACAAGAATATCTTCTCAGGCTACGGCGGCACTAAGCTCCCCACTTGGGCAATTTCGCAGATTCCTTTGGTGTATGGCGATCTGGTTTATGTTGTAGCACAGACTCCTACGGTTGGTATGGTTGCTCTTAACAAGAAGACCGGTGCCGAGGTATGGAAAACAGCTCCTTACGCCGAGATCACCTATGCCAGCCCCTCTGTTGTGAAGGTATCGGGCGAGGATCACATCTCGATCGTCATTTCATCAGTAAATGGCGTTCAGAATCGCGATGCTGCCAAGCAGATGGGCCGCGTTATCGGCTACGATCCCAAGACGGGCAAGGAGCTCTGGTCGTACGACAACTGGGAATGCCACATCTCGTGCGCTCCCGTTACGGCTGCTGGCGACAACAAGTTCCTCGTTGTAGGTGGCTACGAGCGTGGCGCTTCGATGTTTCAGGTTATCAAGGGCGCCGATGGCAAGTTCTCTACAAAGGAACTCTTCGTAACCGTTGAGTTCGGTGATCAGACCAAGCCTGCCCTGCTGCACAACGGACTCTTCTACGCAATGTACGGCACCAACTCTCGCCGCGACGGCCTCTGCTGTATGGATATGGAGGGCAACGTACTCTGGAAGACCAAGCGTGCCCCCAACTTCGACAAGGGCAGTATGATTCTTGCCGACGGCCTTATCATCGCTACCGATGGAGCAAGCTCACTCTACCTTATCGAGCCCAGCGCCGAGGGCTACAAGCAGATCTCTGCAGCTCCTCTGTTGGCAGGTGGCGACGGCGAGGGGCAGTTGGGTGGCCGTATGGCAAACGGCAACTGGGCACCTCTGGCGTTGGCCGATGGCTTGCTGCTGATCCGCAACCACCAGAAGATGATGTGCGTGAAGGTAACAAAGTAGCACAGCTACAATATTCATAAGCTGATTTTTGACGAGTACTCGACTTCTTTCGAGTCGGGCATTCTTTTTCATTCGCGTTTTTCGCCATATAGAACAATTTTTTCGTTTTGGTGCAGAAAACGGCACATCCATTTGAAATAATCATTTTCTTTGTATTAGAGAAATACTCAAAAACATTTTATACACACGATTATGAAAAAATTACTTTTTGCTTTGGCCCTCATCGCCTCAGCAGCGACTGCCTCTGCGCAGGATTGGCCCTACTATCTTGGCCCTACGGCCGACCTTAAATCACCCCAGAAGAATCTCCTCCGCGAGTGGCCCGCCACGGGTCCCGAGGTTGTATGGTCAACCGAGGTAGGCATCGGCTACGGAGGCCCCGTTGTAAAGGATGGCCGCGTCTATCTTTTGGACCGCAATGCCGAGAAGGAGATCGAGATTATGCGCTGTATGGAGCTTCAGACCGGTAAGGAGATCTGGTCATACTCATACCCCTCGACTGGTGCCGTAATGTTCCCCGGCTCACGAAGCGTACCCACCATCGATGGTAAGTATGTATATTCTTGCGGCCACAACGGCGAGCTCTACTGCTTCGACATCGAGACCGGCAAGCCCGTCTGGACCAAGAATATCTTTAAGGACTACGGCGGCGGCCGCTTCCCCGTTTGGGCCGTTTCGCAGATTCCTTTGGTATATGGCGATATGGTCTATGTATTGGCACAGACCACCGACACGGGCGTGGTTGCTTTCAATAAGCTCACCGGCGAGGAGGTTTGGAAGTCTCCCGCATTGGGCGAGACCTCATACGCCAGCCCTACGGTTGTAAACGTATCGGGCGAGGATCACATCTCAATCGTAATCTCTTCTACCGACCCCGTTATGAATCGCGGTGCCGAGATGAAGAAGGGTTGCGTTGTAGGCTTCGATCCCAAGACTGGCAAGAAACTCTGGTCGTACGACGAGTGGATGTGCATCATCTCTTGCTCACCCCTCACGGCTGCTGGCGACAATAAGTTCCTCATCGTCGGCGGTTACGATCGCGGTGCAACGATGATTCAGGTCGATAAGGCTGCCGACGGCACCTACTCTGTCAAGGAGCTCTACACCACCGTTGAGTTCGGCGACCAGACCAAGCCCGCGCTCTTGATCGATGGCCATTTCTACGCTCAGTACGGCACCAACAACCGCCGCGACGGATTGTGCTGTATGGATATGGATGGCAACGTGCTGTGGAAGACCAAGCGCCAACCCAACTTCGACAAGGGCAGTATGATCTACGCCGACGGTCTTATTCTGGCTACCGATGGTGCCAACGCTCTCTATCTTATCGAGCCCAGCGCCGAGGGCTTCAAGCCTCTCGCAAAGGCTGATCTTCTGGCCAGCGAGGGCGGCAACGCACCCCGAGGTGCAATGGGTAACTGGGCACCTATGGCTCTGGCCGACGGTTTGCTCTTGATCCGCAACCAGAACACGATGAAGTGCGTAAAGGTAACAAAGTAGCACAGCTACAACATTCATAAGCTATCTTTTTTTGACGACTGCCCGACTTCTAACGAGGTCGGGCACTCTTTTTCATTCGCGTTTTTTCGCCTTCAGGGGCGATTTTTTCGTTTTGGTGCAGAAGTAGCACCGCCGTATCAAAAAATATATTTTCTTTGTAACGTAGGAAAATTTGTAAATCCAATACACACACGATTATGAGAAAATTATTTTTAGCATTGGCCCTCTTTGCCACCGCCTCTACGGCATCGGCACAGGATTGGCCCAAGTTCCTCGGCCCTACGGGCGACAGCAAATCAACACAGACCAACCTCCTGCGCGAGTGGCCCGCCGCTGGCCCCGAGGTTGTCTGGACTACGGATGTCGGCATCGGCTACGGAGGCCCCGTCGTACAGAACGGCAAGGTCTATCTTCTGGATCGCAACCACGAGACCGAGGAGGAGATTATGCGCAGCTTCGACCTCAAGACGGGCAAGGAGCTCTGGAGCTACAAATACTCCGCTCCGGGCAAGGTAGCCTACCCGGGCTCACGCAGCGTTCCCACCGTCGATGGCAAGTACGTCTATTCGGTAGGTCATAGCGGTCATTTCTACTGCTTCGAGGCCGAGACGGGCAAACCCGTCTGGAACAAGAATATCTGGAGCGAGCACGGCGGCACGAAGCTCCCCGTATGGGCTATTTCGCAGTGCCCGTTGATCTATGGCGATCTGGTTATCGTTTCGTCGCTTGCCCCCAACGCAGGTCTTTTGGCCTACAACAAGGTTACGGGCCAGGAGGTATGGAAGACCGAGAACCTCGGTCCCGAGTCATACACCAGCCCCACCATCGTCAAGGTCGATGGCGAGGATCACCTCTCGATTGTGATCTCTTCGACCAATACGTTTATGCACCGTGAGGCTCCCGTTGTTAAAGGCCGCGTTATCGGCCTTAACCCCAATACGGGTGAGGAGCTGTGGCGCTACGACAATTGGCAGTGTATGATCTCGTGCGCACCCCTTACCGAGGCGGGCGACAACAAGTTCCTCATCGTCGGAGGTTACGAGCGCGGATCGACTCTTATTCAGGTTGTTAAGGAGGGTGGCAAGTATGCTGTCAAGGAGGTATTCATTCAGAACGAGTTCGGCGATCAGACCAAGCCCGCACTCTTCATCGACGGCCACTTCTACGCCCAGTACGGCACCAACAACCGCCGCGACGGATTGTGCTGTATGGACATTAACGGCAACGTGCTGTGGAAGACCAAGCGCGAGCCCAACTTCGACAAGGGTAGTATGATCTATGCCGATGGCCTTCTGCTGGCCACCGACGGTGCCGATGCGCTCTACCTTATCGACCCCTCACCCGAGGGCTACAAGCAGTTGGCGAAGGCCGATTTGTTGAAGTCTGACATCGCCACCGAGGGACGAGGCAATTGGGCACCTTTGGCTCTGGCCGATGGTCTGTTGCTGATCCGCAACCACTCTAAGATGATGTGCGTAAAGGTTACAAAATAACCCCACCGCCCGAAGATAATGTTTGGAATTAGATTAGGTTATTAAATGCGTGAAGGCTGCCCGACCACTTGGTTGTGCAGCCTCTTTTTTATTTGCCCACAAGAATTTTCGTATTCCGAAATATATTACTATATTTGATGAAGTTTGATTAATATTCTTTGAGTATCAAACCATTAAGAAGAACTTGCATGAGAATGGGCAATGGATAAGAAATTGCTAACTTGTTTTGTTACACTATATTCCTCATGCTTTTCAA
>SUZL01000016.1 GCA_015059925.1 Rikenellaceae bacterium
CTCTAATACCCACCATATACGGCTCCTTCTGCCGAAATTAACAATATGGTGAGGTAACACAAAAATGGTATATGTACCAACCACTTATCAAATTTCACCCTCATCCTGCCATTATTACGCAAGTTCTCAATATCTTTGTACTATGTGTGGCCATCGACCGAGTGCTTTACGGGCCGTAGTACCGATGCTCCGCGAAAGAGAAATACCAATAACCTAAAACAGATAAAACAATGAAAAACCAACGATTAATGTCGCTCGACACGCTTCGAGGCTTTGATATGTTTTTTATTATGGGCCTGTCGGGACTCATCGTCTCGCTCTGCGCCCTGTGGCCCAACCCCGTGACCAATGAGATTGCCCGTCAGATGGGCCACGTCGATTGGAACGGCTTGTGCCACCACGACACCATCTTCCCGCTCTTCCTCTTCTTGGCGGGTGTGTCGTTCCCCTTCTCGCTGGCCAAGCAGCGCGAGAATGGCGCTACGAAGGGCCAGATCTATGGGAAGATCTTCCGCCGTGCGGCTCTGCTCATCCTCTTGGGTATGGTCTATAACGGACTGCTGAAGCTCGATTTTGAGAATCTGCGCGTGGCGAGCGTATTGGCCCGTATCGGTCTGGCGTGGATGGGTGCTGCGCTGCTCTATATCAATTTCGGAACGAAGACGCGCGCGTGGATTGCGGTGGCGATTTTGGTCGGTTATGCCCTTCTGAGTAAGTTCGTTTGCGCTCCCGATATGCCCGGTTCGGATCCCCTCTCGATGGAGGGCTCGTTGGTCGGATGGGTTGATCGCATCCTGATGCCCGGCCGCCTGATCTACGACAATGGCCGTTTCGATCCCGAGGGCTTGCTCTCGGCTGTGCCGGCTGTGGTTACGGCAATGCTCGGTATGTTTACGGGCGAGTTGATCCGCCAGCCCGAGGAGAAGATTTCGGGTAATCGCAAGACGATGTGGATGGTCGTGGCGGCTGTCGTGCTGGCGCTTGTGGCTATTCTGGGCGATGGCTTCGTGCCCGTTAATAAGAAGCTCTGGTCGAGCACGTTCGTGTGCGCCGTTGGCTCATATTCGCTCTTTATGATGGCGCTGTTCTACTATCTGATCGACGTGCGCGGATGGCGTAAGTGGACCTTGGTGTTCCGCGTTGTGGGTATGAACTCGATTACGATCTATATGGCGCAGCAGATCATCAACTTCGGCGGTATCTCGCGCTACTTCTTGGGAGGTGTTGCAGGTCTTTGCTCGGAGCCGTGGGCCGAGGTTATCAACGATGCGGGATTTGTGGCCGTGTGCTGGCTCTTCCTCTACTTCCTCTATCGTCAGAAAATTTTCTTGAAGATATAACGAAAATTGTCCTCCGAAGAGGGGCGAAAACAGAAAAAAACCTCTTAACATACAAATTATGAAAAAAAAGAGCCTGTCTGCGAGCTGCAAGACGGGCTCTTTTGCATTTTTTTTGTATTTTTGCGGATTATAACCGCATATTATGGCTGAGAAAGATAAAGAGATATTAGATAACATTGATGGCGAATACAAATATGGCTTCACCACCGACATCGAAACCGAGACCATCGGCCGAGGTTTGAATGAGGAGGTGATTCGCCTCATTTCCGCAAAGAAGCAGGAGCCCGAGTGGATGCTGGAGCGTCGCTTGAAGGCTTTTCGCCATTGGCAGGGGATGAAGCTCCCGACGTGGGCTCATCTCGATATTCCTGAGATCGACTTTCAGGATGTGATCTACTACGCTGCACCCAAGCAGCGCAAGAAGGGTACGATGGATGACATCGATCCCGAGCTCAAGCGTACGTTCGACAAGCTGGGTATTCCGCTCGAGGAGCAGCTCTCGTTGGCGGGTTTTGCCGTTGATGCCGTGATGGACTCTGTTTCGGTCAAGACCACCTTCCGCGAGACGCTGGCCGAGAAGGGCATTATCTTCTGCTCGATCTCGGAGGCTATACGCGAGTATCCCGAGCTTGTGAAGAAGTATCTGGGTACGGTCGTTCCCTACACCGACAATTTCTATGCCGCTCTGAATGCCGCCGTATTCTCGGACGGCTCGTTCTGCTACATTCCCAAGGGTGTTCGCTGCCCGATGGAGCTCTCGACCTACTTCCGCATCAACGCCGAGGGTACGGGACAGTTTGAGCGCACGTTGCTCGTTGCGGACGAGGGTGCCTATGTGAGCTATCTGGAGGGTTGCACCGCACCGCGTCGTGATGAGAATCAGCTGCACGCTGCCGTTGTGGAGATCATCGTGGAGAAGGATGCCGAGGTGAAGTACTCGACCGTTCAGAACTGGTACCCGGGTGATAAGGAGGGCAAGGGCGGAATCTATAACTTCGTTACCAAGCGCGGTCTCTGCCGCGAGGGGGCGCATCTGTCGTGGACGCAGGTGGAGACGGGTTCGGCCATAACGTGGAAGTACCCGAGCTGCGTGCTGCTGGGCGATAACTCGGTGGGTGAGTTCTACTCCGTTGCGATGACCAACAACTTCCAGCAGGCCGATACGGGTACGAAGATGATTCACATCGGCCGCAACACCCGCAGCCGCATCGTATCGAAGGGTATCTCGGCAGGTCGTAGCCAGAATGCCTATCGCGGATTGGTGCGCGTGGCGAAGGGGGCGGATAATGCCCGCAACTACTCGCAGTGCGACTCGCTGCTCATTGGCGACAGATGTGGCGCACACACCTTCCCCGAGATCGACTCGCACAACCCTACGGCTGTCTTGGAGCACGAGGCTACAACGTCGAAGATCTCGGAGGAGCAGCTCTTCTACTGCAATCAGCGCGGCCTCTCGACCGAGGATGCCGTGGGATTGATCGTAAATGGCTATGCCCGCGAGGTGTTGTCGAAGCTGCCGATGGAGTTTGCTGTTGAAGCGCAGAAGTTGCTCGCGCTCAGCCTTGAAGGATCGGTGGGTTAGTGAAAATGAAGAATAAAAACGTAAAAGATATGTTAAGTGTAAAGAATTTGTATGCCTCGGTGGGCGATAAGCAGATACTTCGCGGTATCAACCTCGAGGTGCGCGCTGGCGAGGTACACGCCATAATGGGCCCCAACGGTTCGGGTAAGAGTACCTTCGCATCGGTGCTGGCCGGCAATGAGAAGTTCACCGTAACGGAGGGCTCGGTGGAGTTTATGGGGCAGAATCTGCTCGAAAAGTCGATCGAGGATCGCGCCCGTATGGGCCTCTTCCTCGGCTTCCAGTATCCCGTTGAGATCCCCGGTGTTACGATGGCCAACTTTATGAAGATAGCGGTCAATGAGCAGCGTAAGTTCCGTGGCGAGGATCCGCTCACGGCGGGTGAGTTCCTGCGCCTGATGCGCGGGAAGAGTGCCGTTGTGGAGCTGGACTCGAAGCTCACGAGCCGTGCCGTGAATGAGGGTTTTTCGGGCGGAGAGAAGAAGAAGAACGAGATCTTCCAGATGGCGATGCTCGAGCCTAAGTTGGCCGTGCTGGACGAGACTGACTCGGGCCTCGATATTGACGCTCTGCGTATCGTCGCAACGGGCGTAACGAAACTCCATACGCCGGAGAATGCCACCATCGTCATCACGCACTATCAGCGTCTGCTGGATTACATCGTGCCCGACTATGTTCACGTTCTCTACAAGGGCCAGATCATTCACTCGGGCGATAAGTCGTTGGCGCTGAAGCTTGAGAAAGAGGGCTACGATTGGCTCATTAACCAATACGAGGGATAAGATGAAGCTGATCGACTATTTACAGGGCCGAGGGCTGCGTGCCAACACGGGAATGTGTACTCTGGGCGATGGCCGCGACTGGGAGGTTGTCATCAACCCCTCGAAGGTGGAGCGCACTATTCGAGGCGAGGAGCGCATTCTTATTCTTCACGCCGAGGCCACGACGGCCAAGATGCACTTCGACTTGTGTGCGGGCTCATCGCTTACGATGGTTGAACTCTACGCGGGCGATTGCTTTGCGGAGTGCAATATCCACCAGCAGGCTGAGAGCCGTTGTGAGGTGGTGAGCGTGAGCGTGGCAGGATCGGCGGCCGACTACACTATCGATCTGGATGGCGCGGGGGCGGAGAATCGCCTTCGCTCGGCATATATCGTGGGTGGCGAGGAGCATACGCGCCTCAGCCTTCGCGTTAATCACAACGTGGCCGACTGCACGAGCGACTCGCTGGTCAAGGGCGTTGCGGGAGGTAAGGCTACGGGCGAGTTCTACGGTTTGGTATATGTTGCCGAGGATGCACAGCGCACCGATGCACGTCAGACCAACCGAAACATCGAGATCGGGCCCGATGCAAAGATTATAACCAAACCCCAGCTGGAGATCTATGCCGACGATGTGAAGTGTTCGCACGGCGCAACGGTTGGCCAGATGGATGGCGAGGCGATAATGTATATGCGTCAGCGCGGATTGAGCGAGCAGCAGGCGCGTCGTATGCAGATCGAGGGATTTGTGAACGATATTGTGTTGCAGGCGGGAGAGATTGGTCAGCTTCTGGCCGATGAACTGGCGCAGAAACTTGAGAAGTTGTAAGATATGAACGTCGAGAAGATACGCAGTGATTTCCCCATCTTGGGACGCGAGGTGAACGGCAAACCGCTCATCTACCTCGATAGTGGCGCTACGGCGCAGAAGCCGCGCCGCGTAATCGAGTGCGTGGAGCGCATCTACTCGATGCAGAATGCCAATATACACCGAGGCGTGCATCGTCTCTCGGAGGAGGCCACCGAACTCTATGAGCAGGCGCGTGAGCGTGTGCGCGAGTTCATCGGCGCTGCCGAGCGTGAGCAGGTGATCTTCACGGCGGGAGCTACGGCCTCGATAAATACTGTCGCCTATGCGTGGGCGGAGCGATTCCTACGCGAGGGCGACAACATCATCATCAGCGAGATGGAGCACCACTCCAACATCGTGCCCTGGCAGCTTCAGGCCGAGCGTCGCGGTGCGGAGATTCGAGTGCTGCCCTTTGAGGATGATGGCCGCCTGAGGGTGGAAAAACTGGATGAGCTGCTGGATGAGCGCACGCGGATGGTTGCCGTCACGCAGGCCTCGAATACCATCGCTACGCGCCCCGACCTTAAGACGATCATCTCGAAGGCCCACGCCGCCGGAGCGCACGTTCTGGTGGATGGTTGTCAGGGTGTGGTTCACGGAGGGGTGAATGTTGCTGAGCTCGATTGTGATTTCTACGCCTTCTCGGGCCATAAGCTCTACGGCCCGACGGGTATCGGCGTGCTGTATGGCCGCCGCGAAGTGCTGGAGCAGATGCCGCCATTCCTGTGTGGAGGCGATATGGTCGATCGGGTGTCGTTCGCAAAGACGACGTATGCACCCCTGCCGTTAAAGTATGAGGCAGGCACGGCAAACTATGTCGGTGCTATCGGCTTGGGCGAGGCGGTGGAGTACCTTAAGGGATTGGATTTGAAGGCTGTTGAGGCTCACGAGCGCGAGCTGACGCGCTATGCCGAGGAGCAGTTGCAGCGGATAGAGGGACTTCGCATCTACGGTCGGACGGCGGATAAGTGTTCGATCATCTCGTTTAATGTCGAGGGAGTGCATCACTACGATTTGGGTATGATTCTCGATAAATTGGGCATTGCCATCCGTACGGGCCAGCATTGCGCCGAGCCTGTGATGACGCACTACGGCATTACGGGAATGTGTCGTGCATCGATTGCGATGTATAACACACGCGAGGAGATGGATGCGCTGGTGCGGGGCGTTGAGCGTGCCGCGAGGATGCTCCGATAATAAGCAAACAAGAAACCAAACTACAGAGAAGAGATATGTTCATAGTGCTTGAAGGTGTTGATGGATCGGGCAAATCGACTCAGATTGCCAATCTGCGAGCGATGCTCTCCGAGCAGGGTATTGCCACCGAGTACCTCCATTTCCCGCGTTTCGACGCGCCCTACTTCGGCGACCTGATTGCCCGATTTCTGCGTGGCGAGCTGGGTAGTGTGGAGCAGGTCGATCCCTATATCGTGGCTATGCTCTACGCGGGCGACAGACGCGATGCTGCGCAGATGATTCGCGGCTGGATCGACGAGGGCAAGGTCGTGATCTGCGACCGCTATGTCTATTCAAACATAGGCTACCAGTGTGCCAAGGTCGATAACGCCGAGGAGCGCGAGCGCCTGCGCGAGTGGATACTCTCGCTGGAGTATGACTACTTCTCGATTCCGCGTCCCGATGTATCTCTGTTTTTGGATGTGCCCGAGGCCTTCACCGAGCGAAAGCTGCGGCAGGAGGTGCGCGAGGGCGATGATCGCGCCTATCTTAACGGCAAGAAGGATATTCACGAGCAGTCGATGGAGCTGCAGCGACGTGTGCGTCAGGTCTATCTGGATGCGGCGGAGTATGACGAGCGTATGCACGTTATCGATTGCTGCGACGAGGAGCTTAATATGGCTGCGCCCGAGCAGATTTTTGCGAAGATAAAGACTATTGTAAATCAATATATTAACCCCGCTGAGTAATGGTTTCGCCTCGATTGAACAGAGCCGCCAACATCTGCCGTATTATCGTCGGATTGGTCTTTGCCTTCTCGGGTTTCGTGAAGGCGGTCGATCCGTGGGGCACGGCCCTTAAGGTGAACGAGTACCTCTCGATCTACGGAATCGAGCAGTTGCAGCCGCTGAGTATGATCTTCTCGATTTGGTTGTGCGGTGCGGAGCTGATGATGGGTTTGATGCTCACCTTCAAGGTGCGTACGCGCCTGATCTCGATATTTGCCCTTGCCTCGATGACCTTCTTTACGGTGCTGACCTTCCTCAGCGCAACGTGGATTCCCGTCGAGGATTGTGGCTGCTTTGGCGATGCGCTGAAGCTGACGCCGTGGGAGACCTTCCTGAAGAATTTGATTATACTGCCGATGGTCGTGGTGGTGTGGTATCGCCATCGTGGTCAGCGTATTCTGGATTTCCGTCGCTGGGAGATCGCCGCGACCGTAACGTTCTGTACGATAGCTATGGGCGTGGGAACGTACTGCTACTTCAACCTGCCGCTGATCGATTTTCTGCCCTACGACGAGGGCTCCAACATCTACGCGATGATTGCCGTTCAGCACGATACGGGCAGCGAGGATATGTCGGAGGAGGAGTATGTTCTCGTCTATCGCAACCGCCAGTCGGGTGAGGTGCGCGAGTTTAAGATCGACGATAAGGAGTGGCAGGACGAGAGCCGCTGGGAGTGGGTCGAGACGCGCGTCGATAACGAAGCCCCTGCCGTACAGACGCTCGTAAGCGAGTTTACCATTACGGACGAGGAGGGCGATGCAACGCGCGATATTCTCACCCGTTCGGGCTATGTCTATATGATCTGCATAACGGAGCTCGATGCGGTGAATGAGAAGTGCGCCGAGCGCCTGCGCCGAGTGGTCGATCGTGCCATCGAGACCGAGGGGTTGGTTGTCTGCCTTACGCCGCAGCCTCTGCGCGAGGTTACCTATCACGCCTTCGCCGATAGCGATCCGGTGCGTTGCTACAATATCGACGCTACCGTTATGAAGACTATGCTGCGCGCCAAGAATGGATTGGTGGTGCTGAAGGATGGCGTCATCGAGAAGAAATACAACTGCCGCAACATCGACTTTTAAGAGCGATCCACATATAATTTTGGTATAGAAATTGACCTTTGCACGGCGAAGGTCAATTTTTTTTTGCTATGAACAAACGAACTCTACTCTGCGTGGCTGTCGCTCTGTGCTGTGCCGCCTGCCGTCAAAGCGCGAATAAAACGGACACCACGCCCCGCCCCGTAAAGGTGGTAACGGCTGAGGCATTGGGATACGTCGATCGTGATTTTGCGGGTATGGCGACGGCCGATGATGCTGTCAATATGGCATTTAAGCTCTCGGGACAGGTGCTCTCGGTCGATGTGTCGAAGGGCGATTATGTGCGCCGTGGGGAGTTGTTGGCGAGCCTCGATCCGCGCGATGTGGAGTTGCAGGTGGCGTCGGATCGTTCGCAGTTTGAACGTGCCCGCTCGCAGGCGGAGCGTATGAAGCGACTGCTCGACCACGAGGCTGTGTCGCAACAGGAGTACGAGGCCTCGCAGACCGCCTTTGTGCAGGCTCGCTCGGCGTATGAGAACTCAGCCGACCTGCTCTCGCAGACCAAGCTGCGTGCTCCGTTTGCGGGTGTGATTGAGAGGACGTATGTCGATGCCTGGGAGCGTGTGCAGTCGGGACAGACTATTCTGCGGCTGGTAAATCCCATCAGTACGACCGTCGAATTCACTATGCCTGAGCGGAGTATGGCACTGCTCTCGGATTCGCTCACGCGCTTCTACGTTGTCTTCGATAACTATCCCGATAGGCGTTTTGCGGCACGGCTGCACACCTACGCCAAGACCGCATCCGATGCCTCGGGTTTCCCCGTTTCGCTCAAGATCGATAAGGCTGAGAGTGCCCCCTACCACATCTCGCCGGGTATGACCTGTCAGGTTACGTTGCAGGCGGAGGATAGCTCGTCGAGTGAGTTGGTACTGCCGCTGACGGCTATATATGCTCCTGCCGAGGGCGGGGAGTATGTCTGGGTTGTGGGCGATGATGATAGGGTAGAGCGTCGGGCGGTCGAGTTGGGCGATGTTGTCGGGCACGACAAGGTGGTGGTGCTCGCGGGCATTAGGAAGGGCGAGCGGGTGGTCTCGGCCGGAGTGTATCGGCTGCAGGAGGGGGAGCGAGTGAGAATCTTAAATCGTTAATCCTATGTCAATTACCGAGTTTTTCTTGCGGCGGCGAGCCGTCTTGTGGTTTCTGCTTGCTCTCTTTGTAGTGGGTGGTGTGTGGGCCTTCACGCAGATGGGCAAGAAGGAGGATTCGACCTTCGTCATCAAGACAGCTGTTGTGATCTGCCCCTATGCGGGTGCTACGCCCTACGAGGTCGAGCAACTCGTCTCGGAGCCTGTGGCGCGTGAGCTGCAGAGTGTAAGGCGCGTTAAGAAGGTTACGTCGGAGTCCTACTACGGCCTCTCGAAGATTATGGTCGAGTTGGAGTCGGGTACGCGCTCCGACGAGATTCCGCAACTGTGGGACGAATTGCGACGCAAGGCGATGAACATAGCCTCGCAACTGCCCGAGGGGGCGGGACCGATTCAGGTGAATGACGATTTTGGTGATGTCTATGGGCTATACTTCGCTCTTGCGGCCGATGATGGGTTCGAGTGGGACGAGATACGCGATTGGGCCCAACGGGTTAAGACTGAGGTGGTAACGATCGACGGCGTGCAGAAGGTCGCTCTGCAGGGCGAGCAGCAGGCGGTCGTGAATATCTACCTGACGCGATCGGTGTTGGCCAACTTCTCCATTACGCCCGAGATGATCATTTCGGCCATTGCGCAGCAGAACTCCATCGTGAGTACGGGCGAGATTGCGGCCGGCCAGATGCGGGTGCGGATACTTGAGCCGGGGGTATATTCGACGATTGATGACGTTGCCAATCAGCTGCTTATCGCCTCCGATGGGCGGCAGTTCCGATTGGGCGATGTGGCTCGCATCGAGCAGGAGTACTCGACCGAGCCGTCGGTCATTGTGCGTGTCGATGGGCGTCGTGCTGTCGGCGTGGGAGTCTCGACCGAGGCGGAGGCCGATGTGGTGAGCCTCGGCGGGGAGGTGAGCGAGGTGCTGCAACGGCTTCAGGCGCAGATGCCCGTCGGGATGGAGGTCGTAACGCTCTATCCGGAGGATCAGATTGCCCGCGAGGCCAACTTCTCGTTTATGCTCAATCTGCTCGAATCGGTGGCTATCGTCATAGTAATCATTATGTTGGCTATGGGGAGGCGGAGCGGAGTGCTCATTGGCCTCTCGCTCATCTTCACCATTGGCGGTACGATGCTTTTGATGTATGCCGTGGGCGAGGGGATCAACCGCACCTCGTTGGCGGGATTTATCATCGCTATGGGTATGCTGGTAGATAACGCCATCGTAGTGGTGGATAATGCTGAGAAGGCCCGCTTGCGAGGTGTGCCGCTCGGTGAGGCACTCGTTGAGGCGGCCGATGGGCCGAAGTGGGCGCTGCTCGGGGCGACGCTCATAGCCGTTTTTTCGTTCCTGCCGCTATATCTTGCACCATCGTCGGTGGCTGAGATCGTGAAGCCTCTGTTCGTGGTTGTTGCGCTGTCGTTGCTACTCAGCTGGGCGCTGGCCTTGAGTCAAGTGCCTATGTTTGGACTGTTTATGTTGAAAAACGGGGCGGCCGAGAGTGGCGAGAGTCGTGCGGCGGTGTTCGATCGGTTGCTCGGTTGGGCGCTCGGGCATAGGTGGACGGTTGTGGCGATGGCGGTGGTGATGTTCGTGGGGTCGATGGTGGCGATGCGGATGATGCCGCAGAACTTCTTTCCGAAGCTCGATAAACCCTACTTCCGTGCCGATGTGATTCTGCCCGAGGGGTACGATATTTTTGCTACGGAGCAGCGGCTTGAGCGGATGAGCGAGTGGCTGCTCGGGCAACCCGAGGTTGAGAGGGTATCCTCGACGGCGGGCTCTACTCCCTTGCGATACTACTTGGCAAGTGGGAGCGTCTCGCTGAGGCCCAACTTCGGAAATCTGCTCGTCGAGGTCGATTCGGATCGCGCGACCGAGCGTGTGAAGAGCCGCTTTGATGAGTATGTGGCTCAGGAGTACCCCGATGTGTGGCTGCGCTCGTCGCTCTTCAAGCTCTCGCCTGTGCCCGATGCTACGATCGAGATTGGATTTGTGGGGAACGACGTGGATACGCTCCTGCGCCTGACTCATCAGGTCGAGCAGATTATGCGCGAGATACCCGAGGCAGACAACGTGCGCAACAGCTGGGGCAATCGCATCCCGACGTGGCTGCCCGTCTATTCGCAGACCAAAGGACAGCGCATCGGCGTAGGGCGCAGTTCGATGGCGCAGTGGATTACGCTTGCAACCGAGGGGTTTCGGATGGGGACTTTTAGGCGGGGCGATGAGCATATTCCGATACTGCTCAAGGACGAGGACTTTGGCCACTACAACCTCTCCAACCTGCAATCTATGCCCATCTTCTCGCAGAGTGGCGAGGTCTATTCGCTGGAGCAGGCGAGCTCGCGCTTCGATTTCGACTACCGCACGGGTGTGGTCAAGCAGCTGAATCGGAGACGGGTTGTGAAGGCACAGTGCGATCCCCGCGTGGGGGTTAATACCGGGCGGCTATTTGAGCGGATTCTCGGCGAGGTGGAGCGGCGTGTTGTCGTGCCCGAGGGCTACGAACTCAAGATCTTTGGCGAGCAGGAGTCGCAGCAGGAGTCGAACGAGGCGCTGGGGGAGTATATGCCGCTTACGCTGGTGCTGATTTTTGTGGTTTTGCTGCTGCTGTTCAATAACTTCCGCGATCCTGTGATTGTGCTTCTGATGCTGCCCTTGATCTTCATTGGCGTTGTGGCGGGACTGCTCGTAACGGCCAATCAGTTCGACTTCTTCTCGCTGCTGGGACTGCTCGGATTGGTGGGGATGAATGTCAAGAATGCCGTCATCTTAGTCTCCACGATCGACGAGGAGCGGGCGGCGGGCGCTACCCCTTACGATGCCATTTGTCGGGCGGCGCGGGGACGATTGGTGCCCGTCAGCGTGGCCTCCGGAACGACGATTCTTGCGCTGGTGCCGTTGCTCTTCGACTCGCTCTTTGCGAGTATGGCCGCCACGATTATGGGCGGGCTGATGGTGGCGACGGTGCTGACGATGGTGGTGCTGCCCGTTGTCTATGCACTTTTTTATGGAATCAAACCTTCAATAGAATAGCCTATGAGAATCGTAATGTTATCTCTTCTTCTCCTGCTGCCCACCCTTGTGCGGGCGCAGATAACCCTGCAAGCCTACCGCGACAGCGTCTATCAGCGAAGCACCCGAATCGACTATGCCGCATCCGAGCTCGATCGCTCGCGGGCGGAGCTTGGGCGTGCCAAGACGGGTTTTCTACCTTCGCTCTCGGCGGCGGGAACGTTCACGACGGATTTGCGCCACACCTCGGCGGGTGAGCGGTGGAGCTTCTCTTTGCAGCCTCGCGTGGAGCAGACCATATACGCGGGTGGAGCGGTGCGAGCGACTTATCGGCGGGCGCAGGCACAGGCGGAGTCGAGCAGCGAAGCTCTGAGGCAGACGTGGCTGGAGGTGCGTTATGCGGCCGATGTGGCCTATTGGACATTGTCGGCTATGCAGCTCTATGTGGCCGCTACGGAGGAGTATGTGGACATAATATCGTCGCTGTATGATGTTGTCGATGAGCGCTATCGTGAGGGGTATGTGGCCAAGAGCGATGTGTTGCAGGTCGAGGCGCGACTGAGCGAGGCGCGTTATGCACTTGTTGATATTCGCAACGATTACGACGTGGCACAACATCGATTCTACAACCTGCTGGGCGAGGAGCAGACCACGCACGATAAGGTGGCGCTGGGCAACTCGATTCTCGATTCGATGGCTATGCCCGTGCGTGTGGGGGCGGAGGAGTTGCTGCTCAGGCGGCCCGATGTGGCCCGCTCGGGGCTCGCTGTCGGGATTGCCGAGGAGGGTGTAACGATTGCAAAATCGGCCTTTAATCCCCGTCTGACGGCATCGATAGGCTCTTCGTGGCAGACCTACTCGCCGAATGTGGGCGGGCGCACCTATCTTGATGGAGCGCTTGTGGTGGGTGTGAATGTGCCGATATTTCATTGGCGCGAGCGACGTTATGCGGCAACGTCGGCTGAGGCCGGGGTGCGTAAGGCTGAGGCCGATTTGAGCCAAGCAAGGCGCGACGCTACGCTTGAGGAGGCTGACGGCTGGAGCGACCTTACGAGCAGTTATTCGCAGATTCGCTCATCTCTGCACAATTTGGCCATCGCCAGCGAGAACCTCTCCATCAGCACCTTCTCCTATCGTGAGGGGCAGGCGACGGTTTTGGACGTGTTGCAGGCGCAGATAAGCTGGATTCAGATCTATACCAATGCCATAACCGCGCGATTCAACTACGCCGTAGCCTTGTCCGAGTATATGCGTCTAACCGCCCAACAGTAAAAAAGCCCGCCATTGAGCGGGCCTTTGAGTTGTTACACCTTTGCCGTTTCGGTGCTGACGATCGAGATCTGGTGCGAGACGGGGGCGATATAACCCAACATAGCAACCATTCCGCAGGCATACTCCTGAGCGTGGTTGATGGCCTGACTCACGGCGTGCTGTTCGCTTAAGGTGCGGCACTCGACGTTGTACGAGAGGCGGAAACTGCGAAAGACGCTGCTCGCCTGCAACTTCTCCGTGTCGAGCGTGCCCTCGGCCGTGATCTCCATAGTCTTGGGCACGATATTATCCTTGCCGAGGATACCCATCACCGTAAGGCCCGCACATTGAGCCGCCGCGTAGAGTAGTAATGCTTTGGGATTCAGGTCGTCGGCCTTGGCCGCAGCTGGCAGACGAAAACGGCCGTTGCGAAGCGTGACCGTAACTTTCTGTGTGTTGTTCATCGTTAAAAATTTATGATTCTCAATTTTGTTCAGCCCCACCCGCCTATCGAGCAGGACGCCTCGGAGCACATATAGGCTCAAAAGCACAATAATGTGATGACAATAATCGTTCCTTTGTTGTGCAATTTGAGGTAAAATGGTTACCTTTGTCCTATATAAACTGCCTACAATATGCGAAGACAAATATTTCTATTTTCGGTGCTCATTCTCTCGCTGAGTCTGCCTGCGGCGAAGGCCCAAACTAAGGTTGCGGACGATGCCCTGAAGCGTGCCGTATCGCTCTGCGATTATGGCCATTGGATCGAGGCTCGGCAGGAGCTTCTGCGCCTTAGAGAGAGGCTCTCGTCGGTGGAGGATCGGGAGCAGATCGAGCGTGTGGATTACTACCTTGCACGATGCGAGGATGAACTCCAAATGGAGGGTGCCGAGGCGCGCCTGCGACGTTTTCTGGCCGAGAATGGCGGCTCGTCGTTTGCCAACGATGTGCAATACGAGTTGGGCGACCACTACTGTATGCTTGGCGACGATGCTATGGCCGAGCAGGAGCTTCGCAAGGTCGATTACAATATGCTCTCGCCCCAGCAGCGCGACCGATACGACCTGCGTATGGGATATATGACATTTATGCGAGGCGACTACGACGAGTCGGAGCGTTACTTCTCGCGAATCGTTCCCAACAGCGAGTATGCCGACCACGCAACATACTACAAATCCTATATGGCCTACGCCCGAGGCGAGCTCGCCGAGGCGCGTCGAGGCTTTGAGTCGCTCCGTGAGAGCCGTATCTATGCCGATTTGATGCCCTTCTACGTTATGCAGATCGACTTCAAGGGTGGCGATTACCGCGCTGTGGTGGCAAATGGCGACGCTCTAATGCAGCGCACCACGCCCGAGCAGACACTCCAGATCAACCGTATGATGGCCGAGTCGTGGTTTCAGCTTCAGGACTATGCCGCGGCGGTGAAGTATTTGCGTGCTTTCCGCTCGGCGGGAGGCGAGATGGGGCGCGTGGAGAACTACATTATGGGTTACGCGCTATATCGTCAGACGCTCTATGCGGAGGCTCTGCCGTACCTGCGTGAGGCTTGCGGAAAGGATGATTTGCTCACGCAGAATGCGTCGTACCATCTGGCCGACTGCTACTTGCGGGCTAATGATAAGACCAACGCAATGCACTCGTTTGCAATGGCTTCGAGTGCGGCTTTCGATAAGGCTATTGCCGAGGATGCTCTGTTCAACTACGGTAAGTTGCAGTACGAGTTGGGCGGTGGCCACTTCAACGAGGCCATCAACGTGCTGAGCCGATATATGGCCCTCTATCCGCGCAGTGAGCGTCTGGCCGAGGTGCGTAAGCTGCTCGTTGCGGCCTACTACAATTCGCACAACTATGCCGAGGCTTACGACGCCATCAAGAGTATGCCCGAGCCCGATGGAGAGGTGTTGCTGGCGTTGCAGAAGATAGCCTATTTCAACGGCTTGGAGGCCTTCGCCGAAGGGGATTTGCAGCGTGCCGAGGGTTCGCTCTCGGAGTCGCTAGCGGTCGGCTCTAACGCCCAGTATTCGGCTCTGGCGTCGTTCTGGTTGGGTGAGATAGCCTACGCAAAAGGCGATAGCGGCGTTGCGTTGCAGCGCTACCGTAGTTATGTTGCCCGTGCCCCGCGCAGTAGTCGGGAGTATGCTATGGCACTCTACAATATGGGCTATTGCTACTTCAATGACGGCGATATGGCGGCCGCAGGCAAGGCTTTCGATGATTACTTGGCCGTGCGCCCCACGCGCGATGGTTACTTCGCCGATGCCCTTTCACGCCGAGGCGATGCCTACTACTCGGAGCGAGAGTTCGAGCGCGCCATAGAGTGCTACAACCGTGCTATGGCGGTCGATGTTCCGCAGCGTTACTACGCCGAGTATCAGCGAGCTATAACGCTTGGCGTGCAGAATCGCAGGCAGGATAAGATCGCGGCCCTGCGCTCGATCGTGGGTGCCGATAGGGGCGATTATGTCGATGATGCGACCTACGAATTGGGCCGAACCTACATCGCCGAGGAGAACTACTCGGAGGGCGTAAGAGTGCTGGAGCAGTTCGTGGCGGAGTATCCCAACTCAACGCTTGCAGCCGATGCGTTGTCGAATCTGGGATTGGCCTATCTGAATCTGGGTCAGCGCGATAAGGCTCTCGAATACTACGACCGTGTGGTGAGCCTCTCGCCGCAGTCGTCGCAGTCGAAGGGTGCGCTCGATGGAATACGCGATATATATATGGCTCGTGGCGATGCCGACGGCTACTTCAACTATGCCGAGCGTCGTGGCGTGGAGACCAACCTGAGCGAGATGGCGCGCGACTCGATGTCGTATGCAGCGGCGCAGAAGCTCTACCTCGATGGTAAGACGCGGGAGGCTGCGGTGAGCCTGAAGAACTACCTCGGCAACTACCCGAAGGGATATTACCGTCAGGATGCACTCTTCTTCCTCGGCGACTGTCAGGTGCGTGAGGGCGAGGAGGATGCGGCCATTACGACGCTGAAAGAGCTCGCCGCACAGGGCAAGACGCAGTACTCGGAGCGCGTGCTGGACAAGCTCTCGGCGATGTGTTACGAGCGTGAGCGATATGCTGAGGCGGCCGATGCTTACCGTCAGCTCTACGATGAGGCCTCGACCGAGGCGGCCAAGACAAATGCCGCTACGGGGTATGTAGCCTCGACGTTGAAGGTGGCCTCCGATGATGATATTGTTAGAATGGCCGACGAGGTGGAGCGTATGAGTGCCGCAAGTGATGTGGCACGTCGCAAGGCCCGCTATGCGAAGGCCTCGGTGCTGGATCGCAGGGGCGATGAGGCGGCAGCGATGGCGATCTACAAGACGCTCTCCGCGGAGACTCGCTCGGCGGAGGGTGCGGAGGCTCGTTACCGTCTGATCAAGGCCGAGTTTGATGCGCGCAACTACGACCGAGCCGAGAATATGGTCTATGAGTTCTCGGATAGCAACACCCCGCAGAACTATTGGCTGGCCAAGGCCTTCATCCTGCTGGGCGACATCTATATGGCGCGTGAGGATGCGTTCCAAGCGCGTGCCACCTATCAGAGTGTTGTTGATGGCTACTCGCCCGCCGACGATGGCATCGTCGATGAGGCCAAGGCTAAAATTGCTAAAATGGAGTAATGATGAGAAGAGTACTTTATATATTGTTGGCGGCTGTGGCTCTGCCCACGCTTGCCGCAGCGCAGGTCTCGAAGCAGGTCGAGGTGTCGAAGGATTACACCCCCAGCGTGAGTGCGGCGCAGAAGATGGCCATCGTGCCCGATATGACCGACACGGTGAAGATGCGTCCCGACATTGACTATTCGATCGAGCCACGCACGTTCCAGACTTCGCTTCTGACCGAGAACTTCAAGCCTGCGACAATAACCTATTGGGACTTTTACCGTGCCCGACCTCTGTATGTGCGTCTGGCCTCGGGTGCGCCGCTGGCGAGCGAGGCGGATGTCTATGTGTCGGCGTTTAATAAGGATCGTGGCTACGCTATGGCCTACATCAACCATTGGGGCGACTACCGCAACCGCATTAATATGGCGGGTGAGAAGGTTACCGACAAAACGACTGAGATGAGCAACCGCGTGGGTGGCCGTGCGGGTCTGTTCGTGGGACGTCATACGTTGGAGGTCGATTTGGGAGCCGATCAGCAGATTCGCCACCGCTATCCCTCGACGGGTGCGGCCATTCGCTTTGGCAAGGTGGCGGGCCGACTGCGCTTTGGCGATGATTTTGTCGATCTGAGCCGCTGGAACTTCAACCTCGAGGTCGGGGGAGAGTACTTCCTCGATGGGCTGAATGTGAGCGATTTCAATGAGTCGGCACTATCGGCAAAGGTGGCCCTCGGCAAGATGGTGGGCGGCAAGCATCTGCTGCGTCTGCACGCCGAGTACGATGGCGACTTTGGATATAAGGCACTGAAGAACTACCGCAACAACACCTTTATGGCGGGAGCGCGCTATGGCTTTAGCAGTGAGCGATTTGAGTTTTTGATTGGTGCCGATTACTACTACGACGATGTGGCCTCGGCAACCTCGTCGCCACACCACATTTTCCCCTATCTGCGTATGACGTGGAAGCGACCGACGACCGGTTTTGTACCCTACGTTGAGGTGGATGGCGGCCTTAAGGAGAACGACTTTGCTACGCTTATCTACCGCAATCCCTTCTTGCGTGCATCGGGCGCTGTGGCTGAGGCGTTGCCCAAGCTGGCCAATGAGTCGGTCTATAACGGTCGTGTGGGATTTGGTGGCGTGCTGGGAGGTATATTCTCGTATAACCTCTCGGCCGAGTTGTCGCTTGCCGATAACCACGCCTACTGGTATAACTACGGTGCGGAGTACTACTTCGCGGAGGCTTATCAGCACTCGCTACATATCGACCTCAGTGCCAAGCTGCGTCCCATCGGCTGGTTTGAGGCCGAGCTGACGGCGGGGGCTTATGCGTGGGAGAACTACGACGATTATTATAGCTCGCGTCCCTCGTTCGAGACGGAGCTGGCGTTGCGATTTACGGGCCGCAAGCTCAGAGCGGGCGTTAATGTAGGCTATCGTGGTGCGATAAATTGGATGACGCTCACGGATGTGGATGGCGGCTCGCAGCCTGTGATGCAGAAGGTGAAGACGGACGGGACGTTCCTCGTCGGTGCCGAGGTGGAGTGGCGCATCAACGACCGTTGGGGCGTGTATGCCGAGGGCCGCAACCTCGCGGGTAGCAACATCTATGAGTGGTTATGTTACTACACCGACTCGCCGCAGGGACTTATTGGTGTAAAGTTTTCGTTTTAGGAAAGTCGTATAACAAGAATTCAAACTATTTTTTCCGCAAATTTTGCAGTGCGGTTTCTTCCATCTTCCGCCCAAAAGGATCCAAAGCGGGAGTAGCAGGCGGTTGAGAAACACCCCTTAGGGGTGCGGATGGGAAACAGACCTTAGGTCTGCTAAAACATTCCGCGGAACTCATCGAGGGGCATCTTCTCCACTTCGCAGTGGCCGATGGACGTGGGCCAGACGATGTAGATCTCGTCGCCCTCGCTCTTCTTATCGCGACTCACGGCCTTGAGCAGCGTGCGCATCTCAACGGGTGGCTCGAGCGCAAATCCTGCGCGTTGCAACAATCCTACGATACGTTCACCATCGCCTGCCGAGAGCCTTCCACTACGAACGGCAGCCTCCGCAATGAGCTTTAGGCCGACGGCCACAGCCTCGCCGTGATTCATCCGCGAGGATGACTTCTCGATGGCGTGAGCCAAGGTGTGTCCGAGGTTGAGCTTTCGCCTGTCGCCCGTCTCGCGCTCGTCGCGCTCAACGATTGAGGCCTTCACGCTGATGGCACGATAGACAATCTCGCGCAGCAAAGCCCTGTTCTCCGCCAAAGTCCCAAAATCGGCCCCTTCGAGGCGCTCGAAAAGCTCCTTGTCGGCAATCACAGCCGACTTGATAACTTCCGCGAGTCCCGTGCGAAACTCCCTCTCGGGCAGGGTGCGGAGCATATCGACATCGCAGATGACAAAGCGCGGCTGGGTGAACGAGCCGACCATATTCTTATACCCATCCACATTCACTCCATTCTTGCCGCCCACGCTGGCATCGACCTGCCCCAGCAGCGTCGTAGAGATAAAACCAAACTCCACACCACGCATATAGGTCGAGGCGGCAAAGCCCGCAACGTCGGTTACGATGCCTCCTCCGATGGCCAAGATGAAGGTCGAGCGATTGACTCCAAGCTCGATCAGGCGGCGGTAGATCGTGTCGAGCGTAAGTAGCGTCTTACTCGTCTCGCCCTGACCGATGAGGATGTGGTCGTAGCGGCCTATGAGCGATGGGTAGTAGCGGTCGAGGTTGGTGTCCGACACCACTACAACACGCCTATCGGGGAGCAGGCGCTCCAACTCAACTCCCACATCGCCAACCACTACGCGGCTGCGATCCTTGATATTTATCTCATAATTCATAGCTCTCAACCCTTGAATAGTAGAGCAAAAATAGTACATTTTAACGAAATTTATTAACTTTGCAGGGTTAATTTCAATTACTATGCAAAAACTTCGCAACATTGCAATCATCGCACACGTCGATCACGGCAAGACTACGCTGGTCGATAAGATGATCGTTGCCGGACACCTGTTGCGTGGCGACAACAACACGGGAGACCTCATTATGGATAACAACGATCTGGAGCGTGAGCGCGGTATCACGATCCTGTCGAAGAACGTCTCTGTACAGTATAAGGACTACAAAATCAACATCATAGACACCCCGGGCCACGCCGACTTCGGTGGCGAGGTGGAGCGCGTGCTCAATATGTGCGACGGCGTGCTGCTGCTCGTCGATGCCTTCGAGGGCACTATGCCGCAGACGCGCTTCGTGCTGCAAAAGGCCTTGTCGTTGGGTAAGAAACCCATCGTGGTGGTAAACAAGGTGGATAAGCCTAACTGCCGCCCTGAGGTGGTCAATGAGCAGGTCTTCGACCTGATGTTCTCGCTCGGTGCTACGGAGGAGCAGCTCGACTACAAGACTATCTACGGTTCGGCCAAGCAGGGCTGGATGTCGCACCTGTGGAACGAGCCTACGGACTCTATCGCGCCGCTGCTGGACGCTATCATCGACGAGATTCCCGAGCCTGAGATGGTGGAGGGTACGCCCCAGATGCTTATCACATCGCTCGAGTACTCGCCCTACGTCGGACGTATCGCTGTGGGTAAGCTCACGCGCGGCGAGTTGCGTACAGGCCAGAGTGTTACGCTCGCAAAGCGCGATGGGCAGACGATGCTCAAGACCCGCATCAAGGAGCTGATGGTGTTCGATGGATTGGGCAAATCGAAGGTCGAGCGCGTGGAGTGCGGCGAGATTTGCGCCATCGTGGGTGTTGAGGGCTTCGAGATTGGCGACACGATATGCGACTACGAGAACCCTGAGCCGTTGCCGCCCATTGCTATCGACGAGCCGACGATGTCGATGCTCTTCACGATCAACAACTCACCCTTCTTCGGCCGCGATGGTAAGTTCGTAACCTCGCGCCACCTGAAGGAGCGTCTGGACCGCGAGCTGGAGCGCAACCTCGCTTTGCGTGTCGAGCCCGGGCAGAATGCCGACTCGTTCATCGTCTATGGACGTGGCGTGCTGCACCTGTCGGTGCTGGTGGAGACGATGCGCCGCGAGGGTTATGAGTTGCAGGTGGGTCAGCCCAAGGTTATCATCAAGGAGATCGATGGCGTAAAGTGCGAGCCCGTGGAGGAGATGACCGTCGATTGCCCCGACGAGTGCGCGGGCACGGTTATCGAGATGGTTACCAAACGCAAGGGTATGCTTACGAATATGGAGTCGGACGGCGAGCGTACGCGATTGGAGTTCGAGGTGCCCTCGCGCGGCATCATTGGTCTGAGGTCGAATATGCTTACGGCTACGGCTGGCGAGGCTATTATGACGCACCGTCTGCGCGACTTCGAGCCGTGGATGGGCGAGATTGAGATGCGAACGAACGGTTCGCTCATCGCCTCGGAGACGGGTACGGCCTACGCCTACTCGATTGATAAACTGCAGGATCGTGGCCGATTCTTCATCTCGCCGATGGAGGAGGTCTATTGCGGTCAGGTGGTGGGTGAGAGCACCCGTCAGGGCGACATTACGATCAACGTTACCAAGGCCAAGCAGCTGACCAATATGCGCGCCTCGGGAGCCGATGACAAGGCCGTGATCGTACCGCCGAAGGTATTCTCGTTAGAGGAGGCGCTGGAGTATATCAAGGCCGACGAGTATGTTGAGGTTACGCCCCACTCGATGCGCCTGAGAAAAATCCTACTCTCGGAGATTGACCGCAAACGCGCCGCCAAGCAGGAGTAAGCCGCCAAGCAGAAATAAATTATAAAATTATATAAATATGGAGAAAATAGGCATCGCCTGCGACCACGCGGGCTACGAAATGAAGGAGTTTTTGGTGGGTTACCTCTCGTCGAAGGGTTTCGACGTGGTCGATTTTGGCACCCACTCGGAGGAGAGCATCGACTATCCCGACTTCGGCCACGCCTTGGCCTCGGCTATCGAGGCGGGCGAGATGGAGCGCGGCGTAGGATTGTGCGGCTCGGGCGAGGGTATGGCAATGACGCTCAATAAGCATCAGGGCATCCGCGCAGGATTGTGCTGGAACGATACGGTGGCTGAGCTTATCCGCCAGCATAACAACGCCAACGTAGTGGTTTTGCCCGCACGTTTCATCTCCAACGACGAGGCTATGGCCATCGTCGAGAAGTTCCTCGTAACCCCCTTTGAGGGTGGTCGCCACGAGGCTCGCGTAGCGAAGATTGCCTGCAAATAATCCCGCGCTATGTATCGAGATAAACAGTTATACGTTGCCCACTGCCCGTCGGGCCCGCTGCACCTTATAGGCAAGATGGCCTCGCGCCACGGCCTTATTGCGGGTGCTACGGGTACGGGTAAGACCGTTACGTTGCAGGTGCTGGCCGAGACCTTCTCTCAGGCTGGCGTGCCCTGCTTTATGGCCGATATGAAGGGCGATTTGTCGGGTATCTCGCAGGCGGGACGTCTGAGCGGCTTCATCGAGAAGCGCTCGGCGGAGTTCGGCCTCGATACCGCGACGCTGGCCTTCGAGGGGTGTCCTGTGCGTCTTTTTGACGTCTATGGCCGCAAGGGCCACCCGATGCGCACGACGGTGCAGATGATGGGTGCGATGTTGCTCTCGCGCCTGCTCGATTTGAACGACACGCAGTCGGGCGTGCTCTCGCTCACGTTCCGCATCGCGGAGGATGAGCAGCTGCCCCTTGTCGATATGAAGGATTTGCGCCTTATGCTCGATTATGTGGCCAAGAACGCGGAGCGATATGCGACGATGTACGGCAATATCTCTTCCTCTACGATTGGCGCCATACAGCGTTCGCTGCTCAGGCTTGCCGACGAGGGTGGCGAGCAGTTCTTTGGCGAGCCTTCGTTCGACATCTACGATTTGATGCAGACCGAAGGGGGACGTGGTGTGATGAACATTCTGGCGGCCGACGAGCTGATGCTGCGCCCGAAGCTCTACTCTACGTTTTTGATGTGGCTGCTCACGTCGATTTATGAGAAGATGCCCGAGGTGGGCGAGGTGGAGCTGCCGCGTATGGTCTTTTTCTTCGATGAGGCGCATATGCTCTTCAAGGATACCTCGCGTGCGCTGAAGGACAAGATTGAGCAGATCGTGCGACTGATTCGCTCGAAGGGCGTGGGAATCTACTTCATTACGCAATCGCCGTCTGATTTGCCTGAGGCTATCTTGGGACAGTGTGGTAACCGCGTGCAACACGCCCTGCGTGCCTTTACGCCGAAGGATCAGGCTGCTGTGAAGGCTGCCGCCGAGACCTTTAGGCCCAATCCTGCCTTCTCGACCGAGCGTGAGATTCTGGAGCTGGGTACGGGTGAGGCGTTGGTGTCGCTGCTGGATGAGAAGGGTGCACCCTCGATGGTGGAGCGTGCGAAGATTCTCTTCCCGCTGAGTCAGATAGGCGCCATCACGGACGAGCAGCGTGCGGAACTTATCTCCTCGTCGCGTCTTGCGGGTAAGTATGATGAGGCTGTGGACAGAGAGTCGGCATTCGAGAAGATTCTGAAGCAACGTGAGGCCGAGGCAGCTGAGGCTGAGCGCGAGAAGGCTGCAGAGGCTGAGGCCGAGGAGCGTGAGCGTGAGGCGAAGGAGACGAAGAGTAGGCGTTCGTCGGGCACGAAGAAGGGTGTTTTGGCGACGGTTCTCGGAACGGCAGTAACCTACTTTGCCAAGACTCTTGCCACGCAGATGGCCCGCAAAATCACGGGCGGCACCATCCGTACCACGACCAAGAAGAAAACTACCAAGCGCAAGAGATAGCAGGCCTAAGGCCTGTTTCCCATCCGCCTGCTAACCTCGCTACTGAGCGTGGTGGGCGGCACCCGTAACGGGTGTTTTGCAACCGCCTGCTAACTTCGCTACTTAACGTAGTAGGCGGCATAGGAAAGAAACCGCACTGCAGAATTTGCGGAAAAAGGGCGACGCGTTGGCGGAGGGTTAAAAAATGGAGACCTTTTGATTGCTTCAAAAGTGCGAAGCATCCATTTTACCGACGACGACGTGGCGACCCCGCAAATTGTGCCTTGCGGCCTTTTTGTGCAACTTTTTCGGAAAAAGTTGCGTGAAAACTTTGTATCAGTGAAGTATTTTCACAAAGGAAGATTCCAACCATTTTCACATAGAGACGACCATAGTATCAGTCAAGTAAAGTGATGTGAAAATGTGGAATGACGTATTTATTAATTCCGCATTTTGAATTTTGCATTTTGCATTTTCCTCATCTGCCGCCCATCACGTTCGAAAGAAAGAATAGCGTGCGGTTGCAAAACAGGCGTTACGCCTGAATTTTGCATTTTGCATTTTGCATTAAAAAAGAAGGTGTCCAAAAACGGACACCTCTTTTTTTACATATCTACTGCCGGAACATCTAACAGCTCCGATGGCGCGGTGCCGGGCAGAATCAGCTCATCGTCCGTGTAGCCGAACGTGCGCAAGTAATCATTCATAAACGACAGAATATCATCGCGTTGAGCGTATGCCGCCAAGTAGTAGAGCTCCATCAGGCTATCCATCTTCTCCTCGATAATGGAGCTCACCAGAGCCGCCTGCATATTGTCAAACTGCAAGTAGTACTCGATATACTCGATGAGCGTGTCGAGGTAGTCGTTAAGAAGCTTGTCGCCCTTCTCCCACTCCTCGATCGAGTAGTAACCCTCGATGAAGGGGTAGGTGTTCGAGTCCGAGTAACGGAGCTTCGTCGGGGGCAGCACCTCCAAACCCTTGTCCAACATCTCCAGCGCCTTCTCGCGCTCACCCTCGCGGGCCAGCTGCTTGGCCAGACGTGCAAAACCTTCGCGGGCGCGTGATGCACCTATATTATATTGCGTGAAGTGATCCATCAACACGTCCTCATCGGCCAAGTTGCCGTAGCGGAATGTATCCTTCATCAGCGGATAGACCACGTCCGTATCGATGCGACCGATGTCCCACGCTGAGCGGTAGGGCGTAAGGATGGGCACCAGACGGTATGAGTAGCCATCAAACTGCAGGTAGTCGAGCAGACCAAAGTCCTGAAGGATATATACCTGCGTGAAGCAGATGGGACGATTCCAGTCGAAGTTGGCCAGAAGGTCGAGCATCATCATCTCGCTCTTGTCGATGCGCTGCTTGCGCTCCGAGATGTTGATATATACCGTATCGACCATCAGGTCGCGGTCCTCCTCCTTGACGATGCCCGAACGGATGGCATTCTCCTTATTCACGGGTATTGCAATGCGACGAGCGGGGACGTAGTCGATCATCGTGCCATCCACGAGCGGCAGCTTCGTGGCGTCATCCTCGCGCTCGATGAACTCCATCAGCTCCTTTATCGTAACCACGCGATCAACCCTCTCGCGGATGGGTAGACCGTCATTCACGAAGGTGTATTTGCTGCTGGGCAGAGCGAACGGTACAGGTGCAGCATCGTTGGCCGCGGTCTTCATCTGGTCGATGTACCACTCGCCACCTAAGTAGCTCGAATTCATAATCCTGACGTCGGTACGCACGCCATCTACCTCCTGATTGAACCACAGCGGGAAGGTGTCGTTGTCGCCATAGTTTATCACGATGGCATTCTCGGGCAGCGATTGCAGGTAGTTCCAGCCTATGTCGCGTGCCATCTCTCGGCCCGAACGGTCGTGGTCGTCCCAGTTCTCGGTAGCCAAGACCGCAGGCACGCTGAGGCTCATCACCGTAGCCGCTACGGCCGCCACACGCAGGCGATTCTTGCCCAGCGCTAAGGCGAACATATCGTACAGCGCCAGCACTCCGAGTCCAATCCAGATGGAGAAGGCATAGAACGAACCCGCATAGACGTAGTCGCGCTCACGCGGCTCGCCCGGGCTGGTGTTGAAATAGACCACCAGAGCCACACCCATCATAATGAACAACCACATCACGACCGTAAAGTTACGCTGGTCGCGGTTGAGCTGGTAGATAAGTCCCAACAATCCCAGCAGGAAGGGCAGGAAGAAGTAGGTGTTGCGTGCAGGATTCTCGGCCATCTCGCGCGGCAGGCCACTCTGCGGGCCGAGGTAGAGCTCGTCTAACCAAGTAATTCCCGAGAGCCAATTACCGTGCGCAATGGTGTTCTCGTCGGCCTGTATATCGTCCTGACGACCTACGAAATTCCAGAGGAAGTAGCGCCAGTACATATAGTTGAGCTGGTAGGTGAAGAAGAAGTATAGGTTTTCTCCAAAAGTAGGCTCCACGAAGTTCTCGCCCGTAACGGAATCATAGACCGTACGGCCAAAATCCAACACCTCGCCACGCATCACGCGCCCCTGCTCGTCGAGCAAAGGCTCACCCGCCTCATCGCGCAGAACATCCATCTTTGTGCGGTAGGCAGCCCAAGGCTTATATCCCGCCTCGCCCTTTGTGGGATTCCACAGGCGGGGGAACAGATGCATAAACTCCGAGGGGTAGGTGTAGTCGGTCAGGATCGTAGCCGTCTCGTAGCGCTCCGTCTCGTGGTTGTAGAAGTACTGCGTCTCCTCCACCACATCATCAACGGGTGTTGAGTAATAGGGGCCGTAGAGAAGCGGACGGTTGCCATATTGGTCGCGGTTGAGAACCGACAGCAGCGCGTGCGGATTGTCGGGGTTGTTGCTGTTCATCGGGGGATTTACCGATGCGCGGATAGTTACGGTAGCGTACGACGAGAAGCCTATCAGTATCATCGTCGTCGAGAGCAGCAGCAGATTCCAGCCTCGCTTGCCGGCACGATGAGTGCGGAAGATGCCGTAGAAGAGTGCAGCAAAGAGTGCCAAGGCAAACACCACAATACCCGAATTGACGGGCAGGCCCAACGTATTTACAAAAAATACATCGACCATCGCTCCGACATATACGGTGTAGGGGATGATAATGCCGTTTATAAAGCCCAGAATAAGCAGCGAAGCTAACGTAGCGTAGCAGACCCCTTTAAGCGTAATCTGCTTGTAGCGGCGGAAGTAGTAGATGAACACCAGCGCAGGGATGGTGAGTAGGTTCAGGATGTGAATACCTATCGAGAGGCCCATCAGGTAGGCAATCAGCACAATCCAGCGCGACGAGTGAGGCTCATCGGCCTGCTCCTCCCATCTCAGCATCAGCCACACCACCAGCGCCGTAAACATCGACGACTGCGCATATACCTCGCCCTCGACGGCCGAGAACCAGAACGTATCGGTGAACGTGTAGGCCAGAGCACCCACCGCACCAGCGGCCAGCGCAGCCAGCTTGCCCGACTCGCTGAACTCGCCCTCGCGCGTGAGCATACGGCGTGCAAGGTGTGTTATGGACCAGAAGAGGAACAGAATACAGAATGCGCTGCAGATGCAGTTCATCGCATTGACCATATGCGGAACGTAGTGTGTTGAGGGTGCGAGCATCGTCGCCAGACGTGCCAGCAGCATAAAGAGCGGCGCTCCGGGCGGGTGTCCCACCTCCAGTTTGTACGACGTAGCGATAAACTCGGCGCAGTCCCACAGACTCGACGAGGGCTCCATCGTCAGAAGATATGTGATGGCCGCAACGGCAAAAACCGACCAGCCGACAATTCTATCCCAACGTTTGAAATTCATAGTGGTGTCAATTAGAAATAATTCGCAAAGGTAATCAATATTTTTTACTCGTCAAATCGCCTACTCGGCATCGGCGGGGAAGTGTACCTCGTTGATGATCTTACCACCCGCGATACGAATCCAAGTGTGGATGGCATCGGAGCCCTCCGTCAGCTCAATCACTCGAGCGCCATTGCCGCCCGGGATGTCGTGATAGACGGTCTTGCCGCCCGTGTAGCGACCGTAGCCGAGCAGTATGCCGTTCCAATCCACCACATAGTCATTGACGTGGTCGTGGCCAACGAATACACCCTTCACGTCGCCCGCCTCGAGCATTGCCGTCGCCAAGCCCGTATTTACCTCGGGGGCGCAGGCCATCTCCTTGCGAGTGCCGACCATATAGATGTTCTGGTTCTGCGTAGCCTCGCGGTACTCAGGCAGCGGAATGTGGAAGAATGCCAGCGCAGGCAGCGGCTTGCCGCCATTGGCCGCGGTGAACGCGCGGCTGCGGTTGATGTACCACTGCACCTGATCGTGCTTGATCCAGTCGTAGCCCTTCACACGCTCGATGGGCGAGTAGGAGTTGCTGTCAAAGACATACACAACGGCCGCCGTCTTGTCGCCTACGGACGATTTTACGGTGAGCGTGTAGTTGGTCTGACCCGAGATACCCTCGGTCGTAGAGGTCAGATTGCCACGCTTCTGCGAGATGTAGGCCGATAGCTCGGCACGCGTCATATCCTGCTCATCGTCGTGATTTCCCCACGTTACAGCAAAAGGAATACCACGCTCAACGACGGGCTCCAGAGCCTTGTCCAGCGCTTTGGCGGCAGGCTTTGCGAAGATCAGATCACCCGTAAAGACCACCAGATCGGGACGCTCGGCATCCAGCACCTCGCGCATACGCACGCCCGCGACGTCGGAGTCGGGGTTGCCGTAGATCCAATGTATGTCGGTGAATTGCACGATCTTAAACTTCTTCTCGTTGTTGAATCGAAGCGTTGAGGTCTGTGCCCAGAGCGATGTGGTGCACATAAGGGTTGCCATCACCACGCAGGCAAGGCGAAGAAAATTTCTCATATCTTATCTGTTTTTATTTTTGCCAAAAGGGATTCTATCGGGCAAAGTTAATAAATTAACGCCAAATATCTAAAGATATTTCCTCGGAAGGTAGAATTTGGACGTAATAGGGTAATTTTTGCTATGGCGTTTCGCTTTTCACCGAAAATTACCTAATTTTGTAAAAAATATATTACGACTATGGATTCTAAACTCTTTTTATACAATACGCTCACGCGCCGCAAGGAGGCCTTTGAGCCCCTCAACGAAGGTCGCGTCGGAATGTACGTCTGCGGCCCTACCGTTTATGGCGATCCCCATCTGGGACACACACGCCCTGCCGTTACGTTCGATCTGCTGTTCCGCTACCTGAAGGCTATCGGCTATAAGGTGCGCTACGTTCGCAATATTACCGACGTAGGTCATCTGGAGCACGATGCCGACGATGGCGAGGATAAGATCGCAAAGAAGGCACGTCTGGAGCAGCTGGAGCCTATGGAGGTGGCGCACTACTACACCGAGCGTTACCACCGTGCGATGGATGAGTTGAATGTGCTCTCGCCCTCGATCGAGCCCCACGCCTCGGGCCACATTATGGAGCAGATCGACTTCGTCGAGCGCATCTTCCAAGCGGGCTACGCCTACGAGTCCAACGGCTCGGTCTATTTCGACGTGGAGAAGTACAACAAGGATTACCACTACGGCAAGCTCTCGGGCCGCAATCTGGAGGACATTGTGGCCAATACGCGCGATCTGGACGGTCAGCAGGATAAGCGTAACTCCTACGATTTCGCGCTGTGGAAGAAGGCTTCGCCCGAGCATATTATGCGCTGGCGCTCGCCGTGGTCGGATGGTTTCCCCGGCTGGCATATGGAGTGCTCGGCAATGTCGTGCAAGTATCTGGGCGAGCAGTTTGATATTCACGGTGGTGGTATGGATCTGATGTTCCCCCACCACGAGTGCGAGATTGCGCAGGCAACGGCCGCGCTGGGCCGCGACTCGGCACGCTACTGGCTGCACAACAATATGATCACCATCGACGGCAAGAAGATGGGTAAGTCGTACGGCAACTTCATCACGCTCGAGGAGCTCTTCAATGGTACGCACCCCAAATTGGAGCAGGCGTACTCGCCTATGACGGTTCGTTTCTTCGTCTTGCAGGCTCACTACCGCTCGACGCTCGACTTCTCGAATGCCGCCTTGCAGGCTGCCGAGAAGGGCTTTGACCGCCTGATGAAGGGCGTGGAGACGCTGGCTAAGATTAAGCCCTCGGCCACGACGTCGGAGGGTATTGACGTAGCCGAGCTGGAGAAGCGTTGCGCGGAGGCTATGAACGACGATTTGAACTCGCCGATGGTTATCTCGGCGCTGTTCGACTATGTGCGCGTGATTAACCAAGTAGCTGAGGGACAGGCGACTATCTCGGAGGCGGATTTGGCCGAGCTCAAGCGTGTGTTCGATCTCTATGTGTTTGATATTCTCGGACTTCGCAACGAGAAGGCGGAGGGTGCTTCGGCAGGAGGCGATATGCTCGCAAAGGTTGTCGATATGATTCTGGCCGTTCGTCAGGATGCCAAGGCCGCCAAGGATTGGGCTACTTCTGACAAGATTCGCAACGAACTCACCGCCATTGGTATTCGAGTTAAGGATCGTAAGGATGGCGTAGATTGGGAGATCGAATAAAAATTGTCAAACAAGGCTATTTCGGCATCTGCCTTGTCTGCAAAATCCTCATTTACATTTTGTAAATTATAGGGTGTTTTCGCCTGTTTTCTAAGATTTGCCAATAATATGCAAAACATTGTGTTTTAGCGTATTGTTGGCAAATTTTCTTTTCTTGTGATTTGCAAAATTTGCCGATAATATCTACTTTTGTATGCAAATAGTATGTGCAA
>SUZL01000017.1 GCA_015059925.1 Rikenellaceae bacterium
CGCAAACGCTGGCCGTAGGTAAGTCGTACGACATCATCTTCTGGGCCGATGCCGACAAGGATCCCTACACGATCGACTGGTCGAAGCAGATCGTAACGCTCCAGACCGAGGGCCTTGTGTCGCAGGATGAAAACCTCGACGCATTCTACCTTTGCGAGACGTTTGTTGTGAACGACGACACGCGCTCGAAGACCTTCCTTCTGCGTCGTCCGCTGGCACAGCTCAACGTCGCTACGGCCGATCTGGAGTACGCAGCATCGGTGGGATTCCGCGTTTCGCATACCTCGATTAAGGTGAGCGATGTATATACGCAGATGAACCTGCTCTCGGGCGAGGTTATTGCCGACTCGAAGCAGACGGTTTCATTTGCCGCTGCACCGCTGCCTACGGGAAAGAACAAGACGGTGACGGTCAAGGGTGTAACCTACACGCTGCTGTCGATGAATTACCTGTTGGTTAATCAGAAGCAGATGAGCAACGTAACCTTCAGCGAGTATGACTCAAACCTGCAGTTCCCGATCAATACGTCGTTCTTCCACAACATCGATCTGGAACGCAACCACCGTACCTACATCATCGGTACATCGCTGCTGACTAACGACGTGAGCTTCACCGTACAGATCGTCGATGGTTTTACCGATGATCCATACGTCGAGTATAGACCGATGTAATACTTCAAAAGCATAGCTTTTGAAGGTGTGCTGCTACGAGTCTTAATAAATAATAGGTGCTCACGAATGATGTGGGCACCTATTTTGTTTACGTATTATAGAAATCCTAATATCATCCTATTTGCATTGTCGATAGCTGTCGTGTCGAGCGATGCGAGGTAGATGCGTGTGGTTGCTTCGGAGTCGTGCCCCATTCCTTCGCTGATAATTGAAATAGGTACATTCTTACTCCTCGCTATGCTTGCCCACGCGTGGCGGCTGACATACATCGTTAGAGGGATGCTTAATTCTAATTGCTTGCCGATAATTTTTAAGTAACGATTGACATTGTGCGCAGCATAGATATACTGCCTGCGCTCGTCTATGTTGTTCGTAGGTTTGATAATAGGTAGGAGATAGTCTGATCTTGGGTTATCGTACTTCTCCACTATATCCTGCATACATCTCTCCCACTTGATAAATAGTTGTTGTCCTGTTTTACGTCTACGGTACGATAAAAATCCGTTTGCCAAATCCTTTTTTCGCAGATATGCCATATCTACGAAGGACATACCGCGAGTATAGAATGAGAATAGAAACATATCGCGGGCAAAATCGAGAGAGGAGTTCACTGATAAATCCAGCTCCTTAATCTGCTTAATAGCGTCGATTGATACGGCACGCTTGACGGTCTTATCCACTCCCGTATAGACGTGTTTGAAGGGATGTCGTTGTACGACCAATCCCTTCTCTACGGCGCGGTTATACACCGCACGAAGGTTACGCATATAGAAAGATGAGCTATTGGGGCTTACTCCGCGATTTTTCAAATAGGCTTCGTAAGCAACCATCATATCGGAGTCGATATTACTTAATGCCAGATCTCTATTTTCTCGAAATCGTCGGAAACTGCTAATCGCCGCAGCGTATGTCTCCGATGTGCGGAACTTGCCTAAGGTTTTTAGGTTTGCGATCACCTCCTCCGTAAACGCGTAAAGGTAAATATCGTGTTTCGCAGTCATAAATTCTGCGATCAGATCATCGGCGCTGTATGGATATCCGCTGTGTTCGAAATCGGAAAACACCTTTTGGAAATGCTTAATATCCATTTCGATTCGATTGCGAATCTCTGTCAGATACTCTCTCCTGCTCTCGTCGAACCTTGGGATTATCACTGTCGATGAGCGATTGTCCCACTCGTTTGCATAGAGGTGATAGGAGGTTTTTTGTTGACGAACTACACGATTGTGGATTACTTGATAGAAAATTGAGCCTTGCTTGCCATCAATGGTTGATGGTCTGAACTTAATCTTTACTGTTGCCATATCACATAAGGTTTTAAGGGGTTGATGATTATCCTATATGCTATTATGGCCAAAAAAAGGATACTGATGTATTTCACCAGTACCCTTTATTTGAGAAATCGTATCTAAATCTCAAATTACTCCTTTATGCGGGTCCAGTAGAGGGTTACGCCAACGCCGAGGATGGTGCCGCGCAGCTTGAGTTTGTCGGCGGTCTCGAACTCGGCCGTAGCATTCACCTTCAGGCCCTTCGTGGGGTCGTAGATCTTCGTGCCGCCCCAGCGCTTCTTGTCGGCCTCGTACTTCAGGCCCTTGACAATCACGATCTTATCAACATCGACGTTGCGCAGCGCCTTGTCGGGATTCTTCTCGTCCTTGCGCTTCTTGCCGTCCTTGTCGTAGGGGTTCTCCACCCAGAAAACCTGCGCGTCGTACGTTCCGTCGGCGTTCTTCGTTACGCGAACCTTGCTCTTGCTGCCGCCGCGGTCGGTCAGATACTCGCCCACGATGCTGTCGGGGTTGTTGTTCGAGGCGTGCTGCGCCGAGGCTGTCGTGGCGAAAGCCACGATGCAGAGGAGTGTGATAAAGATGTTCTTCATAATGTTTGTTTTTTCTTATTTAATGTTCATTTTCCGACCGCAAAGATATAAAAAATCCGCGAGCTGCAACAGCCCGCGGAAAATTTGCCTATTGCTCAGGTTGGATTAGAAACCCTTGCCGATAGCGAGGAAGTCCTCAGCCTTGAGGGCAGCACCACCGATCAGACCACCGTCAACGTCCTCCTTAGCGAAGATCTCGGCAGCGTTAGAGGGCTTGCAAGAGCCACCGTAGAGGATGGGGCACTCGGCAGCAGCAGCGCCGAACTTCGATGCCAATACCTCGCGGATGTAAGCGTGGATCTCCTGTGCCTGCTCAGCCGTTGCGGTCTCGCCCGTACCGATAGCCCAAACGGGCTCGTAAGCGATTACAAGGTTCTTGAACTGCTCCTCCGAAAGGTTGAATACAACCTCCTCGATCTGTGCCTTGCAAACGTCGAAGTGCTTGCCAGCCTTGCGCTCGTCGAGGCTCTCGCCCACGCAGTAGATAGGCTTCAGGCCGTTAGCATAAGCCTGTGCCATCTTCTTGTTCAAGGTCTCAGAGGTCTCGCCGTAGTACTGACGACGCTCCGAGTGGCCGAGGATAACGTACTCGCAACCCAAAGCAGCGATCATCGAAGCAGCTACCTCGCCCGTGTAAGCACCCTTAGCCTCGGCAGCGCAGTTCTGCGCACCTACAGCGATTGATGAGCCCTTAACGGCCTCGATCACCTGTGAGAGGTGGGTGAAGGGGGGGCATACGATGAAGTTCACGCACTCGCAAACCTCGCCACGACCAGCTACTACGTTCTTTGCCAACTCAACGCCCTCAGCGGGGAGAGTGTTCATTTTCCAGTTACCTGCAACAATCTTCTTTCTCATTTTCTTAGTAATTTTTGTTTGTTAATGTATTGTGTGTTTGTTATTTGATTCCGTATTTTTTCAGGATCTTCTTTAGCTCGGGCTCCATCTTCTCGACCATTCGCATAAAGCCCAGATCGGTGGGGTGTGTGCCGTCGGCTGTGCCGAGGTGGTCGTAGCCAACCCAACCCTCGGAGTCAAGGAAGTAGATGTGCTTGTCGCGCTTCATTCGCTCGCGCACCTTTCGCTCGGCCATAGCCTGCTTGCGCGACTCGAAATCCTCGGTCTTCGAGTTGTAGTTGCGCGTGTCGCGGCGGATGGTCTGCGTGAAGATCAGCGGCGTTGTGGGGTGCTTCTCGCGGATGATATCGACAAACTTGTCGAAACGCTCCTCGATAACCTCAGCCGAGGGGTTCGAGAAGGTGTCAAACAGGAAGGCATCGGCCGACTCGACCTGCGCCAAGTAATGCGCAAACTCCTCCTGCAGGGTTGACATACCGCTGTAACCCAGATTGACCATATAGAGTCCCGTGCGACGCTCCAGCAGCGCGGGGTAGGTCATACCCGAGCGAGAGGATGATGCGCCGTGCGTGATCGAAGAGCCGTGCACGATGATCTTGTGGCGGAAGGGGTTTTCGATAGCGGTGATCGAGCTGCCCTCCTCGATGCCGATCTCCAGCGACTCCACGCGATCCCAGATGGGGAGGTACATCAGACACTCCTTCGCCCGCGTGGGGGCGTTGGCGATGATGGTGTACTCGTGCTTGTCGCGTCTCTCGGCCGTGATCGTAGGGCGTCCCACGCCGGCATATACCCACTCCTCGCCCTCGCGGATGTAGAGGTCGAGGCCCTTCTGCGTGATGGCCGACATATTCACTCCGGGCATCGACTGCGACGTTGTCCAGCGGGCCGCGATGGTGGGGCTGTCGGTCGAGAATACCACCGCCAAACCTGTCGAGAAGCCGCAGAAGCCTACGCAGTTCTCGGGCACGCGGTGCTCGTCGGTGTTGATGCGGTCGTAGGGCTTGCCCGTAGGCTCGGCCTGACCGATGATGCCGAGTGTCGAGGCATCCACCCACCTAAGTGTCGTCTGCGCCTGCACGCCTATGGCCACAAGGCAGGCGAGTAGAGTGAAAATGTACTTTTTCATCTTCGGGTTAATTTCGGTTGTTTATCAGGTTTACAATAACTTTTGTCATTATATCTTTCTCCTCCACGCGGCTCTCGGCAATCATCAGCGTGAGTGCTACGAGGGTGTTATTCTCCACTCGGCGGGAGCCATCATTGCGGTATAATATACCATTGCGCTCCATAAACCATAGGAACAGGAAGGCTGCTATGCGTTTGTTACCATCACTGAAAGAGTGATTTTTAACGGTCAAATATAATAAATTTGCCGCTTTCTCCTCTACGCTCGGATATAAATCTCGTCCGCCAAAGGTTTGGTAGATGGCACCCATCGTGCTGCGGAACGATTCATCCTTCTCGCGTGCAAACAATTCGCTCGCGCCAAACTCTGTTTTAAGCGTTTGCAACGCCTCCATCGCGTTCTCATACGTTGCACGAAAATGCTCCTCTGTGGTGGTGTGGCTCACCTCCAGCAGCTGATAGTCGTAGCGGTCGAGCGTATCCAATCCATACGAGAAGTCGCTAATAACACGCAACAATCCCACAGCCTCATCCCGCGTAACCGACTTTGCTGTCAGCACGTCGCTCATTACGGCGATCGTGCGCTTCAGCTCCTCCAGCTGCTCGGCCTTGGCATTGTGGTTGATGGCATAGCCCTTGACCAGATACTCTTTCAGCACACGGTTGGCCCATATACGGAACTGAGTGCCACGCAACGATTTAACTCGGTAGCCGACAGAGATGATTACATCAAGGTTGTAGTACATTGTGTAATAATTCTGCACGGCATCGTTACCCACATTTACCACCTTATGTGCAATTTTTGCACACGAGGTATCCTTCTCCAGCTCGCCCTCTTTATAAATATTAGATATATGCCTACCTATTACTGAGCGTTCGCGCTGAAACAATGACGACATCTGCGCTTGTGATAACCACACCGTATCACCCTCCAAGCGGACATCCAATTCGGTCTGCCCGTCAGAGGATTGGTAAATGATTATCTCGCCTTTATCCATACGTTACTCCGCCTTCTTGCTGTCGATCCAAGCCTTGATGCCTGCGGTTGCGAGGCCGAGCTTGTTCTTCTTGTTGAAGCCGCACAGATCGTTGAAGAGCTTGCCGCCGCCGTTGGCTGCGGTGTTCTGCAACGACTCCAGAGTGATGTAACCCATCTTCTGCAGGGGCTCCACCCACTCCTCGGGAACGCCGGCCTCGACATACAAAGCCGCATCGTCGGCCACAACCTTCTTCTCGGGACGCATCGTGGGGAAGAACAGCACATCCTGAATCGAGGGCTGGTTGAGCATAAACATCGTCAGTCGGTCGATGCCGATACCCATACCCGAGCACGAAGGCATACCGTACTCCAGCGCGCGCACGAAGTCCATATCGATAAACATCGCCTCGTCGTCGCCCTTCTCCGAGAGTTTCAACTGCTCCTGGAAGCGCTCCAGCTGGTCGATGGGGTCGTTCAGCTCCGAGTATGCGTTACACAGCTCCTTGCCGTTTACGAAGAGTTCAAAACGCTCCGTCAGATCCTGATTGTCGCGGTGGCGCTTGCACAGGGGCGACATCTCGCGGGGATAGTCGCAGATGAAGGTGGGCTGAATCAAGTCGCCCTCGCAGTACTGACCAAAGATGGCGTCAATGAGCTTACCCTTACCCATCGTCTCGTCGGTCTCCACGCTGAGGCGTGCGCAAGCCTCGCGCAACTGCTCCTCCGTCTGGCCCGTAATGTCGTAACCCGTCTTTTCGAGGATTGCATCGGTCATCGTCAGGCGGCGGAAAGGCGCTTTGAACGAAATCTGCTTGCCGTCGATCTCCAGCTCCGTAGTGCCGTTGGTAGCCATTGCCACGCGCTCCAACATCTGCTCGGTGAACGACATCATCCACTTGTAATCCTTGTACGCAACGTAGATCTCCATACAGGTGAACTCGGGGTTGTGCGTGCGGTCCATACCCTCGTTGCGGAAGTTCTTGCCGAACTCATATACGCCGTCGAAACCACCCACGATCAGTCGCTTGAGGTAGAGCTCCGTAGCGATTCGCATATAGAAATCCGTATCGAGTGCATTGTGGTGCGTGATGAAGGGGCGTGCCGAAGCACCGCCGGGGATGGGCTGCAGGATGGGAGTCTCCACCTCGACGTAGCCGTGCTCGTTGAAGAACTCGCGCATCGTAGCCATAATCTTGGCGCGCTTGACGAAGACCTCACGAACGTGGGGATTAACCACCAGATCGACATAACGCTGGCGGTAGCGCACCTCGGGGTCGGTCAGCGCATCAAACTGCTTGCCGTCCTTCTCCTTGACGATGGGCAGGGGACGGATCGACTTCGAGATCACGGTGAGCTTCTGGCAGTGAACCGACTTCTCGCCCGTGTTGGTGATGAAGGCAAAACCCTCGATACCCACGAAGTCGCCGATGTCCAACAGCTTCTTGAAGACGGTGTTGTAGAGCGTCGTGTCGCCCTCGGGGCAGATGTCGTCGCGACGGATATAGACCTGAATACGGCCCGTGTGGTCCTGCAACTCGAAGAACGAGGCGCTACCCATAATGCGGCGGCTCATAATACGGCCAGCGATGCGCACCTCGGCGTACTGCTCCTTGTTCTCCTCGGTGAGGTTGTTCGATATTTCTGCGGCTGTAGCCGTAACGTCGTACATCTGGGCGGGGTAGGGCTCGATGCCCAACTCGCGCAGCGCTGCGAGCGAGCGGCGACGCAAGAGTTCTTGTTCAGAGAGTTGTTCCATCATAACTATTTTGCTTATTTTTTGATTATTCTTTTCGGGGTTGGCCTCGCGGGCGCGAGCGCGCAAAAGCCTATTTGGGTACAAAGTTAATAAATTCGCTCGAATATATCACACCGAAACAAAAAAAACAGGCGTAACGCCTGCTTTGCATCCGGCTGCTGCTCCCGCTTCGGAAAATTGTGGGCGGCAAATGGTGCAATTCAAAATGCAAAATGCAAAATTCAAAATGAAGAATTAATAAATTACGTCATTCCACATTTTCACATCATTATACCCACCTGATACTATGGTAGTGTCTATGTGAAAATGATTGGAATCTACCTTTGTCGAAAATAGTTTGCTGATACAAAGTTTTTCACGCAACTTTTTCCGAAAAAGTTGCACAAAAAGGCCGCACGGCACAATTTGCGGGGTCGCCACGTCGTCGTCGGTAAAATGAATGCTACGCACTTTTGAAGCAATCAAAAGGTCTCCATTTTTTAACCCTCCGCCGCCGCGTCGCCCTTTTTCCGCAAATTCTGCAGTGCGGGTTTTATAGCCCCCACCCCCTACGATAGGGGGGAGAATCTTATTAACTCCTCCCCTTGCGAAGGGGAGGTGTCCGAAGGACGGAAGGGTCTTAATTTTGAATTCTACATTTTGAATTCCTCCGGCCGCCGCCCACCACACTCGACAGCAGGGTTAGCAGGCGGTTGCAAAACAGCCCTTAGGGCTGTTCGCGGAAGATGTTGAACTTGCGCAGGCGGGGATTTCGGCGCGAGAGTACGAGCCCGTCGAGCAGCAATAGCAGCAGCGCCGCACCGACGAGATATTGATACTGCTCGTTGTACTCCTCGTATCGCATCGTCGTGAGCTCCGTGCGCTCCATCTCGTTGATACTCTTGACAATCTCCTCCAATCCTATCGACTGCTTCGTGGCGCGAACGTATGCCGCCGATGTCGTTGCGGCAATCTGCTCCAGCATCTGCTCGCCCAGCTTCGAGACCACCATCTCGCCCTCCTCGTCGCGCACAAACTCACCGTCGATCTGGATGGGCGCGCCCTCGGGCGTACCGATACCTATGGTGTAGATCTTTATGCCCTGCGCGGCAGCCTTCTCGGCCGCCTCTATCGCATCATCCTCGTGGTTCTCGCCATCGGTTATGAGCACCATCACGCGGCTGCGCTCGCTCTGACTCGAGTAGGAGAGCATCGCCAGCTCCAGCGCCCGACCTATGGCCGTACCCTGCTCGGCCACGAGCGAGGTCGATAGGCGGCGCGTAAATGCCTGAGCCATACGGTAGTCCGAGGTGATGGGCAGCTGCACTTTCGGCTCGCCTGCAAAGGCCACCAATCCCACGCGCTCCTGCTTCAGGTTCTCGAAGAGTCGCTGGATGGCGTACTTGGTGCGCTCCAGTCGGTTGGGCTCGAAATCCTCGGCCAGCATCGAGTTCGATACATCGACCACGAGCATCATCTCCACGCCCTCGGCCTTCACCTCGCGCAACTTCGAGCCGAGCTGCGGACGTGCCGCCGCGAGAATCAAAAGCGTGAGTGCCGTGAGGTACAACCCCGCCTTCAGTCGCTGACGCGAGCGCGAGAAGTCGGGCATCAACTCCTTGATAATCTCCACATTGCCGAAGCGCGCCAGAAGGTGCTTGCGTCGCACGGCGACGTAGCCCAGCGCGGCTACGAGCAGCGGAATCAGAATCAGCAGATATAGATATTCGGCATTAGCAAATCGAAACATAGCCTATGGTATTCGTTTAAGCACAATTTTTTCAATCAGGAACTCCGCCACCAGCAGGCCTATGGCCAGCAGCAACAGCGGCAGGAACTGCTCGTGATATATCGTCAGGTCCGTTACCTCGACCTTGCTCTTCTCCATTGCGTTGATCTCGTCGTAGATCTCCTTGAGCGACTGGCGGTCGGTGGCGCGGAAGTAGCGGCCGGAGGTGGTCTCGGCGATCTGCTCGAGCGTCTGCTCGTCGATCTCCACATCCATCATCTGGAAGCTCATATTTCCGAACATATCCACCGCCGGATAGGGCGCCTTGCCGCGCGTACCCACGCCGATGGTATAGACCTTGATACCCATATCGGCGGCAATCTCGGCCGCCATCAGGGGCGCTATCTCGCCTCGGTTGTTCACACCGTCCGTCAGCAGGATTATCACCTTGCTCTTGGCGTCGCTCTCGCGCAGGCGGTTGATGGCCGTCGCAAGGCCGTTGCCGATGGCTGTGCCGTCCTCGATGATGCCGCTGCGCAGGCGCATCAGCAGCGTCTGCAACGTACCTTTGTCGGTTGTCAGGGGGCTCTGCGTGAACGACTCGCCCGCGAACAGAGCCAAGCCTATGCGGTCGCCATAGCGGTCGGCGATGAACTCGGCTGCCACCTCCTTGGCGGCGGTGAGTCGGTCGGGCTGGAAGTCGCGCGCGAGCATCGAAGAGGAGATGTCGATGGCGAGCATAATGTCGATACCCTCGGCATTCGTACGGCTCTGCTCCTCAACATCCTGCGGGCGCGCCAGCGCCACGATCATCAGCACTACGGCCGCCACTCTCAGCACGAACGGAGCGTGTCGCAACCAGTAGCGCACCGTGCGCGGAGCGTTGCGTGCCCCCGCTACGCTCGAGATGCGTATGGCGGCACCGCCCTGCAAGGTGCGGTAGATATAGTATGCCACCATTGGCACCACAAGCGCCAACAGCCACAGCAGATATGGGTTTGCAAATTTCATTTTATCTTCAACCGCTCCGAAGCGCGGCCATATACTCTTTATAGGTTATTATTTAGCATCCGCAGGCGGTTGCAAAACTCCTGTTACAGGTGCTACCAATTCTTTCGGCCCTTGACCACGACGCCTTTGGCCTTCTCGTCGAGCTTCTCCTGCGTCTTGTCCTCCTGCGCCTGTATTGCGTTGAGCAGCTGCTCCTGCTGCTCCTTGTTCATACCGCTACGCGGAGGGGGCTGCTGACCGTCGCGCTCGTCCTCGTTCTTGTCGCCATTGCCATCACCCTGCTGATCACCCTGATTATTCTCATTCTGATCGCCTTGGTTGTCTTGATTCTGGTCGCCCTTGTCCTTGTTGTCGTTCTGGTTCTGGTCGTTCTTATCTTGGTTCTGGTCGCCGCCCTCGGGCTGATTCTGACCGCCACCATTGTTCTGGTTCTGATCCTGATTCTGGTCTTGGTTCTGGTTCTGATCCTGATTTTGATCCTGATTCTGCTCCAAAAGCTTTTTCGTGTAGGCGTAGTTGTACTTCGCCTCCTGATCATTAGGATTTAACACCAGCGACGAGCGGTAGCTCTTCAGCGCCTCCTGCAACTTCTGCTGTGCAAACTGCGCATTACCAAGATTGTAGAACGCCTCGGCGCGCTCGGCCTCCGCTTGCAGCGAATCCACCGCCACGCCCTTGAGCAGCTCCTCGGCCTCGGCATAACGCTCGGTGCGGATCAGCGCCGATGCCAAGTCGTAGCGCGCCTCGAACGAGGTGGAGTCGTGCTCCAACGCCTGACGGTAGCTGTCGGCACTGCGGTCGTAGCGCTCGCGCGCAAACTGACGATTACCCTTGCGCACCAATCCGCGCTCGGGCATACGCTGTGCTACGGCATCGAGCGACGCCGCGAGAGCTACGATACATATTATTATATGGAAAAATCTCTTCATCGCTTACTCCTCCTCAGTTGGTTGCTCCTCTACGGGCTTGGTCAGCTCGACAAAGTCCCATACGGCCTGATACGAGGCCTCGTTCTCCTCGCTTTCGGGGATCGCCTTGGCGAACTTCACCAGATCGGCCGCACGAAGCACGTCGGCCATATCCATCGCCGCCTTCTTCGGCAGCTCCACCTCGCGCATCGCGGCGATGATCTCGTCCGAGGTCATCTCCATCGCTCCCACCTCGAAGCGCGCGGCTATGTAGCGGCGCAGAATGTCGGTGAGCGTCGAGTAGTAGAGTTTATGTTTGTCGTGCTGGCACAGGCGCAGAACGTACAATCGCTCCAGCGCGCGGAACGCCTCCTCGTGGGGCGGCATCGGGGGTGCGGGGTGGAAAATATCCGAGAGGCTCTTGCCGTAGTGGCGCATAATGCGGTAGGCAACATATAGGCCGATGGCCAGCACCACTAATGCCACAAGGCTCCACATCAGGTAGCCCGAGATCTCGCCAAAGCGGAAGGGGAGCGTCTTTTGGGGTTTGATGTCGAAGATGGAGTGCGACGTGGAGTCGATCTCGAAGGTCGTAACCAGCAGGCTCAGCGTATCCTCGCCGTAGAGCGTGTCGATGATGTTCTTGTCGGCATACATCACCTGCGGCAAAATCCGCTGCACGCCCTCCTGAAAGGCTGCCAGACGGAACGACTTGCGCAGCTTGAGGCGGCGGCCGTCGCGCTCGAGCGTATCGACGGGCACATCCTCGATAAGCTCAAACTGCTCGCCTGCCGAGGCTGCGAAGTTGGGGAAGATGACGGTCTGCACCAGATCCTTCTCCACCTCGATCGAGTAGGTGAACCGATCGCCAATGCCTATCGAGTCGGGCTCGAAGCGTCCGCTGATGCGCGGAGCGTTCGACGGGCGCACATTACCCTCGATCTGCGCCGAGGCTACAAATGCAAGTCCCACCGCACACACCACAGCGAGCGAGAGCACAACCCTATAAAATTTTGAATTTTGCATTTTGAATCTTTAATCCTTTATTCTACTTCACCTGCCGCCCTCTACGCTCCGAAGCGGTATTAGCAGGCGGTTGCAAAACAGGCGTAAGGCCTGTTATCTCTGTTTGAATAGTTTAATGAGTTCCACCACATAATCCCCATCTGTCGAGATGGTTGCCGTGTCGATGCGGTTGCGTCGCAGCAGCTCGCGTATGGCCTCGTCGCGCTCGGCCCAGCGCTGTGCATAGTGCTCGCGCACGCTCCTTGACGAGGTGTCGAGCCACACCTTGCGGTGGGTTTCGGCATCCTCCAGCTCGACAATGCCCACATCCGGAAGCTCCGCCTCGCGCCTGTCGCTCACGCGAATACCCACGATGTCGTGCTTCGAGCCGGCAATCTTCAGCGCATCCTCCAGCGGTGTGCGGTCGCGCTCGGGAATGAGGAAGTCGGAGAGGATGAACGCCGTGCAACGCTTCTTATTGACGTTGGTCATAAACCGCACGGCCTCCGAGATGGCTGTGCGCTCCGACTCGGGCTTGAACTTGATGAGCTCGCGGATGATCATCAGGATGTGGCTGCGCCCCTTCTTCGGGGGGATGAACTTCTCGACACGGTCGGAGAAGAATATGCAACCCACCTTGTCGTTGTTCTGCGCCGCGGAGAAGGCCAAAACGGCCGCTATCTCCGTGATGACGTTCTTCTTCATACGCTCCGTCGAGCCGAAGTCGCGCGACGAGCTCACATCGACAAGTAGCATCATCGTCAGCTCGCGCTCCTCCTCGTAGATCTTGATGTGTGGCTTCGACGAGCGTGCCGTCACGTTCCAGTCGATGTCGCGCACATCGTCGCCTGCGCGATACTCCCTCACTTCGCTGAACGACATACCGCGTCCGCGAAAAGCAGTGTGGTACTTTCCGGCGAAGATCTCGTTCGAGAGTCCGCGCGTCTTGATCTCAATCTTGCGGACTCGGCGGAGAATATCGTTCTCGCTCTGCTGCACGGTTAGGGTACTATTACGTTGTTCAGAATCTCGGTGATGATCTGCTCGGTGGTGATGTTCTCGGCCTCAGCCTCGTACGTCAGACCGATGCGGTGGCGCAGCACGTCGTGGCATACGGCACGCACATCCTCGGGGATGACGTAGCCTCGGCGACGGATGAATGCGTAGGCACGCGCAGCCTTAGCCAGAGCGATGCTGGCACGGGGCGAACCGCCGTAGGCAATCAGCGGCTGCAATTTCTCGAGCGAGTACTCGGCGGGCTCGCGCGTAGCGAAGATGATGTCGATGATGTACTTCTCGATCTTCTCGTCCATATATACATCCTCCACAACACGTCGCGCCTTGACGATATCCTCGGGCGAGATGACCTTCGCGGGCTGGGGCATACCTGCACCCGAGAGGTTCATACGCACGATCTCGCGCTCCTCCTGCTTCTTGGGGTACGAGATCTTCGCCTTGAGCATAAAACGATCGACCTGCGCCTCGGGCAGCGGATATGTTCCCTCCTGCTCCAGCGGGTTCTGCGTGGCCAGCACGAGGAAGGGCTCGGGCAGACGATAGGTCTCGTCGCCGATTGTTACCTGACGCTCCTGCATCGCCTCCAGAAGTGCCGACTGCACCTTCGCGGGCGAGCGGTTGATCTCGTCGGCCAGCACGAAGTTGGCGAATACGGGGCCCTTGCGCACCACGAAATCCTCCTTTCGCTGCGAGTAGATCAGCGTACCCACCAGATCGGCAGGCAGAAGGTCGGGCGTGAACTGGATGCGCGAGAAGTCGGCATCCACGGCCTTGGCGAGGGTTGTGATAGCCAGCGTCTTAGCCAATCCGGGCACACCCTCCAGCAGGATGTGGCCGTTCGAGAGCAGGCCTATCAAAAGAGTATCGACCAGATGGCTCTGGCCGACAATAACTTTGCTCATTTCGGCGCGCAACGTGTCCACGAAGACACTCTCGCGCTCGATGCGCTCGTTGAGCTCCTTGATGTTGATTACTTCACTCATTGTTTTATCTGTTTTATCTTGTCTTCACTCTATTTGGTCGCTCTTGTCAGTCGGTCGCGTTGGCCGGTCTTGCCGCGCCGCCGAGGCTGGCGAGCAGAGCCGCATTACCTTATATTTAACGCACCGCGCCACAAAATTATTGCAAATATACGAAAAATCTCTAAAGTTGGCTCTCTGTGAGGCGTTTTCGCTTACGCGCGAAGGGTTTCGGGTGCGGGATGGGATGCTGCGTAGTTGTGATTTTTGCAAAAAAAATCGGGCCGGGCGGAACAACTAAAGATAAAAGTTCATATATTTGCACCGCTGTTGGCCGAGCCATCGGCGCGACCAATGACTCGAGGAAAGATGCCGGAGTGGTCGATCGGGCCGCACTCGAAATGCGGTGAACGGGCAACTGTTCCGGGGGTTCGAATCCCTCTCTTTCCGCCAAAGAACAGAAAAAGCACCTCACGAATGCGAGGTGCTTTTTTTGTTTTGTGTTGAAAGCATCGGGCGACAGATTTCTGTCGCTTTTTTTGTATAGTGAGCAGAGCGTTGAAATGTATTTCACGCATCGCTCACTCTACAAAAACGGGCTATGCCCGCCCGATGTTTTTATCAAAATGAACGCGGGATTGCTCACTTAAATACGGGGGTTGCGGGGCAAAAAATATTTATTTTCAGAGGTGCCCCGCTTCGGCTACGCCGTTCGAATCACTCTTTGGCAGGGCCCCCGCGGCGAGCGGAAGGGAAAGGGCGCGCGGTGCGACGCGGCAGCGGAGCATAGCGTGGCCAATCCCTCTCAACCAAGACTGCGGGGAGGCTTCATTTGGCGAGAGAGAAATATTGACATTCCCTCCCCTCTGTCCCCTCCCTTTGGCAAAGGGAGGGGCTTTTTATTTGAAGCCCCGCTTCGGCTGCGCCGTTCGAATCCCTCTTTAGCAGGGCCCTCGCGGCGAGCGTAAGGGAAAGGGCACGCAGCGCGACGCGGCAGCGGAGCATAGCGTGGCCAATCCCTCTAATTCAAGGCTGCAGAGAGGCTTCTCTTTGGCGAAATGAGAAGTATTGACATTCCCTCCCCTCTGCCCCCTCCCTTTGGCAAAGGGAGGGGCTTTTTATTTGAAGCCCCGCTTCGGCTGCGCCGTTCGAATCCCTCTTTGGCAGGGCCCCGCGGCGAGCGGAAGGGAAAGGGCGCGCGGTGCGACGCGGCAGCGGAGCATAGCGTGGCCAATCTCTCGTGTAATAGCGGTAACGTGGCCAGTCAAAATCTTTTACTCCTCCTTCACGACCATATCGTAGCGGACTCCCTTGCGGGGAGAGACCTTCTGCTGCTGGAAGAGTTCGCTGACAGTCAAGAACTTATAGCCCTCCTTCTGCAGGGCGGGAATTACGCGTCGCAACGTCTCGGCCGTCGCAGCGTTGCCCTCGAAGTCGTGCAGCAGGAATATCTGTCCGTCGGCGGCGTTGGCCATAAGTCCATCAACGCGCTCCTCGACGCTCACGTTTGCGTCCCAATCTCTGGGGCAGTAGCCGCCGATGAAGATCAGCGGAACGATGCGGTGCAGCTGCTCGTCCTCGTCGATGTAGGGCGCGCGGAAGAATTGCGGCTCGCGCTCGAGATATTTGGTTATGGCAGCGGTCGTTAGCGCCACCTCGTCGCGTCGCGCATCCGAGTCGAGCTCGGTCATATGGGGGTGCGTGAAGGAGTGGTTCTCCACCTCGCAGCCCATCGCCACGGCGCGCTGCATAGCTTCGGCACTGCTGTCGTTGATGTTGCTGCCGATCAGGAAGAACGACCCGCGTGCGCCGAACTCCTCCATTACGTCGAGGATCTCCATCGTCGTCGAGCTGGGCCCGTCGTCGAACGTCAGTGCGATATATCCCTTATGTCGTGAGCAGCCGACAACGAGCGTCGCGGCCGCCAAAAGCATTAGTAATCGTCTCATAGTAAGATGGTTTTAAGCCTGCTGCTCGTCATAGCCCGTAGCCTTGGCACGCCACATCAGCATAAAGATGAGCATACCCACGACGGCCATAGCGATCATCATCAGGAAGACATAGTTCCAGCCCTGTCCGGGATTGACCTTGTTTACCCAATCGACCATTGCGCCGATGCCGAGGCCCGAGACGAACGTACTCAGATAACCGAAGATACCCGTAACGCCATTTGCCGTAGCTGCGGCGCTCTTCGTAGCCTGATTTGCGGCGGCGATGCCGATGAGCGCCTGCGGGCCGTAGATGAAGAAGCCGACCATACCCAGCACGCCAGCCAGCACCACTACGGGGCTTGTTCCGGGCATCAGGTAGAAGATTCCCATAAAGGCAGCCGCGCCGAGCATACAGAATACGCAGGTGCGGTGGGCACGACCTCGGAAGAACTTATCCGTGGCCCAGCCCGCAACGAGCATACCGACGATACCCATAATCTCCGATACGGCGATGATCCAACCTGCATCGGCGGGATCCAGCCCGCGCGCCTCCTGCAGGAACTTCGGGCCCCAATCCAGAACGGCGAAGCGTACGACATATACGAAGAAGTTGGCGAAGGCCAAGATCCAGATCAGCGGGTTGCGGAATACCTTCTCCTTGAGGAAGGCCTTGTACTCGGCCGAGTTGGTGTTCTCCTCGACCTTCGTATGCGTACCCTCCAGCTCGGGCAGACCTACCGAGCGGGGCGTGTCGCGCAGGAATACCATCAGGCCGACAGCTCCTGCCAGCGCGAAGAGCGCAGGCACCCAGAAGCACCACTTCCAAGCACCGACGTGCGCCGCAGCGCTCTGCACCTGCTCCTGCAACTCGGCGGGGTTATCCATTAGGGCGGGGTTGAGCGTGATGAGGTTCTGGCGGATGGCCTCCACAGCCTCGGCATTGCCCGTAAGATCGCTACCCATCGAGCCCATCACATAGCCGCACAGGATAGCCAGCAGACTCGCGCCGATCGAGTGCGAGGTGTTCCAGACGGACATCTTCGTAGCCAGCTCGTGGGGCGGAATCCAGTGCGTCAGAAGTCGTGCGCACGGGGGGAAGCCGCTACCCTGAAAGATGTTGTTCAGCACCAGCAGCACGCCGAAGAGCACTACGAGCGAGTGGGGCGCAACGCCGATCTTCACGCCGAGGATGGCGGGGCTGAAGCCGAATGCGAAGCTCGCCGCCACGCACAACAAAAGGCCGATCGACATATGCCAGCGGCCGTTCATACGGTCGGCCAAGAGGCCGTTCAGGAAGCGTGAGAGTCCGTAGATCAATCCCACGATGGTCATAATGATACCGAAGCTGGTGTTCGAGATTCCATACTCGGCCGCAAGACCGGGTATTGCGAACGAGAAGTTCTTACGCACGAAGTAGAATAGCGCGTAGCCGATCATCGTCGCGGCGATGGTGCGGTACTGCCAATACTTGAAGTTTTTGGCTTGTTCGTTAGTCATAATCCTTTATTTTTTTGTTGTATTTTGCCCTTTGCATTACTCCTGACGGCCAACCTTGCGGCCCTTGGCCGCATTAACAGTTTCTGACCCACCCCCAACCCCCGCCTCAGGCAGGGGCTTCGGTCGCCGCCGAGCGGCTCCTTGAGTTGTAGCCATTAATCTTGTCTGTAACCGCAGAATAGAATACGCCAAAGCGCCCGAAACACTTTCGTTGGAGTGCTTCGACTGTCGCTCGTAGTACAAAGATATGATTTTTTTGAGAAATATAGGCAAAAAAAATGAGGTTCTCGGAGGTATTCGACTCGGGGCGAGCACCGCCCTCCGTCTTAGTAACCGCGAGCGCCACAGAAACGCTCCTCTTTGCTGGTTACAACCTTCCGATATCCTCTACCAACCTAAAACTACTAACCTAAATGAACCTTAAAACTTCACTGCAAAGATAAGGGGAAAAAATGTTCTGCGCAAGAGTTATTCAAAATTTTTTCTAATTTTTTAATAAATTTTAACATTGAATTAACATTCGACCTCTCCGAGCCCCTTTTTTCGGGCCTCTGCATAAGAGAAATAGACCTATTTTTGGAAAAAATGCCCCCCCTTGCCGATGTTCCCTTGCCGAAACTCCCTTGCCGATGTCCTCTTACCGAAGCCCCTTGCCGAGCGTTATCTTGCCACGAAGTCGGCCACCGCATCGGCCACTCGCTCGCCATCCAGCGCCGCCGAGACAATGCCTCCGGCGTAGCCTGCGCCCTCGCCTGCGGGGAAGAGACCAGCCACCTCGGGGTGCATCAGCGTCTCACCGTCGCGCGGAATACGCACGGGCGTAGATGTGCGCGACTCAACGCCCACGACGATAGCCTCGGGCGTGAGGTATCCGCGCATCTTGCGATCGAACGAGGCGATACCTTTTCTTAAAGCCGAGCCCATAAAATCGGGCATCCAGCGATCCAGACGCGAGGCGACAAGGCCGGGGATGTAGGATGTCGATGGCAACGACGACGACGGCCGCCCTGCCACGAAGTCCGAGACGCGCTGTGCGGGTGCAACCTGCCTCTCACCGCCATTAAGGCGTGCTGCCTGCTCCAGCTGCTGCTGGAAGACGAGTCCCGCCAAGGGGCCGTGCTCGGCCTCAAGGAAGGCGTAATCCTCGGGGCGCACCTCTGTAACGAGTCCCGAGTTGGCCCAGCGCGACGAGCGCGAGCTGGGCGACATACCATTTACGACCGACTGCGCCGCATCGGTCATCGCCGGCACGATAAATCCGCCCGGACACATACAGAACGAATAGACGCCGCGTCCCTCGATCTGGTTCACCAGCGTGTAAGATGCTGCGGGGAGATACTCGCCGCGCTCGGGCATATGGTACTGTATGGAGTCTATGAGTCGCTGCGGATGCTCGATACGCACACCCATAGCGAAGCCCTTGGCCTCGAGGCGTATGCCGTCGCGGTGGAGCGTATGGTAAATATCCTTTGCCGAGTGGCCCGTAGCCAACACCACGGCCGCTCCCTCGACAAGCTCATCGCCCACCCAGACACCCTTTATCGCGCCGCGCTCGAGCTTGAAGCCCGTAACCTTCTTCGAGAAGTGTATCTCGCCGCCCGACGAGGTGATCGTCTGACAGATGTTGCTGATGATGCGGGGCAGGCGGTCGGTGCCGATGTGGGGGTGTGCCTCGTAGAGAATCTCGGGCGTGGCACCGTGAAAGACCAATGTCTGGAGCGCCTTGTTGTAGTCGCCGCGCTTCTTGCTGCGCGTGAAGAGCTTTCCGTCGGAGAACGTACCCGCGCCACCCGCGCCGAAGGCGTAGTTCGAGTCGGGGTCGATGGCCTGATTGCGATTGATCAGCGCGATGTCGCGCTTGCGGGGCAGCACCTCCTTGCCGCGCTCGAGCAGTATGGGTCTCAGGCCGCGCTCGATGAGCCTCAGTGCGGCGAACAATCCCGCAGGGCCCGAGCCAACCACCACTACGGGCGTAGCCGCACTCACGTCGGGGTAGTCGAAGTGCAGGGGTGCGGGCTGCGGCTCTGTGTCGGCGAAGATCTCGAGCGTGAGATTCACCTTCACGGGGCTGCGACGCGCATCAATCGAGCGCTTGACCACGCGCACCAGCGCTACATCGCTGCGCTTGAGGCCCATCTGTCGGGCCGCAATGGCGGTGTAGGTCTCGGCATCGGCCGACTGCTTGGGCGTGAGTTGCAGAGTGATTGTTTGGGGCATAAGTGCTGTTATTTTCGTACAAAAGTATATAAAAAATATGAAATCTATAAAATTTTTCCCTCCGCGCGGCCTTATAATAAGAAAAATCGTTACCTTTGCACTGCTTTAATGAAAAGCTGCGGCTTTTCTGCGGGGCAAATCCTAATGTTGCGGATATGGTGTAATTGGTAGCCACGTCAGACTTAGGATCTGATGCCGAGAGGCGTGGGGGTTCGAGTCCCTTTATCCGCACTTCAAAAATAGAGCAGTCAGTTTTGACCGCTCTATTTTTTTGTGCGGATACTCCGCAACTATATTTACATTCCCTCCAACCTCCCTTTGGAAAAGGGAGGCTATAAATATTCTGCTAATTTAGGCAGTCGCTTTTTTTTGTGCGGATAAAGGCACTCGTTCAGCGTGTTGCGCCTCGGCAGACTTGTCTATGGTCGGTTGTTGTTTGCTATGCAAATATTCGTGCTTGCTGAACGATTGTGTCTGAAAAGAGATTTTCGCCACATCGCCCATCAATCCCGACAATCTTTGATTGTAACAACCTCCCTTCGGTTTGCTCTCGGCTTCTGCCGCCGGTCGAGTCGGCGGTTATACTATTATAAATAATTCGCGGGGATATTTATAAATAAAAAGAGCAGACCCGTCGGATCTGCCCTTTTCTATGCTGTATTACATTAGAATTATCAGCCCCTTGTTTAGCTCCCTCGGCACCCTCGGCACCCTCGGCCCCGAGATTATCGGCCCACCTGTTTCCAGTTTTTCTGGACGTCGGCGTGCTCGAGGAAGTAACGCTGCGCCTTCAGCAGGTTACGCGCCTGAAGCACCATTGCCTTGGTCTCACTCAGCACGGTGAGGTAGAACATACTTGCCTTGGTGTTACCCTCGCCTGCGTTGATACGCACCAGCTCCGACTTGGTCGTCGAGGCGATTCGCTCGAACAGATTGTCGCGCATCGTCAGCACCACGTCGATGTCGTGGAAGTCGTTGTCGGTGATCATACGGTTGATGTTGCCGTAGATCTCGGCCACGTCGTCGTTGATGTGCATCAGGTCGTTGGTCTGCTCCTCCGACAATCCCTTGTGGTTGTTGTCGATATGCTCGAACGCAGGACGTGTGATGTGTACCAGCGCCTTGGCCATCTCGTTCAGGTAGTCCACCACCTGAATGTAGTAGAGCGAGAGCTCCAGTCCCGAGCCCTTCATCTTTCTGAGGGCGGGCATAAGGCTATACTTGATTCTGTGGCACTGGTCGTACATCTCGCCCGACTCGCGCATCAGCTCCTTCAGCGCCTTGCGATCCTCCTTCGATACGGCCACCAGCGTGCGGTCGTAGATCTGTGTCGAGACCTTCATCATCTGGCAAACCTCGCCCAGCACGTTGTCCACCGTGTCGTTCTCGATGGCGCTCTTGGGCATTGCGTCCTTCTTCTTGGCGTCGATGAAGTTACTCTTAATGAGCATATATGCGCACGCAACGGTAACGAGTGCGAAGGCCACCGTGCCACCCCAGATGAGCAGCAGGCCCACGCCGATAGCGATCAGGAACGCGCCGATACCCGTCACGAACCAACCCATCACAACGGTCATCACGCCCGTGATGCGGTGTACGGCCGACTCGCGTCCCCACGCCCTATCCGCGAGCGACGAACCCATCGCCACCATAAAGCAGACGTAGGTTGTCGAGAGGGGCAGCTTGAACGAGGTACCCACCGAGATGAGCAGCGCTGCGGTGGTGATGTTCACAACGGCACGGATCTTATCGTACGGAGCGCCATTCTTCTCCACATCCTCGTACTCGAAACGCCTATTGACATACTCCTGCACCGACTGCGGCACCACCTTGTCGATGAAGTTCGAGAGGTTGAGTGATGCTCGAACGATTGAACGTGAGAATACGTTCGAGTTCACCTCGCCCTCCACCTCGTCGCCGTGGCCGGCGAGCGAGATCTCGGTCTGCGATACGTTCATCGATTTTGTTGAGGTCCAGAGCGTAACGATCATAATCACACCCGAGAGGAGCATCCAGATAAACTGCGCAGGCAGATTCTCATTCAGCGCCTCCATCAGGATCGAGGTCGATCCCGCCTCCGAAGCAATCTTGTAGGCGTCGAGGCTGGCGATGGGCACACCGATGAAGTTTACAAGGTCGTTACCCGCGAAGGCCAACGCCAGAGCGAACGTGCCGAGCAGGATATTGATACGCAGGATGTTGATGCGGAAGAGCTGCATAAATGCCAGCACGACGGTGCATACCACCCAGCAGATTGCAAGCGAGATAAAGAGGTGGTCGCTGATCCACGCATACGCTGCCGTATCGGCCAGCACGCCCTTCAGCGCCTTGAACACTGCGAAGTAGGCGATAGCCGTGAACGAGAATCCGCACCAGAGCGAACCCAGTTTGCGGAATGTGCCGATGTAACGGAACGAGAACAAAAAGCGTGAGATCCACATAACCAGCGTACCGAATATGAATGCGATCAATACCGACAGCAGGATTGCCGAGATCACACCCATTGCGCGTGTGGTGTTGATAAATCCGCCCAGCGAGCCGATCGTGAGCGAGGGATCGCCCGCAATCTTATAGAGCGAAACGGCGATGGCGGCACCCAGCAGCGAGAATACCAGCGCTACGGTGGTCGATGTGGGCAGACCCAGCGAGTTGTAGATGTCGAGCAGGATTACGTTTGCAAACATCACGCTCACATAGAGGATCATAATCTCGTGGAAGGTGAACAATCCCGGGTTGAACATACCGCTACGCGCTACCTCCATCATACCCGACGAGGTCAGCACTCCGATGATGATACCCACCGACGCAACGGTCAGAATTGTACGCATCTTGGCCACTTTCGAGCCGATGGCTGCGTTCAGAAAGTTTACGGCGTCGTTGGTTACGCCGACGTAGAGTCCCGATACTGCCAAAATAGCCAGTACGGCCAACATAATAGTGTATAACACGCTCATAAATAGATTGTTTCGACCTCGGGAGCACGTCCCGCAAGGCATATTTATTTGCCAAAGTTACAACATATAGGACAATTTTCTCTCTCGCGCAATCAATCTTAACGATTTTTTAACAACCTATAACCACCTCTCGCTCACAAATGAAAGAATTGCCTAACAAGGCGATTTCTGCGTTACGCTCGGCCTCGAAATCCTCATTTACGCCTGAGTAAACTGCGGTTTCTCGGCCATCGCAAGCCTTGAAATCCCTCCTGTTATACAATTCCCGATCTCTTATCCTAAAAAACGAGCCCGCTCGAAATCATTCGGGCGGGCTCACTCTCAAAATATCTTTCTCTGATTAGCGCGAAACCTCGTGCAGTGCCTTGCGGGCCTCGACGATGGTCTCCATCCACGGCAGCGTGGGATCGCTGGCGTTCGATGTGCGGATCTTCTCCAGCACAGCCTCCACAGCCGACGTATCGACACCCTCGCGGCGCAGTGCGCGCACCTTCTCGGCGGTCTCGATACCGTCGATTAGACGCTCGAAGCGGATCGACGAGCGGTTGAAGGGATAAACCAAGTAGGTGTCGCCGGCCATCCAGTTGCCGTAGCGTGAATCAACCTGCGGGTCTGCGGGCCACGAGTTGTAGGCCCAGCGCAACATACCGTCGTAGTCGTGTGCCAGATTGTACCAGCCGAGCATCTCGGCCTCGTAGGGCTCCGACGAGGTGAAGGTGTTGGGGTAGAGCGGGCCGCAGCAGACGTAGAACGTGGTGTTGAAGTTCTGCTCACGACGGGCGTGAATATCGCTCAGGTCAGCGGGCTGACGCATCGCTACACATACGTCGCGCATCATCGTATATTTCTTATATGATTGGTGGTTGTCGGCCAGCGCGAAGCCCATCTCGGGGGCGCACTTCTCCAGTACCTTAACCGCCGCATCCATAGCCTCGGGCGAACGCTCGTCCATAGCGATGTTGGTGAACGAGAGCCAACCCTTAGCCTCGAGGTGCTTCTTGAAATCCTTGAGGAAGGGCTCCCAGATCACGGGGAAGATCGGCGTGCCGGGCTCGGCCTTGATGGTTACCATCTCGCCCTTAGCCTCGTCCATATACTCCAGCTCGCAGTTCCAAGGCACCATCGAGTAGCAGTTGATCATCTTGTTGATGCCGATCGAGAGCATCATCTCCACCCAGCGGTCGAACACCTTGTAGTCGTACGACCACGAGCCATCCTTGTGCTTGGTCCAGAGGATCATAGCCTCGTAGCCGTCGTAGCACTGGTGGTTCCACGGGTCTTTGTTGAGCGTCGCGGTGATAACCTTCTGACCAGCCGCCGCCAAACGCTCCATCAGGGGCTTCAGGGTAGCGAAGTGCTCGTCGCTCCACATCTCCAGACCCTGTGCGCGTGCCACAGCCGAGGGGTGCTGCCACAGGTCGAGGTGGTAGGCCCACTTCGAGGGCTCGGCCAGCGTATGGTTCTGCACCTCCAGCTCAAGCGGGAGCTTTACCTTGCCGCGACCGTTGTGCGAGATGGTGATCGTCGAAGAGTAGATGCCCGCCGCTGCATCCTGCGGAACGGCGATGCTCACCCATACGGGGCGTGCGGTGCGGGGAGCCATATCGAAGCGCGCGAGCGTGTCGAGCATATCGGGCATCAGCACCGTCGGGCCGCCCTTCTTGAAGTTGTAGTTCTGCTCGTCGGCGATGGTGTAACGCACGAAACGAGTCTCGGCAATCGATGCGGGCAGCGTCGCGCCATCACCCTTGAAGGGCGCTACTTCGCACTCCACGCCATCGGCACCCTCGGCCGTCCAGAGCAGGATCTGAGCCGATGCGCGCTCGCCGCGCCACGCCGTAACGCGGTAGGTATCAACGTCGAGCGTCGTGGGTACTTCGCTGCGCGAGTAGCGCAGATCCAGACATCCCCAACCTCCGTTGAGGGCCTTCGTTACGTTCTCCCACGCAGCCGACTGCTCGGCCGTCAGGGCTACGGGATCATCCGCCTCGGCGAAAGTCTCCACCGGGGTGTAGGGGGCCGAGCAAGCCGCCATCGAGCCGACTGCCACAGCCATAATCAGGTTTCTGTAAAGCTTTTTCATTTAGGTTGTAGTTTTATGATTTTGATATATTTTTCGGAACGAATAGACAAATATACGAAAATTATATTTTTTCGGCAGTCAGTGCGACTATATTTATTTCATTTTGAAACTTAAACTGCATCATTCCACGTTTTCACATCGTATTGCCTGCCTGATACTAGATAGCGCCTATGTGAAAATGATTGATTTTGCATTTTGCATTTTGAATACTGCATTGCATCGGCCGCCGCCCACCACGAGCGTTAGCGGGAGTAGCAGGTGGTTGCAAAACAGGCGTTACGCCTGAATTTTGAATTAAAAAAATCTGCCCCGAAGGGCAGATTTTCCTATTTCGCTGTACTTGTATTTTCTTACAACTCGCTCTCTTTCAATCGCTCGGCGTTCTCGGCTACGATCAGGTGGTCGATGCAATCCTGAATGTCGCCATCCATAAATGCCGACAGGTTGTAGATCGTGTAGTTGATGCGGTGGTCGGTGATACGTCCCTGCGGGTAGTTGTAGGTACGGATCTTGGCCGAGCGATCGCCCGTCGAAACCATCGTCTTACGCTTCGATGCGATCTCGTCGAGGTACTTCGAGTACTCGAGGTTGAACACGCGCGTACGCAACTCCTCGAATGCCTTGTCGAAGTTCTTGAGCTGCGACTTCTGGTCCTGACACTGCACGACGATACCCGTGGGGATATGCGTCAGACGGATTGCCGAGTAGGTGGTGTTCACCGACTGACCTCCGGGGCCTGATGCACAGAATATATCCTTGCGGATGTCGTTCATCGAGATCTCCACGTCAAACTCCTCCGCCTCGGGCAGTACGGCCACCGAAGCTGCCGAGGTGTGTACGCGGCCCTGCGTCTCGGTCTGGGGCACGCGCTGCACGCGGTGCACGCCCGACTCGTACTTGAGCGTACCATATACGCTCTGGCCCGTAACCTTCAGCACCACCTCCTTGTAGCCGCCTGCGGCACCGTCGGAGAATGATGTTATCTCGTAACGCCAACCCTTCGACTCGATGTACTTGGTGTACATACGCAGCAGGTCGCCGGCAAAGATCGCCGCCTCGTCGCCACCCGTACCGCCGCGAATCTCGACGATAGCGTTCTTGTCGTCCTGCGGATCCTTGGGTATGAGCAGGAGCTTGATCTCCTCCTCCATCGTCACGAGCGCGGGCTCCAGTTCGGCGATCTCCTCGCGCGCCATCTCGCGCATATCCTCGTCCTTGTCGTTGGCGAGGATATCCTTAGCCTCGGCCAGATTGGCTACGGCCGTACGATAACGCTCCGATGTCTCGATGATAGGCTCGAGCTCCTTGTACTCCTTGGTGAGCTGCACAAACTGCTTCACGTCGGCGATCACCTCGGGGTCGGTGAGCTTCTGTCCGATCTCCTCATACTTGAGTTTGAGACCGTCCAGACGCAGTAGTATTGAATTGTCTGCCATAAAGTTTTGCTATTTTGGCGCAAAGATATAAAAAAATCCGCAAACTCAGCGTCTGCGGAATTTTTGATGTGATATAATATATAAAATCTCACATTATTCGTGGCGTTACAAGTCCAAATACTTAATTTCAGATTTGTCAAAGTCGGCTACAATATGTAATGGTTCTTTGCTATCATATACCGATGCGTTAAATGAGCCCGATGTGAAATAGGCACGATCTGGTAAGAATACAGGTTCGCCATCACGATTATACGGTTTGGAGTTGTATCCGTTAAGGCTATTTAGCGTTATATTTATGTTAGTATTTGGTCGGTTGCCCTTGTTCTTTTCCGTTGTTATGTTAATGTTGCCATCGAAACAATAACGTCGGGTACGCTTGATTCCCTCGCCATAAGGGAACATATTTATCGATACGAGTCCAGTAGTGAACTTCACATCTGAGATTTCTGTCAATGTGAAATACTCTTCCCACAAACCATTGTGAATCATACCTCCCGAGAGGGTATATACACCGTTATTGCGGCTCACCGTCCATTGACAATCAACCTGTTCGGGTTGTGAGGGTGCATCCCAAAAACGTCGCATATAACTATGTACGGTCCACTCTGCGCCATCCTTGTCTAACGATATGCCGTTGTGTGTAATGAAGTTTTCGCTTACATATTGCCAATAATAAATTTCGCCATTTTCATCGAATTGGGGAGGTCGCATATTGGGATTAGAGAATTGGCGTTTCATCACTACCTCCGTATCGCCACCGTTTCGTAGCGAATCACGGTAGGCAGATGCCTGAAATAGGTAATCTAATTGATCTATCATTTGTTGGCCGACGACTCCATCAATCCATCTGCCATATTCCTTCGCACGTTTTAACTTTTCAACATCCTCGGTAGGGTTATCAGTTCCCAAATCATCCTTGTCGCAGGCCGCCAAGAGCCCCGCCGAGGCCACAATCACGATAGCGGCCATCGCAAAATTCCAAATCTTTCTCATAACGCTATACCTTTAAGTGACTATTCGCCCCAAGATACATATTATCTTATTAATAGTCAAACGGTTTGACGAAAATTTTATGTTCTGGGGTAGATTTTTTGTTGTTATTATAATTTTATGTTTGGTAATATGTATTTTTTCTTTGCAACTTTTTCCGAAAAAGTTGCGCAAAAAGGCCGCAAGGCACAATTTGCGGGGTCGCCACGTCGGCGTCGGTAAAATGAATGCTTCGCACTTTTGAAGCAATCAAAAGGTCTCCATTTTTTAACCCTCCGCCGCCGCGCCGCCCTTTTTCCGCAAATTCTGCAGTGCGGTTTTTTAACTCCTCCCCTATTTTAGGGGAGGTGTCCGAAGGACGGAGGGGTCTTCATTTTGAATTTTGAATTTTGAATTTTGAATTCCTCTTTTCCTCCTTAAACGCGCGGCGTATAATCCGCAAATCCACTCGTTCGCGGTTTCAAAACGAAACGTTCAGGTTGCGGGGAGCTTTTCCAAAACGAAGCGTCCTGTTTCCGTGAAAAATTAAATGCCATTCAAACACCTTTCCAAGGCTATTTGAATGGCATTCTTTTTCTCGTTTCTACAGCAAAAAACAGTAACTATAATTTGCTAAATCCAAGTATTTTCCCTATCTTTGTTAAGTAGTTAAGCTGCCTTACCGTACTCTTTTTGCGGCTGTTTCTTATACAGCATGATGTCTGTATATTTAGCGGTGTGGTTCATGTGTGCATTGAAATCGACTCTTTGACAACCATCGAAAGGATTGCCTATCGTCGGGTTCTTTCCCATCCAATCACAGAGGTCGATGATTGAAGACTTATCAGAAGTGAAATAAATGAAGGAATGGCCGTGCAACATATTCAGGACATCCAAGTAGTCCGCCAATTTCCAATACATATTGTATGTGCCGACTTCCGTACTCAGATATGGCGGGTCTATCAGGAACACGACGCCAGGCGTGTCCTTGTATTGTTCATAAAGGCATCTGTAATCACACGAAATCACTTCAAGCCCGCCCAGATAGTCTTCACATGGCGGGTAGTCGTTCAGACGGACATTGTTGTACAAGGTTTCCTTTTTCAACTTGTCAAGGCTCAATACATATTTCATGGAAAACAGCAGCGATGATGATATTGTGATATAATCCACGAAGCCATATTCCTTTTCCTCGCGGGCGATACATTCAACAATCCTGCTTTTTATCTTTTCCGGGATGAGCTTGTGCCTCGGCAAATCTTTCACGATGGAACGCAACTCCGACAACAGGATATTGGTTCTTGGGATGTTCTGTAATCTTTGGCGATAGTTGTCGAAGTCATTGTACACCACTTTTGAATGTGGTTTCTGGCATTTGGCTATGTGGGACAACAAGCCGGAACCACCAAACAGGTCAACAAACAGCGTTCCGTCCGGGAATTGGGACAGAACTTTAATGAACTCTTTTGCAAACATCCGCTTCTGACCTACAAACGGAAGCGGGGCAGATAAATAATGCTTTCTCATTTCTTCATTGTTTTAACGGGTTGCAAAGGTCTGAAGAATTCCCGACAACGAAGAAATGGAAAGCAAACAGGCACTGCACAGGACTTGCAGCACATTCCTATACGTTCAGTTCAAATTTCACGTTTTCGTCCCCGTTTATCAAACGGTAGGTATTCTCTATATTATTTTCATAGAGGTGGACATTTCCCAAGTTTAGGGTTATGGATTTCAAGGGGAGTTCAATCTGTTTTGCGATAAGATAGAGATGATAGATGTCTGCCGGGAGTCCGAGACTGGCATCAGAACTACGCTGGTATGCTGACAACACCAATTCCCCCTCCTCAATTTGGAATTGTATCAGGCTGAGACACGGGGCTTGATTACTTTCTGCATCTGTAGCACCAAGGAAAAGGACATAGTTCTTGCTGTTCCTTTTCTCTCTGTTGATTTTGGCTACAAGAGGTGGGAGCTTTTCAAAATAGGTAGGATAACTGTTTACCAGGATAGAACCGCAATAGTCCCACCAGTTTATCCCTGCATCCCTATATTTCTCGACACTGCGTTCACCTTGCATAAATAGTTGCAATTCGTTCTTCAATTTTTTCCGGGCGATATTGTGCCCCTCAAAGATGTCAAGCAAATCAGCCGGGGTCAAGGCCAACCGTTCGTTCAGGAGATACTTGATATTTCCTTTCTTGTTGCATTGCATCTTGCCGGATGAGAGAATCTTGTCCAGCATCTGGTAATATTTGTTCATGGCATAATGGTTTGATTCGGCACAAATATAAACCGGGAAGAGGAATAAAAACAAGCAAGATCGTTGAATCATACTGAACTGGTCGTGCAGTCAGTTCTCAAATGCCTGATAACGGAATAAACTTTCCTCTCACTTATGGAATACTTTTCAGCCAGTACGGCAACGGCATAAGTTGCTTTATGTCCATTGTCTATCATTTTCGTGTAGTCACGAAAAAGGTCTACATAGCGGTAATCATCCGCTTTCACGCCGACATCACACAAACGGCGTAACAGTTCTTTATTGAAAGAAAGTATTTCAAAAACAGTCATAATACAGAA
>SUZL01000004.1 GCA_015059925.1 Rikenellaceae bacterium
GTCTTTCAGATGTCTGGGAAAAGGTAACAAAAAATCCCGTAAAACCTTGATTTTACGGGATTTGTCTTAATTTGTCCGCCTTTTGTCTTTGGCGTTCTGCGGAGAGAGAGGGATTCGAACCCCCGGAGCCTCGCAGCTCAACGGTTTTCAAGACCGCCGCAATCGACCACTCTGCCATCTCTCCGGGTGCAAAAGTAGAACACTTTTTTGTATTGACCAAATTTTTTTGCAATTTTTTTTCTTTAACTTCATCCAAATTATTCATTATCAACAAAAAAAGTGTGAAAAATTTTTGTTAAATCAAAATTTACAGTAATTTTGTATTACATACTATAACTAACACACACTAACTAACCTAATTTCAATGAACAAGTCGCAGTTAATCAGTGCAGTAGCTGAACAAACAAATGTAACGAAAACTGACGTTAAACGTGTTGTAGATTCCCTTTTTGCCATTGCCGAACAAAAATTGGCCGCTGACGAGAAGATCGTAATCTCGGGTTTCGGCGTCTTTTCTGTTGCAGAGGTTGCGGAGCGAATGGGCCGTAATCCACGCACGGGCGAGCAGGTGCGCATCGCAGCACGTCGCAATGTGCGTTTCCGCTCGAGTATGGACATCAAGTAGCAGGCTCGAGGGCTACCGCAAAAAGAGTGTCTAACCCGTGTTTGGCGCTCTTTTTTTTGCGCCGAGGCGACGGCAGACGAGGAATTGTTATTTTTTTAACAATTATTTGCATATTCCATCCCGCCGTATTACCTTTGTGCCGCAAAGGAGAGAATCTCCTTCCCCCAAACTCTAACAACCTTTTAGCAACAATGTTCAGCCCAGAATTCGACAAACAACTCCGCAAGATGGAGCGCGATGGTGTGATCTCGCGTAAGCAATTCCTTCAAATCTCAGCAGCCGCAGCGGCCTTCGTAGCCCTCGGCACCGACAAGGCATACGCCGCCAAGAGCTCGGCTCGCGGCCGTATCGTCATCATCGGCGGTGGCGCGGCGGGTATCGGTATGGCTGCGCGCCTGAAGCGTGCGCTCAGCAATCCCGACATCACGATCATCGACCCCAGCGAAAAGCACTTCTACCAGCCCGGCTTTACCCTGATCGGCGGCGGTGTCTATGGCAAGGACGAGGTGTGGCGTACGCAGGCCGACCTTATGCCTTCGGGCGTGAAGTGGGTGAAGGATGTTGTTACGATGGTACACCCAACGCAGAACAAGGTTGTAACGGCCCAAAACGGCACGCTCGACTACGACTTTATGGTCTTGGCGCCGGGTGTGAAGTACGATTGGAGCCGCATCGAGGGTATCACCTACCAGACCATCGGCGAGGGCAATGCCCACACTATATATGATTGGCGCGGCGCGCAGCAGACGTGGCCCGCTATGCGCGAGTTTGCCCAGAAGGGCGGTCGTGGCATCTTCTGCGACACCTACACCAAACATAAGTGCGGCGGCGCTCCGAAGAAGATCTGTCTTTTGACGTGGGACAACGCCCGCAAGGAGGGCACCACCGACCGCATCGATATGCACTACTATACGGGCAGCAAGCAGCTCTACGACGTGCCTCACTTCACGCCCCGCTTGGAGGAGATCTACCGCGAGCGTAACATCCCCGTCGATATGCAGTGCAAGCTCAAGGCTATCGACACCCACGCCAAGAAGGCCTACTTCGAGCAGACCCTGACGGCGGCCGATGGCACCACCTCAATCCGCTCGATTGCCGAGGAGTACGACTTTATGCACTTTATGGTGCCGCAGTGCGCTCCCGATTTCGTGCGCGAGTCGGGCCTGAGCTGGACCGAGGGTAAGTTGGCAGCCGACGGCTGGGCTATGGCCGACCAATATACGCTGGTGCATAAGACCTACCCGAACATCATCTGTCTGGGCGACTGCGCCGGCATCCCCACCTCAAAGACCTCGGCAGCGGTGCGCAAGCAGTTACCCATCGCCGTTGAGAATCTCATCTCGCTGATGGAGGGAGGCGCCCCCGAGGCCCGCTACAACGGCTATGCCGCCTGCCCGATCGTTACGGAGTACGGCAAGGTGCTGATGTGCGAGTTCGACTACGATAAGAAGGAGCAGATCACCTTCCCGCTCTCGCTGCTCGATATGTCGAAGGAGCAGTGGGTGGCGTGGCTGCTGAAGGTTTATGCCCTAAAACCCATCTACTTCGAGCTGATGCTAAGAGGATTGTATTAAAATAAAAAAGCCTGCCCCAAACGGAGCAGGCTTTTCGTTTCTCGGCCTACCTATTAATAATCCAGACAATCAACAAAAATCTCGCGCTGGAACGACTCGTTGAGCGACATATAGGTCTGCGTGCTTGAGACGCCCTGAACGTGGAGGATCTTGTCGAAGATCGTGCGCATCAGGTGTTCGTTGTCGATGCAGTAGAGCTTGACCATAAGGTTGTACGAGCCCGTGATGTAGTGGCACTCGACAATCTCGGGGATGTGCTTGAGCTGCTCGACGGTGTCCTGCTGGCGCGTGATGTCGTTCACGCGGATCGAGATGAAGGCACACACATCGAAACCGAGCGACTTCGGGGCCACCACCAAGCGGCTGCCCTGAATGATGCCCATATCCTCCAGCTTGCGGATGCGCTGGTGGATGGCCGCGCCCGAGATGCCACACTCGCGGGCAATCTCAAGGAAGGGCGTGCGGGCGTTCTTGATAAGAAAACGAAGGATCTTCTTATCGGTAGCATCTAAAGTTGTCTTTGCCATAATCTTCCTCTCTTAATATGTTTATTTCAATACTCCCAACTCCTTGCCGATCTTCACGAAGGCCTCGACGCAGCGATCGAGCTGCTCGACGGTGTGGCCTGCCGATACCTGCACGCGGATGCGGGCCTGTCCCTTGGGCACTACGGGGTAGTAGAAGCCCGTAACGAATACGCCCTCCTCCTGCAACTTGGCAGCGAAGTCCTGCGAGAGCTTGGCGTCGTACAACATAACGGCGCAGATAGCCGACTGCGTAGGCTTGATGTCAAAGCCTGCGGCAACCATCTTTGCGCGGAAGTGCTCGACATTTGCGGCCAGACGGTCGTGCAACTCGTCCGACTCCTCCAGCATCTTGAACATCTCGATGCCGGCACCCACAACTGCGGGGGGCAGCGAGTTAGAGAACAGATAAGGACGTGAGCGCTGACGTAGCATATCGATAATCTCCTTGCGGCCCGTGGTGAAACCACCCACAGCACCACCGAAGGCCTTGCCGAGCGTACCGGTCAGGATATCGACCTCGCCGCGCAGGTTGTAAAGCTCCGTAATACCGCGGCCCGTCTTGCCCAGCACACCTGCCGAGTGGCACTCATCGACCATCACCAGAGCGTCGTACTTCTCGGCCAGAGCGCAGATCTTATCCAGCGGAGCGGCGTTGCCGTCCATCGAGAATACGCCGTCCGTTACGATGATGCGGAAGCGCTGAGCCTGTGCGCGCTTCAGGCAATCCTCCAGCTCATCCATATCGGCATTGGCGTAGCGGTAGCGCACGGCCTTGCACAGACGCACACCGTCGATGATCGAGGCGTGGTTCAGCGCATCCGAGATGATGGCATCCTGCTCGGTCAGCAGGGGCTCGAACACACCGCCGTTAGCGTCGAAGCAGGCGGCGTAGAGGATGGTATCCTCCGTTCCGAAGTAGTCGGCGATAGCCTTCTCCAGCTGCTTGTGCATATCCTGACAGCCACAGATAAAGCGCACCGATGACATACCGAAGCCGCGCTCGTCCATAGCTCGTTTGGCAGCCTCGATAAGGCGGGGATTATCCGACAGACCGAGGTAGTTGTTGGCGCAGAAGTTCAATACCTTCTTGCCTGCCACGTCGATTTCGGCCCTCTGGGGCGACTCGATAATACGTTCCGTTTTGTAAAGACCGGCAGCCTTGATGTCGGCCAGCTCCTTCTGGAGATGTTCTTTGATCTTTCCGTACATAGACTTAATTGATTAAGAGTGCTTACATACGTTTACTTGCTTTCGCTTTGGTCGCCGCGGAGCGGCTCCTTATAATAGGAGCTATCGAAAGCTGTGCAAACGATATGTTGCTTAGTTATTATTTATGGTTACGATTTTCTGTATGTTTTGTAATAATTTTCAGTCCGATTGCTTACACTTTTCAACAAAATTACAAATTTTACTTTTATTGCACAATACTTTCTCCCGATTTTTTTCGCCCATAGGTTACAGATTGTAATTTTAATGTGCCCCGCCCGAGGAAAATCTATTTGAAAATAGATTTTGTAAAATAGATAAGTGTTCGTAACTTTGCCCTTACTATGGAACAGAATTACATCCGCGAGGAGCGTTACGACGCCGACCGCATCGAAAAACTTGCTTATCACTATCGTGAGATTCTCTCGCTCTTGGGCGAGGATACCCAGCGCGAGGGCCTCGTGAAAACCCCCGAGCGCGTGGCCAAGGCTATGTCGTTCGTGACGAAGGGCTATTCGCAAGACCCCGTCGAGATCATCAACTCGGCCATCTTTCGTGAGGAGTATCAGCAGATGGTGCTGGTGAAGGACATCGAGCTCTTCTCGATGTGCGAGCATCATATGATGCCCTTCGTGGGTAAGGCGCACGTCGCCTACATACCCAACGGCCGCATCACGGGCCTCTCGAAGATTGCCCGCGTGGTGGAGTGTTTCTCGCGCCGCCTGCAGGTGCAGGAGCGATTGACGGTGCAGATACGCGACTGTATTCAGGAGGCATTGAACCCCATCGGCGTAGCGGTCGTGATCGAGGCGAGCCATATGTGTATGCAGATGCGTGGCGTCGAGAAGCTCGGCTCGGCAACCACCACCTCGGCCTTTACGGGCGTCTTTCTGAAGGATACCCGCACCCGCGAGGAGTTCCTCACACTGATTAGCAACAAATACCGTTAGACAATGATACGTTCGATTCTTATTCTGCTCACTGCGCTCGTATGCTGTGCGTGTCGTAGCGATAGGCCCACCACCTCGGAGGCTGCGCTGAAGGTCATCTCGTACAACGTCCGCTATACGGGCGAGCCGACAACCGACGGCGAGAACCATTGGAGCTACCGCCGCCACGCCTCGATCAATATGGTGCGCGAGGAGCGCCCCGCCCTGATCGGCACGCAGGAGGTGCTGGCCGAGCAGCTGGAGTTCCTCAGCGAGAACCTCCCCGAATATGAGGCCGTAGGCGTTGGCCGCGACGATGGAGTCTCGGCGGGCGAGCATATGGCCATCTTCTATCGCAAGGAGGCTGTCGAGATGCTGGATTGGGGCACGTTCTGGCTCTCCCCCACACCCGATAGCCCCACGATGGGTTGGGATGCGGCCTGCTACCGCACCTGCACTTGGGCCCGCCTGCGCGATCGCGCCTCGGGCAAGGAGTTCGCTGTGATGAACACCCATCTCGACCACATCGGACAGGTTGCACGCGAGCAGAGCATTCGACTGCTGATGCAGCGAATGAGCGAGCTGATGGGAGAGGAAATGCCCGTAGTGATGACGGGAGATTTTAACTCCACCACCGACCAGCCGATCTACGCTCCGCTCAAGGCGGCGATGCAGGATGCCCGCGAGGTGGCCCCCGCGAGCGATCCCCGCTCGACATTCAACGGCTGGGGCCGAGGCAGCGGCGTGATTGACCACATTTTTGTGCGCGGCGTTGAGGTCGATCGCTTCGAGGTGCTGTGCGACAAGAACTACGGCGCGCCCTACATCTCGGATCACTATCCCGTAGCGGCCGAGATCAGATTTTAGAAACCAATAAAAACCATAACAAACTATGAAAAAGATTCTATTATTTGCCCTGACGGCAGCCGCAGCTCTCACGCTGAGCTCGTGCGCCGAGAAGAAGAACGACATCAAGGTCATCTCGTACAACGTGCGCGTGAACAACGAGGGTGACGGCGAGAACAAGTGGGACTTGCGCAAGCACGCATCCGTTGCTATGATCAACGAGGAGAAGCCCACCATCTTCGGTCTGCAGGAGGCCAAGCCCGAGCAGATGCAGTATCTCGTTGAGAACCTGCCCCAGTACGGCCACATCGGCGTAGGCCGCGAGGATGGCGTATCGTCGGGTGAGCATATGACCATCTTCTACCTCAAGGACGAGGTTGAGCTTCTGGATGGCGGCACCTTCTGGCTCTCGGAGACTCCCGAGGAGCCCTCGATGGGTTGGGATGCTGCGTGCAAGCGTTCGTGCACTTGGACCAAGATGCGTATGAAGGATACGGGCAAGGAGTTCGCATACATCAACACTCACCTCGACCACGTCGGCAAGGTGGCACAGCGCGAGGGTCTGGCGCTGATCGTTGAGCGCTTCGCCGAGATCGTTCCCGTAGGTATGCCTGCCTTCCTGACGGCCGACTTCAACGCCCTGACCACAGATCCCATCTTCGAGCCCCTGAAGGCTGAGATGTTCGACGCACGCGAGATGGCTCCCGAGACCGACCGTCGCGCTACGTTCAACGCTTGGCAGGAGGGTGGCGAGGATAACCAGAACCGCGTTATCGACCACATCTTCTTCCGTGGTGCCGAGGCTCACACGTTCAAGGTGCTGCGCGACAAGAACTACGGTGCGCCATTTATTTCGGATCACTACCCCGTAGTAATGACCGCTACGTTCTAAATCTACGCCTCAGATTGCGGCCACAGGCCGCAGTTGCAACTCTGACCCACCCCCCAACCCCCGCCTCAGGCAGGGGCTTTGGTCGCTCCGCTCCGATGGTTGCGGCGAGGGAAGGAGTATAGTATATTTTAGCAATCACACCACATATAGGCTACTAACTTTTCAGTTGGTAGCCTATACTTTTGCTATATTTTTGCTATCTTTGCTTACTCAAAAACACAAAAACTATGGAACAACAGATACGAAAACTCCTCTCGGCGATCTCTCATCCCGAGACGCAGCAGGACATCGTCTCAAGTGGCGTAGTGGAGCAGATCACCGCCCGCGAGGATAAGATCACCGTCGTGTTGTGCTTCCCCAAGGCCCGCGACCCCTTTGCCGTGCGCATCCGCAACCTCGTCGAAAAGACGCTTCAGGATGCCTACCCCTCGGCCGAGGGCAACATCACCGTGGTGGTGAAGGAGGGCACGCCGCGCGCTCCGCAGCCCAAGCGCGAGAGTACGACCGTCAAGGTGGGCAAGATCATCGCCATCGCCTCGGGCAAGGGTGGCGTAGGCAAATCGACCGTAACGGCCAATCTGGCCCTCACGCTGCGAAATATGGGCTACCGCGTGGGTGTTCTGGATGCCGACATCTACGGCCCCTCGCAGCATAAGATGTTCGGTAGGGAGGACTACCTGCCCGATGCCGTGCAGGAGAATGGTATGGACTACATCGTGCCGGCCCAGAGTATGGATATCGAGCTGATGTCGATCGGTTTTTTCATCAACCCCGACGATGCGCTGATGTGGCGTGGCGCGATGGCTACCAGCGCCCTGAAGCAGCTGCTGCACCAGACGATGTGGGGCGGGCTGGACTTCCTTCTGATCGATATGCCCCCGGGCACGGGCGATATCCACCTGACGATGATCTCGGAGATCAAGATGGATGGCGCCGTCATCGTCTCTACACCCCAGCAGGTGGCCGTTGCGGACGTTGTGCGCGGCGTTGAGATGTTCCGCCACGAGCAGGTGGCCGTTCCCGTTCTGGGCGTTGTGGAGAATATGGCGTGGTTCACACCCAAGGAGCTGCCCGATAACCGCTACTATATCTTCGGTCGCGGCGGTGCTAAGGAGTATGCCGAGAAGGCCGGCGTACCGTTCCTCGGCGAGATCCCGCTCATTCAGGCGATTATGGAGGGTGGCGAGTGCGGTACCCCGACGGTCGAGACCGACCCCGAAGTCGAGCGCTACTACCGCGCCGTCGCCGAAAAGATGATCGCGCAGTTGTAAAAGAAAAAGAGGCTATTGATCGTTCAATAGCCTCTCTCTTTTTGTATGAAGAAAAAAGGTTGATCTTTCGATCAACCTTTGGTGCCCAGGACAAGACTCGAACTTGCACGAGCTAATGCTCACTACCCCCTCAAAGTAGCGTGTCTACCAATTTCACCACCTGGGCCTCTTCATCTTTGGCGGATACGCTCCGCCGAAAAGGTGTGCAAATATAGGCACATTTTTATTATCTGCAAAATTTTTCCCCAAAAAAATAGATTTTCCCCAAAAAACCATAAAAAAGAGGGTATCCAACATCGCGGTTGGACACCCTCCATATCATACATATATATAAATATGTTATTTCAACGTCATCTCATCGAACAGATACGAAGCACCTCCGATGCGGTCGATAACGAACAGAACGTAGCGAATATCAACCGAGATATTGCGGCAGATCGTGGGATCGAACTCCATATCGCTCATCGTCGAACGCCAAGTGCGGTCGAAGTTGATACCGATCAACTCGCCCTTGCCGTTGATCACGGGTGAGCCCGAGTTACCGCCCGAGGTGTGGTTCGTGGCGAGGAAGCAGACAGCCACCGACTTCTTGCCGTAGATATCCTGTCCCCAGCGGCCGTAATCTTTCGCGGCGTAGATGTCGCGCAGCACCTGCGGGATGTTGTAGTCATATACGTTGGGATCGTCCTTGGCCATAATGCCGTCGATGGTCGATACGGGGTGGTGATACTCCGCGTCGGCATACTCATAACCCGCCACCGTACCGTACGCTACACGCAGCGTGAAGTTAGCATCGGGGTAGAAGGCGCGATCCTTATCCCACTCTCTGAGCGCGCGCATATAGGGACGATAGTACTGCTCGATCTGGGGCGCGTTGCTCAGGTTGCGGAATGCGTACTGGCGGCTCTTTTCGTTGATCTTGTTGAACATACGCGAGAACTCTACCAGCGCATCACCCTTCACGTCCGAGATGGTGATAGGCTCCTTGCCCAGCAGACGGCTTGCGCGGAACATCGCATCGACATACTTCTCGGCGCCGCCGTAGTATTTGATCTGCGTCTTCAGGTCGGCGGGCATACGCTCGGGCGCTACGCGGTCGCAGAACTCGGCAACCATACGGCGTGCGATGGCCTGATCGATGGTCTGGTTGTAGGTCTTGAGGAAGTTCTGGTGAGCGGTCTCCACGTCGAAGGTCTTGCCCTCGGCCTCGGCACGCAAAACCGATGCGTAGAGCGAACGGGCAAACGTGTAGGCGTTGATCGTGGCGATCGACTCGGTGAAGAGCTCGCGCATATAGTACTCGGGAATAACCTCCGCATAGGCCTTGTGCATATCGCTCATCAGCGAAGCGTACTCGGGCTTCGTGGCGGCCCACTTCTCGAACTCGCGCTCGTAGGCCTGCTTCTTTGCCACCGTACCCAAGCGGTTGAGGCCCAGCACCTCACCCTGCCACTTCTTCCACGCATTGGCGATGCCCGAATAGATGGCGGCGTAGGCGATGCGCACCTCGGCGCTCTTGGCCTGCTCGGCAGCGATGATGTCCAGACGCTGCGTGCGAAGCGCAATCTTCATCGGGTCGGAAACCTCGGCCACATACTCCACAGCGTCCGAGATGACGTACTCCTGCGTGTTGCCCGGGAAGCCGTAGATCATCGTGAAGTCGCCCTCATCGACACCCTTGGTCGATACGGTGAAGTGGCGCTTGGGCTGGTAGGGCTTGTTATCCTTCGAGTAGGCGGCAGGCTCGTTGTTCTGGTCGGCATATACGCGCCAGATCGAGAAGTCGCCCGTGTGGCGGGGCCAGATCCAGTTGTCGGTCTCGCCGCCGAACTTACCGATCGACGAGGGGGGCGTACCCACCAGTCGCACGTCGCGGTAGGTCTGATAGACGAAGAGGAACTGCTGGTTGCCGTAGTACATCTGCTCGACCGATGCGCGGTAGCCCTTGCCCTCCTTTACGGCCTCGGCGATGATATCCTCGGCCTTCTCGCCTGCGGCGATGCGGTCGGTAACCTCCTCCATCTTAACCAGCAGGCTGACCGTTAGTCCCGGTACGGGCAGCTCCTCGCCACGCGCGTGAGCCCAGTAGCCGTGCGTGAGGTAGTCGTGCTCTACGGACGAGAGGCTCTGGATTGAGCCGTAGCCGCAGTGGTGGTTCGTGAGGAGCAATCCCTCGGCCGAGAGGAACTCGCCCGTACATCCGCCGCCGAACTGCACAACGGCATCCTTGAGCGAAGCCTTGTTTACCGAATAGATATCCTCAGCGGTGAGCTTGAAGCCCTTGCTTCGCATATCCTTGATGCGTGAGCCGATCAGGCTCGGCAACCACATACCCTCATCGGCCTGTGCCGTGAGGAACGAGAGGCACATCAGCGCGCCTACAAAGATTTTCTTTATCATAAGTTTGTGTTATTAGTTTTCGTGCGAGCAAAAATATATAAAATGTCTGAAATGGCCTAATCCATACGCTATTTCTTCTCCTCGGCAAACAACGCGCGGGCAATACCCATCTCCAGACCGCGCAGCTCGGCCAGACCGCGCATACGTCCGTAGCACGAATATCCGGGGTTCGAGCGGCGCTCCAGATCGTCGCACATCTGGTGTCCGTGGTCGGGGCGCATCGGTATCGAGCGGCCGTAGCGCTGCTGAATCTCGAGCAGGGCGTACATCACATCCCACATCGGCACGTCGCCCTCCAAGTGGTTATCCTCCTGAAAGTTACCCTCCTCGTCGCGGCGTGTCGAGCGCAGGTGAACGAAGCCCACCCTCTCGCCAAACTCGCGCATCATCGCCGGAAGGTCGTTGTCGCCCCTCACGCCAAACGAACCCGTGCAGAGGCACAAGCCGTTCGAGCGGTTGGGCACAGCCTCCACCAGACGGCGGAAATCCTCGGCCGTTGACATTATGCGCGGCAGCCCCAGAATCGGGTAGGGGGGATCGTCGGGGTGGATGACCATCTCCGATCCACACTCGTCGGCTACGGGGCACACCTCGCTGAGGAAGTAGATCAGATTCTGGCGCAGCTGCTCGGCATCAATATCCTTGTAGCGATCCAGCGCCTGCTGGAACTGCTCCACCGTGAAGCTCTCCTCCGAGCCGGGCAGACCGGCAATCATATTGCGCGTCAGACGCTCGCGCTCCTCGGCCGTCATCTCGTCATAACGGGCCTTCGCCTTGGCCTGCTCCTCGGCCGAGTATTCGGCCTCGGCACCCGGGCGCTTGAGGATGAAGAGGTCGAAGGCCACAAATGCCGCACGCTCGAAACGCAGCGCACGCGAGCCATCCTCCACCTCGAACGAAAGGTCGGTGCGAGTCCAATCCAGCACGGGCATAAAGTTGTAGGTGATGCAGTGGATGCCGCACTCGGCGAGGTTGCGAATCGACTGTTTGTAGTTGTCGATATAGCGCTGATAATCACCCTCCTGCGTCTTGATATGCTCGTGAACGGGAACGCTCTCCACGACGCTCCACCGTAGGCCTGCCTCGGCCACCATCTGCTGTCGAGAGCGAATCTCCTCCACGGGCCACACCTCGCCATTGGGGATGTGGTGCAGGGCGTGAACGATGTCCGTAGCACCTGCCTGACGTATGTTGCTCAGCGTGACGGGATCCGAGGGCCCGTACCAACGCCAAGATTGAGTACACAATATCATAATTTTCGGGGAATTTAGATTGAAAATGCGTCAAAGCCGCCATCCACGACGGTCAGCGTACCCGTAACGAACTTCGAGGCATCCGAAGCCAGCCACTGCAACGTGCCGAGCAGCTCCTCGGGCTCGCCGAAGCGCTTGAAGGGCGTGTGTGCGATGATGGTCTCGGCACGCGGTGTGAGCGAGCCGTCGGGGTTGGTCAGCAGGTCGCGGTTCTGGTTGGTCAGCAGGAAGCCCGGCGCAACGGCATTCACGCGGAATCCCTCGCCAAACTTCATCGCCAACTCGCCGCACATATACTTCGTCCAGTTTATCACGGCCGCCTTCGCCACGCCATAGCCTGCCACGCGCGTCAAAGGACGCAGCGCCGCCTCCGAGGCGATGTTGATGATCGAGCCGCCGCCCTGCTCCACCATAGCCTTCACGAAGATCATCGTGGGCAGAATCGTACCGAAGAGGTTGAGCTCCACAACGCCGCGCACAGCCTCGATGTCCAGATCGAAGATGGTCTTGTCGGGCGGAACGGTGGCCGCCGCCTGATTGCCGCCCGCGCCGTTGATCAGAACGTCGATGCGACCATATTTTTCCATAATAGCCTCGTAGCAACGCTCCAGCGACTCCTTGCACAACACGTTGCACTCCAAGAAGATAGCCTCGCCGCCTGCCTCGCGTGCCTCACGCTCCAGACGCTCGCCCGCCTCGCGGTTGCGGCCCAAGATTACGACGCTCGCACCCTCGTCGGCAAAGTGCTCAACCATCGACGATCCGAGAATGCCCGTAGCACCCGTGATCACGATAACTTTTCCTTTTACGCTAAATAGATCTTTCATTTTGTATAGGTTTTATTTATATTTTTCGGTAATTCTCGCCTAACTTAACAAAGATAGCGACTCTCGGTGAGAAATGCAAAATTCAAAATTCAAAATGCAGAATTAATAAATACGTCATTCCACATTTTCACATCGTTTTGCTTTGCTGATACTGCAGTAGCGTCTATGTGAAAATGATTGGAATCTACCTTTGTCGAAAATAGCTTGCTGATACCAAATTATTTTTCACGCAACTTTTTCCGAAAAAGTTGCACAAAAAGGCCGCAAGGCACAATTTGCGGGGTCGGCGCGTCGGCGTCGGTAAAATGGATGCTACGCACTTTTGAAGCAATCAAAAGGTCTCCATTTTTTAACCCTCCGCCGACGCGCCGCCCTTTTTCCGCAAATTCTGCAGTGCGGTTTTTTACTCCTCTACATAAGGGAAGGTGTTCATAAAGACAAGGAAAATAATTTCTGCAACAAAGAACGTAAACCCTCCCATTTCACCCGATGCAATAATTTAATCATTATACTTTAGTATAATAATTTTGCCGTTCGGAATTTATCGCGTAACTTTACGGCACAAAATTCCTCTGAAAAGAGACAACAACGGGAGAACAACCAAAAACCTAAACTGAGAACAACTAACATAAAATACTCAAATTATGGCAATCAACAGAAAAGAATTTCTAAAATCTCTGGGTGGACTGGCCGCGCTGACCATCATTCCGCGCCGTGTACTCGGAGGTGAGGGACACATCGCTCCCAACGACCAATTGACCAAGGGTATCATCGGTATGGGCGGCATCGGATTCAGCGAGAACCACTTCTCGAGCGACGAGAAGTGCCGTCTGGTGGCTGTTTGCGACGTCGATGACGTGCATCTGGAGAAGGGCGTGCGCCTCTCGAAGGAGCGTCTGGGCCAGACCGTCAAGGGCTACCACCTCTACCGCGATCTGATCCTCGACCCCAACGTCGATGTAGTTCACATCGCCACACCTCCCCATTGGCACGCGCTGATGGCTGTCGAGGCTGCCAAGGCGGGCAAGGATATCTGGTGCGAGAAGCCTATGACACGCACCATCGGCGAGGGTAAGCGCGTGATGGAGGCCGTACGTCAGAATGGCCGCATCTTCCGCCTCAACACTTGGTTCCGTTTCAAGGATACGTTCTACGGTCTGGGCACAACGGTGCAGCCGCTGAAGAAGCTGGTCGATAGTGGTCTTCTGGGTTGGCCTTTGAAGGTTACCATCTCGGGCTATACGGGCTTTAACTGGAAGTTCTTCTGGGTAGGTAAGGAGAATCTGGTCGAGCAGCCCATCCCGAAGAACCTCGATTACGACCTCTGGCTCGGCCCCGCACCCTACAAACCTTACAACGTACACCGTACCCATCAGACCTTCCGTGGCTATTGGGACTACGACGGTGGCGGTCTGGGCGATATGGGCCAGCACTATATCGACCCCGTGCAGTACATCTTGGGTAAGGACGGCACCTCGCCCGTGAAGGTTGAGGTCGATGCTCCCGAGCAGCACTGGGATGCTATCGGAACGTGGCGCAAGATTGTCTATACCTACGAGGATGGCTGCCAGATCATCCTTCAGGGTGAGCAGCACGGCGATCCCACCGCTCCCTACATCGAGGGCCCCAAGGGCAAGCTCTATCAGGGTTTCCGTTGCGAGCTGAACGGTCAGCCCGCACACAACATTATGGATCTGCTCTCGGAGCTTCCCGATCCCGAGCCGCAGAATACCGACTTTATCAAGTGTATCCACTCGCGCGAGAAGTTCGCCTTGAACGAGATCAATGGATTCCGTTCGGCTACGATCGTCAATATGGGCCTCTGCGCTCTGCGCCTGAACCGCACGCTGGAGTTCGATCCCGTCAAGTTGCAGTTTATCAATGACGACGCGGCCAACGCCCTGATCGATCAGCCTATGCGCGCACCTTGGACATTTTAATTAACCCGTAAAAAGAGTGAAAACGATGAAAAGACTATTCATATTGTTTGCATTGATGGTTCTGCCTTTGGCCTCCGTTAATGCACAGGATGCGCGCAACCGTGCCACCTCGACCATCATCTCGGATGCGTTGGCACAGATGCCCGCCCAGACTCAGCAGATTTATAATCAGACGATGGCCGAGCTTGCCGCAACGGGTGCCGAGGGTATCGAGATGTTGGCTCTTATGCTCGAGCCTATGGCCGAGGGCGTGAACAACTCGCCCGTCGAGTATGCCGTAAATGGCGTAGCTTCGTACGTCTCGAAGGATGGCGCCGCCCAGCGCGATGGCGTTCGTGCGGGACTGAAGGCCGCTATCGCCAAGACCACCAACAACCCCAACAAGGCATTCCTTATGACCGCCCTGCAGATTTGTGCTACGGCTGACGATGCACACTTCTTTGCCGAGCATCTCAAGGATCAGTATATGGCTCCCTTTGCCGCTCGCGCATTGGCATCGGTTAAGGGTACGGACCACGCTGTCGAGCACCTGATGGCCGAGCAGGCCGAGAATGGCATCAGCAAGGTGCTGTTGGCGCAGATCGCATCGTACAAGAGCCACTTCCACGGTGGCGAGCCTATCCTTATCGAGTGGCTAAATGACGCAACGCCCGAGCTCAAGACTCAGATCTACACCGCTCTGGGTGCTTGGGGTGGCCACGACTCAGCGAAGGTGCTGGCCGCTGCTGCCAAGGAGGTAGGCTACACCTACGAATCAACCAACGCCTACGGCTCATACCTGCGTCTGTTGAGCGGCCATCTTCTCAAGCACGATGAGAAGGCCGTTGAGAAGGCTGCCAAGCAGCTGCTCAAGGTCGAGAAGCCCAACGTGCGCATCGCAGGTCTGGAACTGCTGGCGCAGATCAAGGGCGAGGCTATTATGCCTCTGGTCGTTAAGGCTATCAAGGGCGACTGCCACGAGTTCCGCTATGGCGCTATGCGCGTTGCCGAGCAGTTTGCCAACGATGCAACCTACGCTACCGTTGCCGCTCAGCTCAACGACAAGGCCGACGCTTCGCAGACGGTTGATATTCTGAATTGGCTCGGTGCCAACCACGCCGCCGAGCAGGTTGCGGCTGTTGCCTCGTACGTTGGCTCGGCAAACGACGATGTGGCCGTTGCCGCTATCGCTGCCGCATCGAAGATGGGTGGCGACGTAGCGCTGAAGGCGCTGATCGACCGCACCGTGAATGGCAAGGATAACAAGACCGTAGATGAGGCTCTGGTTGCAGGTCTGCTCTCATTCAACGGCTCGATTGGAGAGGAGCTGGTTCGCGTGATGGATACCAACTCTCACGCGCGCGCCATCTCAAAGCAGGTGCTGACCACACGCCGCATCCCCGCCGCAGCATCGAAGGTGCTCGTATGGGTTGATAACGGTGGCGACGATTCGGCCATCCCCGCCCTTACGACCAACGCCGTTGAGGCCAACTTCTCGGCGCTGTGCAATCTCTTCGAGCAGGGCAAGCCTATGGGTGATGCTATCCTGAAGGCTATCCAGCTCAAATCGGCTACCGAGCAGGCCGCTATGATTCAGGAGCGTATGGCCAAGGCCGGTGCCAAGAAGCACATCTACTATCCCATCCTCGCCGCTACCGGCGCGAAGGAGGCCGTAGCTCCCATCGTCGAGGGCTATAAGTCATCGACGGGCGATGCACAGAAGTCGGCTTTCGCAGGCCTGTGCGCTCTCAACGACGACAGCGTTCTGCCCACCCTTCTGGAGGCTGCTGCACAGCCCGCACTCAAGGATGAGGCCGTAGCTCGCTACATCGCTCTGACCACCGCATCGACCACGCTGAGCAACGATCAGAAGTATATGAATCTGCGCCGCGCATTGGAGACCAACCCCTCTACCGCGCTGAAGAATCGCGCCCTGAGCGCCCTCTCACCCACGCAGACCTATCCCGCGATGATGCTCGCCGCACAGTATATGGATGCCGAGGCTACGGCTCAGGCCGCTGCCAACACCGTTCTGGAGATCGCCACCAAGCACCCCGAGTTCTACTCGGCCGAGGTTAAGGCCCTGCTGGAGAAGGTTGCCGCTACGGTGAACGATGGCGACGCTGTGTATAAGCGCAAGGACATCGAGAATTTTATCAACGAGAATAAGGAGAGCGGCTCGAAGTCGATCCTGACCACACTCTCTGCCGAGGAGCAGAAGGAGGGTTTTGTGATGTTGTTCGATGGCCAGAATATGGATGCTTGGACGGGCAACGTCGAGGCCTACCAGCCCATCAACGGCTCGATGTACGTTACGGCCGCCTATGGCACTACGGGCAACCTCTACACCAAGAAGGAGTACTCGGACTTCGTTCTGCGCTTTGAGTTCTGCTTCGAGCGCGACGGTGTGAACAACGGTATCGGTATCCGCACCCCGATGGGTGTCGATGCAGCATACCACGGTATGGAGATTCAGGTGCTGCACCACGACTCGCCCATCTACAAGAACCTGCGCGAGTATCAGGTACACGGCTCGGTGTATGGCATCATCCCCGCCAAGCGTATCAAGTGGGGCCCGCTGGGCGAGTGGCACGAGGAGGAGATCCGCGTCAAGGGCGACCGCATCACCGTTACGGTTGATGGCGTTGTGATTGTCGATGGCAACATCCGCACTGCAACCCGCGGCCACAACGTAGCACCCGACGGCAGCGACAAGAACCCCTACACGGTTGATAAGCTCAACCACCCCGGCCTATTCAACAAGAAGGGCCACATCGGCCTTCTCGGCCACGGCGAGGGCCTGCGCTACCGCAACATCCGCGTGAAGGAGTTGTAATGGCCTACATACATTATATATAAAGGATGCCCGCTTGGGCATCCTTTTTTTGTTGAGCGGACGCTGCGTGAAAGCCTTTCAACGCTCCGCTCACGTCCCACTCCGATCTTAAGGCGATGCAACCGTATGTCCAATTGCATAGCAAGGGTAAGGATAGGGTGATTGATGCTATCGATGCAGCGTTTGACGGTAAATAGTGTATTCAATCTTCGGGTATATTCAAAAATATCGGCAGCCACTTAATTGCGACTGCCGTTTTCTGTATTCGGTTATATCAAAGAGTTATTCGAAAATTGATAAAAGAGTTTGTAAAAGGAGAAATTTTATTTACTTTTGTATTAACAATTTTGTTAAACATATTTGTTGAACTTCGGAATATATGGATAATCAAGAGAAACAAAGCAAAGAGCAACAGATACTTGCGGCGGCGGAGCAGGAGTTCTTGACCAGGGGTTATGATGGTGCCCGTACCACCTCGATAGCGCAGGCGGCGGGCGTAACGCACGCTATGTTACACTACTATTTCCGCACCAAGGAGCAACTTTTCGAGCGCATCGTGGATGAGAAGTTCGAAACTATGTCACACTCAATGTTTGCCATAATGGGCGACCCGTCGTTGCCGATTGTTGAGCGCATCAAGGGTGGCATTGAGGCGCACTTTGACTTTGTTGCACAGAACCCGCTATTGCCACGATTCGTCATCAACGAGATTATCTCACGACCCGAGCGTTACAATGTATTATACAAACGCGTAGGTGCTATTATTGATAATGTATATCGCGGTCTGCAGTCGGAAATCGACCGCTCGGCAGAGCGTGGCGAAATCGAAAGAGTTGATATCAAGATGCTGTTTATCAGCATTATGTCGCTCAATATCTTCACCTTTCTTGCCTATCCATTTATGGAGCCGCTAATGGGAGAGTTGATGGCCAACCGCGAGCGATTTCTCGCAGAGCGCAAGGCCGAGAACATCGAAACGATTTTACGAAGAATCAAAAAGCAGTAAGATATGAAACAGTTTTTTCTAACACTATTTGCCGTGGTTTGTACTGCCGCTTCGAGTGGTCAGTCGCTCGAGGAGTGTCGTCACTTGGCTCGGGAGCACTACCCCGAAATCAGGCAGTACGACCTAATCGCACAGACCGAGCAGTACAATCTCTCCAATGCGGCCCGTGCGTGGATTCCGCAAGTTACACTGTCGGGGCAGGCTACATATCAATCGGCTACACCCACTTACCCCGAGGCCTTCAATACGATTTTGCAGGCCAACGGCATTGAGATGGCAGGCATCAGTCGTGACCAATATAAGATTACGGTTGATGTGTCGCAACACATTTGGGATGGCGGAAAATCGAAGGCCGACAAAGCCATTGCCGAAGCGGAGGCCGAGGAGCAGCGCAGTCGAGTGGATGTATCGCTCTACGACTTGCAGTCGAGGGTGGATAATCTCTACTTCGGTATTTTGTTGCTCGATGAGCGTAAGGCGCAGACCGAGGCTCTGATTGAGGTACTTGCGAGCAATCTCGCACGTTTGCAAACATATTATAAAAATGGTGTTGCTATGCAGGCCGATGTTGATGCGGTGGAGGCTGAGTTACTTACTGCTCGTCAGACTCTCGTACAGGTGGAATCATCACGTGCAAGTTATCGCCGTATGTTGGAGATATTTATCGGGCAACCACTCGCAAACAAGAATTTGGAACGCCCAGCAATGCCACAACTCCAATCCCGCACCTCTGCCCGACCCGAATTGGCTCTCTTCGAGGCTCAGGAGAGTAAATTGGAGGCGCAGCGTAAGGCTATAAATGCGTCGCTTATGCCCCGCTTCTCGGCCTTTGCACAAGGTTACTATGGCTACCCGGGATTGGATATGTTCAAGAGTATGGTATCCTCTGCGTGGACACCCAATGCCATTGTCGGCGTTCGTATGTCGTGGAATATAGGTGCGTTTTACACCAAGCGAAATAATCTCGAAAAACTCAATGCTGCCGAAAAACAGATTGCCGTTCAGCGCGATGTGTTCCTCTTTAATACTCAGTTGCAGACTACGCAGGACGATGGCGAGATTGCTCGCCTGCGTCAAGCCATCACGGATGATTCACGTATCGTGGAGTTGCGCCGCAGGGTGCGTATGGCGGCAGAGTCGCAATTAAAAAATGGGGTGATTGACGCCACCGACCTATTGCGAAAAATTTCCGATGAGACGGCGGCTACACTTGCACGCAGCACTCACGAAATAGAACTTTTGCAGGCAACATACAGATTGAAAACAACATTAAATCAATAGAATATGAAAAAGGTATTATATATCGCTGTGTCTCTGCTCGCCATCGCGTGCAGCAAGGAGGCGGAGTTTGACGCACAAGGCACATTTGAAGCCACGGAGGTGGTTGTATCATCGGAGGCTACGGGTCGAATTCTTAACTTTGATATAGAGGAGGGTATGACAATTGTGGCCAACCAGGCGGTAGGCACGATTGATAGCCTGCAACTTCATCTGCAGCGCAAACAACTTCTGGCGCAACAGTCGGCATTGCTCACCTCTCGCCCCGATGTGAAGAAGCAGGTGGCCTCGTTGCGTGAGCAGATCGTAAAGCAGAAGAGCGAACTTCGTCGCGTGGAAAATATGCTCAGTGATGGCGCGGCTACACAGAAGCAGAAAGACGACATCGAGGCGCAGATAAAAATACTGGAGGGGCAGTTGGAGGCCACGCTCTCAACGCTGGATAAAAATACCTCTACCATCAACGACAACTCCGTGGCTTTGGAGGCGCAGATTGCCGCCCTTGATGACCGCATCTCAAAGTGTCGTATCCTTTCGCCCGTCGGTGGTACCGTATTGGTTAAGTATGCCGAGGCTGGCGAGTTGGCATCGGTGGGTAAGCCTCTGATGAAGATTGCCGACCTTCAGAATATCTATCTGCGTGCCTACTTTACCTCCGACCAACTTGCCAATATCAAGTTAGGCGACGAGGTGAAGGTGGTTGCCGACTTTGGCGGTGAGGAGCGATATGACTACACGGGTCGTGTTGCGTGGATTTCGTCCGAAAGTGAGTTCACGCCCAAAACAATTCAGACAAAGGATTCTCGCGCCAACTTGGTATATGCCGTGAAGATTGCCGTTGAGAATGATGGCCGCTTGAAGATAGGCTTGGCGGGCGAAGTTATTTTGTAGTATGAGAGCAATCGAGATACATAACCTCTCGAAGAGTTACGGCAAGGTGCGGGCACTCGATGGCGTGTCGTTTTCGGTAGAGCGAGGCGAATTGTTCGGACTTATCGGCCCTGATGGGGCGGGTAAGACTACGCTGTTTCGCCTGCTGACGACACTCATTAATCCCGACGAGGGCAGTGCCACGGTCGATGGATGTGATATAAAGAGAGATTACCTTGCCATCCGACAGCGTGTAGGTTATATGCCGGGTCGTTTCTCGCTCTACCCCGATTTGTCGGTCGAGGAGAATCTGCAATTCTTTGCGGCTCTGTTTGGCGTTTCGGTCGAGGAGTCGTATGACCTTATTGCGCCTATTTACAAGCAGATAGAACCATTCCGCACCCGCCGAGCAGGCAAACTTTCGGGCGGTATGAAGCAGAAACTTGCCCTCTCGTGTGCCTTGATTCATCGCCCAAGCGTATTGTTCTTGGACGAGCCGACAACGGGTGTTGATGCCGTTTCGCGTAGCGAATTTTGGGATATGCTTGCCAATTTGAAGCAGCGTGGAATAACAATTCTCGTATCTACACCATATATGGACGAGGCGAGCCGTTGCGACCGCATCGCCCTCTGCAACGAGGGGCGGATTTTGAGTATCGACACGCCCGAGGGAATTGTGCGAGGATTCGATAAGCCACTCTACGGCATTAGTGCCAAGAATATGTTTGCCCTGCTCGAAAGAGCGCGTAAGATGGAGGGCGTGGAGGATTGTTATCCTTTTGGTGAAAAGCACCATTTGGTTGCAGCAGAAGGCTTTGACAAGGAGAGATTTAAGGCGGCGCTTGCCGATGTGGAGGGTGTGGAGATTGTAAGTGCAGAGCCGACAATCGAAGATATGTTTATAAAACTGATGAGAAGATGAACGACATAGTAATTTCGGTACGCGACCTTACCAAGCGATTTGGCGACTTTACTGCCGTTGACCGAATCTCGTTTGATGTGTGCCGAGGCGAGATTTTCGGTTTCCTCGGAGCAAACGGAGCAGGCAAGACAACTGCTATGCGTATGCTCTGTGGCTTGAGTTATCCCACATCGGGCAGCGGCACGGTGGCGGGCTACGATGTGATGCGCGAGGGTGAGCAGATTAAACGCCATATAGGCTATATGAGTCAGCGTTTTTCGCTCTACAACGACCTTACGGTGTGGGAGAATATGCATCTGTTTGCAGGTATCTACGGACTGTCGGCAAAGCAGACCGAGGAGCGTGCCACGGAGTTGCTCGAACGTCTGAATTTCTCGTCGGAGCGTAACACTCTGGTTGGCTCATTGCCACTCGGCTGGAAGCAGAAACTATCGTTTGCCATTGCCACGATACACCGCCCTGAGGTGGTCTTTTTAGACGAGCCGACGGGAGGCGTTGACCCCGTAACGCGCCGTCAGTTTTGGGAGATGATATATGAGGCTGCCGAGGGTGGTACGACCATCTTCGTCACCACACACTATATGGACGAGGCGGAGTACTGCTCGCGCGTCTCGATTATGGTCGATGGCGAGGTGCGGGCACTCGACACTCCCGCCCGTCTGAAACAACAATTTGCCGCGGAGTCGATGGACGAGGTGTTCCGCACGCTGGCTCGTGGCGCACAGAGAGGAGAGTAAGGCTATGAAACAGAACTTTGGTTCATTCGTAAAAAAGGAGTCGTTGCATATACTCCGCGATAAGCGTACGATGTTGGTCGTTATGCTTATCCCCGTAATGCTAATGACCCTCTTTGGCTTTGCCATCTCCACTGAGGTGAATAATATCAATGTAGCGGTTGTTGCTTCGGAGCGCACCGATGGAGTGCGTGATGCCGTTGAGCGACTCTCGCAGAACGAATACTTTACCTTTAAGGGTTATATCGCGCAAGATGAGATAGATCATTTTTTGCGCTCGGGTAAGGCGGGTGCGGTGGTGGTCTTTGCCTCGGACTATGACCGTCGCGCCGAGCAAACGGCTGCGGGCGTAGCGACAAAGCCTATCGTCCAACTCATTGTCGATGCCTCGAATGTCAATACCGCAGGCTCGGCAACGGCATATCTGCAAAATATCCTGCTCGGCTCGGCCTCACAGCAGGCGATGTTTGAGACGCGAATGTTATTCAACCCGCAGATGCGCTCGTCCTACAACTTTGTACCAGGCATTATGGGACTGATTTTTATTCTTGTCTGCGCGATGATGACCTCGGTGTCGATTGTGCGCGAGAAGGAGGTTGGCACGATGGAGGTGCTACTTGTCTCGCCCGTGCGCCCCGTGAAGATTATCTTTGCCAAGATGATTCCCTACTTCGCCATCTCTTGTGTGGTACTCATCACCATCCTGCTCCTTGCACGCTATCTGCTTGAGGTGCCGATGACGGGAGGTGTCGGAGGTATATTTTCACTCTCGCTACTCTATTTGGCATTGTCGCTCTCGCTCGGACTTTTGGTCTCGACCATCGCCTCGACGCAGATGGCAGCGTTGCTTATCTCGGCTATGGTGATGATGATGCCGATACTGATGCTGTCGGGTATGCTGTTCCCGATTGAGAATCTGCCTAAATTCTTCCAAGTGGTGTCGAATATCGTTCCTGCGAGGTGGTATATTGATGCGGTGCGAAAGATGATGATTCAGGGTCTGCCTATCGTTGCAGTATGGAAGAATTGCGTGATTCTGCTCGGTATGACGGTGGCTATTCTCGGCGTTTCACTCAAAAAGTTTAACGATAAATTGGAGTAACTATGAGAGCATTTATCGTACTTGTTCAGAAGGAGTTTTTGCAGATACGTCGCAACTCGTTTCTGCCTCGGCTCATTATAGCCTTCCCGATACTCGTGATGTTGCTTATGCCGCTCATTATGACTATGGATGTGCGTAATGTCAATATCGCATTGGTTGACCTTGACCGCTCAACCACATCGCGCCGCATAGCCTCTCATATCAACGCCTCGGAGTATCTTACACTTGCCCAGACTTCGGCCGAATACCCACTTGCTATGGAGGCTTTGGAGCAGGGTGCGGTGGATGTTATTGTTCAGATACCCGACAACTTTGAGCGTGATATGGCTGTCGCTACGCCCGAGCGTATCAGCATCACGGCCAACGCCGTCAATGCTACAAAGGGCGGTATGGGTATGCAGTACGTTGTGCAGACCATCGCCCGTACTTTGACCGAACTGCGTGGCGAGAAGAGCCCAGCGAAGTTGTCGGAGTTAGTGACTATAGAGAATCGTTACAACCCAACGCTCAACTACCGCCACTATATGATTCCCGCGCTGATGATTATTCTCTTTATATTGATTTGCGGTTTCCTGCCAGCGTTGAGTATCGTGGGCGAGAAGGAGAGTGGCACGATTGAACAGATAAATGTAACTCCGATTTCACGTTTTATGTTTATCCTCTCGAAACTTGTGCCGTATTGGATTATAGGATTGTTTGTCGTGACGGTGGCGATGCTTGTGGCACGATTGGTCTATGGCCTTGTTCCCGTAGGCTCTATCGGAGCAATATATTTCGGAGCGTTGCTCTTTATCCTTACGATTTCGGGCTTCAGCCTGACCATCGCCAATTTCTCGGAGACGATGCAACAGACAATGTTTGTTATGTTCTTCTTTATTATGACCTTTATGTTGATGAGTGGACTGCTTACGCCTATTGATTCAATGCCAGTGTGGGCGCAACGCTTCACGCTGATATTGCCTCCACGCTACTTCGTAGAGGTTCTCCGCTCGGTATATTTGAAGGGTACAACCATTGCCGAATTGTGGACAAACTTTGTTGCACTCGGAGTTTTTGCCCTTATCTTCAATCTCCTCGCAGCCCTCACCTACAAAAAGCAGGCGTAAATTATTTTGTTTCTAAATAAGGGGTGTCAATGCCTGATACCCCTTATTATTTTGCCTCAACCTCTGCAACAAAACACTTGATTGCATCGAGCCGGATTTTCTCGGCTGTGGTATAAATACCGCTTTTGGGTGAATTTTTGGGTGGCAGAAAAAGAAAAAGCGATGTAAGTTTCTGATTATCAGTTCCTTGCATCGCCTTCTTTGTAGTGGATAGGGGATTCGAACCCCTATGTCATGCGTGAGAGGCATGTATCCTAGCCCTTAGATGAATCCACCCTTTGTTTTGATGATGCAAATATACGGCAAAAAATGGACTCTGCAAATTTTTATACAAAAAAAATGCAAAATTTCGATATTTTTCGCTTCTTACCCCGATTTCAGCACTCGATACAGCCTCATATCGGCCGAAATACGCCTCATCCCCACAACAGAAACACCATCAGGAGGGCGGTACTCTACACCTTTCGTCTATTAGGCTCTACTTGCTCACTTTCGTTAGGATAAAGCCCGTGAGGAAGATGGCGGTGGTGCCGAGGACGATCGTAAGGTAGGTGTGGAGCGGGGCCCAGAAGCTCATCCACGCGATAACGGCGAGGCCTGCGGCGACGGCGATGACGGCATTTGTGCGCTTCACCTTATGGCAGACGAGTCCCAGCAGGAACAGGCCTAACATACCGCCGCTGAAGATCGAGGCCAATTTCCACCACGCATCGAGCACCCCGTCGATCTGCATCATCATAAGTCCGACCACAACACCTATGCCTCCGACCGCAGCCGAGGCGCCATACAGCACAGCCATCTCGCGGCGTGGCGACGATGGCCCGCGATGGAATTTCTTATAGAAGTCGGTCAGCACGATGGTAGCGGCCGAGTTGATGCTCGTCGAGATGGTACTCATACCCGCCGCAAAGAGCGAGGCGATGACCAATCCCGTGAGGCCCGTCGGCAGGCCGTGAACGATATAGTATGGGAAGACCTTATCGCCCTGAACGCCCTCGGGGAGCAGATCGGGCTGAGCCGTGTAGTAGGCAAACAGAGCCGTTCCTATATATACAAATATCAATGACACAGGGATATAGAGCAGACTACCAAAGAGCGTCGAGCGCACTGCCTCGGCCGTCGATCGGGCCGTCATATAGCGCTGGATATAGTTCTGGTCGATGCCGTAGTTCTGCATATTGGTCAGAAGTCCATAGACAAATACCACCCACAGCGTCGGCTCCCGCAGCGAGAGCGAGAGGCTGCCGAGCGAGAATTTATTGTGCGCGGCCGCGATCTCGAAGAGCTGGGCGGGGCCCTCGGGCATACCCACGGTCAGCAGCACGGCGCAGACGACAGCACCCACGATGAGGATTACACCCTGCACGGCATCGGTCCACATTACGGCCGAGATTCCGCCCACGAGCGAGTAAATGAGTGTCAGCAGGCCTGTTGCGACGATGATCGTGCCGATGTCCCAGCCGAACATCGTATTGATGGGGATAGCCAGCAGTAGCAAGATCGAGCCCACGCGGGCGAGCTGCGTCAGCAGGTAGCAGATGGCAACGTAGGCGCGGGCCCAGTAGCCGAACTTCAGTTCGAGATAATGGTAGGCCGAGACGCTGTTAAGGCTGCGGTAGAGCGGGATGAAGACCTTGGCGGCGAGCCACGTCGCGAAGGGTATGGAGAGGCTGAATACCAGCTGATTCCAATTGCCCGCGTACGAGCCGCCCGGGAGTCCGAGGAACGAGATGCTGCTGACGAATGTTGCGAAGATCGACATTCCGACAACCCACGCGGGGAGCTGTCCCTCGGCGGCGGTGAAGGCCTCGGCGCTGCGGCGGCTGCGGCGATAGAAGCTGCAGCCGAAGAGCGTAACGCCTCCGATGAAGAGGAAGAAGATGATATAATCTAATAGGGTGAGTTCCATAAGCAGGCCATTGTGGGGTTAATCATTCTTTCAAAGTTACGAATTTTATCGGTTTTGCGGCGTGCGAGGGCGATTTTTTCGGCAAATGATACAATCTGCGATTATTTTGCTAACTTTGGGAGTGAATAGGTACACTTTTTATATATAATATTGTACTACCGCAAGGTAGGCCTGCGGTAGCGCAGAAACCTAACTATACTTTAGAGAGAATCATCTTAAAATAGAGTTATTATGAATCGACTTTCAGGAAATGTAACAATCATCACGGGCGGAGGCAAGGGCATCGGATATGGTCTGGCGGAGGCTTTCGCCGCCGAGGGTTCAAACCTCGTAATCACGGGCCGCACCGAGTCGCGCCTCGTAGCTGCAAAGGAGAAGTTGGAGCAGGCGTATGGCATCGAGGTGTTGCCCATCGTAGCCGATGGCGCCAACGAGGAGGCTATCAAGAACGTCGTAGAGAAGACCATCGAGCGCTTCGGCAAGATCAATACGCTGGTAAATAACGCGCAGGTGTCAAAGTCGGGAACACCCCTTGTGGAGCACACGAAGGAGGATTTCGATCTGGCCATCTACTCGGGCCTATACGCCGCATTCTTCTATATGCGCGAGTGCTTCCCCTATTTGAAAGAGAGCCGAGGCTCGGTTATCAACTTCGCATCGGGCGCAGGTCTGTTCGGTAAGCTCGGACAGTCGTCGTACGCCGCCGCCAAGGAGGGTATTCGCGGTATGTCGCGCGTGGCCGCCGCCGAGTGGGGCCCCGATGGCGTGAGGGTGAATGTCGTATGCCCGCTGGCTATGACCGAGAGCCTGCAGCAGTGGAAGGAGAACTACCCCGAGCTCTTCCAGAAGACCATTCAGGGTATTCCGCTCGGACGCTTCGCCGACCCGCGTCAGGACATCGGCCGCGTCTGCGTCTTCCTCGCCTCGGACGATGCGTCGTACGTTACGGGCGAGACCATCACCCTGCAGGGCGGTAGCGGCCTAAGACCGTAAGCCCCAATAGTCTTACACACAGGAGCACCCGCGGGTGCTCTTTTTTTTGTAATTTTCCTCTAAATCGCGCCTTTATGTTGGATTACTATGCCAGATTAGGGCCCAAAATTAAAAAATTACAGCAAAATGTTGTAATTTCTTTCAAGATTATCTTGTAATCGGTAATTTTCTCCATACTTTTGCTATGCCGTGCAAGGGAAAAACCATCTAAACTATATTTATATGAACTACAATCAGAATGATAGTCAACCGACTATCGTGAAGTACGTCGAGGCCAATTATGCGGGCATTCAGCTACTCCGGCTCACCCGTTGTGCCATCGGCTATCTCGTCCGAGGAACAAAATTTATCTACTATGGCGACGCGCGCCACACCATCAACAAGGGCGAGATCTTCTATATGGGCGTAGGCAACCACTACGTCGAGGAGATTCTCGACGAGGGACGCCCTTTCGAGCAGATCGTTGTCTATTATTCGCCCGAGCAGTTGCAACGCATCCTGCTCAACCTGAATATGAACTTCTCGATCAACATCACCAACTCCCACCAGTGCGACTCGTGCCGCCGCCTGAACCACGTCGCCCAAGCGGCTCCCGCATCGCTGCGTAGCTTCTTCAACCACGCCGCGACCTATCTTCAGGAGGATAATTTTATGCACGACCAGACGGCCGAGAACATCAAGATGACGGAGCTGATCTACCTCCTCATCTCGCAACGCGACGGCTGCCTGAAGAGCAAGGTGCTGAGCAATGTCGATGCCTCGCGCGACAATTTCGAGCAGATTGTCTATTCGCACATCTTCAACGACATCTCCATCGAGCGGCTGGCCGAGAAGAGCAATCGCTCGCTCACGTCGTTCAAGAAGGAGTTCAAGCGCCACTTCTTTATGCCTCCTCACCGCTGGTTCATACGCCAACGACTGATGCAGTCGCGCCTGCTGCTGATCTCGACCTCGAAGTCGATTTCGGAGATCGGCATCGAGTGTACCTTCCCCAACACTTCGCATTTTATAAAACTTTTCAAAAAGCAATACGGCACAACACCCGCAATTTACCGCAGTCGCCACTGCAACGGCCTGCTCGAGGCGGCGCAAAATCCTATGGCTGACAACTATAATGCGCCAGCGACGGCCGTCGGACAGTAGAGAGGGGATAGCAAAACGAAAGTTGAAATTAAAAATTTTTAATATCTGAAAGCAGAAATTTTACTAAAAAAAAGAAAAAAAGTTGCTTAAGTTTTGCAAATCGAAAAAAATCGCTTACTTTTGTGATAGCAAAGTGAGGGCCAACCTGTGAAGGCGCCCCACGATTCTCATTAACCTAACTAACCTAACACGGTGGTGGATGTTGCCAGACATCGCACCACTTTTTTTTGCTTATCGACGTACTCACGTTATCGGGCAGCCCCCCCGCTCCCGCCGGCCCACCTTGCGGCCCTCGGCCGCATTTGCAGTTTCTGACCCACTCCCAAACCCCCGCCTCAGGCAGGGGCTTCGGTCGCCGCAGGGCGGCTCCATTGACGAAAACCTTAAAGTTATATAAAAAGTGGTAGCCTTTGTTTTGACTACCACTTCTCTTTTAATGCGCCTCTAACCAGTTTTTGCCCACTCCGGCGTCGGAGATGAGCGGAACGGCCAGATCGGCCACGCCCTCCATCGCTTCGCGGACGATGCGCTCCACGGCCTCGCGCTCCTCGACGAGCATATCGACAATAACCTCGTCGTGCACCTGCAGGATCATCCGCGAGCGAATGCCCTCCGCGCGGAAGCGGCGCAGGATCTCCACCATCGCCAGCTTCATAATATCGGCCGCGCTGCCCTGAATCGGGGCGTTGATGGCGTTGCGTTCGGCCACGCCGCGCGCCACAGCATTGCGCGACGAAATATCGTTCAGGAAACGGCGGCGACCAAAGACCGTCGTAACGTATCCGCGCTCGCGTGCGTCGGCCACCACGCGCTCCATATACTCTTTGACCTTGGGGTAGGTGGCGAAGTAACCCTCGATCAGTTCCCTCGCCTCGCCTCGCGGGATGTCGAGTCGCTGGGCCAGTCCGAAGGCCGAGATACCATATATAATACCGAAGTTGGCCGTCTTGGCGCGGCGGCGCTCCTCCGATGTAACCTCCTCGATCGACTTGTGGAAGAGCTTGGCGGCTGTAGCGGCGTGGATGTCCTCGCCCTCGCGGAAGGCCTCGATCAGCGATGGATCGCCACTCAGGTGCGCCATCAGTCTGAGCTCGACCTGACTGTAATCGGCCGAGAGCAGCAGGTGCTCGTCGTCCGAGGGCACGAAGGCCTCGCGGATACGGCGGCCCATTTGGTCGCGCACGGGTATGTTTTGCAGGTTGGGGTTGGTCGATGAGAGTCGGCCCGTAGCCGTAACTGCCTGATTGAACGAGGTGTGTATGCGTCCCGAAATGGGATTCACCAGCAGCGGCAGAGCCTCCACGTAGGTCGAAATGAGCTTCTTCACGCCTCGGTAGCGCAGCACCAGATCGACGATGCGGTGCTTGCCCGCGAAGGTCTGCAGGTACTCCTCGTCGGTCGAGTATTGGCGCGTCTTGGTCATCTTGGGCTTCTCCGCGAGGCGCAACTTCCCGAACAGCACCTCGCCCAACTGACGTGCCGAGTTGATGTTGAGCGCAGGCTCATCGGCCAGCGTGCGAATCTCGCTCTCAAGCTCCGCGAGCTCGCGGTTGAGCTCGACGGCGTAGTCGGCCAGCTGCTGCGAGTCGATCTTCACGCCCGCGAGCTCCATCTCGGCCAGAACGTCAATCATCGGCTCCTCGATGGTATGGTACAGTTGCTCCAAACCCTGCTCCACGACTTGCGGCCAGAGGACGGCCTTGAGCTGGAGCGTGATGTCGGCATCCTCGGCGGCGTACTCCTTCACAATCTCCACAGCGACCTGATCCATCGTAAGTTGGCGTGCGCCCTTGCCGATTAGCGACTCAATCGCAATGGGGGTGTAGCGCAGGTAACGCTCCGCCAAAAAGTTCATATTGTGGCGCGACTCGGGGTCGAGCAGATAGTGCAGGATCATCGTGTCGATCTTCTCGCCGCGCACGCTTATGCCCAAGCGCGCAAGCACCATCATATCGAACTTTATATTCTGCGCGATTTTGCGCTTGTCGGCATCCTCGAATAGCGGCCTTACCGCCTCGGCGAAGGCGGCTGTGTTCTCGGGCGTGAAGCTGACGTACCACGCCTCGTGCGGCTCTACGGCCAGTGAGAGACCGACGATGCGGTCGCGGTAGAGGTCAAAACCCGTTGTCTCGGTGTCGAAGCAGAATTCGTCGTAGCGGCTGATGCGCTCGACAAGCGATTGCAGGTCAGTAAGTTCCGTTATGAGGTGATATTCGTGAGGTGTGTCATTAATTGACGCAAATGGCAGCTCCGCCTCCTCTTCCGCTGCGGGAGTTGTGGGAGCTACGGTTGCCGTCGGCTCGGATGTGGTTGCCGTCGGCTCGGGCGTTGCCATCATCGCAAACAGATCGCCCTGCCCATCCATCGCCGCCTTGCGCTTGGCGGGGCGTTGTGCCGCTTCGGGCTCTGCCGCCACGACGGGCGCAGCTGCTTGGCTCGGCATCTCGCGCAGGAACGAGGTGAAATCCAGCTCGGTGTAGAGTGCGCGCAGCTCGTCGTAGTTGGGCTCGCACACCTCCAGATCCTCGGCCGAGAACTCAACGGGCACATCGGTGCAGATCGAGGCCAGACGCTTCGAGAGGAGCAATTTGTCGCCCCACGAGCGAATCTTCTCGCCCTGCTTGCCCTTGATACTCTGCGCATTGGCGAGGATTGTCTCCACGTCGCCCCACTCGCCAACTATCTTGCAGGCGCCCTTCTCGCCGATGCCCGGCACACCCGGAATGTTGTCCGACGCATCGCCCCAGATGGCCAAGATGTCGCGCACCAGCACGGGGTCGTCGATGCCGTACTTCTCACGTATCTGCTCCTCGCGGATGATCTCCACACCGTCGCCCTTCTGCTTATAGATGGCGCGGTGAGGGCCGACCAGCTGGCCGTAATCCTTGTCGGGCGTAACCATATAGACGTCATACCCCTCGCTCGAGGCGCGGTGGGCGAGCGTGCCGATCACGTCGTCGGCCTCGTAGCCCGGAATCTCATATATGGGGATGCGCATCGCCTGCAACAGACGGCGCAGGTAGGGCACCGAGGCGATGATGTCCTCGGGTGTTGCGGGGCGGTTAGCCTTGTACTCGGGGTAGAGCTCGCAACGGAAACAGCCCCCCTTCGGGTCGAGCGCCACACCCAGAAGGTCGGGGTGCTCGCGGCGCTGAATGTCGCGCAGGAACTTTGTGAAGCCGAACAGAATGGAGGTGTTCATACCCGCGCGGTTGCGCATCGGGCGACCGAAGAAGGCGTAGTAGTATTTGAATACGAGCGCGTAGGCGTCGATAAGGAACAGTCGTTTCATTGGGTGTTATGATCGCGTGGAGCGGCTTGCGGCCACCCCAATTTTGAATTTTGCATTCTACATTCTACAAATTATCCTCTGCATACCACTCGGCATACGACGATGCCGTCTCGTGCAGGCGCAGCGAGTAGAGCTCCACCTCGTCGGGTAGCGTGGCGAGCAGTCGCTCGGCAAAGTCGGAGAGCATATTCTCGCACGTTGGCTGGTAATCGACCATCACGATATTGCTGTATCGGCCCGCCAGCAGCTCGCGCAGCTCGCATCCCTGCTCCGAGCGTCGCACCACGAAGGCGTGGTCGAACTGTGAGATGATCTGCTCGCCGACGATGCGCTTGAGCAGCCCGAAGTCCATCACCATACCCTGCTTGGGGTCGTAGGGGTCGGTCGAAGGCTCGCCCTTGATGGTAACGAAGAGGCGGTATGAGTGTCCGTGAATCTCGCGGCAGGCGCCGTCGTAGCCCTCGAGCGAGTGCGCCGCCTCGAACGAAAACTCCTTAGTCAGACGAATTGTAGCCATAGTTTGCTCAAATTTATGTGGTTTTCCCACGGTGTGGTTATTTGACAAAGTTACACTTTTTTCGCAAAAAAATTTGCACGTTCGGTTTTTTATACATATTTTTGTCGCAGAGTTAATGATAAACATTAAAGATTATGCACTAAACGATAAGTTTTTTACTATATTTGTTTAATCATAAAAGTCGAAAACCTATGGCAAAAATTTATATCCCAACATTCGGCGAGGAGGTCGGCAACGCCATCTCGCACGGCGTGATGAGCATCCTGATGCTGCTGGCCATCCCCTTCGCGGCCGTATATAGTTTCGTGCAGAGCGGTTCGGCGCTGATGTGCTTTGGCGTGAGTGTGTTTTGCGTGAGTCTGTTCCTGATGTTCCTCATCTCGACCTTGTACCACTCGATGTTGCACGACACGCGCCACAAGGAGATATTCCACATCCTCGACCACATCTTCATCTACGTCGCCATCGCGGGCAGCTACACCCCCGTAGCGCTCTCTGTGATAGGCGGTTGGCAGGGGTGGCTGATATTCATCCTGCAGTGGGCGATGGTTATCTTCGGAATCTTCTACAAGTCGCTCAGCCGCCGCTCGATTCCCGCCGTCAGCCTGACGATATATCTGGTGATGGGGTGGACCGTGGTCTTCTTCTTCCCGCTCTTCGTGCGCCACGCATCGTGGCAGTTTATCTCGCTCATTGCTCTGGGCGGAGTGTTCTACACCATCGGGGCGATATTCTATGCAAAGAAGGCGTTTCGACATCACCATCTTGTGTGGCATCTGCTGATTAATCTTGCCGCGGCGGCACATTTCGTAGCGATCGTATTCTATATATAAAATTGTCTAATAAGGCTCTTTTGGCGTCTGGCCCTACTCGAAATCCTCACATACGTCTGAGTATGCTGCGGTTTCTCGTACGGCGACCAGCCTCAAAATAGCTCTTCTTATACAATTTTAGGTAGAAATGATATACCATTTTATTAACTCAACCACTTAAAACAATTATCTTATGAAAATCTCAAAAAAAATCCAGCGTCGCACCATCATCTTCGCTACGGCGGCGGCGCTGCTGGCTCTGTTCCAGATTCTTCACCTCGGGGTGCAGCTCTTCTACTCGACCAACCCCTACGCCGGAACCTATGCCCACACATTCATCGGTCAGCTATCGACCTCATTTACAGCGATGGACATCAGCGACGGCTACGACGAGTTCGCCTACACCATCGAGCGCGATGCCGAGGGGCAGCCGCTTGTGGAGGCTCTGCCTTCGTCGATGCTGATCTTCTCGCGCAATCCCAACTACGTTCGCCCCGACCACTACGGCTGGCGGGCCAATCAGATCGTGATCTATGCCGTGCTGGCGCTCTTTGTGGTGATGGTCGTGCTGCTTGCGTGGTTGTTAGTGAGTGCCATTCGAGGCTTCCGTACGGGTAACATCTTTCGGGCTGTGCATCCGCGACTGCTGCGATGGCTCGCCGCGACGATGTTTCTCTACTACCTGCTGGTCGATAACCGCGAGGTGTTCCGTATGATCGCCACGAAGGATATCTACGGCGAGATGATGCCCTTCGAGCTCCTCGGCTCGGTAACGCTCACGGTGGAGTGTTTGGTTGCGCCGTTACTTTTGCTTATCTTTGCAGAGTTGATGGCCGTAGCGGCCCGCATCAACGAGGAGGAATCAATGACAATCTAAAACCCGACGACGATGGCTATAATAGTAAATTTGGATGTGATGCTTGCCCGCCGCAAGATGTCGCTCTCGGAGCTCTCGGAGCGAGTGGATATTTCGATTGTCAATCTGTCGGTACTCAAGACCGGCCGCGCCCGCGCCGTGCGTTTCACGACGCTCGAGGCTATCTGTCGGGCACTCGACTGCCAGCCGGGGGATATACTCGAGTACCAGCCCGACAAAGAGTAAAAATTGCCTAACAAGGCTCTTTTGGCATCTGGCTCGTCCTCGAAATCCTCATTTGCGCCCAGCAAACTGCGGTTTCTCGGCCTTCGACCAGCCTCAAAATAGCTCTTGTTATACAATTTTAAGATAAAATAAAAGCCTGTCTTTCGGACAGGCTTTTTTTCTTACGACAACTCCTCGACTATGCGGCGCATCTCGGGATATTGGCGCTCCATCGATTGCAGCAGCTTGTACTGCGCGTGCGTGCGCACCAACGTGTGGCCCTCGTAGGCGGTCTTCCAATACTTCTCGCCATCCATATAGTCCATCAAAAAGCGCAACACCTGCTCGAATGTGATGTAGATGGCCGAGAATGCCAGCCACTCCTTCTCGCTTGCGCTCATCGCCTCGCGCTGCTCCGAGAGGTAACCCTCGGTGTAGGCGCGGAACATCTCGAGGCTCATCTCCACGTTATCCAGCACGGGGTCATCCTCCGCACCCGTATTGGCGTAGGAGCGGATGGCATCGCCGAAGTCGTTGAGCGACGTTGAGCTCATCACCGTATCCAGATCAATCGCGCAGAGCACATCGCCCGTAGCCGAGTCGAAGAGTATGTTGCTGATCTTGGTGTCGTTGTGGGTAACGTGGGTGGGGATCTCGCCCGTCTCGACCTTCGACCAGAAGGCCATCATCTCGGCGCGGCGCGACTCGATCCACTCGATCTCCGTCGAGAGCTCCTTCACGCGGCCCATCGGGTCGTCTTTGAGCATCTGATCCCACTGCTCGAAGCGGTGGCGGATGTTGTGGAAGCCCTTGATGGTCTCGCTCAGCGGCTGATCGAAGTCCGAGAGCAGGCGCTGGAACTGACCTATGCCCTTGCCACCCTGATAGGCCAGCGCGGGCGAGTCGGCGCGATCGTAGGTCGTCGTGCCGGGGATGAAGATGCAGACAGCCCAGAAGTTCTCGCCATCCTTGTGATAGAGGGCCCCGTCGTGGGTCTCGATGACGGTGAGTGTCTGGCGCAGAGGATCGGTGACCTTGCGCTTGATATGCTCCGTTACGGCCTTGATGTTGTCCATCATCGCGGGCACGTCGGGGAAGACGTTGTGATTCTTGCGCTGGAGGATGTAGTCGGGCGCTGAGCCTACGGTGCGCACCACGAAGGTGTCGTTGATAAAGCCCTCACCCAAGGGGGCGATGCTCTCGACCTCGCCTTCGAGCGAGAAGTGCGATGCTATCTCTCTAAGTTTTTCTTGTGTCATATCTTTTAATGTAAATTTTTCTATACTAAATCGACTCTTCCGAAAAATTCGGGCTTATGGAAATTTGGCTCCTCGCAATCAATCGGCGACCACGATAGGAAGTGGGGGCGCGAGCACCTGTCGCCACACTTGTAGAAGTTGCAGCTGATGCTCTGCGGCGGCTCCTTGAGGCCGAGCAGCGAGAAGGGTATTATCTCCACCATCCACCACTGCTGTCCCTCGCCGCGCGAGTCGATCGGGGCGGTGGGCAGCGAGCCAAAGCGACGCACCTGAGCGATACGCTCCTCGTCGAAGTGGTCGGCATCGGTGCGTGAGCGGCGCAGGGCGGCAAGGGCCGTCGAGATGCAGTTCACCTCGAAGTTGAAGTAACCCTCGCCCGCAGGATTGGCGACAAAGAACTCGACACAGCTATCCTCCCACACCGGGCCGTTGGGCGTGGTGTTCAGGGCGCGGATGTGCTCCTCCTCCACCTCGAACATTATGGCCAGCACCTCGTCCGAGTGGGCGATGCGGAACGTCGCGCGTGGGGCGTAGGGATAGGAGGGCCAATTGACGCAGTCGATGGGGTGGCTCTCCAGCCTATCGCGCATCACGAGGCGTATCTCGCTCTCGCGCAGACGCTCGATGTTGCGGATGAAGGGGGCTTCGATGTGGCGCGGGGCGCTCGAGGGGGTGGTGTTTTTCATAATCGGGAAGGTGTGAGTTCTTCGGATTTCAAATTTAGTAAATTCCCCCAACAAAAGCAAAAAAATTGAGGGCTACCTTTAAGCCCTCAATTTTTTTACCATCTATACACATCATCCTCCCTGTGCCTGATCCGCCACGCGCCCGCCTTAAATATGGCGAGTCCTACGCCGCCCGTCGCAAGGCCCGTTGCCGCGCCCAAAGCAATATCTACGGGGAAGTGGTAGCCCAAGTAGATGCGCGAGTAGCAGATCGCCACCACCGCCGCCACCATCAGCCACGCAAACCATCGTCGTCCGATGGCCGCAATCGCAACGACCGCCATCGAGACCATCGTAGCGGCGTGAGCCGAGACGGTGCCGTACTCTCCGCCCACGCGCAGGATGTTGCTCACCTGTCCCTCTAATGCGGGGGTGTGCATCGGGCGCAGTCGCACGGGGAACGATGGCCAAAGATCTTTCAGCAGGCCCGTATGTTTGAATATGCCCGCAATCATATCCGCTAAGCCTATGGCCGCACCTGCCGCCACGAGCAGCAGCAGAGCACCGCGCCACGAGTAGCGTCGCCACACCAAAAAGAGAATCAGCGCATAGAGCCACGACCACACCGCAGGCGTCGAGGCCCAGAGCATAGCCTTGTCCATAGCGGGCCCACCGTCGAAGTTGAGCCAGAGGAAGAGGGGGTAGTCAAATGTATAACTCATTATTACTCAATTTTCTTTGCTGTAAAGTCGAGGTCGATCATCTCAACGGTGCCCTTCTCGGTAACCTTCACCATCAGCGACTCGTTGGGATTGAACTTCAGCGTCAGGGGCTGTGCGCCGGCCTTGGTGTTGATCGTAATCTCGCGCTGTGAGCCCTTGTCCTCGAAGGCCTGACCATAGCGCAGAGGATACGTCAGACGTTGCGCAGCAGGATTAGCGAAGAAGATGAAAAGCTCCTCGCCGTCGCGGCGGCACCAGAACTCGGGTAGGTTGTCGCCCTCGACGAGCGGCTTCTGCTTGATTACCTCGGCCGTTGAGGATACGTTCTCCAGCGCCATCAGCTCGGCGTAGAGCTTCGCAAACTCGTCAGTCTTATTCTTGCCTGGCTGTCGGGGCTGCTGTGCCATCACTACGGGAAGGCCTGCTTTCGCAAGACGTACCACCTCGCGCAGCGACTTCAGGTCCAACCACTCCACATCGAGGGCCAGCGCCGAGAACTCCACATCGCCGTAGCGCAGCACGCCATCACTGAACTCGCCCTCCGAGAGGACTTTATAATTCACCCACAGCGGCTGATAACCCTTCAGGAAGTCGGGAGCCCACTCGTAGCGGAGCTCATACTCGCCCCACACCCACGGCATCTGCAACTCCTCGGGCAGCTCGACGCCCATCCACGAATCCTCGAGCGGCAGATAAAGTGCCACGTCGGAATAGGTCTCGCCACGACGCATATAACGCGACACGCGAGCCATATAGTCGTTGAAATCCTTCAGCTGGTCGATGAAGTACGAGTCGCGGCCGACATATACCGAGGCGTAGAAGTAGTTTTCCTCCTTAGTCTGGTTCTTGCCGATGAAGGGCATACCGTGCCAGATGATCTGGTTGGTGCCGTTGGCGAACAGAGCATCGGCCACCAAGCGCATATCGGCCACCTGCTCCTGCTCCTGATACGGGCCCTTGCCGCCCCACTTTCGCCACCCGTAGATGCAGGTGAAGGTCTCCGACGTAACCACGTCGCCACCCGTCAGCGCCGCCGCCGAGGCGGGGATGCGGCCGTAGTTGGGCTCGTAGAGGATGGCCTCGGTTTCGGGCACGTCAATCTCCATAAATGCCGCCAGCAGGTCGGCCGGAGCGCCACCGCACTGCGAACGCGAGAAGCCGCCCTGCGAGCGGGCGTTCTCGGTGAAGGGGCGGTAGAACTCGTCGATGACGTAGTCCGACATCAGCGACATATAGTCGTAGAAAACATCCTCATTGCCAGCCTTATACAAATCGTCCATATAGGGCTCGATCTTATATCCGAATCTCTCAAAAAACTTCTCGCCGAAGCCCTCGGTCCAGAGCTGGCGCGTCTCCACCTCCCACGAATCGACGAACACTCCCGACGGCGAGCCCTTGAAGGCATCCTTCAGTCCGGCGTTCATCTCCTCGGCGTAGAGGCGGAAGGCCTCGCGGTCGAGGTGGTTGATGATGTGGGCCATACGGGGGTGCTCCCACGTTATGGTGCGGTCGGCCTCGCCCTCGCGGTTGTAGTAGGAGCGCGTCCAATACTTCTCGGGCAGGGTGTATGAGCTGAAGGGCCACAATGTGCCGTAGGTAAAGTCGCAACCGAGTCCCAACTCGTCGGCCACCTGCTTGGCGTAGTTCACAGGCTCGGCCCACTCCTCGCTCAGCCACGCCGGACGGGGTGTGTCGGGGTTGCCCTCCATAGGATATACCCACGCAATCTCCACGCCACCGAAGCCCTGCTCTTTGAGCCACTCCAGCTGATAGCGCACATCCTCCTTCGATATGTCGGCTGCGAACCACCACCAGCGCGTGTAGGGTTTACCCTCGGCGTAGGGTTCGTGGGTTGCGGGCGTCTCCGTTGCGGGAGCGCACGAGAATGATGCGGCGAAGAGTATCACCGACGAGCAGAAGAGTAGAAGTCGTTTCATAGTTATTTTTCGTTTTGGGTTTGCTTGTGTGGTTAATATCTACAAAATTAAGAATTATTTTGTGGAAAAAGCTTTATGACGCACGATTTTTTGGCGATTTTCAATCGGCCATCCGACCGAAAATGGGAAAAAAGTGCGATAACTATGGCGCGTTAAATAAAAAATAGCTAATTTTGTACTTTAGTACAAGAGTGTTGCGAGGCGGTGCGCTACACACTTAATTTTGAATTCTTAATTTTGCATTTTGAATTATAACAAGATATGGCAGTAGAACTTAAAGATTTAACCAAAGTCGAGGATAATTACTCGAAGTGGTACAACGACCTTGTCGTTAAGGCAGGTCTGGCCGAGAATTCGGCCGTGCGTGGCTGTATGGTAATCAAGCCCTACGGTTACGCCATCTGGGAGAAGATGCAGCGTGTGCTGGACGATATGTTCAAGGCTACGGGACACGAGAATGCCTACTTCCCCCTCTTTATCCCCAAGTCGTTCTTCTCGCGCGAGGCTTCGCACGTCGAGGGCTTTGCCAAGGAGTGCGCCGTTGTTACGCACTATCGTTTGATGAATAGCCCCCGAGGCGAGGGTGTTGTTGTCGATCCCTCGGCCAAGTTGGAGGAGGAGCTGATCGTTCGCCCCACGTCGGAGACCATCATCTGGAACACATACAAGAATTGGATCACCTCGTACCGCGACCTCCCCATCCTCTGCAACCAGTGGGCCAACGTAGTTCGTTGGGAGATGCGTACGCGCCTGTTCCTGCGTACGGCCGAGTTCCTCTGGCAGGAGGGCCACACCGCACACGCCACACGCGAGGAGGCTATCGAGGAGGCCGAGCGTATGGTACACGTCTATGAGTCGTTCGCTCAGGACTATATGGGTGTTCCCGTCATCGTGGGCCACAAGTCGCCCAACGAGCGCTTCGCAGGTGCGGAGGATACGCTTACGATCGAGGCGCTGATGCAGGACGGCAAGGCTCTGCAGAGCGGTACGTCGCACTTCCTCGGCCAGAACTTCGCCAAGGCGTTCGACGTAACCTACACCACGCGCGAGGGTAAGCAGGAGTATGTTTGGGCAACGTCGTGGGGTGTTTCAACCCGACTGATGGGTGCGCTGATTATGGCTCACTCGGACAATAACGGTCTGGTGCTGCCCCCGAAATTGGCCCCCATTCAGGTTGCTATGGTGCCCATCTACAAGGGCGAGGAGCAGCTTCGTGAGATGGCCGAGAAGATGGAGGCTATCGCCAAGGAGCTTCGCTCGAAGGGTGTTTCGGTCAAGGTCGATACGCGCGACAACGTGCGCTCGGGCTTTAAGTTCGCCGAGTATGAGCTCAAGGGTGTTCCCGTGCGTCTGGCTCTCGGCCCGCGCGATATGCAGAACGGCACGATCGAGCTTGCTCGCCGCGATACACTCACCAAGGAGACCGTATCGCAGGAGGGCCTCGCCGACCGTATCGTGGCGCTGCTCGACGAGATTCAGGCCAACATCTACAAGAAGGCTCTCGACTACCGCAACTCGATGATCACGGAGGTCAATTCGTGGGACGAGTTCGTGGATGTGCTTGATAATAAGGGCGGTTTCATCTCGGCTCACTGGGACGGAACGGTCGAGACCGAGGTTGCCATCAAGGAGGCTACCAAGGCTACGATCCGCTGTATTCCTCTCGATGCAAAGCAGGAGGAGGGTACTTGCATCTACTCGGGCAAGCCTTCTAAGTGCCGCGTACTATTTGCCCGTTCATATTAATTGCCTAACAAGGTGTTTTCGGCGTTAAGTTCCTTTTGGTTGCTACGCTCGGCAAAGTGAGCAAGCTCCCTCTGCCCTCGCTTAAACGCAACCTTACGCTCGCTCTCAAAATCCTCATTTACGCCTCAGTAAACTGCGGTTTTTCGAGCATCGCAAGCCTTGAAAACCCTCTTCTTATACAATTAATGAATAGCCTGTCCGCGACTTGCGTGTGGCAGGCTTTTTTGTAAAAAGAAAACCGACAAAACTATGCAACATTTCGACAGCGACTATATGGAGGGCGCGCATCCTCTGATTCTGGAGGCCCTCGTTCGCACAAATATGGAGAAGACGGCGGGCTACGGCACTGACCCCTATTGCGCCTCGGCGCGCGAGAAGATCCTTGCGGCCTGCGGCGTGGAGGATGGCGAGGTGCACCTGCTGATCGGCGGCACGCAGACCAACGCAACGGTCATCAAGGCGCTGCTGCGCCCCTACGAGGGTGTCATCGCCGCCACGACGGGCCACATCGCCCTGCACGAGGCGGGTGCCATCGAGGCCTCGGGACATAAGGTGCTGACCATCCCTACGGTCGATGGCAAAATCTCGGCCGAGGCGGTCGATGAGTACATCAAGGCCTTCCGCGCCGATGAGGCGTGGGATCATATGGTATGGCCCGGAATGGTTTACGTTTCGCAGCCCACCGAGTACGGCACATTGTACTCGAAGGCGGAGCTGGAGGCCCTCTCGGAGGTGTGCCACAAGTGGGAGATTCCCCTGTTTGTGGATGGCGCGCGACTGGGTTATGCGTTGGCTTCGGCGGAGTCGGACGTTACGCTGCGCGATCTGGCACGCCTTTGCGATGTGTTCTACATCGGCGGCACCAAGTGCGGCGCGATGTTTGGCGAGGCGGTGGTCATCCCGCGCAAGGGTTTGATTCCACACTTCTTCACCACCATCAAGCAGCAGGGCGCTCTGCTGGCCAAGGGACGTATGCTCGGTATTCAGTTCGACACACTCTTTACCGATGACCTATATATAAATATAGCGCGTCAGGCCGTTAGCGAGGCCTCGCGTCTGCGCGAAGCCTTCCGCGCGAAGGGTTACGAGATCTACGCCGAGTCGCCCACAAATCAGGTCTTCGTGGCTCTCTCGGCTGAGCAGGAGGCGCACTTGCGCACGCTCACGACCTTCTCGGAGTGGGAGCGTACGGCCGATGGGCGATTGGTTGTTCGTCTTGCCACGTCGTGGGCTACTCGCACGGAGGATATTGATGAGTTGATAAACAATCTATAAGAAAAAATCGTCTAACAAGGCTCTTTTGGCATCTGGCTCGTCCTCGAAATCCTCATTTGCGCCCAGCAAACTGCGGTTTCTCGGACTTCGACCAGCCTCAAAATAGCTCTTGTTATACAATTTTTAAGGTGAAGTTTATAGAAAAAAGCCTGTCCGAAAGACAGGCTTTTTCTTACTTCTTCACGCTCTGGAGCCACTGCAACAGCGTCTGCTGCCACTGCGACTTGTAGGGTAGCGAGTCGCGAAAGCCCCAGCCGTGACCACCCGTCGGGTAGATGGCAATCGAGGCTGCCTTGCCCAGCTCCTTGAGCTTATTATAAAATAAGGTACTGTTCTGCGACGGTACGGTCTTATCGTCATCCGAGAGGATCATCAGCGCAGGGGGCGCATCCTCGCCCGCAACGTAGAGCGGACACCACGCGCGCGAAAGCTCTTCGGTGCGATCCGAGCCCAGCAGGTTGTTGTACGTTCCCTTGTGGGTGAAGAGCTCGTCGCTGGTGATTACGGGGTAGAACAGAACGGCGAAGTCGGGGCGGATGGCCGCGCGGGGCGACTCATCGCCATTGGCCTTCAGCACGCCCACAGCCGTCGAAGCGGCCAGATGGCCTCCCGCCGAGAAGCCCATAATACCGAGCTGGGTGATGGGTGTCTTCGACTTGAAATCCTCCTTCATATATCGCAACGCCTCGGCCGCATCCTCCATCGGCACCTGCGGCACATTGTTGGGCATACGATACTTCAGCACGGCCGCCGTGATACCCTGCTCGGCGAGCCACTTGCCGTACTCCAAGCCCTCGTGGCCCATAGCCACCAGAGCATATCCGCCGCCCGGGCAGATCACTACGGCCTGTCCCGTAGCCACCTTCTTCTTCGCCTCGAAGATGTAGAGTACAGCCTCCGTAGTGTTCGAGTAGCGAACCTCGCCCTCGTCCTTCTCGGGGCCTGTCAATTTACTTGAGTGGGGAGCTGTGGCGTTATCCCACAACTTGACCACCTTCTGTGCTTCGGCCGATAGGCTCATTAGCGTCAGTAGCATAGCTATTAATGTGTGTTTCATTATATTACGATGTTGATAATCTTACCCTTAACTACAATAATCTTCTTCGGGGCCTTGCCCTCCAGCCACTTCTGCGCGCCCTCGGTCTTGACGATGTCGGCCTCGATGTCGGCGGGGGTCAAGTCCAGAGCATAGGTCTGCTTGAAGCGCAGCTTGCCGTTCACCATTACGGGATACTCGAACGAGCTCTCCACGAGATACTTCTCATCGTGAGTGGGATAGGCGGCATCGAAGATGGTCTCGGCGTGGCCCATAGCCTCCCACAACTCCTCGGCGATGTGTGGCGCGAAGGGTGCGATAAGCACAGCCAGCGGCTCCAGCACCTCGCGTTTGTGGCAAGCGCCCAGCTCATTAAGACAGATCATAAAGGCCGATACTGAGGTATTGAACGAAAAATTCTCGATGTCCTCACGAATCTTCTTGATGGTCTTGTGCAGCGTCTTAAGCTCGGCCGGCGTAGCAGCCTCGTCGGTGAGCGAGAGTGCGCCATCCTTGCCGTAGTAGAGGCGCCAGAACTTGCGCAGGAACTTATGTACGCCGTCGATTCCGTTCGTATCCCACGGCTTCGACTGCTCGAGCGGGCCGAGGAACATCTCGTACATACGCAGCGTGTCGGCACCGTAGTTCTCGACGATGTGGTCGGGATTTACGACGTTGAACATCGACTTCGACATCTTCTCGATGGCCCAGCCGCAGATGTACTTGCCATCCTCGAGGATGAACTCGGCATCCTTAAACTCGGGTCGCCAAGCGCGGAAGGCGTCGAGGTCAAGCTGGTCGTTGCGAACGATGTTCACATCGACGTGAATCTCCTGTGTCTCGTAGTCGCCCTTAAGGCCCAGTGATACGAACTTGTTTGTACCAACGACGCGGTAAACAAAGTTCGAGCGGCCCTGAATCATACCCTGATTGACGAGCTTCTTGAAGGGCTCCGACTCGCACACATAACCCAGATCGTAGAGGAACATATTCCAGAAGCGCGAGTACATCAGGTGTCCCGTAGCGTGCTCAATTCCGCCGATGTAGAGATCGACGTTGCGCCAGTAGTCGTTGGCCTCTTTCGATACCAATCCCTCCGAGTTGTGGGGATCCATATATCGCAGGTAGTATGCCGACGAGCCTGCGAATCCGGGCATCGTCGAGAGCTCCAGCGGATAACCCTCGTAGGTCCAATCCGCGACGCGAGCCAATGGCGGCTCACCCTGCTCCGTGGGGCCGAAGTTTTCGATCGGGGGTAGCTCCAGCGGCAGCTCGCTCTCGGGCAGAGGGTATGCCGTGTCGCCCTTGTAATATACGGGGAAGGGCTCGCCCCAGTAGCGCTGACGCGAGAAAATAGCATCGCGCAGGCGGTAGTTGATAAGGCGCTTACCCAAGCCGCGACGCTCGACCTCGGCAAACATTGCGGGGATAGCCTCCTTGACGTCCATACCCGTGAGGAAGTCCGAGTTGATCATCTTGCCCGACTTTGCGTCGTACGACTCCACCTCGATGTTGCCGCCCTCGACAACGGGAACGATATCCAGACCGAAGTGGCGTGCGAAGGCGTAGTCGCGCGAGTCGTGCGCCGGAACGGCCATAATTGCGCCCGTACCGTAGCCTGCCAATACATAGTCGGAGATATAGATGGGAATAGCCTTGCCGGTGAAGGGATTGATGGCGAATGATCCCGTAGCCACACCGCTCACGCGGCGAGTCTCGGCGATACGCTCGCGCTCGGAGCGCTTCTTGGTCTGCTCGATGTAGGCCTCGACGGCAGCCTTGTTCTCCTCGGTTGTCAGCTCCTCCACCCACTCGTGCTCGGGGGCGATAACCATAAACGTAACACCGAAGATGGTGTCGGGGCGTGTGGTGAAGATCTCCAGCTTACGCTCCGAATCCTTCACGTCGAAGAACATCTGCGCACCCTCCGAGCGGCCGATCCAGTTGCGCTGGATCTCCTTCAGCGAGTCGCTCCACTCGAGCTGCTCCAGACCGTCTAACATACGCTGTGCGTAGGCCGTAACGCGCAGCGACCACTGCTTCATACGCTTCTGCTCGACGGGGAAACCGCCACGCACCGACAATCCGTCCTTAACCTCGTCGTTGGCCAGAACGGTACCCAGCTGCGGGCACCAGTTCACCATCGTGTCGGCGCGGTAGGCCAGACGGTAGTTCTGCAACACCTGCTCCTGCTCGCGCTCCGAGTATGAGTTCCACTCCTCGGCCGTGAAGCTCATAGGCGTAGTGCAGGCGGCGCTGAGGCCCTCGGTGCCGCTGTGGCAGAATGCCTCCTTCAGCTCGGCAATGGGGCGGGCCTTCTGCTCGGTGAAAGAGTAGTAGTGGTCGTACATCTTCAGGAACGCCCACTGAGTCCAATGGTAGTACTCAGGCTCGCACGTGCGTACCTCACGATCCCAGTCGTAGCAGAAACCGATCTTGTCCATCTGCTCGCGGTAGCGGTTGATGTTCTGCTCGGTCGTCAGGGCAGGGTGCTGACCTGTCTGGATGGCGTACTGCTCGGCGGGCAGACCGAAGGCGTCGTAACCCATCGGGTGCAGCACGTTGAAGCCGCACAGACGCTTGTAGCGCGAATAGATGTCCGAGGCGATGTAGCCCAGCGGGTGTCCGACGTGCAGGCCGGCTCCCGAGGGGTAGGGGAACATATCCAGAACATAGAACTTGGGACGCGAGGGATCGACCTCGACGTGATAGGTCTTGCGATCCTGCCAGAGCTTTTGCCACTTGCTCTCGATCGACTTGAAATTGTACTCCATAGTTGTATCTTGTTTTTGTTTTCGATTTCGGTTTAGCCTCTCCCGCGCGGGAGCGAGTGCCTACGCGCGCGATTCAAAAGACAAAGATAATGATTTTTTTTCGATTGTCTGAAAATCGTATTATCTTTGTGTGAATTTGCCGCCCGCAGGGGTGTGTAGAGCCAATCTTAAGATGAAAATGAACAGAAAACTCATAAACACCTTCTCGCTGGCCACGCTGGCCGGCATTATGATCGGCTTCGGAGGCGTGATCTACCTGATGTGCGCCAACAAGATGGTCGGAGCGCTGCTCTTCTCGTTCGGCCTACTGACAATCATCTGTCAGGGCTTCGCCCTCTATACGGGCCGCGTGGGTTACTTCCGCGAGTGGGGTTGGGCGAGTATTCTAACGACCATCGCGGGTAACTTCTTAGGAACGTGGCTCGTGGCTCGCGGCTTTGCCCTGACGCGCCACACGGTCGATATTGCCGCCGTCGTTGGGCCCAAGCTCGAGGACTCGTCGCTGAGCGTGCTGCTGCTCTCGGTGGGGTGCGGCGCGATGATGTATCTGGCGGTGGATTCCTACCGCAAATCCAAGTCGTGGCTCTTCGTCATAATGCCCATCGTGATATTCATCCTCTCGGGCTTCGAGCACTCCATCGCCAATATGTTCTACCTCTCGCTTGCGGGCGAGTGGGGCGCTGACGCACTGCGAATTACGGCCATTGCGCTGGTGGGTAACGCCATCGGCAGCTGGATGATAAATGCAAAGAACTTCACACTTAAAGAAAAAGAATAATGAAACGCCTTTTTACTCTTCTGCTCCTGATCTGCGCGCTGCCCGCTATGGCGCAGGATTATGGTCAGGATATGACCATCAAGATTTGGGACAACACTACGGCTCCCCACTCAAACGAGATCACGGCAGCCGAGACCTCGAACAATAACGTCATCGTCAATACCACCGAGACCGTACTCTACATCTTCAAGGCCAACCCCGCAAAGGCTACCGGCCAAGCGATGCTGGTCTGCCCGGGTGGCGGCTACTCGTCGGTATGTATCGAGTGGGAGGGATATAAGGTGGCGCAGTGGCTGGCCTCGGAGGGCATAACGTGCGGCGTGCTGAAGTACCGTCTGCCCAACGGCCACAAGGAGATTCCGCTGGAGGATACCACCGAGGCGCTGCGCACGATGCGTCGCCGCTCGAAGGAGCTGGGCTTCGATCCCACCAAGCTCGGTATGATGGGCTCGTCGGCCGGAGGACACCTGACGGCCTACACCTCGAACTTCGCTCCCATAGCCGATCGTCCCGCCTTTGCGGTGATGTTCTACCCCGTCATAACGGGCGAGGAGGGGCTCTGCCACAAGGGTTCGTTCGACCACCTGCTCGGCAAGGAGGCTACGGCATACGAGCGCGCGGAGTACTCGATGGAGACGCGCGTGAATAAGTTCACGCCCCCGACGCTGATCCTCACCTCGGACAACGACACGCTCGTTCCCACCATAAGCAGCACGCGCTACTACAACGCCCTGCGCAAGCACGGCGTCAGAGCATCGCTGCACATCTTCCCGGGCGGCTATCACGGCTTCTGTATGCACGACGATGTGCCCTTCAAGCCGCTGTGGCAGCAGGCGATGATCGAGTGGATTCGTTCTTTCTAACACCCCTAAGGGGTGTCTTGCAACCGCACGCCTAAGGCGTGTTTTGCATCGGCCTGCTATCCCCGTTCTTGAACGTGGTGGGCGGCAGCCGAAGCGAGTACCTTCTCCCCACGATGATTGTTGGGGAGATTTTTTTTACAGAATTTTGCATTTTGCATTTTGCATTTTGAATTCTATTGCGTAACTTTGTGCGCAACAAAAACCTAAGATATATGTCGTTCATAGATGAAAGGGTACAATCGATGGGCCTCACCTTCGACGATGTGTTGCTCGTACCCGCCTACTCAGAAGTGTTGCCGCGTACAGTCTCTACCGAGACCCGTTTTTCGCGTAATATCAAATTGAACATACCCATTGTGTCGGCCGCTATGGATACCGTAACGGAGGCCAAACTCGCCATCGCTCTGGCGCGCGAGGGTGGTATCGGCGTTATCCACAAGAATATGTCGATTGCCGAGCAGGCTGCTCACGTTCGTCGTGTGAAACGTGCCGAGAGCGGTATGATCTACGATCCGATCACCATCTCGAAGGATCAGACCGTAGGCGATGCCCTGCAGCTGATGCACGACAATAAGATCGGCGGTATTCCCGTTGTCGATCCCCAGAATATGCTCATCGGTATCGTTACCAACCGCGACCTGCGCTTCCAGCGCGATATGGATCGCCGCATCGAGGAGGTGATGACAAAGGAGAACATCATCACCACCCACTCGACCGAGTTGGAGAAGGCCTCGGAGATTCTGCTCTCGAACAAGATCGAGAAGCTGCCCGTGGTGGATGATCACGGCCGATTGATCGGACTTATCACCTATAAAGATATAACCAAGGTACAGGATCACCCCAACGCCTGCAAAGACTCGAAGGGTCGTCTGCGCGTAGCGGCAGGTATCGGCATCACGCCCGATGCTCTGGATCGCGTGAAGGCTCTGATGGCCGAGGGTGTGGATGCCGTAGTGCTGGACTCGGCTCACGGCCACTCGAAGAATGTGGTTACGATGCTCAAGAAGATCAAGAGCCAGTTCCCCGAGCTGGACGTAGTAGTGGGTAACATCGCAACGGCCGAGGCGGCGAAGTATCTTGTAGAGAATGGTGCCGACGGCATCAAGGTGGGTATCGGCCCCGGCTCGATCTGCACCACGCGTATCATCGCAGGTGTGGGTGTGCCGCAGCTCACGGCTATCTACGACTGCTCGTCAGCAATCAAGGGCAGCGGCGTTCCCGTCATCGCCGACGGTGGCTTGCGCTACTCGGGCGACTGCGTGAAGGCTCTGGCTGCTGGTGGCGACTGCGTTATGGTGGGCTCGATGTTCGCCGGTACGGAGGAGTCGCCCGGTGAGACCATCATCTACAACGGTCGAAAGTTCAAGACCTACCGAGGTATGGGCTCGATCGACGCGATGAAGGCCGGCTCGTCGGACCGCTACTTCCAAGGCGAGGAGAAGAACGATATGAAGCTCGTGCCCGAGGGTATCGTAGGCCGCGTGCCGTTCAAGGGTTCGCTCAGCGAGACGGTTTATCAGCTCGTCGGTGGTATCCGCGCAGGTATGGGTTACTGTGGTGCGCAGAACATCCCCACGCTGCAGAAGTCCAAGTTCGTACGCATCACCTCGAACGGTGTTGTCGAGAACCATCCGCACGACATCACGATCACACGCGAGACTCCCAACTACACTCGCGGAGAGTAAACGATAAGGCTCGCCACGCACTATAGCGGGCGGGCCTTTTTGATATAGAAGTTCTCTAATAAGGCTCTTTTGGCATCTGCCTCGTCCTCGGGTTGCTCACATACGCACAGTATGCTCCGCACCCTCGGACTTCGAGCAGCTTCAAAATAGCTCTTATTATATAATTTCTGCAATATAAAGTTATTTGGAAAAGAAGAATTCAAAATTATATTTTAGACAATGAAACAGGATATGATTGTTATTTTGGACTTGGGTAGCCACGAAAATACCGTGCTGGCCCGAGCCATCCGTGCGCTGGGAGTTTATAGTGAGATTTATCCGCACGACATCACTGCCGAGGAGCTGAAGGCTCTGCCCGGCGTGAAAGGAGTGATCATCAACGGCGGTCCGAACAACGTGATCGACGGCGTTGAGATCGACGTTAATCCCGAGATCTACGAGGCAGGTCTGCCCGTCATCGCAGCCGGCCACGCCAAGGCACTCTGCGAGGTTAAGTTGGAGCAGTTCACCGACGACGAGGAGGCTATCAAGGCGGCTGTTCGCTCGTTTGTGTTCGATACTTGCAAGGCTGAGGCCAACTGGAATATGAAGAACTTCGTAGCCGATCAGGTGGAGCTGGTTCGCCGTCAGGTGGGCGACAGAAAGGTGCTGCTGGCCCTGTCGGGCGGTGTGGATTCGTCGGTTGTGGCGGCCCTGCTGCTCAAGGCTATCGGCGACAATCTGGTTTGTGTACACGTTAATCACGGTCTGATGCGCAAAGGTGAGTCGGAGAATGTTGTGGAGGTGTTCCGCAACCAGCTCTGCGCCAACCTTGTGTATGTGGATGCTACGGAGCGTTTCCTCACCAAGCTGGAGGGCGTTGAGGATCCCGAGCAGAAGCGTAAGATCATCGGCTCGGAGTTCATCCGCGTATTCGAGGAGGAGGCCCGCAAGCTGGATGGCATCGACTTCCTCGGTCAGGGTACGATCTATCCCGACATCGTCGAGAGCGGCACCAAGACCGCCAAGATGGTGAAGTCGCACCACAACGTGGGTGGTCTGCCCGAGGATCTGCAGTTTGAGCTGGTAGAGCCTCTGAAGCAGCTCTTCAAGGACGAGGTTCGCGCCTGCGGTGTCGAGCTGGGCTTGCCCTACGAGATGGTCTATCGTCAGCCCTTCCCCGGTCCGGGCTTGGGAGTACGTTGCTTGGGCGCTATCACGCGCGACCGTCTGGAGGCCGTGCGCGAGAGTGATGCAATCCTTCGCGAGGAGTTCGCAAAGGCCGGCCTTGATAAGAAGGTATGGCAGTACTTTACCATCGTGCCCGACTTCAAGTCGGTGGGTGTGCGTAACAACGCCCGCTCATACGACTGGCCCGTGATCATCCGCGCCGTGAATACCATCGACGCCATGACCGCAACGATCGAGCATATCGACTGGGAGATCCTGGACCGCATCACCAAGCGTATCCTTGACGAGGTTCCCACCGTTAACCGCGTATGCTACGATATGTCACCCAAACCCTCGGCTACAATCGAGTGGGAGTAGGGTAATATGCTAAATATCAAGAGGTTGCGTAATTAGCAACCTCTTTTTTTATTTCTCATATCTTAAATCGATGCCATCCGTAGCCATCTCGGTGGCTATGTCGCGAGGATTCACATTCACTTTGCCAGAGATTAGCTCGGGCAGGTTGAATGCGTAGAAGTTATCGCGATAAAATTTGAGAGGATTACGTTGAGGTAGCACAAAAGGTTTGTGAAAACGCCCCTCGCTATCAACATAGGTGAAGTGTGGTTGTGTGAAGAGCCTATCCTCGCGGCGCGAACTGAACACCAACCAACTACTATTCGTACTCCATGAGTGGCTACCCTCCGACTCATTGCTGTTTATGGTATCGATGGCACGTAGCTCGCCTGTCTCGATATCAATGGTGTAGAGGTCCGAGTCGCTGTGATAGGTTGAGAAATTACCCCATTTCATAATATTGACTACCAGATGTTGTCCATCGGGCGATATGCGTGGCATAGATATGCTACCTCCCTCTTTTTGGGCGTTAAAGAGGGTATCTATCTCTGTCCCCGTACGACCTGTCTCTGGATCGAAATCTACAGCACAGAGCGAGTAACGTAGCTTATCTATGTTTTTATGGATATTTTCCACATTCTCTGCCACGCAGTAGTAGAGTCGTCGGCCGTCGGGTGAGAATGTAGGGAAGGTCTCCATCTTGTCGGGTGAGGCAATTATCTTGTTGTCGATAATAACATTATTCTCGGTATCCCACACAACAACATCCGAGGCCACATCATAGACCTCCATACGGTCAGCACTATGGTAAAAGTAGCTCTGATATATAGTATTGGTTGAAGCAACTAAATAGCGACCCTCGGGATGCCAATATGAGTAAACCAGATTTGAGAGCATCTCATCGGTCTTTGTATTCACCTTTCGCACTTTACCCTTTTCAATCAGTGCCGTACCATTGGCCTCCTTGGCACGCATGTGAAAGATCATCTTCTCGGGGTTACGTGAGTGAAACGTATGACAATTCACACAGTTATAGTTGGTCAAATGATTCTCGTATATGGGAGATTGCTCAAACGTTGTTAAATCACGTTGATATATGCCCATATGATGCCACTGCTCGCCCGGGACTATCAGTCGATAAGCCAGATGTGAATCTATGGGCTCCGAGGCAATATTCATTGTAAATGAGTTATAGGCACGCCATATAGTACCATCCTTACTCATAATCGTAAATTCCAATTGCTTACCCATATTGTTACTAAGCATTGCTCTCCATTTTTTTGCAGGAATATCAAAATGTCCATTGCGCGCCTTTATAGTGATTGTCTCTTCTTCTCCCTTGATGAGCAGAGCAAAATGTCCATCTTCGAGTACGTTGAAATTCATAGGAGCGATATTACAAGGTATTGTGACACCCTTGTAATCAGGATAAATATTAATATCTGACCCAATATGTGTGTTGGGAGTAATCTTCTCACCACAAGATGTAGAGAGGATAGCACAAAATAGCAATAGTAGCTTTATTCTCCTGTCAGTTTGTATTATTGTATTATTTCTCACCAAATCAGAGATAATGCTTAAGAACTGCTCATAGAGCGTTTGTAAATGTTTTTTCATGTCTGTAATATTAAAAAAAAAGCGTGCACTTAACCTTGCACGCCATCGAGGGCTACCACACCCTTAAACACTCCTGCAAGTAGTACACGCAAAACTGCACCTACCTTAATGGAGTGTTCTAAATTAAGCCCTATCTATATCAATGTGGTAGTTCGATGGCGATTAGGCAATATGTATTGCAAATGTAATATAAATTATCTATTGTTCAAAATCATGTTTTCAAAATAACCTCAGTCAGTACATGTAATTCTGAATTTTGCATTCTGCATTTTGAATTATAAGATGTATCTTTGTCGTATGGAATCGAAGATACTTCAGGGGCTCAATCCACAGCAGCGCGAGGCGGTGGTGAATTACCAATCACCCTCGCTTATCATTGCGGGTGCGGGATCGGGCAAGACGCGCGTATTGACCTCGCGCATAGCATATATGTTGGAGCAGGGCGTGCAGCCGCATAACATTCTGGCTCTGACCTTTACAAACAAAGCGGCCGAGCAGATGCGCACCCGCATCGAGCAGATGGTGGGCTCGTGTGCGCGTTACATCCGTATGGGCACGTTCCACTCGGTCTTTTCGCGCATCCTGCGCGAGAACGCATCGCGCATCGGCTACACCGACAGCTACACGATCTACGAGCCGTCGGACTGCAAGAACCTCATAAAGACCATCTGCAAGGAGCAGGGACTGATAACCACAGCCCAGCAAAACAAGAGCGACAATAATGGGCCATATAAGCCATCAAGAATCCTCTCGCGCATCTCCTTCGCCAAGAACTGCCTCGTTACGCCCGGCGCCTACGTCGCCAACTCGGTCTATGCGGCCGAGGATCGGCAGGCGCAGATGCCCCGCTTCGGCGAGATCTATGTCGAGTACTGCCGCCGCTGCAAGCTGAACGGAGCGATGGACTTCGACGACCTGCTGCTGCAGACCAACGTCCTGCTACGCGACTGCCCCGATGTGCTGGCGCGCTATCAGGAGCTCTTCCAGTATATCTTAGTTGATGAGTATCAGGACACTAACTTTGCGCAGTACATCATCATCCGCCGCCTCTCGCAGCTCCACGGCCGCGTATGCGTGGTGGGCGACGATGCGCAGAGCATCTACTCGTTCCGAGGCGCGAAGATCGAGAACATCCTCTCCTTCCGCAACGACTATCCCGCCGCCGAGACCTACAAACTCGAGCAGAACTACCGCTCGACACGCACCATTGTCGATGCCGCCAACTCGGTCATCGAGCACAACTCGCGCCGTATGGAGAAGAAGTGTTTCTCGGAGGGCGACGCGGGCGAGAAGATTCGCATCCTGCGTGGCTACACCGACCGCGAAGAGGCCGATATGATCGCGCAGGCGATCCGCGACCGCCTGCGCGATACGGGCGATGGCTGGGGCGAGGTGGCGATCCTCTACCGCACGAATAATCAGTCGGCTGTGGTGGAGCAGGCGTTGCGTCGTCGCGGTATGCCGTACAGGATCTACAAGGGCAGCTCATTCTACGACCACAAGGAGATCAAGGACACGCTGGCCTACATCCGTCTTGTCATCAACTCCAAGGACGACGAGGCCTTCAAGCGCGTGGTGAACTACCCGATGCGTGGCATTGGTGATACGACCATCGGCCGCATCGCCGAGCTTGCCAAGGAGCGTGGGCAGTCGATGTGGGAGGCTGTCGATGCGCTGGTGGCCGAGGCTGCGACGCTGGGCGATCCCGTGCAGCGCACCATTGCCCGCAAGGTTACGGAGTTTGTCAATCTGATTCGGTCGTTCCAGGTGGCACGTCAGGAGAAGTCGCTCTACGACTTTGGTCTGGAGGTAGCTTCGCGCTCGGGAATCTTGGCGCAGTATCGCGTCGAGAACACCCCCGAGGCTACGTCGGCCATCGACAATATCGAGGAGCTGTTGAACTCGATGCAGCTCTTCTCGGAGCAGTGCGAGGCGGAGATTCGCGCGGGCGAAAGGGAGGAGGAGCGCCAGCCAACGGTGGAGGAGTGGTTGCAGAACATTATGCTGCTGACCGATATGGACAACAAAGAGGAGGAGGGCGACGAGCGCCTGACGCTGATGACCGTTCACTCGGCCAAAGGTCTGGAGTACAAGTATATATATATCGTTGGCTGCGAGGAAAATCTCTTCCCCTCGCAGCGGGCTATGGAGTCGGCCGACGGATTGGAGGAGGAGCGCCGCCTCTTCTACGTTGCGCTCACGCGCGCCAAGGCCGAGGCAACGCTCTCGTACTGCGATATGCGATTTAAGTGGGGCAATATGGAGTTCTGCCAGCCGAGCCGCTTCCTGCGCGAGATCGACGAGCGCTATGTAGAGTGCGACGAGGATCTCACGCCTGCGCCGCAACGCTCTATGGATGAGGGCTTTGGCGGCCGTATGGGATCCTTCTCACGCGGCGGCTATGGAGGCCCGCAGCCGGCAGCCCTGAAGAAGGAGGAGCGCCGCGATGGTCGCACCGCTATCGAGGAGCTGCGCCGCCGCTTCGATGTGCGCTTCCAGCAGAAGCGCGCCGACGAGCCCAAGCGTCAGCCCGATCCGAAGCTGGTTACGCCAGTGCGTTCGGTGGAGGGCCTGAGGCGCGTGCCGACAACTCCCGTGCGCGACAGCGCCCCGATTGGCGACTGCCTCTACGCCGTTGGCGATAGGGTGGAGCACCCGAAGTTCGGCGTGGGCGAGGTGCGAAGAGTGGAGGCTATGGCGACGGATCATAAGGTGGTGGTCGATTTTGGTCAGTATGGCGAGAAGACGCTGCTGGCGAAGTTTGCCAAGCTGAACAAGTTGTAGTGGGCGAGAGCTGCAAATTGTAACTTTTGGCATAAAAATGTGCATTTTGCTATTGCAATGCACATTTTTTTTCGTAGATTTGTGAACAAGAGAACCTACTAACCTAAAAAATAGAGACCTATGAAAAGATTACTACTTTTTGCAGCGGCATTGATGCTCTCGCTGAGCCTCGGCGCACAGGAGTTGGCAAACTTTGTTGGACAGGCCAACACCACATCTCCCGAAATCAAGGATGGCAAGATCACCTTCCGTCTGGCCGCATCGTACGCTACGCGCGTGCAGATTACGGGCGGATTTATGCCTACACAGAAGGTTACCTACAACGGCCGCGAGATGGATGCGCCCATCACCGCCGATATGACTCGCAATGCGCAGGGCGTGTGGGAGTACACCATCGATATGCCCGCACCCGAGCTCTACACCTACAACTTCATCGTCGATGGCGTTGCGGTGAACGATCCGAATAACGTTATGCAGCAGCGTGACGGTACTCGCTACCTGAGCATCCTGATCGTGCCGGGCGAGTTCACGGAGAACTACTTCGAGGCTAACCAGCGCGGTAACCTTACGAAGGTTTGGTACGACAGCCCCTCGCTGGGCCTGAACCGCCGTATGTATGTCTATACCCCCTACGGCTATGACGATCCCAAGAATGCAAAGACCAAGTATCCCGTTCTCTACTTGTTGCACGGTGGCGGTGGCGACGAGGATGCGTGGAGCAATATGGGCCGCGCGTGCCAGATTATGGACAATCTCATCGAGAAGGGTTTGGCCGTTCCGATGATCATTGTTATGCCCAACGGTAACCCCACACAGCAGGCCGCTTCGCCGCTGAAGCTCCCCGTAAAGGAGGGCCGTGCCGAGGCTAATGCCTACGTTCACTCTCTGGCAAAGGACATCGTTCCCTACGTTGAGAAGCATTTTCGTGTAAAGGCCAACAAGGCTAATCGTGCTGTTGCCGGTTTGTCGATGGGTGGCGGCCACACAACTGCTGTTACGGGCCTCTATCCCGATATGTTCGACTACATCTGCCCGATGAGCTGCGGTATGCGCGACACGGAGGAGGCGGTAGCCGCTCTGCAGGGTATCAAGAAGGCTGGCTATAAGCTCTACTGGGTAGGTTGCGGCGACGCCGACTTCGCTTACCCCGGCACTCAGGTTATGGACGAGATGCTCACACGTCTGGATATGCCCCACACGATGTATATCAATGGCGGTGGCCACACTTGGAGCAACTGGCGTCATTATCTGAATACTTTCGGACAGTTACTTTTCAAATAAGTTCCCTAACAAGGTGATTTCGGCGTTACACTCGGCCTCGAAGTCCTCATTTACGCATAAGTAAACTGCGGCTTTCTGGTCGTCGCAAGCCTTGAAATCCCACTTGTTATAAAACTTATTAGATTTAGAGGGTGTTAGCCTTAGGGTTAGCACCCTCTTTTTTTTGTGAAAATAGCGAATAATGCGGGACAAAGGCGGCGAATTGATTTTTTTGGAATATCTTTGAGCAGACGTCTGCCTACTCCTGCCAACGCTTGTGCGGCAGATGGAGGCTATTACCGCGCGTCATCCTCATTTTGAATTTTGAATTTTGCATTTTGAATTTTTCAAGGCTTATGACAATAAAACAACGATACGAGGCCATCATCGCCTACTTCCAGCAGTCGATGCCCGTAGCCGAGAGCGAGCTCAACTACGAAAACCCATTCCAGCTGCTGGTGGCCGTAATCCTCTCGGCCCAATGCACCGACAAGCGTGTCAATCTCACAACGCCCGCTCTGTTTGAGGCCTACCCCTCGGCCGAGGCTATGGCTGAGGCGACGGCCGAGGAGATTTTTCCCTACATCCGCAGCATCTCCTACCCCAATAACAAGGCTCGCCATCTGGCCGCTATGGCGCGAATGTTAGTGGCGGAGTTCGGCGGCGAAGTGCCCTCCGATCTGAAGGAGCTGCAACGTCTGCCGGGCGTAGGACGCAAGACGGCCAACGTCATCGGGGCGGTGATATGGCAGCAGGAGGTTATGCCCGTCGATACGCACGTCTTCCGCGTCTCGGCCCGCATCGGCCTCACGCGCGGCGCGAAGACTCCCCTGCAGACCGAGCTTCAGCTGGGGCGCCACATCCCCTCGCACCTGCTCCCCATCGCTCACCATTGGCTCATCCTGCACGGCCGCTACGTCTGCACGGCCCGCTCGCCCAAGTGCGCCAAGTGCGGAATTCAGGCGTGGTGCAGCTACTTTTCCAAGCAAAAAGCGGAGAAATAAATAAAAATCACTACCTTTGGAAATTACTATAACTCTTAAGGATATGAAAAGTCTATACTCAACGGTAGCAAAACGCTCGGCGCAGTGTTTTTCTATGTTTGTACTTGTGATGGCGATGGCGTTTATGAGCGGCTGCTCGGACGATGGCGGCACCACGACAGGTGGCGGTGGCGGCAGCAGCATCCATAACTTCACCGAGGGCGTTGTAGCTCCCTCGCAGAGCCAGCTCTCGCGCAATGCTATGGCAGCAAATATCACTCTTACGATCACCACCGAGGGCGGCTATAAGGTCGATGTCGATAACCAGTCGATGGCCTCGATCACCGCAGGCGCAAGCGCCTCGAAGGGTGGCACACACAAGGTGTCGCTGGCGCTGACGGCCAATGATAGCGATAAGCCTCGTTCGTGCAACGTGTTCATCCAAGTTGATGGCTACAAGCGCATTAAACTCTACGAGATTACGCAGGAGGCCAAGAACCTGAGCGATGTTGTCGAGTGGATGGATGGCCGTTTGCAGGACGAGTACTATTGGCTCGACGAGTACGTCGAGAAGCGCGGTACGTTCGACTTCTCGCTCGAGTACGATGAGTTCCTCTCGTCGGCACTGCTGAGTATGACCACCAATATGGACGACGGCGGTGTGTATGAGGATGGCGAGCGATATATCTTCTCTTATATTGAGGAAGAGCCAATAGGCGGGACCCGCTCGATTATGAGCGAGGATACGGAGGTTAATAACTACGGTATCGGTTTGGCTTCGACAATATTGACTAATCAGGCGGAGACTGAGGGATACTTTGCTATTTGGAATATCTATCCTGATTCGCCTGCAGCTAAGGCTGGCCTGAAGCGTGGAGATGTGATTACTAAAATTGACGATAAGGTTATCAATCCGCAAAATTGGGAAAATGTTAAAGCCCTGTGGGCTGATTTGCAGTATGGCTCTGGCACGAAGAAAATTAGTTATGAGGCCTATGATGAGGCAGTAGGAGAAATAGTTGAAAAGGAGTGTACTCTTACCTCGGACTTCTACGAGAACACCCCCGTAGCCTACTCGGGCGTTCTGCCTATCGAGGAGGAGGATAATCCCAACGGCCGCAAGGTGGGTTACTTGTCGTATCTCTCGTTCGAGCAGCCTTTCGTCGGACATTTGGTTGAGGCCGTTAAGGAGCTCTCGGAGCAGGGTATTACGGATATGATTCTCGACCTGCGTAGCAACCCGGGTGGCCACGCCGTTATGAGTGTCTATCTCTCGGCTATGATGATCGATGAGAGCTACGGAGGCAAGCTCTTCGCTACCTATATCTACAACCCCAAGAACAAGCGTATGGCCCAGACCGAGGAGAAGATCATCCTCGACAAGACCTACTACGACCCCGCAACGGGCGCGATGAAGGATCTGCCCCACCTCAATATGCAGAAGGTGTGGATTCTGGCCGACAACAACTCGGCTTCGTGCAGCGAGTCAGTAATCGTGGGCTTGCAGGGATTGGATATTCCCGTCGAGATTATCGGAACGACGACACGCGGCAAGAACTGCGGTATGCTCGTTACGGAGAAGACCTTCGGCTCGTACAACTACATCTTCGCCCCCATCACCTTTATGCACGCCAACGCAAAGGGATTCTCGGACTATGGCGAGGGTATCAATGCCGATGTCGATATTGCGGAGTACTACTACGATACCTCGCTCTCGAGCAACTTACGCGATCACTGTAGATATTTTATATTTGGCATTCCGACACCGCTTGCCGATTGGGGTAATTATCATTACGATCTGGCTCTGGCCGAGGCTGTTAATCGCATCTGCAAGGGCAAGTCGATACTCGATAAGTCGTATGGTCAGAGCGAGTCGGTATTCCGCCCCCGCCTGACAACCCGCAGCGGCGCCCCCGCAATGCGTATCGATGGCCGCCAGATACGCAATCCTCGTCCCACGATCTCGCAGACGGGTATGTATATCACCGAGAAGGCTGAGGTGGAGTAGTATGATTGGATTGAAAAAATATCTTTTGTCAGCGGCGGTCCTTGTGGCCGCCTTGCTGACTACTATGCCCCTCGTGGCGCAAGAGTCGGCGGCTGCGGAGAGCTACTCGTTCAACCACGGCCCCTATCTGCAGGCACTCTCGTACGACGGCGTTACGATCTGTTTCTCGACCTCGCACCGAGGATTCTCGGGCGTGGAGCTTCGCGTGAAGGGTAGCGACGAAAAACAGCTCTACCGCACCTCGAAGGATGGTCTGTTCGAGGCCGACAACACCTTCAACGCCATACGCATCGACGGCCTGAGCGCCGCCACCGAGTATGAGTATCGCCTAACGTCGAAGCGTATGCTCAGCTTCGAGCCCTATAAGGTTGTCTTTGGCGAAGAGATCACCTCGCCGTGGTACTCATTCCGCACCTTCGACCCCGCGGCCGACGAGGTTACATTCGTTGTGGCGAACGACATACACGACGATGCCCAGAAGTGCGCCGCGCTGCTCGACCTGATGCCTATGCAGGAGGTGGATATGGTCTTCTACAATGGCGATATTATGAGCCACTTCTCGCGTGAGGGACAGCCCTTTACGAGTTTTATCGACGTCTCGGTCGATCGCTTCGCCCGCCATAAACCCTTCGCTGTTGTGCGTGGCAACCACGAGACACGCGGCCATCTGGCCCGCGAGTATGGCGACTACATCCATAACACGCGCGAGGGCCGCTACTACGGCGTCTATTACTTCGGCTCGACGGCCGTTGTGATGCTCGACTGCGGCGAGGATAAGGACGACGAGCACCCCGTATATGCCGGTCTGGTCGATTTCGACAACTACCGCCGCGAGCAGGCCGAGTGGCTCAAGGGTGTGGTCAAGAGCAAGGCTTTCCGCCGCGCCAAGCACCGCATCGCCATCGTTCATATTCCCCCTACGGTTGAGCGTATGGCCGAGGTGGAGGAGAATAAGAAGCGCGTTGCGGACCTTATGACGTGGCGCGGCAATGCCCATCTGGGCGAGCTGATGTTGCCGATACTGAACGAGGCCGACATCAACGTAATGTTCTCGGCCCACCTGCACGACTACGCCGTCTTCCCCCGACAGGAGGGCGTGGTGGAGTTCCCCATCATCGCCAATGACAATGTGAGTGCGATGCTGGTGAGGGTGAACGCAGAGGGCGTTCACGTCAAAATCGTCAATCGCGACGGCCGCACAACCCACGAAAAGACCTATTAAAACAATTTTGGGTACTTCGTGGAGTGTCCGAAACGACCAATTATTATTACATTTGCCGAACTTTTACTCCCGCCGCCACTTTTGGCGCGGAGGGCAACCAAACAAGATTACGATATGAATTTATCGCAACCCGACATAGAGCGCTTGCGCGAGCTTATCGCAGCTCCCGCGCAGCGTATGGTCATTCTCTCTCACACCAATCCCGATGGCGATGCCGTTGGCTCCTCGATCGCGTGGGCCGAGGCGCTGCGCCGCGAGGGACACGATGTTGTCTGCATCGTGCCGAACAAATATCCCTACTATCTGGATTGGATGACGGGCATAGGCGATGTGGTTATCCACCGCACCGAGCCCGACCGTGCCGCCGCAGCTGTGGCCGAGGCCGATGTGATCTTCTGCCTCGACTTCCACTCGCTCTCGCGTCTGGATCAGCTCAGCGAGGTCATTGCTGCCAATACGTCGGCCAAGCGCGTTTTGATCGACCACCACCTGAACCCCACCGAGCCGTTCGACATTATGTTCTCGCACCCCGAGGCTTCGAGTACCTGCTTCTTGGTCTATAAACTTCTGGAGGCGCTGTGGGGAGCGGAGTGCGTTACGGCTTCGCAGGCCGAGGTGTTGTACGTCGGTATGATGACCGATACGGGTAACTTCTCCTTCTCGTCGCTCACGCCCGAGCTCTACCAGTCGCTGGCCGTGCTCTCGGCTACGGGCATCAACATTCCGCAGATCTACAACAACGTCTATAACTCCTTCACCGAGGGCCGCGCCCGCCTGTTCGGCTACGCCATCAACCGCAAGATGAAGATGTTGCGCAAGGGCACGGTGGCATATATGTCGCTCACGGAGGAGGAGATGCGTCGCTTCTGGTTCCAGCAGGGCGACAGCGAGGGTTTTGTGAACTACCCCCTCTCGATCAAGAAGATGCGTATGTCGGCAATCTTCATCGAGCATAAGGATTTCATCCGCGTATCGTTGCGCTCGCGCGGTGCGGTGGATGTGAATCTCTTTGCGTCGCGTTACTTCGAGGGTGGCGGCCACCACAACGCCGCTGGCGGTAAGTCCTACGTCTCGATGGCTGAGACCATCGCCCGCTTCGAGGCCGCCGTCGAGGAGTTCGCCCGCGAGGGATTGGTATAAATGAAAATTTGAGGATTCGTTATGATGAAAACCTACCTGCGACTGCTGGGCTTCGCTTCGCCACTTGGTCGCTACGCCATACCTTACTTCTTCTACTCGGTGTTGCACGCCGTGTTCAACACCTTCACCTACACGATGATCATCCCCATCATCGGCACACTCTTCGACGAGGGCTACGTCTTCGAGCCCGTCTATGAGTTCCCTGCCGTTGAGTTCAATATCGAGTGCCTGAACGACGTTCTCAACTTCGTCTATACGCAGATCTTCGGCCCCGAGTATAGCGTAACACATCTGCTGGGACTGCTGGCCGCGATTCTGATCCTGTCGAACGTGCTGAGCAACCTGTTCCGCTATCTGGGTGCGATGACCGTCGAGGTGATGCGTACGCGCACACTGCAGCGTATGCGTAACGAGATGTTCGAGCGCACGATGGGTATGAACGTCGGCTACTTCAGCGACCAGCGCAAGGGCGATCTGATGTCGAAGATCACGTCGGACGTTATGATCGTGCAGTTCTGCATCACCAACACCCTTCAGGTGGCCTTCCGCGAGCCGTTCCTGATCTTTGGTTATGTGGCACTTATGGTGGGTATCTCGTGGCAGCTGACCGTATTCTCGATTCTCTACCTGCCCGTTGTGGGCGTATTGATTGGCTCTATCGTCAAGCGCCTGCGCCACCCCGCACAGCGCGGTCAGGAGCGTATGGGCGATATGGTGAGCGTGATGGAGGAGTCGCTCTCGGGCGTTAAGACGATGAAGAGCTACAACGCCTTCGACTACATCTGCTCGAAGTTCCGCTCGATCAACGCCGAGATGTCGCAGATACTGATCTCGATGGCCCGCAAGCAGCAGTTGGCCTCGCCGATGAGTGAGTTCCTCGGCATTACGGCCATCTCGGTGGTGCTGGTGTTCGGAGGCTCGCTGGTGCAGAGTGGTGAGTTGCTGGCCTCTGGCTTTGTGGCCTATATCGCCGCCTTCTCGCAGCTTACGCGCCCGCTGCGTTCGTTCATCGACCAGTTCGCAAATATCAATCAGGGTATTGCGGCGGGTGAGCGCGTATTCTCTATCATCGATGCCGAGAGCGCTATCAAGGATAAGGCCGATGCCATTGAGCTTAAGGAGTTTAAGGATAAGATCGAGTTCCGCTCGGTGGGTTTCAGCTACGACGATTCGCGCGAGATCCTGCACGACATCTCGTTCGAGGTACGCAAGGGCGAGACCGTAGCGTTGGTCGGCCCCTCGGGAGGCGGTAAATCGACTTTGAGTGAGCTGATACCGCGCTTCTACGATGCCGAGCGTGGCGGAATCTACATCGATGGCCGTCCCATCGGCGATTATCAGCAGGAGAGCCTGCGCGAGCATATGGGTATCGTATCGCAGGAGACTGTGCTGTTCAACGACACGATCCGCAACAACATAGCTATGGGCCGCGAGGATGCGACCGACGAGCAGATCATCGCCGCCGCGAAGGTGGCCAACGCCCACGACTTCATTATGCAGAGCGAGCACGGCTACCAGACCAACATCGGCGATCGAGGTACGAAGCTCTCGGGCGGTCAGCGCCAGCGCCTGAGCATCGCCCGCGCCGTGTTGCGCAACCCTGAGATTCTGATTCTCGACGAGGCAACCTCGGCACTCGACACCGAGAGCGAGAAGCTGGTGCAGGAGGCGCTGACGACGCTTCTGGAGGGCCGCACGTCGGTGGTTATCGCCCATCGTCTCTCGACCATCCACAATGCCGACCGCATCATCGTCATCGACGAGGGCCGCATCGCCGAGCAGGGCACGCACGCCGAGCTGATGGCTAAGGGCGGAATTTATGCTCACTTGATCGAGATGCAGTCGCTGGCGTAGAAATTGCCTAACAAGGCTCTTTCGGCGTCTGACTTGTGTGCGAAATGCTCACATACGTCTCAGTATGCTCCGCTTTCGCCCACTGCGACCAGCCTCAGAATAGCTCTTATTATACAATTTCTATATAGAGGAGAAATAAAAAAGCCTGTTCTTCACGGAACAGGCTTTTTTATTAAAGCGGGAGTAGCGGGCGGTTGCAAAACACGCCTTAGGCCTGCTACCAGATGATTATGCGCTCCTCCTCGGGCAGGAACATTGCGCCATCGGTGATGCCGAATGCCTTGTGGAAGGTCTCGATGTTGCGCAGCGTTACGTTCACGCGGTTCTTGCCGAGCGAGTGCTCGTCGGTCTTGGTGCGGCGGATAACCTCCTCGTCGCGCATCGTCTGTGCCCAGATCGTAGCGTAAGAGAGGTAGAAACGCTGGTCAGCCGTGAAGCCGTCGATAGCCTCGGGCTCCTGACCGCCGAATGAGTTGTGCATAGCGGTGTATGATACGCGCAGACCACCCTGATCGGCGATGTTCTCACCCAGCGAGAACTCTCCGTTGGCGTACAGCGCGGGCTGATCGCCCTTGGCGGGCATTACCAATACCTTATTAAACTGATCAACCAATACGTCGGTGCGCTCCTTGAATGCCGCAGCGTCGGCCTCGGTCCACCAGTTGCTCATATTACCATCCTTGTCGAACTGACGGCCCTGATCGTCGAAGCCGTGCGTCATCTCGTGGCCGATAACCACGCCGATAGCACCATAGTTCACCGCGTCGTCAGCTGCCGAGTTGTAGAACGGCGGCTGCAGGATAGCTGCGGGGAAGCAGATCTCGTTGGTGGTGGGGTTGTAGTAGGCGTTCACGGTCTGGGGTGTCATATGCCACTCCTCACGATCGACCTCCTTGCCCAAGTCGGCGATGTTATCCTCGGTGTACCAGATGTTTGCGCGCTTGATGTTCTCCCAGTATGAGAGCTTGGGATCGATCGTAAGCGACGAGTAATCCTTCCACTTGTCGGGGTAGCCGATCTTAACGGTGAAGGTGTTGAGCTTCTCGTGAGCCTTAGCCTTCGTCTCGGCCGACATCCACTCCAGATTGTCGATGTGCTGACCGAGAGCCACCTGAAGGTTCTTCACGATCTGCTGCATACGCTGCTTGTCGCTCTCGGGGAAGTACTTCTTAACGTACAACTCGCCCACAGCCTCGCCCAGAATGCGGTTGGGCACAGCCATAGCGCGCTTCCAGCGGGGGCGCATCTCCTCCTGACCTGACATCTGACGGCCGAAGAAGTCGAAGTATGCGGCGTAGAGCTCATCGCCCGAGTAACCTGCCGCGCTCGACATAACGCTTGCTACGAGGTAGGCCTTCACGGTCTCGACATCCTCCTTCTGGAAGAGCGAGAATACGCGATCCAGCACCTCGGGCTGACCTACGGCGATCTTGTCGAACGAGCCGATGCCCATCTCCGCGAAGTAGGCTACCCAGTCGAATGACGAGTAACGCTTTGTGAACTCCTCGCGGGTCATCGGGTTGTAGTTTGCCGTAACGTCGCGCAGCTCCACATTCGAGCGGAACGCCTCGGCCATACGGGTCTCCATCTGCAGCACGGCCTGAGCCTTATCGGCAGCATCGTTCCAGCCCAGAAGCGTGAAAGCCTTCGTAAGCCACTTGGTGTAACCCTCGCGCTTGTCGGCGTTCTCCTTGTCGAGGTAGTAGTCGCGGTTACCCAAGCCGAGGCCCGACTGGTCGATGTTGAGGATGTTGATGTTAGAGTTCATCAAGTCGGCACCAACATACAATCCGAACAGGGGGCTGCCGGCGGCCTCGTGGATGCGAGCCACAGCGATCGAGAGCTCCTGCGGAGTCGTGAGAGCCATAATCTGATCCACGTCGCGCTTGACGGGTGCTACGCCCTCTGAGTTGAGGCGTACTGAGTCGAGGCCCATCGTGTAGAGGTCGGCGATCTTCTGCTCGACGGTGCCCACCTCGGCCTTGCTCTCGAGCATTGCCGAGAAGAGGTCGTTGATCTGCAACTCATTGTTCTTCGCCAGCACCTCGAACACGCCGTAGCGTGAGTACTCGGGCGTCAGAGGGTTGGCCTTCTGCCAGCCGCCTGTGGCGTACTGATAAAAATCTTCGTTCAGAGCCACCGTCTCATCGAAGTTTGCACGGTCGATGGCGGGCGTGGTCTGAGCCTGTTTCTGATTACAACTTGCCATAAGGGCAACGGTTGAAATGGTTAATAAAATCTTTTTCATCTTTATTCTCATTAATCTGTTATTGAGTCTGTTACGATTTGTGCGGCATCACGCGGTCGGGACACGAGCGGTAGCCATCGATCTTGATGTCGCCGCTAAGCTGCACCTCCACGATGGCGTATGAGTTGGCCGGTGCGGCCTGCTCGATCATACCTTGCAGCGTGAGGTAGTGTATGCCGCGTCGGTGGCTGTAATGGCCCGGGTGGTGGTGTCCCTGCACGACGGCCAGCACCTGCGAGTGGTGCTCCAGCACCTCCACAACCCTCTCGGCGTTGTTTACGCAGAGGTTAGGGCTTATGTCGGAGAAGCTGTCGAGCATCTGGTGCAGCAGGATGATTGTCGGCTGCTTGCGATGGGCCGCGAGCTCGCCATCGAGCCACTCAATCTGGCTCTCGGGGATCAGCGCCTCGCGCCAGTCGAAGTTGCCGCGCGAGTAGGGCTCGCCGTCGGCCTTGAAGTTGGCATCGAGCACGATGAAGCGAACGCCACCCTCGACGAAGGAGTAGTGGGCCTTGCCACGCGCGCGTTGCGGGTTAAAGGTGTGGGCGAGGAACTCATCCTTCGTAAGGCAATCCATATCGTGGTTGCCCAAGACGTGATAGACCTTGCCGCCGAAGCGTTGCAGCTCCTGCTCGATGCGATCCAAATAGGTGAGCGTGAGGGCGGGAGTGCCCTCGGCATCCATATCTTTCAGGTCGCCCAGCTCGACAATGAAGTCGCACTCGGCACGCTTGAACTCCTCCACCGCCTCGCGCACCTTGGCAATCGAGTCGGCGTAGTGGCGCGTGCCCGCCGTCGGGCGGTCGGCATAGTGGGTGTCGGTCAGCACGCCGAAGCGTAGCGGCTTGCGCGAAGCCGTCGCTGCGGGCAGTTTCCCGACCGAGAGCAGCACGATGCCTCCTGCCACATATTTTATGAATTCGCTGCGACGCATACGGAAATTAAGAATGCAAAATGCAAAATTCAAAATGCAAAATTAAGAATTCAAAATTGGGGTGGGGCGCTGCCCGCAACCCATTTTGCACTTGGTAGTTCAATCAAATAAGGGCCGAGAGGACTCGACCCTTAATAATTATTTTGTGTTAAAAGTGGGATGATTTGAGCTATTTTGAGGCTGGTCGAAGGTCGAGGGCGCGAAGCATACCCGACGTATGTGAGCAACCCGAGGCCGAGCCAGACGCCAAAAGAGCCAAATTAAACACTTTTACTTGCGGATAGCAGCTACGCCCGGCAATACCTTACCCTCCATATACTCCAGAAGTGCACCACCACCGGTTGAAACATACGATACCTTGTCAGCCAAGCCGAACTTGTTGATGCAAGCTACCGAGTCGCCACCACCGATCAGCGAGAAAGCACCCTCGGCCGTTGCCTCAGCGATAGCCTCAGCCACAGCCTTCGATCCGGTTGCGAACTTATCCATCTCGAATACGCCTACGGGGCCGTTCCAGAGGATGGTCTTGCACTCGAGGATCTCCTTGCGGAAGAGCTCCTTACCGCCCTCGGCGATATCCAGACCCTCCCAACCATCGGGAATAGCGTTAGCGGGGCACTCCTGAGTGTTAGCCGTCTCAGCGAAGTCATCAGCGATCAGCGCGTCGGGAGTGGTAACGATCTTGATACCCTTCTCCTCAGCCTTCTTCAGGATCTCCAGAGCTACGGGGAACATATCGGGCTCGCAGATTGACTGACCAACCTTACCACCCAGAGCAGCAGCGAAGGTGTAGGTCATACCGCCACCGATGATGATCTTGTCGCACTTCTCCATCAGCTTCTCGATGATCGAGATCTTGGTCGATACCTTCGAACCACCTACGATAGCTACGAAGGGACGCTGGGGATTCTCCATCACGCCGTCGATAGCCTTCAGCTCGTTTTCCATAACGTAGCCGAACATCTTATCCTCGGGGAAGTAGTCGGCGATCAGCGCGGTCGATGAGTGAGCGCGGTGAGCCGTACCGAATGCGTCGTTGATGTAGCAGTCAGCGTACGAAGCGAGCTTCTTGACGAACTCCTTCTGGGGGCCCTCCTTCAGAGCCTTCTTTGCTGCCTTCTTCTCCTCGTCGGTAGCATCCTCCGAGAGGCCGCGGGGCTTGCCCTCCTCCTCAGCGTAGAAACGCAGGTTCTCGAGCAACATAACCTCACCGGGCTTCAGCGCGGCAGCCATCTCGGCAGCCTTCTCGCCCATACAGTCGCCAGCGAACTTAACCTCTACGCCCAGACGAGCCTCGATAGCGGGGATGATCTGCTCGAGCGAGAACTTCGGATCGGGATTCTTCTTGGGACGACCGAGGTGAGACATCAGCACTACCGCACCGCCCTTCTCCAGCACCTTCTTGATGGTGGGGATTGCAGCACGAATACGGGTGTCGTCGGTTACCTGACCCTCGCCGTTGAGGGGTACGTTGAAATCAACGCGGATGATTGCACGCTTACCGGTGAAATCGTAATTGTCAATTGCGAACATAATTCTTTTTGTTTATTTAAGTTGTTATTGAGTTTTGTCTAAAAACCTGTCGTGCGATAGGATATGGCCCTATACCCTGCAAATATAACTAAAAAAATAATACGTTATTCTTTCGTGTGGGCTTTTCTTTCAAAATAGAGGTGCGCGGAGGCCAAAAACGACCCGCAAAACGCCTTTTTTCGGCGACGGATAGGACATTCTATTTCCTCGAAAGAACATTTTGCGTCGGAATTTCGCCACAAAATGCGGTTTTTCGTCCCCAAAGCGCCCTATTTCATACCAACAAAGGGGCCTTAACCACATAAATTTTGCCGTTCGGAAAAAATATTTGACTTTTGCATCGGTCGAGATCGATTTTCTCGACTCAGCGGCGGCCTTCGGGTCGCGCTTTGCGACGAGGAGCAATAATTCAAAAAACCAATATTAACAACCGACCTCGCCGGCGCATCAGCAATCACGCCAGCGATGTTCGAGAAAAAGACACAGTATGAAAATTTTTTACAAAATGACAATGGCCCTCGCGGCCACAATGATGATCGCCACCTCGGCATTTGCTGGCGGTCCGATGACTAACACAAATCAGAGTGCATCGTTCTTGCGTAGCATCGCTCGCGGTACGTCGCTCGATCCCGATGCAGTATATAACAACCCCGCGGGTGTTGTATTTATGGAGAACGGCTTCCACATCGGTCTTAACGACCAGATGGCAGCTCAGACCCGCACCATCTCATCGACCTACGGTGCTTTTGCAATGGGCGCCGAGAATCGCGGTATGGCAACCAAGGAGTTCAAGGGCGAGGTATTCTCACCTGTTATCCCCAGCGTACACTTGGCGTGGAAGCACAACCGTTGGGCAATTATGGCAGGTCTGGGCGTGAACGGCGGTGGCGGTTCGCTGGAGTTTGACGAAGGTCTGGGCTCATTCGAGCGTCAGTTCTCGGTTCTGCCCGGTGCTATCTCACAGTTGGGTGCTGCAATGGGCCTCTCGGCTTCGGCATACGATATGGATATGGAGCTGACGGGTAAGTCAATGACTTTGGCATTCAACGTAGGTGCTGCATTCCGCATCACCGATTGGTTGTCAATCGCTGCGCAGGTTCGCGTGGGCGTTACGAACAACTCTTACGTTGGCGAGATCGAAGATATCGAGATCAACCCCACGATGGCAGCTATGGGCCTTAACGGTCAGATGATGAACGCATCACAGTTCTTCACCGCTGCTGGTCAGGCGCTGGGCGCAATCAACCCCGCGTTGGCAGGCGAGGCTGCGAAGTATGCAGCATTGACCGCCGACCACATCCTCGACGTTAAGCAGAAGGGTACCTCGGTAAGCCCCGTTCTGGCGTTGGCTTTCCACAAGGGCAAGTGGGATGCGTCAATTAAGTATGAGTTCAAGATGGGCACCGAGCTCGACATCGAGTCAGCTCCCGTATCGGCTAAGGATCCCGTCATCAACTCAATCTTCGCTGACGGCACCACCGTTAAGGCTGAGACTCCCGCTCTGTTGTCGGCAGCCGTGAGCCGTCACTTCGGCCCCGTTAAGGTTACGGCCGAGTGGCACCACTACTTCGACAAGGATGCCGAGAACTCATTCTCAAACGTAATCGAGGGCAACACCAACGAGGCTCTGCTCGGTGCCGAGTGGACCATCTCGGATAAGTGGTTGGTATCGGCTGGTGTTCAACGCACGGCTCTCAATATGATAGAGAACAACTACTCTGATATGAACTTCTCTTGCCCCTCGTGGTCGGTAGGTTTCGGAGCAGCTTACTCGTTCTCGGAGCGCGTTCGCCTCAATCTGGGTATTATGCCCACCTTCTACGAGGACGTAACGGCTCGTGGCGTAGCATCGGGTCTCGACTTTACCGATGTTTACAGCCGTACCTCTTGGGCTTGGGGTGTAGGTTTGGACCTCAAGTTGGGTAAGTAATAACGTTTAGACGACATACTCTCGCGGCCAGTTGTACGGCCGCGAAGACCACCTCGACCTCGGCGGCGGGAGCAACGACCCGACCGCATCGACATAGGTCGTAGGCTGGCGAGCCCCCTTAGGCTCGTTCATCGCGGAGGCAGGCGCAGGCACGGCGCCAACGCGGAGGGACGAAGAGCCAATCCGGATAAACGCGACGATTCGGATTGACACTGACTCTCGAAACGTTTTAAGTGTCGAGCGCACTGCTTACCCGCGTGGGTCTGCCACGCCGGAGAAAGATTTGGCTCTGGTTTGAGGCCCACACCCTCACTTAAATTCGAAGAAAATACTCTTTTTGTAGAATATGGTTTTTTGATTGCTGGTCGGCTGCGCCCTTAGTGACGCAGCCGTTTTTTTTATAAAAGAAGTTGTCTAACAAGGTGATTTTTGCGTTACGCTTGCCTTCGAAATCCTCACATACGCCAAGTATGATGCGGTTTCTCAGTCTTCGCAAGCCTTAAAATCCCTCTTGTTATACAACTCCAAAAGAAAAGGGCTGTCGCAACATAACTTGTTGGACAGCCCCGCTCGTCTAAACAGTTGAAAAAAATTTATAATACCTCACCTTCGGTCGAAATCCTCAGCGTGCTCTGGCCAGCCGAGCTCTCGACCTCGATGAGATAGTATTCGCCATCGGGACTGTCGATCAGCGCAGCATCGTCGATCGTGTACTCGCGGTAGAGATTGTCGATAGCGAGCGTGATCAGCGCGGGTAACTCGCTCTGCTGCAACTCTGTTCGCGTGAGCCCCCAACGATTCATAGCGTCAAAATATATCTGTCGCACCTGCCTGCCATCCAACACATCCACCTCGGTCGCACCCTTGCGCCGCTCGAGCGCGAGTACGGTCGCCGTGGGGTAGTTGCGCGTGAGGTAGGCGGCGATCTGCGTGGGCAGGGTCGAAGGCAGGTAGCGGCGGAAGTCGTCGTAGCCATCCTCCTGCAGCTCCTCAATCAGCACGCCCTCGGCCGTGTAGAAGACGCTTATGTCGGGCTGTCGCGTGCGGTCGATCGTGATGACGTAGATCGTCATTGCGTCGAGTCGGTCGATGCGCTCCACATCCTCCACCGTCGCCGCCCCGTAGGCGCTCAGCTCGAAGGCCCGCGTAACGGCCTCGGGAAGGGACGAATAGGTTATGTCGCGCGAGGTCATCTGCCATACGGCCGAAGGGGTGAACCACGCCTCGGCTTCGGCATAGAGGAGATCGGTTGCGGGCAGCACAAAGTCGGCCACCAAGTACCCCACCGTAGAGCCCCACTCCACATCCTGCGCCTCGGGGTAGAGGTCGTACAATGCCTGCTGGAGCTGCTGCGTTACGGGGTAATATACCTCGTCGTTGTCGCTGCACGCGAGGAGCGTCGTGGCGAGGCAAGTGAAGAGAAATAGTCGTTTCATATCGTTCGTAATTTACAGTTAATCATCAATATCAGTCAGTCGGAAGCGGCTGTCGAATTGCAGCTCTGCGCCGCTCTCGAGGGCCACTTCGTAGTGGTAGCGGTCGCGCTCGATGCCTACGATCCTCTCGCGCGGGAAGCGCTCGGCGACGTAGCTTGCGATCTCGCGCGGCACGATGCCCTGCGGCAGCGGCTCGCGGCTATCGACCTGCTGCCACTCGCCATTGCCCCGAAACTCGATGCGCGTGGCGTCGCTCAACACCACCTCGTACTCGCGGTGCATTATGCTCATCCCCTCGACGCGCGCCAGCGTTACGACCGTGTTGGGGTAATACTTTTCGATGAATTGCCGTGCCGTTGCGGGCAGCTGCTCCTGCCCTATGGGCCGCCCATCGTTGGCCAAGGCCGAGAGCGAGAGCAGAAGCAGCGAGAAGATAAATAACTTTTTCATAGCATTTCGTTTTACCCCTTCAGTTGCAAAAACCATACAACAAACGGGCGGGAATGTGTAAAAAATGATGTTGTCGCATCGGCGCGACACTCTCTTTCGCCCGAAGCGGCCGTTGCCTATCGGCGCAACGAGGCCAAAGTCAGCTATTTTTCCGCGAGCCGAGGCCCGCCGCTCGAAAAAGGGCGAAATATTTGCTCCTTACACCAAAAAAAGTGTATCTTTGTGTGAAGTCCCGCGTTGGGAATGTGTAAAAAGGAAATTTTTTAGAAATTGGAAATAGCTATAATCGGTACGGGTTATGTAGGCCTTGTTTCGGGAGCCTGCTTTGCGGAGATGGGTGCGACGGTGAGTTGCATCGACATCGACCGCCGGAAGATCGAGCGCCTATGCCGTGGCGAGGTGCCCATCTATGAGCCCGGCTTGCAGGAGATCATCGAGCGCAACGTGGCCGCAGGCCGACTCCGCTTCTCCACCTCGCTCGAGGAGTGCATCTCGCAGGTGCAGGTGATCTTCGCCGCCGTAGGTACGCCGCCCGACGAGGATGGCTCGGCCGACCTGAGTCAGGTGATGGCCGTAGCCCGCGAGGTGGGACGGCTCATCGAGCGCTATACGCTCTTCGTCATCAAATCGACCGTTCCCGTCGGTACGGCCGCTCGCGCCGAGCAGGCCATCCGCGAGGAGCTGGAGCGTCGAGGCGTGGATGTGGAGTTCGATGTGGCGTCGAATCCCGAATTCCTGAAGGAGGGCGCTGCCGTGAAGGATTTTATGTCGCCCGACAGAGTTGTGGTGGGCGTTAAGAGCGAGCGCGCACGAAAGCTCCTCTCGAAGCTCTACCGCCCGTTCCTGATAAATAATTTCCGCGTGCTGTTTATGGATATTCCCTCGGCCGAGATGACCAAGTACGCGGCCAATGCGATGCTCGCCACGCGCATCTCGTTTATGAACGATGTTGCCAATCTGTGTGAGCGGGTGGGTGCCGACGTGAATATGGTGCGCAAGGGCATTGGTGCCGACACGCGCATCGGCAAGAAGTTCCTCTACCCGGGTTGCGGCTACGGAGGTTCGTGCTTCCCGAAGGATGTGCGCGCGCTGATCCGCACCGCCGAGCAGAGCGGCTATCGGATGCGAGTTTTGGAGGCCGTCGAGAGAGTCAATGAGCAGCAGAAGGGTGTATTATTTGAAAAACTCTCGCGCCACTATGGGGGCGATCTTAGAGCGCTGACCGTTACCATCTGGGGACTTGCCTTCAAGCCCGAGACGGACGATGTGCGCGAAGCGCCCGCGTTGCGCCTGATCGAGCAGCTCGCCGAGGCTGGTTGCCGCATCAAGGTCTATGATCCTGTGGCTATGGAGGAGTGCCGCCGACGTGTGGGCGATAAGGTTATCTACTGCAAGGATATGTACGAGGCGGCCATCGACTCCGATGCTCTGATGATGCTCACCGAGTGGAAGGAGTTTCGCCTGCCGAGCTTCGCCGTTCTGGCCCGCACGATGCGACAGCGAGTGGTTTTTGATGGACGCAATATCTACGAGCGCGAAGAATTAGAAGAGTACGGATTTACCTACTATAAAATCGGTTAATAAAAAAGCCTGTCAGAGATGAACTGACAGGCTTTCTTATTACTGCTTAATCCACGATAGCAACTCTTTGAATGATGGCTTCTTGCCGTGCATAAAGATTCCCACGCGGTAGATCTTTCCTGCGGCCCACGCCATAGCCACAACCGAAGCGTACAAGAGCACTAACGAGAGCACAATCTCCCACGTCGGTATGCCGAACGGTATGCGCGCCATCATCACAATGGGCGAGGTGAAGGGGATAATCGAGCCCCAGAATGCGAGCGACGAGTTGGGATCGTTGAAGACCGACATCGCCAGAATCAGCGCCAAGATAATCGGCATCGTGATGGGCGTCTGCAGCTGGTTGGCATCCTGTATCGAATCCACAGCCGAGCCTACGGCGGCAAACATCGCCGAGTAGAAGAGGAATCCGCCCAAGAGGAAGAGCAGCAGCCATACGAACATCATCACGAGTCCTCCCACGTCGGTGGCAACCGACAGCGCCGAGAGCATATCAGCATCAAGCTCGGCATCCAGTGCGGTCATCTGCCCAGCCTCGACAGCCTCGACGGCCTGCATCACGTCGGCGGGCACCAATGCGGGCAGCACCGTAGCACCCAGACCGCAGATCAGTACGCCCCAGATAGCGATCTGCGTTACGGCTACCGACGCCACGCCGAGGATCTTGCCCATCATCAGCTGGAAGGGGCTGACGCTCGACACCAGCACATCCAGCACGCGCGAGCCCTTCTCCTCGATTACCGAGGTCATCACCATCGAGCCATATATAATAAGGAACATATAGAGCATCATACCCAGCACCAGACCGAGCAGGTAGGCAACAACCGACGAAGTGGCCTCCTCGGCCTCACCCTCTGCGGCGAGGTCGTTGCGGTAGGTCGTCATCGAGACCGATGCCTGCAGATTGTCCATAATATCCTTCAGTCCCTCAATGTCGTACATCTCCAGACGCTTGGCCTCCACCACATCCTCGATCTGTGCGGCGATAGACTCCTCGAGCGACATCGACGACGAGGAGTTGGTATAGAGTCTTACTGACGAGGGCTTCTCGACCACGTCCTTTCCGATCCAGAGCGTTCCGAAGACCTCCTCGTTCTGGCGCGCCTCGTCGAGCGTACCCGAGAAGAGTTCGAAGACAACCTCGTCGTTGCCCTCCAGCTCGGGTGCCACAACGCCACTCTCGTCAATTACCAGCAACGTCTTCTGCTCGCCCTTGGCGAAGACCATCATCAGCGTGGGTGCCGCCATCAGGCCCAGCATCAGCAGCGGCATCAGGATGGTGGTGATGATAAATGACTTCTTGCGAACTCGCTCGTTGAACTCACGAGCGATTATGATTCCTATCTTATTCATACTCCTAATTCTACATTTTGCATTTTGAATTTTGCATTCTACAACGAACCCTCTACGGCGCGAATGAAAATATCGTTCATACTCGGTATCACCTCGCGGAACGAGCGCAACTCGACAGCCTCGTTCGCCACGGCGATACTCTCCCTTACCGACGGGCTCTTCAGCTTAAGGCGCGTGCAGTGGTAGGGCGTGTCGGCCACTTCGGTCGTTGAGAGCATATCGGCTAGTGGCGACATAGCGCTCTCGAAAGTTGAGACCTCGCCTCCATACATCACCTCAAAGACATTCTCGCCAAAGCGCATACGCACCTCATCGACCGAGCCCGAGAGGATGTTGCGCGACTTGTTGATCAGCGTGATGTGGTCGCAAATCTCCTCCACGCTCGACATATTGTGTGTCGAGAATATCACCGTCGCACCCTGATCGCGCAGACGCAAAATCTCCTGCTTGAGGATGTTGGCGTTGATGGGGTCGAAGCCCGAGAAGGGCTCGTCGAAGATCAGCAGTTTGGGCTCGTGCAGAACGGTGGTGATGAACTGTACCTTCTGCGCCATACCCTTCGACAGATCCTCCACCTTGCGGTTCCACCAGCTCTCGATGCCCAGGCGCACGAACCACTCCTTGAGGCGCACGATGGCCTCGCGGCGCGAGAGGCCCTTCAGACGGGCGAAGAAGATGGCCTGCTCGCCGACCTTCATCTTCTTGTAGAGGCCGCGCTCCTCGGGCAGGTAGCCGATCTGGTAGATATCTTGGTCGGTGATCTCGTGTCCGTCGAAGATTACGCGGCCGCCGTCGGGCAGTGTCATACGGTTAATCACGCGGATGAGCGTGGTTTTGCCCGCACCGTTGGGGCCGAGCAGTCCGTATATCGAGCCGCGCGGAACCGAGAGCGAGACATCGCTCAGTGCCGTGTGGCCTGAGTAACGCTTGGTTACGTTTTCAATCTTAAGAAGTTCCATTGCGATGAAAATTTATTTTCTATCTCGTTAGTCGTGTTTTATGGCTATAAAACTACAAAAAAAGAGAAAAATATCGTAGCCCGAGGGCAACTTTTTTTGAAAGCCGCGGAAAATAGACTACCTTTACATTATAAAACAACCCTTACGATGAAACATTTTTTGCGTTCGATATTCTGTGTGGCGCTCTTGGCGCTTGCGGCCTGCTCGGAGAAGGAGGACGACCGCCCGCGCCATCTGCTCACCTTCGAGGGTGCGGAGTGGACGGCTCTCTCGGCCTCGACCTATGGCGAGCCCTATTCGTCGGTCGTGGTGGCCGAGGGGTATGCGTGGCGCGATGAGAAGAGTTCACTCTCGTCGCGTGCGCTGGTCGATTACACCTACGGCGCCTACATCCGAGGCGGTATGCTCGTCTCGTCCTACAACTCTGGCGACATTGCCACCTACGGCGACTACTCGAAGGATCTCTACGTCTATAACGCCACCTCCACCTCCCCCACGCAGGGCGGCGGAGCCGATGGCTCGGATAACTTCCTGATCGTGGTGGGCAACTACGACGATCACTCGAATGGCGACGAGCGCGCCGAGATGTTCTTTGCCGACGGACGGGAGCGCAAGGTCGTGGGCTGCGTGGTAAATTCGACAACCTACTTCCTGAATATCGCCCAGAACGGCAATCCCTTCTCTGCGCCGCTTGCCGAGGGCGACGTTGTGGAGATCTTCGCTACGGGCTACGACTCTACGGGCGCGGAGACCGCCACCACGTCGATGGTGCTGGCCCGCAAGGGTAGCTACATAACCGAGTGGACCGAGTGGGACTTGAGCGCGCTGGGACGAGTGGCGAAGGTGCGATTTAACATCAAGGGCGGCCCCGCGACGGAGTGGGGTATGACCACGCCCAAGTACTTCGCCATCGACAACATCGAAATCGAAGAGTAAAACCTTAAAAACCTAAACGATATGAAACGACTATTTCTCCTTACTGCTATGCTCTGCGCCTCGATGGGCGTCAGCGCACAATCTTACTACAAGGATGCAGGCAACCCCGACCTGCTGCGCCACCACGACCGCCACTCGCGCCAGCGCCGCGAGGTTATCCTGCCGGAGGTGAATGGCTATACGGTCTATAAGGCCGACCTGCACACGCACTCTATCTTTTCGGATGGTAGCGTTACGCCCGAGTTCCGCGTTCAGGAGGCTTGGCACGACGGATTGGACGTGATGGCCGTAACGGAGCATCTGGAGTACCGCCCCTACGAGCAGAAGATGATCAACGTCCTCGACGACCTGCTCCCCGAGGGCACGAAGGCTACCAACACCAACATCATCGGCACGGCCAAGACCGATGCTGCGGGCATCAAGTCCGACCTTAACTACGCCGTACGTCTGGCCGAGGCGGCAGCTCGCGGCTATGGACTGATGATTATCCCCGGTATCGAGATCACGCGCACGCCCGAGACCATCGGCCACTACAACGCCCTATTTACCACCGACAACAACACAATCCACGACACCGATCCCTTGCAGGCCTTCCGCAACGCCCGCGCGCAGGGCGCTCTGGTGATGCACAACCACCCGGGCTGGCGCCGCCAGAACCTCGATCTGTCGGAGCTGGAGAAGAAAGCTTACGAGGCTAAACTCATTGACGGTATTGAGGTTATGAACTCAACGGAGTTCTATCCCCGCGCCATCACGCGCGCCCTGAAGGAGGGGTTCTTTATGGCGTCGAACACCGATATTCACGGCTCGACGGTTGAGGATTACCAGATCCCCAGCGGCGGCAAGTTCCGCGATATGACCTTCATTCTGGCGAAGGATAAGTCGCTACACTCGCTCAAGGAGGCTCTCAAGGCTCGTCGCACGTTGGCCTACTCGTTCGGCACGATCGCCGGCGAGGAGTCGCTGCTCAAGGATTTCTTCAAGGCCTCGGTAAAGGCGAAGGTGGTGTTCACCAACCCCTCGAACGGCTCTCGCACCGTCAGCCTGACCAACACCACATCGCTCGAGTACACGATCCGCATCGGCTCGGGCAATCCCATCAACCTCGATCCCTTCTCGACGATCAACACCACCGTGGCGAAGGACGGCAAACTCGTCGTGAAGGTTGAGAATATGTGGTCGGGAGAGGATTCACATCCCGAGGTTGAACTTGCGTTCTAAGGACTAAGGGTGCTAACTCGAAAGGTTAGTACCCTTTTTTATTTTTCTTTCGGTTTTTATGCGTATATTTGCACGATTAAAACACTCTTGATATGAAACAGATGGTATTGGTTTCGGGTGGTGCCGGATATATCGGTTGCCACACTACCGTTGAGTTGATCGCTGCGGGCTACGATGTAGTCATCGCCGACAACCTCTCAAACGCCGATATGAGCGGCGTGGAGGGCGTGCGCCAGATTACGGGTGTCGATGTACCCTTCGTTGAGGTCGATTGCTGCGACAAGCAGGCCTTTGCACGCCTGTTCGAGCAGTACAACTTCGACTCGGTGATTCACTTTGCCGCCTACAAGGCTGTGGGCGAGTCGGTCGTAGATCCTATGAAGTACTACCGCAACAACCTCACCTCGTTTATGAACGTCGTGGAGCTGATGCGCGAGTATGGCCGCCACAATATCGTCTTTTCATCATCGGCTACGGTCTATGGCGAGGCCGACGAGTTGCCCGTAACGGAGCTTACACCCCGCAAGCCCGCCACCTCATCGTACGGCAACACCAAGCAGATTTGCGAGGATATCCTGCGCGACGTGGCTACGGCATACGAGGGCCTGCGCGGTATCTCGCTGCGCTACTTCAACCCCATCGGTGCCCACCCCTCGGCCCTGATTGGCGAGTTGCCGCGTGGCGTGCCACAGAACCTTGTCCCCTTCATCACGCAGACCGCCGCAGGCGTGCGCGAGTGCCTGAGCGTCTTTGGCGACGACTATCCCACGCCCGATGGCTCGTGCCTGCGCGACTACATCGACGTGGTGGATCTGGCCAAGGCCCACGTTGTGGCCATCACCCGTATGGTCGAGGGCAAGAACAAGCAACCGTACGAGGTGTTCAACGTCGGCACGGGTAATGGTGTCTCGGTGCTGGAGCTGCTGCACGGCTTCGAGCGAGTGAACGGCGTTAAGGTAAACCACAAGATCGCGCCCCGTCGTGCGGGTGATGTTGTGGCCATCTGGGCCGACACGAAGCTCGCCAACGAGGAGCTGGGCTGGCGTTCGGAGCGTACGCTCGATGAGACTCTGCGTTCGGCGTGGGAGTGGGAGAAGCACGTTCGCGGCATAAAGTAGCGAGTGCGAGCAATAAAATTTTGCGCAGTCCGTTATAGATTATAGTCCCGAGGCGCGCGTGCGCTGCGGGGAGAAAATATGGACCGACGAAGTCGGAGAATAATAACAATGCAGATGAAAAAGTATTTGATCCTCTTGGTGTTGGCTGTCGTGTGCTGCTCGACGGTGCAGGCCCAGCGCTACTACATCCCCCGATACAAGAAGCAGAAGGAGGCGCGCGAGTATGAGCACTTCCACGCGGATCGTAGGTTTACGGTTACGCTCGGTGCTTCGTTCGATATGAATCTGGGTATGCAGAACTATATCAACTTGGAAAACGACGCTGCCGCCGTTCGCTACGATGAGGAGCCCAAGCTCCCCGCCGTAACGACCACGCTCGGCGTAAGCTATCTCGTAAGCCCTCACTTCGTGGCGGGCCTCGAGGCTGGTTACAGCTTCTCCAACGAAAATCACATCATCCCCGCCTACGGAACCTTCAAGTGGTACTACGGCAAGGAGAAGCACCCCCACCGCGTGCGCTGGTTCAACTATGTGAACGTCGGCCCGCAGTTCTACACCGGCAGCAAGTACAAGGACATCGGCGCATTGGCCGCGGCGGGAGGAGGTATCCGTATGGTTATGGCCAAGTCGCTGCGTATGGATCTCTACGTCGGTTATCGTATGAGTCTGGCCCGTCCCAAGGCAAACACCTCGGGAACCTATGATGTGCCCGCATCAGGCGTTACCTACCACCAGTATATGCACGGTATTCAGGTTGGATTCAATATTATGATGTTCTAAAAATCGTCTAAAAATCGTCTAACAAGGCTCTTTTGGCATCTGGCTTGTCCTCGAAATCCTCACATACGTCTGAGTATGCTCCGGTTTCTCGGACTGCGACCAGCCTCAAAATAGCTCTTGTTATACAATTTTTCAGTATATAAGTTCGGATGTGTCATCGGTCGGTGGGGCTGAGATAAATAAAAACTCCGCCGCGTCGGCGACCGAAACAAATAAAAGTCTATTTGCCGATGGCCGATAGGCTTTTTCTCTCTATCTTGCTCAAAAACAGCGCGGAAAATTTTGTTTTTATTCTCCGAAGCGCTATCTTTGTCCCCCGATTTCAGGCATAATGGGATCCGCCGCCTTATAATAAGGCAGATGAGCGGGTTGAGTAATGCCGTAGGTAATAACATTTAACACACAACACACAATGAAAACACTTGAGATTAAGGCAACTAAGCGTGCCGATTTCGGTAAGAAGGCTGCTAAGGCTTTCCGTCGTGAGGGTCAGATCCCTTGCATTATGTATGGTGGTGGCGAGGAGGTTGCTTTCACCGTTGACACCAAGGCTGTAAAGCCCCTGATCTACACCCCCAACTCTTACATCGTTGAGCTCGATATCGACGGCAAGGTTGAGAAGGCTGTTATGCGCGAGGTACAGTTCCACCCCGTACGCGAGCAGATCCTCCACATCGACTTCTATCGCGTTCAGGAGGGTAAGCCCGTAGCTATCGCTATCCCCGTACGTTTGACCGGTAACGCCGAGGGTGTGAAGGTCGGCGGTAAGTTGGCTCTCTCGGCTCGTAAGCTCACCGTTAAGGCTATGGTTGATCAGCTGCCCGACGAGATCGTTGTAGATGTTACTCCTTTGAAGGTTGGTCAGACCATCTTCGTAGGCGATCTGCAGTTCGAGGGTCTTCAGTTTGTTACTCCTGCAACCACCGCAGTTTGCGCCGTTCGCGTAACTCGTGCATCACGCGCTGCAAGCCAGCAGTAGTAATTAGCTTAGGAGATGAAATATCTCGTTGTTGGATTGGGTAACATCGGCTCGGAGTATGCCGACACCCGACACAACATTGGATTCAGAGTGTTGGATGCCTTAGCCGAGGCATCCAATATCTCTTTTATGGCGGGCCGTTACGGCTCCACAGCCACGCTGCGCCACAAGGGACGACAGATCCTGCTGCTCAAGCCCTCGACCTATATGAACCTCTCGGGTAAGGCCGTGCGCTACTGGATGGAGCAGGAGAAGATCCCCATCGAGAATCTGCTCATCATCTCGGACGAGATCTCGCTGCCGTTCGGTCAGCTGCGTATGCGCAAGAAGGGTAGTGCGGGAGGCCACAATGGCCTGAAGAATATCTCGGAGCTTCTGGGACGCGAGGACTACGCCCGTATGCGCTTTGGTGTGGGAGGCGACTTCCCGCGCGGCCATCAGGTCGATTACGTCTTGGGCGAGTGGACCGACGAGGAGCGCAAGGCGCTGCCCGAGCGGTTGAAGATCTTTGGCGATGCCATCCTCTCGTTCGCCTGCGTCGGGCCGGATCTTACGATGAACACGTTTAATAAAAAATAGGTTGTCCCTGAAGGGATAACCTATTTTTTATCTTTCTAATAATCGTTACTCCAAGTTTGTTAGGCAATAAGCTCCGGCTGGCATACCCTGCGGCCTCTGGCCGCATTTACAAATTCTACCCACCCCCAAACCCCCGCCTTAGGCAGGGGCTTCGGTCGCTTCGCTCCGATGGGTTGCAGGTGGGGAACTATAGTATGTATAAAAATAGGTTGTCCCGTGGGGCAACCTATTTTTATTATGTGATATTCCTTGTTAGATGCAAGTATAACCGCCATCAACGGCAATATTCTGTCCATTGACGTAGGTGCTGCAGGGCGATGCGAGGAACAGAGCGCAGGTGTCGAGCTCGCCCGCCTTGCCGTAGCGCTGAAGAGGAATGTTGCTCTTGGCGATGGCCTGGAAGTAGTCGCTGTCGAGCGTTGCGGTGGTAAGGTCGGTGTAGAAGTAGCCCGGGCAGATCGAATTTACCGTAACGCCATACTTGCCCCACTCGGCAGCCAGCGCGCGCGTGAGGTTCACCACGCCACCCTTCGCTGCGTGGTAGGGAGCACTGCCCACGATCATATTACCCACCAGACCGTACATTGACGCGATGTTGATCACGCGGCCATAACCCGCCTTGATCATCTCCTTGCCAAACTCGCGGGCACAGACGAACGTGCCAAAGAGGTCGATCTGCATCTCGTGCTTGAACTGATCGTCCGTAATCTCCTCGGCGGGGCCTACGGCGCCCGTACCGGCGTTGTTCATCAGAATATCGACGCGGCCGAAACGCTCCATCGTAGCGGCAACGGCAGCCTTAACCTTCTCCGTATCGGTAATATCGCAAGCAAAGGGGAGCACCTCCACGCCAAACTCCTCCTCGATAGCCTTGGCGTTCTCCTCCAGCAGATTCATTCTTCGTGCGAGCAAAACCAGATTAGCACCCTGATTTGCGAAAGCCTTGGCCATCTGAAGGCCCAGACCCGTAGATGCGCCCGTTACAACGGCGACTTGTCCCTTAAGATCGAAATAGTTTTTCATAGCAACTATATTTATATAATGTATATCCTCCGTTTGACCATCGGCCAGCGCCCTCCTAAGGGCATCGATGGTCAAAGACCACTCAAAGATATTAATAATATTTAGAAAATAGCACTCGCAGCGAAAAAAACTACCCCCGAAGAATCATATTCGACTCTTCGGGAGCATCACCGTTTTCTTTTTTGTGGATTTTATATCTTGCTCAGTGCCTCAAATCCCTGACCATAGACACCCATCACCGATCCCATCGTACAGAAGGCGTTGGAGTCGATGCGGTGGGCGATCTTCAGAATCAGCGAGGCGTCGCGCTTACGCGTTACGACCATCACGATCTTGCACTCGTTCTTGGTGTACCAGCCCTTGCCGTCGATCACCGTAACGCCGCGATGTGCCTCGTTGTTGATCGCATCGGCGATGGCCTCGTATTGGGGCGAGATGATGAAGATCTGGCTCGACTGCTGGTTGCCCGACTGAATCAGATCGACCGTGTAGCCAAACACAGCCACCATAATATATCCGTAGATTACTGTTGCAATACCCGTTGCAAGATCCGTTGCGATCAGGAGCGAGCTGCCGATGATGAAGAAGTCGCTCGTGATTACGATCTTGCCGTAACTGATTGTCTTGTACTTGTTTATAATCATTGCCACGATATCCGTACCGCCCGTCGAGCCGCCCTGACTGAAGCTCAGCGCCACGCCGCCACCTGCCAGCACCGCACCCAAGATCACGAGCAGGATGTTGTGCGAATCGATGTTTTGGGTGTATATCGCCAGAATGTTCTCGGGCAGAATCATACCCCACACATCCATTGCCACCGAAAGTACGGTGATGCAGTAGATGGTCTTGATTCCGAAGTTCCATCCCACGATGAATCCCGCCACGATGAGCAGCACAGCGTTGATGATGAATACGAACGTACCGATCGAGATTGCGGGGAAGATGGCGTTGAAGATCATCGAGAGGCCCGTTGCGCCGCCGCCCATACCTCCTGCGGGGATGACACAGCCTACCCATCCCAGCGCATACATAAACATTCCCAAGGCCATCAGCAGATACTCCTTGATGCCTACGGCTACCTTTGTCATTGAAAGTTTCATAACCTAACTGCTTATAATTTGAAACCTAAAATATGCTTTGCGTATCGAAATTGATAGCATTATTCTTTTTCGGGCGCAAATATATTAAAAAAATCGCCTTGGTGTACATTTTTCTCCTCCAATCTTCTGTCGAGCATCGCCAAAAGCTCCTCGTTGCGCACCAAACCCCATCCTGCGGTGTGGTGATAGCGGGGTGGGGCCTCGCCCGCGAAGCGCTCGACAACGATGTCGGGCCTGAGGCGACGCAGCAACTCGATGAAGAGGTCGATGTACTCCTCCACGCTCCAGAAGCGGAATCGCTCGGGGTGAGCGTCATACTCGGCGGCAAGTGCAGTGCCGCGAAAGAGTTGCAGCTGGTGGAACTTGATGGTGGTCAGCGGCAGCGAGTTTATCAGCTCCATCTGCTCGATGAGCATCTCGTCGCTCTCGCCCGGCAGACCGAGGATAAAGTGCGCCCCGCAGTGAATACCCCGCTCGGCCGTCTGATGGATGGCGCGCTGGGCCGTTGCGAAGTCGTGGCCGCGATTGATGCGAATGAGAGTAGCATCGTAGCACGACTCCACGCCGTACTCTATGGCGACATATTTCTGGCGGGCGAGCGAGGCGAAATAATCGAGCTTCTCCTCGTCCACGCAGTCGGGCCGCGTACCCACCACAATGCCCGCTACGGATGGGTGCGCGAGGGCCTCGTTGTAACACTCGCGCAGGCGCTCAAGCGGCGCGTAAGTATTTGAGAATGATTGAAAATAGACCAAGTATTGCTCCGCCTTGCGGTAGCGGCGGCGATGAAACTCTATGCCCTCGTCTATTTGTTGCGTGATGCTCTTTGTGGGGTTGCAGTAGGATGGGGTGAAGGCGGCATTGTCGCAGAATGTGCAGCCTCCCGTCGAGATCACCCCGTCGCGGTTGGGGCAGCTGAAGCCCGCATTGACCGTAACTTTCTGCATACGCTCTCCGAACGTGCGCCGAAAATATGCCGCGTAGGAGTTGAAGCGGCGGCTATCGCCCCAAGGGTAAACCATCTGCAATGAATTTTAGTGTCTCGAACGATGCAAAAGTAGCGATTATCGGACGAAAAAAGGCTGCGACGACAGATTTTCTTTTGAAAAATTTCTTACCTTTGAATTCCGATGCCACTCTATGCCGACATAGTCCTTCCGCTGGCGCAACCCGCCTACTGCTTCTCCGTGCCCGATGGTGCGGAGTGGGAGGCGTTGGGCGTGGGCGATGCCGTTGCGGTGCAGTTCGGACAGCGAAACATCTACACCGGCATCGTCTGGCGACTGCACAGCGAGCCGCCACACCTCAGGCGCATCAAACCCATCGGCCGCCGCCTCTACGACAGGCCGCTGCTGGATGCGAAGCAGATGCAGCTGTGGGAGTGGATGGCCGATTACTATATGTGTACGCTTGGTGAGGTTATGCGTCAGGCGCTGCCCTCGCTCATTAAGCCGCGCGGTCGCTCCGTGGAGGAGTTCTCGATGCAGGAGTTCCGCCCACGCACCGAGAAGTATATCTCGCTATGCGAAGGGTGGCGGAGCGCGGAGCGATTGCAGCAGGAGGCCTGCCGCATCGAACGTCGTGCCCCGCGCCGAAGCGCTCTCCTCTCAGTATTAGCCTCTAACAAAGATTTGACCTCTGGCGCTGGCCTTCTGCCACGCCGACTGCTCGACTGCGATGCGGCGCAGATTGCGGCCCTCTGCAAGGGTGGCTACATCGATGTCGTGGAGCGCGAACGCACCGCCGAGCGCGATATGGATTCGCACTTCATCCTGCCCCAGCTCACCTCCGCGCAGGAGCGTGTCGTGGAGGAGATTCGCGCGAGCCGCCGCGAAGGTCGCGGCGTGCATCTGCTACGCGGAGTTACGGGCTCGGGCAAGACCGAGATATATATGACGCTGATGGCCGAGACGCTCTCACGCGGTGGCGATGTGCTGCTGCTTGTGCCCGAGATCGCCCTTACGGGGCAGCTCATCGAGCGACTGGAGCGCGTCTTTGGCTCGCGCGTGAGTGCCTACCACTCCAAGCTAACGATGTTGCGCCGCACGGAGACCTTCCTGCGACTGGCGCATAGCTCGGGTGGCGAATTGGTCGTCGGAGCGCGCTCGGCGCTGTTCCTGCCGCTGCGCCATCTGCAACTTGTCATCGTCGATGAGGAGCACGACTCGAGCTATAAGCAGAGCGACTCGGCTCCCCGCTATCAGGGGCGCGATACGGCTATCGTGCTGGCCTCGTTGTATGGGGCGCAGACTCTCTTGGGTAGTGCCACGCCCTCGCTCGAGAGCTATGCCAATGCCGAGTGGGGCAAGTACGGTTACTCGCTTCTGGCGGAGCGTTATGGCGATGCGCGCGAGCCGCGAATAATCATCTCGGACACGATGCGCTCGGTCAAGCGAGGCGAACGACGCACCCACTTCAACCAAGTGCTAATCAACGCCATAGGCTCGGCCCTCGAACGCGGCGAGCAGGTGATGCTGTTCCAGAATCGGCGCGGCTTCGCGCCCTACGTTCAGTGCAGCGGCTGCGGCTGGACACCGCGCTGTCCCAACTGCAACGTAACGCTCACCCACCACCGCTCGACGGAGCGTATGGAGTGCCACTACTGCGGCCATACGGCTATCGTGCCGCGCTTTTGTCCGCAGTGCGAGACGGCCGACCTGAAGGGTATGGGCTTCGGCACGGAGCGTATCGAGGAGGCCGTTGCGACGCTCTTTCCGTCGGCTCGCGTGGCCCGATTGGACCGCGACACCTCCACTTCGGAGAGTGCCTACAACCGCATCATCCGCTCCTTCGAGTCGGGGCAGACCGATATTTTGGTCGGCACGCAGATGATAACCAAGGGTTTCGATTTTGGTCGTGTGGCTGTGGTTGGCGTTCTTAATGCCGACAATCTGCTGCTCTCGCCCGACTTCCGCTCCTCGGAGCGCGCCTACCAGCTTATGACGCAGGTGGCGGGACGTGCGGGCCGTCGCCAGAGCGAGGGTGTGGTCATCGTGCAGACCTCCGAGCCCGAGAACCAGACCATCGGCTTTGTGGCGCGTGGCGACTACGAGGCTATGGCGCGTGTGGAGCTTGCCGACCGCCACGCCTTCTGCTACCCGCCCTACTCCCACATCATACAGCTCACTCTGCGCGAGCGTGATCAACAGACGTTGCGCCGTGCCGCGGCCCATCTGGCCGAGCGGCTGCGCACCCGTTTCGGAGCGCGTGTGGCCGGCCCCGTAGCACCTCCGATCGACCGCATCCGAGGCGAATATATCCTGCGCCTGATGCTCAAGGTGGAGAATGGCCGCTCTCTGAAGCGTGCGCGCGAGTTGCTGCGCGAGGAGTTGCACGAGGCGGAGAAGAGTGCTGATTTCAAGCGAATTATCATTTCAATAGATGTCGATCCTCAGTGATATAATCGCCGATGTGCGTTCGCTCGTCGTGCCTCGCTCGTGCCCCATCTGCGGCGGGCCGATGCCGCGTGGCCAGACTGTCGTCTGCACCGCCTGCGAAGCCACCGCTCCGCTCACTATGCTCTGGGAGGAGCGAGCCAATGCTATGCACGAGCGCTTCTGGGGATTGCTCCCCGTCGAGGAGGCCTCGGCGCTGCTGTGGTATGTCGAGGGCAGCCCGTGGCGCGATGCCGTTCACCGCTTCAAGTATGCGGGGCGGTGGCTCTCGGCCTACGATTTGGGACGCTGGTATGGGGCGCTGCTCCGCGAGAGCGGGGCCTATGCCGATGTTGATGTGATTATCCCCGTGCCGCTGCATTGGCGTCGCCGACTCTGGCGCGGATATAATCAGGCGGAGTATTTGGCCGAGGGTATGGCCCGCGAGATGGGGCTCGAGGTCGATCGCCACAGCCTCTGCCGCCATCGCTACAACGCCAGCCAAACCTCGCAGAGCCACGCCGACCGCTGGGATAACGTCGAGGGAATCTTTCGTGTGAGGAATGGCAAGGCGCTGGAGAATAAGCATATACTGCTCGTCGATGATGTCTTCACGACGGGCGCAACCATTATGTCGCTGGGCGAGACGATTCTGAGGGCCGTTCCCTCGGCCCGATTGAGCGTAGCCGTTCTGGCCACTACGCGCCGCAGCCTGCGTTTGGAGCCGTAGCATAGCCGCCGTGCGGAGTTATTAACCGATGTTGATGGGTGGGGTGTTCATAACTTTTCCTCATTTGTATTGTCCGTTGCCCAAAAAATAGCTAATTTTGACTCTCGAAACCAACAAAACCGAAAGATCCGATTTTATGGCTAAAGAATATAATCAGTCGGCCACCAACCGCGCCGCCTACGATAAACTCACCGATGCTCCCATCGTCGGCACCGTACCCCCTCAGGCTGTGGAACTTGAGGAGGCTGTGCTGGGTGCGCTGATGCTTGAGAAAGATAGCATCATCGCCGTGCAGGAGTACATCACCCCCTCGGCCTTCTACACCGAGGAGCACCGCCTGATTTTTCAGGCTATCGAGTCGCTCTCGGCCGAGCTCAAGCCCATCGACCTCTACACCGTAACCGAGCGCCTCAAGTCGCGCCGCGAGCTGAAGAAGGTGGGTGGTGCGGCATATCTGGCGCAGCTCACGCAGAAGGTCGGATCGGCCGCCAACGTCGAGTTCCACGCCAAGATCATCGCGCAGAAGTATGTGCAGCGCGAGCTGATCCGCTCCGCTACGGAGATCCAGCGCCGCTCGTACGACGAGGATCAGGATGTGAACGATCTGATCGGCTTTGCCGAGTCGGAGATCTTCGCCGTTGCCGAGGGCCACGTCAAGCGTTCGGTGCAGCGTGCCGACGATATTCTGGACAAGGCGCTGAAGCAGATCGAGGAGGCGAGCAAGAACACCTCAGCCTTCAATGGCGTTCCGTCGGGATTTATGGCTATCGACCGCGTTACGCTGGGCTGGCAGCCGAGCGATTTGATCATCATCGCGGCACGTCCCTCGATGGGTAAGACGGCGTTCGTGCTCTCGATGGCGCGCAATATGGCTGTCGATCACGAGTCGGCCGTAGCCTTCTTCTCGCTTGAGATGTCGTCGGTGCAGCTGATGATGCGTCTGATTGTGGCCGAGACGGGATTGCCCGGCAACGATATTAAGTCGGGCCGCCTCACGCCCGAGCAGTGGCGTCATCTGGAGAGTGCCACCAAGCCGCTCGGCACGGCACCGCTGTTTATCGACGACACGCCTGCACTCTCGGTCTTCGAGTTCCGCTCGAAGGCGCGCCGCCTGAAGATCAGCAACGACATCAAGATCATCGTCATCGACTACCTGCAGCTTATGACCGGCAATCAGGATTCGCGCGGCAACCGCGAGCAGGAGGTGGCCTTCATCTCGCGTACGCTGAAGGCTATCGCCAAGGAGCTCAACGTACCGATTATCGCCCTCTCGCAGTTGAGTCGTGCGACGGAGACGCGCGGCGGCTCGAAGCGTCCGCAGCTTTCGGATCTGCGTGAGTCGGGAGCTATTGAGCAGGATGCCGACATCGTGGCCTTCATCCACCGTCCCGAGTACTACGGCATACAGACCGATGAGAACGGAATGCCGACGGCGGGTATGGCCGAGATCATCATCGCCAAGCACCGTAACGGTGCGGTGTGCGACGTGCCCCTGCGATTCTTGAAGGATCAGGCCCGCTTTGCCGATATGGATGCCGACGAGGGCTCGACGGCAGCCGACCCGATGGGTGGCGCATATCGGGAGATTGCCAGCAGTATGGGCGAGAGCTTTGAGTCTGCGGGCAGCGCTATGGGCGGTTTAGGCTCGTCGATGGGTGGCGAGTTCGGGCTCGACCAGGGCCCGACGAACATTGACCGCCAGCGACCTATAACGGACGAGGTTCCGTTCTAAATGCAAAATGCAGAATTCAAAATTAAGAATTGATAAATGGTCATACGCACATTCACAGGCTCTGTTACGGGCATCGCGGCCACTACCGTTACCGTCGAGGTGAGCATCACGGGTGGTGGTCTGGGGCTCTTCCTCGTGGGACTGCCCGACAATGCCGTGCGCGAGAGCGAGCAGCGCATACGCTCGGCCTTCGAGAATTCGGGCTTCCGTATGACGGCGCGTAAATGTGTGGTAAACCTCGCTCCGGCCGATCTGCGCAAGGAGGGCTCGGGCTTCGATCTGCCTATCGCGGTGGCTATCCTTGCCGCTACGGATCAGGTCGTGGCAGCACCGCTGACCGATAGCTACTTCGTGGGCGAGTTGTCGTTGGATGGCTCGGTGCGTGGCGTAAGAGGCGTGCTGCCCATCGTGGCCGAGGCCAAGGCGCAGGGCTTTCGACGGGTCTTTGTGCCGCGCGAGAATGGCGACGAGGCGGCCGTTGTCGAGGGTATCGACGTGCTGGCCGTAGAGTCCTTGCGCGAGGTGGCAGCGGCATTGTCGGGGGAGTTGGAGCTAAAGCCCGTTCGTAGTGCGCTCGAGGAGTCGATAGTCGAGCAGCCCTATGCCGACGACTTTGCCGATGTGAAGGGCCAGCAGCACGCCAAGCGTGCATTGGAGATCGCTGCCGCAGGCGGACACAACGTTATAATGATAGGCCCGCCGGGTTCGGGAAAGACGATGTTGGCACGTCGCGTGCCCTCGATTCTCCCGCCGATGAGCCTTGAGGAGGCGCTCGAGACCACCAAGATACACTCCGTGGCGGGCAAGCTCGGCACGGCCGTAGGCCTTATGAGCCAGCGCCCGTTCCGCGCACCCCACCATATGGCCTCGCCGATGGCTCTGATCGGTGGCGGCAACTCGCCCCAACCCGGCGAGGTGTCGTTGGCGCACAATGGAGTGCTGTTTTTGGACGAGATGCCCGAGTTCGGACACTCGGTGCTGGAGGTGCTGCGACAGCCTTTGGAGGATAAACATATCACCATCTCGCGTGTGCGTTATTCGGTCGATTACCCCTCGAACTTCACGCTCATAGCCTCGATGAACCCCTGCCCCTGCGGCTACTACAACCACCCCACGAAGGAGTGCAGTTGCTCGGCGGCGGCCGTTCGTCGTTATGTGGGGCGTATCTCGGGGCCGCTGATGGATCGTATCGACCTGCACGTCGAGATTGTCCCCGTCAAGCGCGAGGAGTTATCGTCGGCCGAGGAGGGCGAGCGTAGCGCTGTCGTGCGCGAGCGTGTTATGCGTGCGCGAGCCATTCAGGCCGAGCGGTTTCGTGGCACGGGGATATATACCAACACGATGATGTCGTCGTCGATGTTGCGCCGTTTCTGCCCCTTGAGCGAGCCTGTGCGACGACTGCTCGATGCGGCTATGGAGCGTCTGCAACTCTCGGCCAGAGCCTACGACCGCATCATCAAGGTGGCCCGCACGATAGCCGACTTGGCAGGTGCGGCCGAGATTGAGCCGAGCCACATCACCGAGGCGATAACCTATCGTTCGCTCGACCGCGAGAGCTGGGGGCGGTAGGAGTTTAGAATGCAGAATTCAAAATTCAAAATTCAAAATTGGGGGTTGAGGATTGGGTTTCGGGAATTAAGAATTGAATAAAAGTTTTTTAGCGAGGTGAAAGGAGTCGCCCAAAGCGACGACCAAAGCCCCTGCCTGAGGCGGGGGTTGGGGGTAATCCACTATCGCGGCTTTTCACCGCCTCGGCTCGGCAAAGTCAGCAAGCTGCCTCTGCTCTCGCCTTAATGGCGGCGTTGGGTCAGAAATTGTAAATGCGGCCAACGGCCGCAAGCAAGAGCTTCGACAGCACCCAGACCTTCGGACTAAAACATTAACATAGAGTATTTATGAAACGAGTAATACTTTCTGGCGGCGGAACGGGCGGCCACATCTATCCTGCTGTGGCTGTTGCCGAGGCCCTGAAGCGCAAGTGGAAGGAGGAGGTCGAGATCCTCTTCGTCGGCGCCGAGGGCAAGATGGAGATGGAGAAGGTTCCCGCCTTGGGTTACAATATCGTGGGCCTGCCCATTGCGGGCCTGCAGCGACGGATGGATTGGCACAACCTGCTCGTGCCCTTCAAGGTGGTGAGCAGCGTTAGGCGTGCGCGTCGTGTGATACGCGACTTCGCGGCCGATGTGGTGGTAGGTTTTGGCGGTTATGCCTCGGCTCCTGTGCTGTGGGCAGCGCAGGGTATGGGTGTGCCGACCATCATTCAGGAGCAGAACTCCTACGCCGGCCTTACCAACAAACTCCTCGCCCGACGTGCCCGCCGCATCTGCGTGGCGTACGAGGGTATGGAGCGATTCTTCCCTGCCGACAAGCTGACGATGACGGGCAACCCCCTGCGTGGTCGCTTCGCTGCGGTCGAGGGCAAGAGCGCCGAGGCGTTGGCGCACTATGGCCTCAGGGACGATAAGAAGACCATCTTGGTTGTGGGCGGCTCACTCGGCACCCGCACGCTGAATGAGATGATGAAGCATTGGATCACCTCTCTGGATGGCCAGCCCGAGGTGCAGGTCATCTGGCAGACGGGTAAGTTCTACGAGCGCGAGATGAAGGAGTTTCTGGCCGCGCACCCCACCGAGGGCGTTTGGCAGGGCGCCTTTATCGAGCGTATGGACTACGCTTACGAGGTGGCCGATGTGGTGATCTCGCGTAGTGGCGCTTGCACCGTCTCGGAGCTTTGTCTGGTTGGCAAGCCGACGATATTTGTCCCCTCGCCCAACGTGGCGGAGGATCACCAGACCAAGAATGCCCGTGCGCTGGTGGATCAGGGTGCGGCACTTATGGTGAGCGATCGTGAGGCCACCGCGAAGGGTATGCCGATGGCGTTGGAACTGCTCGGCGATGAGGCGGCACTCGCCGCCCTAAAGAAGAATATCACTCGTCTTGGCGTGAAGGATGCCGCCGAGCGCGTGGTGCGCCAGATCGAGAAAGAGTGGAGCCGATTTTAATTAAAAATTGCAAACAAGCCTAAAATCAGCTCTTGTTATACAATTTTCAGGATTTGCATTGAATGAAACAAGCGATATGGACAAGTATTATCCCAACATATACTTTATGGGCATTGGCGGAATCGGTATGAGTGCCCTTGCCCGATACTTCTTGCACGAAGGCCGTCAGGTGGCGGGCTACGATAGAACGGAGACGCCCCTCACGCGCGCTCTCGAGGCGGAGGGTGCTACGGTCTGCTACGAGGATGGGGTGGAGATGATCCCCTCGGCCTTCCGCGACGCGGCGACTACGATGGTGGTCTATACCCCTGCCGTGCCGTCGGATCATCCGCAGATGGAGTTCTTCCGCGATGGGGGCTTTCTGATCGAGAAGCGTTCGCAGATGTTGGGCCATCTGTCGGATGGGAAATATGTTATGGCTGTTGCGGGCACACACGGCAAGACCACCACATCAACCCTCATAGCGTGGCTCAATCGCGCGGTGGGTGCGGGTGGCAGCGCCTTCTTGGGAGGTATCTCGAAGAATTTTAATGGCAATATGGTGCTCGGTGAGGGCACGCGCTTGGCTGTCGAGGCCGACGAGTTCGACCGCTCGTTTCTGCGCCTGAGGCCCGACGTGGCTGTCATCACATCGGTTGCTCCCGACCACCTCGACATCTACGGCACGTTCGAGGCCGTTGTGGAGGCTTTCGGGCAGTTTGCGGCGCTGATCAAGAAGGGTGGCGACCTTGTTCTCAAGCAGGGCGTGGAGATACCACTACCTGATGGAATCGACATCTGGCGATACAGCTACGACGATCCGCAGAGCGACTTCCACGCCACGAACATAACCCTCTGCGAGGGAGGATATTACAACTTCGATGTGGTAACGCCCTTTGGCGCGCTCACGCACCTTAGACTCGGCATCCCGGGCTGGGTGAATGTCGAGAATGCCGTTGCGGCCGTAGCCTCGGTGGTGTGCGCTGCGCGCAAGCGTGGGGAGGAGCTGGACGAGGAGCTGCTGCGCGAGGGATTGCGTAGTTTCTCGGGCGTGAAACGCCGTTTCGAGCTCTATATCAACACCCCCCGACAGGTCTATATGGACGACTATGCCCACCACCCCGAGGAGCTGGAGGCGACGATCACATCGGCCCGCCGTATGTTCCCCGACCGCAAGCTGACGGCCGTATTCCAGCCCCACCTCTACACCCGCACGCGCGACCTCTACCGCGAGTTCGCCGCCGCGCTCTCGCACGCCGACGAGGTTGTGCTGGTGCCGATCTATCCCGCCCGTGAGGAGCCTATCGAGGGTGTCCGCTCGGAGCTTATCGGCGAGCACCTGACAGTCGGCTGGAGCGTATGCGAGCGCGAGAATCTGGCGGCGAATTTGGCTAAGGCCCAGACCGATGTTGTGATTACGTTCGGTGCGGGAAATATCGATGTCTATTGTCAGGCTATTGCCGACGAGTTGATGAAAAAAGCATAATGCAACGAGCGCTGAAAATACTCCTTAACCTCGTGCTGTGGGGTTTGGTCGTGAGCTTCGTGGTCTTCTTCCACAGCCGCGCCGAGCTTCATCGTGCCACCACGACGGTGCATAGCCTGACGGTGGTCGTTACGGACAGCCTCCAGCACGAAAACCTCGTCTCGACACAGATGGTGCGCCACTGGATCGAGCAGAGCGGCGTGCCCACCGTTGGAGTGCCTGTGGCGGAGGTCGATCTGGCGGGTTTGGAGCGTAGCGTGCGCGACAAGGGTTTTGTCGATCGGGTGAGTGCCTACCTCACCTACGACGGCGAGCTTCGCGTGGAGGTGAGTCAGCGCCGCCCGATCGTCAGGTTGATGGTCGATGGCGAGGATAGCTACCTCACCGACGAGGGTTTCATCTTCCCCGTGCCGTCGCAGAGTGCCGTCTATGTGCCTGTGGTTACGGGCAGTTACACGCTCCCCGTGCCGCCGCGATATGTGGGCAGCGTCGAGGAGTATGTCCAGCAGCAGATAGCCCTCAGCGAGGCCGAGATCGACACGTTGCAGTATGAGAAGGTGCCGCTGTTCCGCCTCACGCAGCAGATTGCCGACTCGGTCAAGACGGTGCGCCGAATGCAGGTCGATCGCAAGGGCTGGCTCGGCGGTTTCAAGGGCCCGTTTGAGGATTACGACGAGTACGACGCCCGCGTCGAGGCCAAGCGCGATGAGAAGGCTGCGTTGCGTCGCCAGCTGCGATATATGGATCGTGAAAACGAGAAACAGATTACCCGCGTAACGGCGCGTCAGGATGCCGAGCGCGAGAAGCAAAAAAAGTTGCAGAAAAGGTATGAAGATTTCCGTAAACTGATTAACTTTGTAAAATATATTGAGCAGGACTCGTTTTGGCGTGCCGAAATAGTCCAGATTGTAGCCTCTACGATGAGTAGCGGCGATTTGCGTTTAGAGCTCATACCCCGCACGGGACGGCATACGATTCTCTTCGGCAGGCCCGAGCGCATTGAGCAGAAACTCGATAAGTTGTTGGCATTCTACGACAAGGGCCTCAGCAACGTGGGTTGGGATGCCTTCCGCACCATCTCGGTCGAGTACGAGGGCCAAGTGGTCTGCACAAAATGATGAAAATTTTAAGAAGAAAATAATTGAGATAAATATGGAGAAGAAAAACTATATCGTCGCCATTGACATAGGTTCGTCGGAGGTTGTTGTGGCCGTTGCCACCCTGACCGAGGAGGGTAACATCTCGATCGAGACCATCGTCAGCGAGCCCACACGCGAGGGTATGACCGCCGGAATGGTCGATAACAGCCAGCTCGTGGCCGAGGCTCTGCGCAAGGCGCGCGCACGCGCCGAGCAGGAGGTGGGCATTACCATCACCGATGCCTATGTCGGCATCTCGGGTAAGTTCGTACGTTGTGCCCGTTACGTCGATCACGTCTTTGTGGCCGATGCCGAGAACCGCATCTCGGAGAGCGATCTGGTGGCCCTGAGCGAGCGTATGCGCAACGTGAAGGCGGCCGATGGCGAGGTGATTATGGATTTCTATCCGCTTAACTATAAGGGCGATGCAGGTACCGAGATGAAGAATCCCGTTGGCTGTTACAGCAAGCAGCTCTCATCGACCTACAACTTCATCCTCTGCGAGCACGTAGCGAAGGATCGTCTGCGCCGCGTCTTTTTGGATGCCGGCATCAAGATCCGCGAGATCTTCGCCGGTGCGGCCGTCGTGGCCGACTCGGTGGTTACGTCGGACGAGAAGGAGGATGGCGTTGCGGTGGTCGATCTGGGTGGCGGCGTTACGGATGTTGCGGTGTATCACAACGGTGTGCTCGGCTACATTGCCTCAATCCCGATGGGTGGCGCTGCCGTCAATGCCGATATTCGTTGCTTCAACGGCCATATCCCCCCGCGCACGATCGAGAACCTGAAGTGCCAGTGCGGCTCGGCCGTGGTGGATCTCACCCCCGACGAGGTTATTCAGGTGCGCTCGCGCTCACGCGCCATCAAGCCCATTTCACGACTCAATCTTGCGGCCGTCATCGAGGCCCGTATGACCGATATTGCCGAGTATGTATGGCGTGAGATCTGCGACTCGGGCTACTCGAAGAAGCTCGGTGCAGGTATTGTGCTGACGGGTGGCGTGGCGGCGCTGAAGAACGTGGCCGACCTCTTTAACCGCGTGACGGGGCAGGAGGTGCGCGTGGCGTGTGCCGAGATCGGTGTGCAGACCGAGTCGCTGGAGAAGGTCTCGACGCCCAACCTCACGTTGGCCGTGTCGCTGCTGCAGCGTGGTGCCAAGTTGGGTGCTTGCCCCGTGGGGGTATATATCCCCTCGGCCAAGCCTGAGCCTAAGGTAGCACCGAAGGTGGAGCCGCAGCCCGCACCGAAGGCCGAGCCTCAGAAGCCCGTTGAGCCGATTGCTGCCCCCCAGCCGCAGCCTGCACCTGCTGCTCCGAAAGTGGAGCTGGAGGATGACGGGGATGATATTGTGGACGGCACCGAGGATATCGTCAAGCCCTCGGGCCTGAGCCGTATCGGAAGCTGGTTCAAGCGTGCGTTGTCGGATGCCTTCCCCGCTCCGGATGACGAAGATGATGGAGATGATGAATATTAATAGAAATTACAGAAGATGGAAGATATAATGAACGAACTCTCAATGCCCAAGCAGTCGAATTCGATTATCACGGTAATCGGCGTGGGCGGTGCTGGCGGTAATGCGCTGAACTATATGTGGAAGATGGGTATCAAGGATGTGAATTTCCTGGCCTGCAACACCGATCAGCGTGCGCTGGACAACCTCGATATCCCGAAGGAGAACAAAATCGTGATGGGCCCCGGTCTGGGTGCTGGTAACGACCCCGAGGAGGGCCGCCGTCTGGCTACCGAGTCGATCGACCTGATCAAGCAGCATCTGGAGGCCAACGACACGAAGATGGTCTTCATCGCCGCAGGTATGGGTGGTGGTACGGGTACGGGTGCTTCGCCCGTGATTGCCAAGCTCACGCACGAGATGGATATCCTGACCGTTGCGAACGTAACCTCGCCCCTGCTGTGGGAGGGCCCCACGCGCTACGATCAGGCACAGCGCGGTATCGAGGAGTTGCGCAAGTATGTCGATTCGCTGCTGGTGATCGACAACGAGAGCATCATCGAGCAGTTCGGCAACCTGCCTATGTCGAAGGCCTTCAGCAAGGCTGACGACATTCTGGCCTCGGCCACGAAGGGTATCGCCGAGATTATCACCGTCGAGTCGGCCTTCATCCGTGTCGATTATGCCGATTTGCGCCGTGTGATGAAGGGTAGCGGTCGCGCCCATATGGGTGTGGCTACGGCCGAGGGTGAGGATCGTGCCCGCGAGGCGGCTCGCCGCTCGTTGTGCTCGCCGCTGCTGAACAGCAACCTTATCTCGGGAGCAAAGAAGATCCTGCTCAGCATCGCTGCCGCCAATGTCGATGATATCAGCTACAAGGAGGCTATGGAGGTGCTGCGTTACATCCAGACCTACGCCAGCTACACCGACGAGGAGACAGGTACGGAGCATAAGGCCGACATCATCTGGGGTGCGAGCCAGAAGCCGTTGCCCGATGGTGTGCTGGAGGTTATCGTGGTGGCTACGGGTTTCGACGACAATGAGCCTGTGCTCTCGCGCCAGAAGCCGATGACGCCCGTTGAGGATATGGAGATCGTGGTCGATCCCATCAAGGATCCCGTTCCCCCCGTTGCGCCTATGCCGCCGCGTCCTGCGGGCCCTGCCGTGCTGGAGCGCAAGCCATCGAAGTATGAGAATATCGAGACCGAACTTCGCATCCCCTCGTTCCGCCGTCGCAACGTCGAGTTGAAGGTGGGCGAGACAACCTCGCGCCGTCGTGAGGTGTTGCAGGAGGAGCAGTCGGAGCCCGCGGCAAACGATAATAAGCTATTCTAAACCCTCGGTAGTTGGAAGCATTAGGTGTTATATATGAGGGCTTTACGCTGACGGCCGCAGTGTCGTTGGCCGTAACGGTGTTGCTGCTCGCAATCTCGGCTCTGGTGTCGGGCTCGGAGGTGGCCTTCTTCTCGCTCTCTTCGCGCGATCAGCAGTCGATGCGTAGCGAGGGCGACGGGCGCGATCAGGCCATATTGTCCCTTTTGGAGGATGTCGATTCGCTGCTGGCGACGATTCTCGTTACCAACAATCTGGTCAATATCTGCATCGTAATCCTTACCTCGAACATCATCGACACGATCTTCACGTTCCATAGCGCGACGTTCGAGTTTGTCGTCAAGTCGGTGCTGGTAACCTTCCTGCTGTTGCTCTTTGGCGAGATTCTGCCCAAGGTATTCTCGCAGGGTAATCCGCGCGGCTTCGCGCGCTTTGCGCTCTACCCGATCAAGCTCTTCCGCATCATCACATACCCCCTCTCTTACATCCTTGTGCGCACGGGTGGCCGCCTGAGCCGTATGGCTTCGCGTGGTACGGAGATCTCGATGGAGGAGCTGGCCGACGCAGTCGATCTGGCGCGTGGCTCATCGCCGCAGGAGCATCAGATGTTGTCGGGCATCGTCAATTTCGTCAATACCGAGGTCGAGGAGATTATGCGCCCGCGCATCGACATCGTGGCCGTCGAGTTGACTTCGACCTATGAGCAGGTGAAGGCGACGATCATCGAGTCGGGCTACTCGCGCATACCCGTCTATGATGAGGATCTGGATAATATCAAGGGCGCACTCTACGTCAAGGATCTTCTGCCGCACATCAATAGCGGCGACGAGTTCGGCTGGCAGCAGCTGCTGCGACAGATCTACTTCGTGCCCAAGCACAAGAAGATTGACGACCTGCTGCGCGACTTTCAGGAGAATAAGATTCACGTTGCCATCGTCGTGGACGAGTACGGCGCAACGCAGGGCCTCGTCTCGTTGGAGGATATTCTGGAGGAGGTCGTGGGCGAGATTTCGGACGAGAGCGACGAGGACGAGAGTTTCTACGAGCGCATCGACGCAAATACATATCTGTTTGATGGTAAGACACATATCGTCGATTTCGAACGTGTGCTACGCTGCGAGGAGGATCTCTTTGCGGATGTGCAGGGGCGTGCCGAGACTCTGGCGGGATTGATGCTTGAGCTCAGGCGCGATCTGCTCCGAAATGGCGATATGGTCGAGGCTCACAACGTGCGTTTCACGGTGCAAAATATGGACGGCCGCCGTGTCGATAAGATCAAGGTCGTCGTGGGCCAGAGCGATGAGTAACAGGGTGCGAGCGTTGAGTCGCAGCGTCGAGAGGTTTCCCATCGGGGACGAGGCATTGTTGATAGTTGCCCCCGTAGGCGATATTGCCGAGTTGGAGCGCGAGGCAACCGAGGAGGAGCTACTCTCCCTCGAGGGCATAACATCCCCCCATCGTCGGGCCGAGCGCCTGTCGTGGCGGCGGGCGCTGCGTAGTGTTGAGGGTGATGCAGAAATCGAGTACGAAGAGCAGGGCGCTCCCATCATCAAAAATTCCCAATACAAACATATCTCCGTTTCGCACTGCCGCGACCGCGTGGCGGTGTTGCTATCGGTGCGCGAGTGTGGCGTCGATATTGAGTGCCGCGACCGCCGATTCTCCGCCATTGCCGAGCGATACCTCTCCGCGGAGGAGTACCTCGTGGCCGAGCGTGAGCGCATCGATTGTCAGACGATGCTCGCCATTGCGTGGTCGGCCAAGGAGGCTGTCTATAAGTTGTTGCGCCGCGAGGGGGTTGATCTAAGGCGCGATATGCGCATCGAGGCGATCTCTACGGAGCAGCAGTCGATCGTAGTTGAGGCCTGTGGCGAGCGGGTCGATTTGCGTTACATATTGGACTGCGACCACCAAATAGTCTATACCATAAAAAAAGAGGATCACAATATAGAATAACGAGCCAAAAAAATTAGTACCTTTGCCGAGTATGAGAGAGAATCAGGATTCCCCGTTGTCGTTGGGCACCGACTCGTTGTCGCGGTTGTTGATGCGTTACGCACTGCCTGCCATCATTGCGCAGGTGGCAGCGTCGCTCTACAACATCGTCGATAGCATCTTCGTCGGTCAGGGCGTAGGCCCGCTCGCAATCACGGGATTGGCACTCACGATGCCGATGATGAATCTCTCGGCCGCCTTTGGTGCTATGGTGGGCGCGGGTTCGGCTGCCCTCACGTCGATACGTCTGGGGCAGGGCAACAAGACCGCCGCCGAAAACATCCTCGGCAATGTGGTGCTGCTGAACGTCGTGCTCGGTATGATCATTATGGTCTTCGGCCTTGTCTATATCGACGAGCTGTTGTACTTCTTCGGTGCGAGCGAGCAGACGATTCCCTATGCGCGTGAGTATATGCGCATTATCCTCTACGGAAATACTATCACACATCTCTTCCACGGCCTGAATAATATGCTCCGCGTGGCGGGCTATCCCAATAAGGCGATGATGATTACCATCGTCTCGGTGGTGCTCAACGGCCTGCTCGATGCACTCTTCATCCTCGGTTTCGATTGGGGTATCGCCGGCTCGGCGTGGGCTACGGTAATATCGCAGACCGTATCGCTCGTGATGCTCACTTGGCACTTCCTTAAGCCCGAGAGCTTCCTGCGCTTCCGCCCTACGGCGTTCCGCTTCCATTGGGATCTGGTCAAGGGCATCCTCACCATCGGTATGGCACCCTTTATGATTCAGTCGTGCGCCTGCGTGGTGGTGATTCTTGTGAATACGACGATGCGCAACTACGGTGGCGACTTCTCGATCGGTGCTTACGGCATTGCCAACCGCGTGGCATTCCTCTTCACGATGGTGGTGATGGGATTCACGCAGGGTATGCAGCCGATTGTAGGCTATAACTACGGAGCGCGTAAGTACGACCGTGCGCTACGCACGATGTGGATGACCGTCGGCTGGTCGGTGGCTACCACCACGCTCGGATTCATCATCTGCGAGACATTCCCCTACGAGGTGGTGCGAATGTTCGTGAGCGAGGATGGCTCGGGCGATGCGACAGCTCTGATCGAGGCCTCGGTGAGCGGCCTTAGGATATTGGTGCTGATGCTCCCCATCGTGGGATTCAATATCGTTGCAGGTAACTTCTTCCAGCATATCGGCAAGCCCAAGCGTGCGATACTGCTCTCGGTGTCGCGTCAGATGCTCTTCATCGTGCCGCTGCTCTTCATCCTGCCGCCGAAGATGGGTGTCGATGGCGTGTGGTACTCGATTCCGATTGCCGACTTTACCTCGACGCTTTTGGCCGCAGTGCTGCTGGCCATTCAGGTGCGCAAGCTGCGCCGCGACCCGTCGGCCGAGGTATCTATTTAACATATAGGCCTCATCACACCGTTACAACAAAAGGCCACCCCCGTAGGAGTAGCCTTTCTGCCCCGAGGGGCTATCACTTAATACTTAAGAATACTATCTCTTCTTCTTGGGTGCCGCATTGACAATCTCCACGCACTCCGCGTAGCTCATCTGCTCTGGCTTGCGGCCTGCGGGCAGACGGTAGTTCTTGCCCTTGTAGGCGATGTAGGCGCCGTAGCGACCATTCTTGATCACCATATCCTTATCCTCGTCGAAGCTCCTCAGAGGCTTTGCGGCTGCAGCTGCGGCCTGCTTGTTCTGCTCGATAAGCTCCACAGCGCGCTCATACTGCAACGTGTAGGGGTCGTCGCCCTTCTGCAACGACGCGAACGAGTTGCCGTAGCGGACGTAGGGACCGAACTTGCCGATGCCGACCATCAAATCCTCGCCCTCGAACTTACCCAAGCAGCGCGGCAATGCGAACAGGTCGAGTGCCTCCTCCAGCGTGATCGACTCGATGAGCTGTCCCTTCTTCAGCGATGCGAAGCGACTCTTCTCACCCTCGCCGGCGACAATCTCCACCATCGGGCCGTAGCGACCTATTCGGGCGCGTACTTCGTGGCCCGTCGAGGGGTCGATACCTATGACGCGCGTCTGCGACGACTTTGTGGGCTGCGTCTCGATGGCGCGATCGACCATCGTGTGGAAGGGCGAGTAGAAACGCTTGATCATCTCGTCCCACGTCATCTCGCCATTGGCGATGTGGTCGAACTCCTTCTCCACGCTTGCCGTGAAGTTGTAGTCCATAATCTGCGCAAACTGAGTCTCCAAGTAGTCGTTCACAACCATACCTATGTCGGTCGGAGCCAAGCGGTTTTTCTCCTTGCCGTAGTTCTCGGTCAGAGTCTTCTCCGTCAGGCGACCTGCCGATGAGAGTGTCAGGGCGATGTACGAACGCTTCTGTCCCTCCTTATTCTGCTTTACGACGTAGCCGCGGTTGATGATGGTGGTGATGGTGGGTGCGTAGGTCGAAGGACGACCGATGCCCAGCTCCTCCAATCGCTTCACGAGCGAAGCCTCGTTGTAGCGGGCGGGAGCCATCGTGAAACGCTCCGTAGCCACGATCTGTCCCGAGCGCACGCTCTGGCCAACCTCCATCTTCGGGAGGATTGCCTCGCTGCTCTCCGCAGGCTGCTGCTCGTCGTCCGAAGACTCGGAGTAGAGGCGCAGGAATCCGTCGAAACGAACGACCTCGCCCGTTGCGGCGAACTGCCACGCGGTGCCATCCATATTGATCGTAATCGAGGTGCGATCGACCTCGGCAGCAACCATCTGCGAGGCTACCGTGCGCTTCCAGATAAGCTCGTAAAGACGCTTCTCGGCCGTAGTACCCTCGATCTGGTGGCGGTCTATGTATGAGGGGCGGATGGCCTCGTGAGCCTCCTGTGCGCCCTTGGTCTTTGTCTTGTAGTTGTGAGCGGCTGAATACTTCTCGCCAAAGAGCGCCGCGATCTGCGTCTTGCACTGGCCGATGGCCTGCGACGAGAGATTTACAGAGTCGGTACGCATATAGGTGATAAGTCCCTGCTCGTAGAGGTGCTGCGCCACGGACATCGTCTGTGCTACGGACATACCGAGTTTGCGACCAGCCTCCTGCTGCAGCGTAGAGGTTGTGAACGGAGCTGCGGGGTAGCGCTTCATAGGTTTCTCCTCGGCCTTGCTGACGGTGAACGTAGCACCCGTGCAGCTACGCAGGAATGCCTCGGCCTCGGCCTTGGTCTCGAAACGATGCGAGAGCTCGGCCTTAAAGAGCGTCTTGCTCTGATCTCCCTCGGGGTAGAACTGCGCCACCACGCGGAAGTATGCCGTCGAGTTGAAGGCGATGATCTCGCGCTCGCGCTCTACGATAAGGCGTACCGCCACGGATTGCACGCGGCCTGCCGAGAGCGAGGGCTTGATCTTCTTCCACAGCACGGGCGAGAGCTCGAAGCCTACGATGCGATCCAGCACGCGGCGTGCCTGCTGGGCATTGACCAGATTCATATCGATGGTTCGGGGAGCCTCGATGGCGTTGAGTATGGCGTTCTTGGTGATCTCGTGGAATACGATGCGCTTGGTCTTGTCGATGGGCAGATCCAGCACCTCGGCCAAGTGCCACGCGATGGCCTCTCCCTCGCGGTCCTCATCGGATGCCAGCCACACGGTCGAGACCTTCTTCGAGAGACGCGAGAGCTCCTCCACCACGCGCTTCTTGTCGGCGAGTATCTCATAGTCGGGTGCGAAACCCTCGTCGATCTTTACTCCGAGGCCCTTTTTCGCCAGATCGCGGATGTGGCCGAAGCTCGACTTTACGATGAACTCCTTACCCAGAAAGCGCTCGATTGTTTTCGCCTTTGCCGGAGACTCTACGATAACTAAATTCTCTTGCATTACAACATTATTCTTAATACGACAAAAACCTATGTTCCCATAGGTTTGTCGTGGTATAACTTATCTTACTCTATTTCACCAACGTGTAGGTCAGCGACAGCTCGATGCTTGCCTTCGTGAGGTCGCTGTTTCCGCCCTGCACCTTCGAGCGGGAGAGCGTGTAGCGATTGTAGGCACTCGGTGCGAGGTACAATTTTCTCGGTACGTCGAGCTTGCTCAAATCGACATTTCCATTGGCATCGGCCTCCAACGCCAGCACCTCATTTACAATGCCCTGCATAAACGACGAGATGTTCATCTCGTAGGCCGCGAGGCTTCGGTTCAGGTGGCCGTTGAAGTAGATGGTCGAGCCGTTGGACTCCTCCTCGTACATATAATCGACAACGGGTGAAAGTCGCTTGTAGTCGGTGTAGAGTCCCAGTCGCGGGATCGAGCGATCCATCTGCTCACCCATCTTGATGGGATCCATCACCAAGTAGTCGTAGTCGGCATCCTCGATGTAGAAGCGGAGCATCGCCTGATTGATTGCCGCCGAGACATAATCCTCGTCGCCGCTATTGATGTTGCGCAGCGAGAGCAGGAACTCGTCGGTCAGGTACAACTCTGTGATAACGCCCGCACAGCCATCTACATACGTCAGCGCCAGATCCTCTCGCTCTGTATCGCCCTCATCCATCGGGTAGCCATCCAATCTCGAGCCCGTAAAGTCGTACTTCACGCTCTGTGCCGCCACGTTTCCCTCCGAGGCGTACTTGGTGTAGAAGATGTAGGGGATGTTAATCGTGTCGAGGATAATGTCGGCATCAGCACCCGGGTTGCGCGAGCGGCCATAGATCTGCAGGCCCGACTCACCCGTCTCGCTTGAGAATACCGAACCCGTACCCTCGGTCTGGCCCTCGGCGGGCTCGATCCAGATACCTCGGAAGTTGCTGATAAAGGCCGAATCGCTCTCATATACGTCGATCTTGTTGGCAAAGCCGTTCTCGTCGAGCGTCTCCATACAGAGCAGCTTGTTGATGAAGGCTTTAGCTCCAGCCTCCTCCTTCAGACGCAGCTCCATCGAGTTGGTATATACGCCATTGGCATAGTCGGGGAACTTGAACGAGAAGATGGGCTCGGCATCGGCTGCAAGGTGGCCCATAGCGCGCGGGTCGTACGAGGTGTAGAAGACGGTATCCTCCACACCCTCCTCCACCAGCGGAGCCGAGAGCTGATAGATGTTGTACTTGACGGGGGTCATCGTGTCGCCCACGACGGTATCGACCAGCAGCAGCAACATCATCGAGTCATAAATCGGGCGGTAGCCAAAACCTATCGAGTCATCGACCAGCGCCATATGTACGAACTGCGTTGCCACACCCATCGTGCGACGGCCAAACTCGGGATCGTTGTGCTGGCCGAGGAAGATCATATCGAGCGAGGTGGACTGGATCGAATCGGTGCGGAACAGACGCGACTCGAAGACCTTGCAGGGCACGTCGTCGCGGTTTGCCTCCTTGATCACTCCGCCTCGGTAGATGCGGTTACGCATTGTCATCTGCTGGTTGGTGGGAGCGAGCTCCTGACCGAGCGTATAATCGGCCGTAGTGGTACAACTCGCAAGGGTCATCACCACCATCACCGCCACAACAGCCATCGTAGCCAGCAGACTTTTCATTCTCTTAAAGTTCATCGTAGAAACGGTTATAATTGTCGAACAGTTCGGCATCCTCCACGCTCTGGTACTCCAGCATATGCTTACCCTTCGAGCGAGCATACTCCACAAGCTGCGGATCGGCCTTCTCCGATGTTACAACAACACCATCGGCATAATCAATAACGTAGCGATAGAAGTTTTCGTATGAAGGCTCATCCAAAATTGCGAGATTTTCGTCTTTGACACCCTCGTTTTCGATCTTCACTCTGAGGCCCTCGTTGAGCGGACGCTCGAAGCGGTCGTCGGCCAGCGAGATGACGATCTTCACATCGCGGAAGAGGGGATCGTCGGCAAAGACCTTCTTCAGGTAGATGGGCACGATGGCCGACATCCAACCCATACAGTGCACAACCGTAGGCGACCAGTTGAGTTTCTTGACCGTCTCCAGCACGCCGCGAGCAAAGAAGATGGCGCGCTCGTCATTATCGGCAAACTCCTCGCCATCGGCATCCACCATAACGGCTTTGCGCGAGAAGAAATCCTCATTGTCGATGAAGTATATCTGGATGCGCGCCGAGGGGATCGAAGCCACCTTGATAATGAGCTGGTGGTCGTTGTCGTCGATGATGAGGTTCATTCCCGACAGACGTATAACCTCGTGCAATTGGTTACGTCGTTCGTTAATACATCCATAGCGGGGCATAAACGTGCGAATCTCGTTGCCTCGCTCCTGCATAGCCTGTACAAGTTGGCGGCTCAAGCTCGAAAGCTCGGTCTGTGGCAAGTAGGGCGTAATCTCCTGACAAACGTATAATATTTTGCGTGAAGCCATTGCTTTTATTGTTTTACAATATGCAAAGATAATAAAAAATTTTTAATATTGCTCTATACCTTATAATTATAAGATGAGCATAGCATCGCCGTATGTGCCGAAGCGGTATCCCTCCTGCCTAGCTACATTGTAGGCCTCCATCACGCAGTCGTAGCCGCCGAAGGCCGCTACCATCATAAGCTGCGTAGAGTAGGGCAGGTGGAAGTTCGACACCATAGCGTTGGCAACGGTGAAGTCGTAGGGGCAGAAGATGAATTTGTTGGTCCAGCCCTCCATCGACTTGATCATTCCGCCCGTCGAAACGGCCGTCTCGATGGTGCGCATAACGGTCGTACCGATGGCCACAATCTTGTGTCCGTCGCGTTTGGTCTGGTTCACCTTCTCAGCGGCCTCCTCCGTTACGACAAACTGCTCGGAGTCCATCTTGTGCTTCGACAGATCCTCCACATCCACCGTGCGGAAGTTACCCAAGCCTGCGTGCAGGGTGATGAAGGCCGACTCTATGCCCTTGATCTCCATACGTTTGAGCAGATGCTTCGAGAAGTGCATACCCGCCGTCGGCGCGGCCACCGCACCCTCGTGCTTGGCGAAGATTGTCTGGTAGCGCTCGGCATCCTCCTCCTCGACCTTATCGCGCACCCAGCGCGGCAGGGGCGTCTCGCCCAGACGGTAGAGAGCCTCCTTGAACTCCTCGTACGAACCGTCGAAGAGGAAGCGCAGCGTACGGCCACGCGAGGTGGTGTTGTCGATAACCTCGGCACCCATCATCTCGTCGGCACCGAAGTAGAGTTTGTTGCCGATACGGATCTTACGCGCCGGATCTACCAGCACGTCCCACAGTCGCAGCTCGCTGTTGAGCTCGCGCAGAAGGAAAATCTCGATCTCGGCATTGGTCTTCTCCTTGTTGCCGTAGAGACGTGCCGGGAAGACTTTGGTGTCGTTGAAGAGGAAGAGATCCTTCTCGTCGAAGTATTCGATGATCTCCTTGAAAAGACGATGCTCGATCTGGCCCGTAGAGCGGTTGATTACCATCAGACGCGAGTCGTCGCGGTTGTCGGTGGGGTACTTGGCCAACATATCGGCCGAGAACTCATATCCGTATTGAGAAAGTTTCATATTTTGTATTTTACTTGTATATCCTATTCTGCTACAAAACCTGCCTGCGCCCTGCATCATTTCTCGCCCCTAACGGCTCCTTGAGGTGGAACGATTTAAGCATAAAGGGCTTAGCCGTGAAAGACACAAATATCAATAAATAATACGATAATTTTGCTATTTTGTTTCACATTCGTGCAATTTTTCCAAGAAATTTTGCAGTTCAAAAGCCTTTTCGACCGTAAAACCTCCACTGCGAGTGCGTCTTAGCCCCGAAAGATGGGCTCCGCTGTCGAGTGCCTGGCCGATCTCGTGCGCCAGCGATCGGATGTAGGTTCCCTTGCTGCAACGCACCCTAAGGCGCAGCAACGGCATCTCGAGCGAGAGAATCTCCATCTCGTAGATGTTGATCAGCGCCCGCTTGAGCTCCACCTCCTCGCCCGCACGCGCAAACTCGTAGGCGCGCACGCCCTCGACCTTCTTGGCCGAGTAGATGGGGGGCGCTTGCAGACGCTCGCCCGTGAGGCTCTCCAGCACCTGCTCGATCTTCTCGCGCGAAATGTGGTCGGTGGGGTAGTAGCGGTCGATGGGGTGCTCCAGATCGTAGCTCGGCGTGGTTGCACCCAAGACGATGTCGGCGATGTACTCCTTCTCCTCGGCCTGCAACGCATTGACCATCTTGGTGGCCTTGCCGATGCAGACAATCAGTACGCCCGTAGCCAGCGGATCGAGCGTTCCGGCGTGGCCGATCTTGATTTTGCGGTAGCCGAGGCGGTGTTGCAACGTATATTTTATCTTGCGCACGACGTCTGTCGAGGTCCACTCCAAGGGCTTGTCGATGACGGCGATGTAGCCCTCCTTGAAATCTATGTCGCGTAGTGATTCGTTCTGCATATTACAAGAAATTACTTACGATTGAGACTACTCCCGCGGCGGCGCAATAGACTGCAAACCAGATGAGTTTGCCGCGCTTGACGATGTCGATCATAAATCGGCAGGCAAGGCAGCCCACCACGAACGCCGCGACGAAACCTGCGGCCATCTCCACAACGCCGATTGACGAGAAGACCACCTCGCCCTTGACGATATTAAGAAACATCTCGCCCAAGATCGGCGCCAGCACCATCAGGAACGAGAAGTGCGCCATTGCCTCCTTCTTGTTTCCGAGCAGCAGTCCCGTGGCGATGGTCGTGCCCGAGCGCGAGAGGCCCGGCATAGCGGCTACGGCCTGCGAAAGACCGATGATGAAGGCGTCGCGGTAGGAGATTGTCTCCTTCTGGCGCGGACGGGCGTAGTAGGCAAACGAGAGCAGCGCGGCCGTGAGGAGCAACATAGCGCCCACGATCGAGAGGATGTAGGGCGATGAGAGCATCTGGTCGATGTAGTCCTTGAGTGTGAAGCCGACCACTCCGATGGGGATCATCGAGAGCACGATCTTCAGGATGTAGGCCTGCTCGTCGTTGAAGTGGCGCGAGAAGAGACCTACGACGAGGCGTTTGACCTCGGGCCAGAGGATTACGATGGTGCTCAGCACGGTTGCGGCGTGGAGCGTGGTGTCGAAGGCGAGATTTTCCTCTATCTCTACGCCTAACAGCGCCTTAGCGATTTGAAGGTGGCCGCTACTCGACACAGGCAAAAACTCGGTCAAACCCTGAACGGCACCGAGAATAATAGATTCGATTATAGTCATTGTTTGGGTTTTTACTCGTCATTAAAATCGTTTCATCAGCGCATAGATCTCGAAGGCAAAGCCGCCCACGATAAGGATGGGCGCGAGCGTGATGCGTCGCCACGAGAACATCTCGTAGTTGAAGACCGCAGGATCGTCGCTGCCGCCGCCCGTCATCAGCACCATACCGATGATGATCACCACCAAGCCGGCGATAATGAGGATGTAGTTCTTCAGAGTCAGCGTCATCGACTCGTCGTTCTTGTCTGCGGTGGCGGCAAAGCGCGCACGAAGATTTTCCAGAAATTTCATATTAATAAAGATGTATCTTGTTCGATTTCATATTTACAAATTTGTTCACCGCGATGGTCGTGAAGGTCAGCGAGAGGAGCATACCGCCCACCAGCATCGCCCCGACCACGATGCCGATCTTTATCAGCTCCGAGGTCGATACAATCTCGGGCAGCGCACCGCTCATCGCGGCCAGCACCGCCCCGAGCATAATGCTTGCCACGAGGCCCGCCCAGAATCCCTGCTTCAGTGAGGTGAGGATGAAGGGACGCATAATGTAAAACTTCGTGGCACCCACTAACTTAAGCGTGTTGATGAGGTAGCGGCGCGAGAAGATCGCAAGGCGGATTGTGTTGTTCAAAAGTATGAGCGAGATGACCAGCAACGCCCCGCCAAAGACGGCCAGAATGAGCGTTATCTTGCCAACGGTCGAGTGCAGTCGCTCGATTGTCGATGCGGGGTAGGCCACATAGACTATGCCCTCGATTGCCGACATCCGATCGACCATCTGATCGGTTGTGGCGCGATCCATCGAGGCGATCATCACCTCGAAGCTGTTGCGCAGGGGGTTATCCTCCAGCACGCTCTCAATCTCCGAGGCGAACATACGGCGGAACTCCTCGTCGCCGATCTTCTCCTCCTTCGAGAGGAACGACAGCTCCACAACGCCCTCCAGCGAGCGCAGCTCGGCCTCCACCTCGGCCTGACGTTCGGCCGAAAGCGCGGGATCCAACTCGGCCGAGAGGGTTATGCTGCGACGCAAGGTGTAGGTCGCGTCGAGTGCCGACGAGAGCATATACCCCACCGAACCCATCAGAAAGAGTACCAGAGCGATACTCACGGTCGAAACTATATATGAGCGGCGTACCTTACGCTTGATTCTTTTGTCTGCCTGCATTGCGAATTAAGTAGATTAAGGTTAGTATAAATCCTACCAGAGTAACGATCGAGAAGGCCCACGCTATGCCCTCGATCAGTGCCCAGTTCGGCGCGCGGTAATGCCACTCGATGGTGTGGTTGCCTGCGGGCATCTCGACAGCTCGCAGAACGTAGTCGGCACGCAAGGGGCGAGCCTCTGCGCCATCAATCGTTACCGTCCATCCCTCGCGGGTAAAGATCTCCGAGAAGATGACGAGCGCATCGCCCTCGGCCTGAGCCTTGTAGCGCAGGTAGTTGGGACGATACTCCTCGAGCGAGATTGTGCCCGCGGCGAGGTTGAAGTTCTTGGGCAGGAACTCCTCCGTCATCACTGCCTCGCGCTTGGTGTCGATGCGGCCCACAAGGTCGATCTCATCCTGCGGCGTTGAGGCGCGAGCAACGCTCCGTACCATCCACGCAGCGCCGTTGGCCGTCTCGCGGCGATAGACTCCCTCGGCCTCGGGAGAGTCGATGATGTAACGCACGTTGAGCATATCCAGAACGCCCTCGTTCAGGTTATTCAGATGTACGTTAATCAAATCCTGATAGCGCGAGAGTTTGGCTCCGTGATAGCCTCCCACCGAGCGGTGGAAGTACGAGGTTGTGGCGTCGTTGAAGGGTGAGACCGTCAGGTTCAACACGCGGTAGGCGGGATCCTTGTCCTGCATAATCCTCAGATCGGCCGCCGTAGGTTGTATCTGCACCGAGTGCGCCGCCACGAACGAGTCGTGGTTCAGGTAGCGCGTATCGACATTTATCAGGTCGGCCGCCACGATTGCCGTCAGCACGACGCAAAGCAGGCTCGCACTCTTTATCACCACGCGCTTCATATATGCCAGCACAGCACCCGCCGCCAGCAGCACGAAGAGCAGCGAACGCCACGCATCGGCCCTCATTGCCGCCACGCGCTCCTCGGCCATCGCCGAGGCTGTGCTCCACGCGATCTGCTCGTGCAGCCCCTGCTTGATAAACTCCTCATCGCCCTGCTGCGAGAGCATCTGGAGCATCTGCTGCGAGAGCATCTCGCCACCCTCCTGCATACCGTAATCGCCCAGTGCGCGGCCGCCGATGATCATCACCAGCAGCACGCCGCCCGTAACTCCTACGGACCACTTCAGGGCACTCATTATCTTCTCCTTATCGGCCTTGCCGCCGACAATCACACCAACGCCGAGTGCCGCCAGCAGAGGCACCGTCCATTGGATTACGACCTGCGACATCGAGAGCGTGCGGAACTTGTTATATCCGGGCAGGATGTTAAAGAGCAGCTCCGTGAGCCACATCATATTGTTTCCCCACGAGAGCAGGAGCATCATCACGCTCGCCCCCACGATCCACCACCGTTGGCGGTTGGGCAGCAGCACCAGAGCCATTACGGCCAAGAATATCGCCGCCGCACCCAAGTAGGTCGGGCCTGCGGTGTAGGGCTGGTCGCCACGGTACAAAGACATATACTCGGCCAACTGCTCCAAGCCGTAGGGACGCAGAGCATCGGCTACGGGGCCATCGGGGGCGAATGTGTCGGTCGAAGCACCTCCCATAAAGTTTGGAACGAGCAGGTTGAGACTCTCGGCCTTGCCGTAGCTCCACGCCGTAGCGTACTCCAGATCCAATCCGTCGGCGCCACTCGCGGCCTCGGCCGTTGCGAGCTCCGAGCCGCCACGCGTGGTCTCCTTAGAGTGTTGCATCGTCTGCCACAAGGGTGAGAGATTTGAGCCTACGCCGATGATTCCCGCCGCCGCCAGTACGGCCGTGCGCTTTGCAAAATCCTTGAGTGTCTTCTCCTTGAAGGCGAAGATGCCTTCGCTCAGCCACAATGCCACCATCGCCAGCAGGAAGTAGTAGGTGATCTGCGGGTGGTTGGCGCCAATCTCGAGCGAAGTGAACAGAGCCGTCAGTGCACCTCCAACCCAGAGGTTTCGCCTTAAAGTGTAGTACGCGCCACCCATCATCAGCGGGGCGTACATCAGCGCCCACATCTTGGTTATGTGGCCCGCTCCGATGATTAGGATGAAGTAGGTCGAAAAGCCGTAGGCCAGCGCCGCAATGATTGCTACCCAAGCATTTACGCCGAACAGCAGCATCGCTATCCACATCGCCGTCATCGTGAAAAAGAGGAACGATGCGGGCGTGTCGATCACCTTCACAACCTTGCCGATGGTACCCTTGACGGCCTGCGAGGGGTAGAGCACGTTGATCAAGAAAGCGGGCATACCGCCGAACATACCTCCCGTCCACTGTGCATCCTGGCCCGTTGCGGCGCGGTTGTCGAGAATATCTTTGGCCATACCTTCATACTGCTGCACATCGTGCTGTACGAGTTTCTGGCCGCTCATCTGCGGGGCGCAGTAGATGATGGCTGCCACGAAAAAGAGCAGAATAGTGCAGAGTGTGAAAAGGCTATTTTTGATAGTTTGCTTGCTAAATAACATCTTACATCGGTTTTAATGCGTCAAAGTTACGAAAAACATTCCTTTTTCGAGGTGTAATTACGAAAAATTACTATATTTGCAAAGTAAAGTGCGCTTATGGAAGGTAATAATATGATAACACTCGAGTCGATTCGTACCCCGATCGCGGCTGACCTCGAAGCTTTCGAGGAGTTTATGCGTAGCCGTTTTATGTCGGATGGCAAGCTGATGTCCGAGATGTTGTCATACGTCTTCGACTCGCGCGGCAAGGGTATCCGCCCCATCATCATTATGCTCACCTCGGCTCTCACCTCCTCGGCCAACGGCCGTCGCTGGGTGGCGGGCGAGCGTAACTGCAGCAAGCGAACCTATATGGCCGCTATGATGGTGGAGATGTTGCACACCGTCTCGCTCATTCACGACGATGTGATCGACTCGGCCGATACGCGTCGCGGTCGTCCCTCGATCAATGCCCGCTGGCAGTCGCGCAACGCGGTGGTCTTGGGCGACTACATTCTGGCCCGCACGATGGCACTCGGTATGGAGAGTGCGCAGTACGATCTGGTTACGCACATCATCGGCTCGGTGGCCACGCTCTGCGAGGGCGAGGTGTTGCAGAGCCAGCACGCGGCCGACCACGACACCACTCGTCAGGACTATCTGGAGATCATATACAAAAAGACGGCCAGCCTGATCAGCGTCAGCGCCTCGGTGGGAGCCGTCTCGGTGATGGCATCGCGCGAGGATGTGGAGCAGATGCGCCGTTTCGGCGAGGCTATCGGTATGGCGTTCCAGATTCAGGACGATATTCTCGACTACAGCCGCTCGGCCCAGACGGGCAAGCCCGCAAATAACGACCTGAGAGAGGGTAAGATCACCCTGCCGCTGATCGAGGTGCTGGAGCGATGCACCCCTGCCGAGAAGTTGCAGCTGCTGGATAAATTGGCGCAGTGCAAGCACGATGAGTCGGCGGTGGATTTCCTGCAAGGGGTTGTCGAGGCGACGGGTGCAACGGCGATGGCCGCCCGCACGATGCAGAAGTACATCGACCGCGCCACGCAGATTCTGGCCCGATACGAGGAGTCGCCTTACAGAACGGCACTTGTTAATCTATGTGCCTTCATAGCCGAGAGGGACAGATAAAGGGGCCGAGGGATGAGATAAAGGGGCCGAGAGGGACAGATAAAGGGGCCGAGAGGAGAGATAAAGAACCGAAGGAAAGAGATAATTCAAAATTATACTTTAATTCACTAATCTAAAATTTTTATGGAAACAAAACAGAAAAGTAATGTATTTGCCATTGCCGTGATGTTTATGCTGTTCTTTATGATCGCATTCGTTACCAACTTCGCAGGTTCAATGGGTGTTATCGTGCAGAACCAGTTTGGTGCATCTAACGCTATGGCTCAGCTGGGTACGCTGGCTAACTTCATCGCTTACGCTTGTATGGGTATCCCCGCAGGTCATATCCTGAAGCGTCGCGGTTACAAATTCACCTCTCTGGCCGCTGTTATCGTAGGTTTGGTAGGTGTTGGTATTCAGTTCGCATCGGGTTACGTTGAGTCATTCGGTGTTTACGTTCTGGGTGCTTTCGTAGCAGGTTTCTCAATGACTATGCTTAACATCGTTGTTAATCCTATGTTGAACACCCTCGGTGGTGGTGGTAACAAGGGTAACCAGCTCGTACAGCTCGGTGGTTCTTGCAACTCTGTAGGTGGTACCATCGCTCCCATCCTGTTGGGTTATCTGATCGGTGGTCAGGCTTCTGAGGCTACCGTAGCTGATGCAGCTCCCGCGCTCATCATCGCTATGGCTATCTTCGCTGTGGCATTCGTGGTAATCTACTTCTCAGAGATTCCCGAGCCTCATATGGAGACCGCTGAGGAGAAGGCTGCACGTCTGAGCGGTAAGGCTAAGAAGGATCCCCACGGTCCTATGTCTTTCCGTCACTTCGTTCTGGGTGCTATCGCCATCTTCTTCTATGTAGGTGTTGAGGTAGGTATTCCTAACACGGCTAACCTCTATATGTCAGGTTTGGAGGGTGTAGGTCCCGTAGTTGCTGGTACGCTGGTAGGTTTCTACTGGTTCTGTATGATGCTCGGCCGTCTGTTGGGTGGTGCTATCGGTGCTAAGGTATCTTCAAAGCAGATGCTTACCTTCGCTAACATCTTGGCTATCGTATTCGTACTTTGCTTGATGTTCATCCCCGAGTCAGTTCGTATGTCAATCCCCGGTGTTGATGCTCAGGTTCCCGTAAGTATGGTATTTATGTTCCTCTGCGGTCTCTGCACATCGGTAATGTTCGGTTCTATCTTCAACCTCGCTGCTGAGGGTCTGGGTAAGTACACTCCCGTTGCTTCAGGTATCTTTATGGCCCTGATCTGCGGTGGTGGTATCCTCCCCTTCATTCAGGGTTTGGTTGCCGACGCTGCCGGCTTCATCAACAGCTACTGGGTAGTGATCATCGGTCTTGCATATATGCTCTTCTACGCTGTTGCAGGTTCGAAGAACGTAAACAAGGATATTCCCGTAGAGTAATCTACGCGATAGAATATATCCCACGGAGAGTTCGGCCTTGTGCCGAACTCTTTTTTTTTGTGCCCGACGGCTTGATATTATCTTCGGAAATTCATATCTTTGGAACAAAACCGTATCGTTATGAGAAGATTATGCTTTTTCGCCGTGGCGTTGATCTGCCTTACGGCTTGTGAGCGCCCCTCGGCCGAGGTCGAGAGCGTTGTGGCCTACACGCGCGTGGGCGATATTAATAATGTGATGGTCGATGCCATCGAACTCTCTGTTGCCAATGCCGCCTCGCTCCGAGGGCTGAAGGCCGAGGATTTCGATCTGGTGAATAACATCCCCGACGGATTTGTCGATCCCGCAACGGGTGCCGCACCCGCGCCCTACGAGGATGACGGCATCGTGCTGAAGCGCACGAAGAACACCCTGCGCATCGAGGCCAAGTCGTTCAACTACCGAGGTCGTCGTGGCCAGAACCGTCAGATGGAGGGGTGGCAGCTCATCTGCAAGGCCGACCCGAACCTGAACGTTACGGCCGAGAATGTTACAGAGAGCCGATTGGCTGTGCTGGACGATTGTGTGAAGGGTTCGTTCACCTACGCTGGCCTTACGCGCGAGTATATCCTGCATCTGCCCAAGGATGCTGAAGGGAATGTGAAGAAGGGCGTGCCCCTTTTGGTTTGGCAGATTGGCGGAGGCGAGTATAACCGCGATTTGATGACCGCCGCGATGGCCAACCGCTGCATCGTCTCGCTGCCCGATGCGGGTGTGGAGTGCGCAACGCTGATGTTCGCCATTGCCAACCCCAACTACTCATATAGCGCCTCGCTCGACGAGGAGCGCATCAAACTCATCGACCGCAACAACGCCCTGCAGATGGCCTTCATCGATACGCTTATCGCCGACGGCATTGTCGATGGGCAGAGACTCTTCTGCGCGGGCGCGTCGAGCGGTGGCGGCTGCACGATGCGATTTATGATGCAGTTCCCCGACCGCTTCAAGGCGGCTATTCCGTGCTGCGCGATGGATCCCATCGTGCCGATTCATAAGGTTGAGGAGCGTTACGAGGGGCAGTTCGCGGATGATCTGGTGAAGGCTTTTCAGGGCAAGGTCTATAAGTGGAATGGCGAGGATATGGCCCTCGCGCCCATCGACACCGAGGCCTTCTGCAGCCTGCCGATGTTCTTCGTTCACGCCGAGTCGGATACCACTTGCAAGGTGATCAGCTCACACGCCTACTTCGGCGCGCGCGAGCGTCTGGGAGCGAGGAGCGACAAGATTCAGATCTACGACGACGGCTATATGCAGTCGTTCGGAATTCCGAAGATGATTAGCCACTTCTCGTGGGTGCCTCTGTTGAACGACTACTCGGAGGGTACGGCGATGGATTGGCTTGTTAAACAGATGTAAAGCGGGCGGCGGCCAGCTTCAAAATAACACTTGTTATACGACTTTACAAAAGTGATAAATAAAAAGGAAAGAGGTTATCCCGCAAAGGATAACCTCTTTCTTCTGTTGTTTATTTAGTTTTATCGCTTCTCAATCTTCAGGGCAAATCCTCCGCCCATCGCCATCTTCACCGTCATCGTGCGGCCCTCGAGCGAGCTCTCCGTCTTGCTGTAATCGCGAGCAATCTTGTTGGCATTAACGCCATCCTTGAAGGCCGTAACCTTGTAGTTGCCTTCGCCGAGGAATGAGAGGTCGAGCTCCAGCTCGCGCTCATCCCAGTTGGTCATACCGCCGACGTACCACACATCGCCCGCACGACGTGCAATGACGCAGTACTCGCCTACCTTGCCATCCATTGCAACGGTCTGATCCCAAACGGTCGGAATCGTAGCGATGAACTCCGTACACTCCATCTCTTTCTCGTAGGCCGTAGGAGAGTCGCAAAGCATATTGAACGGCGACTCGAATACGACGTACATCGCCAGCTGACGACAGCGCGTACCCTGACTCATAGGCTCGGCGTTGCTGTAACGGTAGCCGCGCTTCTGCGAGTTCATCATCGCGCCCTGCGTGTAATCCATCGGACCGGCAACCATACGGATGAAGGGTATCTGCACATCGTAGGTTACCTGATCCAGCTCCTCGAGCGTTGACCACTTCACCTGCTCCAGACCATTCACGCCCTCATAATTGACCACGTTGGGATACATACGCGACAATCCGCTGGGCTTGAACGCACCGTGGAAGTCGCACATCAGGTGATACTTGGCAGCTGTCGAGGCGGCACGCTCGTAGAACTCCACCATCGGCTGATCGTCGCGATCCATAAAGTCGATCTTGAAGCCCTTCACGCCCATCTCCGAGTAGTGCTTCATCACGCGCTCCATATCGCGATCCAGCGCCCAGTAACCTGCCCACAGCACGATACCTACGCCGCGCTCCTTGCCATAGTCGCACAGGTGCTTAACGTCGATCTCGGGAACGACCTGCATCAAATCGGCCTTCAGATTCACCGACCAACCCTCGTCGAGGATGACATACTCGATGCCGTTGCGAGCGGCGAAGTCGATGTAGTACTCGTAGGTGCGGTTGTTGATGCCCGGCTGGAAATCCACGCCGTACAATCCCCAGTTGTTCCACCACTCCCAAGCAACCTTGCCGGCCTTGATCCACGACGTGTCGCCGATGGCGTTGGGCTGGCTCAGGCGGAATACCATATCGTCGTTGAGCAGCTCGGCGTCGTTATCCGCCACGATGCAGATACGCCACGGGAACGAGCGTGCGCCAGCGACCTCGGCGATGTAGGGCTTTGCGGTCTGCACCTCGCCCTGCAACATATTGTGGCCGCCCTGTGTGATCTTGTCGGGTACGGGGGCGAAGTTGCTCTCGAGGCCCGTGTCGTTGTTGCTGTTGTAGAGGTACATACCCGGGTATGAGCGCAGGTCGCTCTCGGTGATGCAGACTTTCTTGTTGCCCATATCAACCAAAACGGGCAGATACATCAGACGGTTGTTGCCCATCTTCGACATCGGCTCCAGCACATAGGGCCCCTCGAAAGAGTTGTAGTACTGCTCGGCGAAACTCTTCTTCTCGTTTGAGCGAACGTACGAGCAATAGACCATATTATCATCCTCGAAGTTGAACTCCGCAACCTCGTGCTTTACCGTGTAGGGGGCTTTGCGTGTCGATACGAAGCGGTAGGCCGCCGCATTGTCGTAGGCGCGCAGCTCGATGGCGTAGTCGCCCTTGAACGAGAGCGTCAGCGTTGTGCAGCGATCCTCGACCTCGGCCTTCTTATACAAAGGTGAGGGGATGCGCTCGTCGATCGAGCCCGTTGTGGCCTTGCGCAGGATGGGATTTACGCCCCACACTTCTTCCGGGCCAACCTGCATCGCAATCTGCGAGGGGGCAATCACCGTTGTCGAGCCGTCCGTAACGCTCCAGCGAATATCCTTATCGATGGTAACCGTTAGTTTGAGTGAACCATCGGGCGAGGTGATGCTTCGCTCGGTGGGACGAGCCTGTGCTGCAGCGATAGCGCAGAGCGCAAGCATTGAGATTAGGAGTCTTTTCATAGTGGTAAAATTTGTGAAAATAATAAGACAAAGGTACGAAATTTTCTTCAGCGGGGATAATTTTTTGTATATTTGTTTTGTCGCCACACCCCAATTTGCTATGACCAATAAGGAGATTATAGACCGCTACATCCACTACATCAGCGTCCAGCGCCGCTACTCACCCCTTACGGTGCGTAACTATCGCTACGACGTTGAGGAGTTTGTGCGCTGGGGCGAGCAGCAGAGCGGCGAGTTCTCGCTCCTGAAGGTCGATAAGAGCGATTTGCGCGAATGGATTATGGCGCTCTCCGATGAGCGACTCTTGGATCACGGCCTGAAGAGCCGCCAGCGCCGCTCGGCTGCGTCGGTCAATCGAATGGTGGCATCCGTTCGCTCGATGTATAAGTTCCTGCGCCGCGAGGGTATCATCGAGCGCGACCTGTTCGTCGCCATCGCCGCCCTGCGTACTCCGCAGCGACTGCCGAAGTTCGTGCCCGAGGGCGATATGGAAAGGGTTGTGGAGCGTCTGGAGAACGACCTGCGATCGGGGGAGTGGATTGCGAGGCGCAATGCGCTGATAGTTATGGTGTTGTATGGCTGTGGTCTGCGCTTGGCGGAGCTTATGGCCATCGCGCCGACTCACTTCGAGGATGATTATCGCACGCTGCGCGTTATGGGCAAGGGCTCCAAGGAGCGTATGCTGCCTATCGTGGAGCGTCTGCGCTACGAAATAAAACGCTACATCGAAGAATTTTCGGAGCAAAAAATTTGCATATTCAATCAAAATAGACTATTTTTATCAAAGCGTGGAGAGCCTATTTCGCGCAGCGATGTGCAGCGCAGTGTGGCACGTCTTCTGCGGGAGTGCGGAGTCGAGGGCAAGGTCTCGCCGCACGTTCTGCGCCATACGTTCGCAACGCATCTACTGAACGACGGGGCCGATATGCGCGAGATACAGGAACTTATGGGCCACAGCTCGTTGCGCGCGACGCAGATCTACACGCACAACAACATCGCCCAGCTCCAGCGGGCCTACATCGATGCCCACCCGAGGGAGGCGGAGTAGTTAGAAATTGTAAATGCGGCCGGCGGCCGCAAGTGAGGCATAGAGGAACAAGGTTTTCGTAATGGAATCATTGGCGACCAAGGTCGCTGTATATATATTGTTTAACTAAAATTTTCAGGCTATGAACGTACAGATCCAGTCAGTGAAATTCGATGCCAGCTCGAAGCTGATCGAATTCATCGAGAAGAAATTAGCCAAGTTGGACCGCGTGGCGGAGAACGCTACGGGTGTTGATGTAGTGTTGAAACTCGAAAAAGATGACGAGAAGGGCAACAAGATCGCAGTGGTTACCCTCCGACTCCCGGGCGGCGATATCCGCGTCGAGGAGCAGGCGCACACCTTCGAGGAGGCAATCGATGCAGCCAAAGATGTCCTGAAGCGTCAAATCGAAAAACGCAAAGAGAAATAATAACCCCTATGACCCGCCCCGAAGGCGGGTTTTTTGTTTAATGTATAAGTTTGCGGATTTTTTCTTACCTTTGCCCAAAATCGAAGATTATGAAACTGAAGAACGTAACAATAATGGTTCTGGTGCTGCTCCTGCTCGACCAGATCCTGAAAATCTGGGTTAAGACCTCGATGTGCCTCGACGAGACGATCGAGATTCTCCCGTGGTTCCACCTCCACTTTGTCGAGAACAGCGGCGCGGCGTTCGGTATGCGCCTCGAAGTGGGTGGCGCTATCGACTGGGGCAAGCTGATGCTGAGCCTCTTCCGCGTGGTGATGATCGGTGCGCTGGGCTACTACATCTACTACCTCACACGCCCCGAGCGTCGCACCCCGCGCGGCGTACTCATCGGCCTGACGCTGATTCTGGCCGGCGCGATAGGTAATCTGGTCGATTCGATGTTCTACGGTATGATTTTCACCGCCTCGACACCCCTCACGGTGGCGACGCTGGGCGAGGGTTACAGCACATTCCTGATGGGTAAGGTGGTCGATATGTTCTACTTCCCGCTCTTCCAGTGGAACAGCTGCCCCGAGTGGCTCTCGTTCTTGGTCGATTACAACAACTACTTCTTCGGCGCGATTTTCAATCTGGCCGACGCTTATATCTCGTGTGCGGTGGTGTATCTGCTGCTCTTCCACTACAAATTCTTCCAGTAGCGGGCGGGTGGCTAAGTGGCTGCTAACGAGGATTGTGCAGAGGTGCGAGGGTAACTTTTTTGGTGCGCGGCGAAAAAAAATCGGCGAAAACTATTGTGAAATAAAAAAAAGTAGTACCTTTGTGCCACGAAACGATGCCCAGATGGTGAAATGGTAGACACGCTCGTTTCAGGTGCGAGTGCTTCGCGGCATGTAGGTTCGAGTCCTATTCTGGGCACAAAAAAAGCAGACAGAAAAGTCTGCTTTTTTTATGCCCAATGGGCAACCATATTTACATTCCCTCCAAACCTCCCTTTGTTAAAGGGAGGCTATAAATCTTTTATACAT
>SUZL01000025.1 GCA_015059925.1 Rikenellaceae bacterium
TGGCACACAAAAAAGGAGTAGGTAGTTCAAAGAACGGCCGTGAGTCAGAGAGCAAGCGACTCGGAGTAAAGCTTTTCGGTGGTCAGTTCGCTAAGGCCGGCAACATCATCGTTCGTCAGCGTGGTACCGTACACAACCCCGGCAACAACGTGGGTATGGGTAAGGATCACACCCTCTTCGCATTGGTAGATGGTACCGTTGAGTTCTGCAAGAAGTCATCAGGTAAGTCTTACGTAAGCGTAACACCTCTGGCTGAGTAAGTCGGGGTTGAGGATAACCGAAATGGGCGGGACTAATTATAGTCCCGCTTTTTTTGTGCGTGGGGGGGGGATTCGTAAGGCTTGCTCTTTCGGCATCTATCTTGACCTCGAAATCCTCACATACCGCAAGTATGCTGCGGTTTCTCGCTCTGCGATAGCTTCAAAAAAAGAAAAAATCGTATATTTGTGTAAACAAAAAACTCTCCGCTATGAAACGACGTGAATTTCTGCAACTCTGTGGCGGTATGATTATCGCCTCGCAATTGCCCGAGAAGGTTTATGCCAGCCTTTTGGAGCCTGTCGCGGGCCCCACGGCGCTCAAAAATATCAAGAAACTGACCATTGCCGTAGGCGCTACGTCGCCCATCCGTGCCCTGCATCTATCGGACTCCCACCTTACGCGCGTCGATGAGCGCGACAACGAGCGCAAGCGTGCGCTTGCCGCCTCACGTCAGCGAGTCTTCCCGTGGGCCGAGCACTACTTCGATGCCGCCATCCGCTATGCGCGCGAGAACAACCTGATGGTGTTGCATACGGGCGATTTGCAGGATTTCGTGAGCGAGGCCAACATCGAATTCATCACCGAGCAGTTGGGCATAGGTCGCTGGTACGTTGCGGCCGGCAACCACGAGTATTCGCAGTACGTCGGCGAGGCCAAAGAGGATGCGGCATACAAGGCGCAGAGCTATCGAAAGGTGCAGTCGGCCTTCCCGAACGATCTGACTGTCGCCTCGCAGGTTATCAACGGGGTGAATTTTGTCGCTTTTGACGACGTATATTATAATGTAACGGCCGAGCAGCACGCCGCCATCAAGCGCGAGTTCGAGAAGGGCCTGCCCGTAGTGCTGATGTGCCACGTCCCGCTCTACACGCCCGAGCATTGCCGTTCGATTCTTGCGGGCAACAAGGGCTTGGCGGGCTATATGACGGGTGCGCCGCGCCATATCACCGACACCTATCAGCAAGATCCCTCGCGTCCGGCCTCGGAGCAGTGGCGCAACCGCTCGGTGCAGCAGCGAGCCGACGAGCCTACGTTGGCCTTCATCGCGTGGCTCAAGGAGCAGCCGCTGCTGAAGGCTATCCTCTGCGGTCATACGCACTCCTTCTATCAGGAGCGTTTCTCGCCCACAGCAATACAATACACCGTCGAGGCGGGTTATATGGGAGGTGCCTACGAGATAGAGTTCGTATAGAAAAAAGGGCTGTCCAACTTTGCGGTTGCGACAGCCCTCTTTGTATTATTTCAAACTCTTGCGCGGTGTGATCCACGGCATCTTCTCCTTCACAAACTCCAGCACCTTGACGGGATAATCCGTGCAGGCGATGTCGGCTCCGAGAGCCAGCGCCAACTGGAAATCCTCCACCGAGCCGCCCGGCCAGAGATTGACGATTAGTCCCTGCTTGTGGGCCTCGGTCATAGCGCGACGCGAAGTACCCTCTACGCCACACGCCACGCGGTTCAGTCCCAGCGACTTCGTCGTTTCGATGGTCTTCTCGTTCATCGCCTCGCCCGTGATGAGCATACACACAGCGTCGGGATGCAGCTCCTTCATTATGCGCAGCGAGCGGTGGTCGAACGAAGAGAAGAGGTAGAGCGCACCCTCGGGCTTGCCATCCATAACCATCTTGTAGGCCTTGTCGCAATAGACGCGTAGCTGCTCCTCCGAATAGTTATCCGACTTCATCTCCCACTCGATGTAGGCGATGTCGCTGCCACGAAAATAATCGACCAGCTCATCTACGAAAAGGATGGGGTTGCCCTGCTTGGTCTTCACCTGCTTGATCTCCTTGCGCGTCGATTTCTCAACATCCATATCGACATCCGTCATTCGCTTGAGCGATGCGTCGTGCAGGATTACAAGCTCGCCGTCGGCCGTCATACGGATGTCGGTCTCGTAGCCGCGTACGCCCTTCTCGTAAGAGCCTTTGAACGCAGCGAGGGTGTTCTCCTCAAACTCGTAGCGGCCACCACGATGGCCGATGACCTGAATCTGGCGTGCCTCCTGTGCCATCGTTGCGACGGCGGCGGTAAGGGCTAAAAGTGTAATAAAAAATCTCTTCATTCTCTTTGGTATTAGGTTGAACGGTGGCTTGCCGTAGCTAAGCCGTATAAAAAATGGGCCACCCGAGGCGGCCCAACTAAAAATATTCTTGCCGCTTACACGGTCATAATCTCCTTCTCCTTGGCTGCCATCAGCGCATCGAGCTGCTTGGTGAACTTCTCCACCAGCTTCTGTGCCTGAGTCTCGCCATCCTTGGCCTCATCCTCGGGCATACCCTCCTTCTGGGCCTTCTTGAATGCCTCCACAGCGTCGCGGCGTGCATTGCGCAGGCTCACCTTCGCATTCTCGCCAACGCCCTTGACCTGCTTTACGAGCTCCTTACGGCGCTCCTCGGTAAGAGGGGGAATCGTCAGGCGGATGGTCTCGCCGTTGTTCGAGGGGGTAAGGCCGATGTTAGAGTCGAGGATCGCCTTCTCGATGGGGCGAATCATATTCTTATCCCAAGGCTGAATCAGGATCGTGCGTGCATCGGGCACGGTAACGCTCGCCACGCCCGATACGGGAGTCTGCGAACCGTAGTAGTCCACAAATACGCTATTCAGCACGTTGGTCGATGCCTTGCCGGCACGGATGTTCAAAAGCTCTTCGTCCAGATGATCCACCGTACGCTTCATACGGTCGGTCGCCTCATTGATGATTGTCTTAGTATCCATAGTAGTTATTGTTTATTTGTTCTTGACCTGATTAGAGTGCAGCCTCGATAGCCTTGAGCATATTCTCGAACTCGGCGGGCTCGTAACCTACCGAGACGTAGATCACCTTGCCATCCTTGCCCACCACGAAGTTGCGGGGGATGTAGTTCGACGCATACTTGTTGTAGATCTCCTGCTTGGGGTCCAATCCCATCGGGAAGGTGTAGCCCTGCTTGTCGCGGAACTGATCGACGGTAGCCTTCTTCTCGCCGCGCGAGATTGCCAGCAGTTGGAAATCCTTGCCCTTGAAGCGATCTACGACATCCTTCTGCATACGCTTGAACTCCTCACGGCAGGGAGGACACCACGTTGCCCAGAAGTTGATCAGCACGACCTTGCCCTTGAGCGACGAGAGCGCGATCTTCTGTCCATCGACCATCTCGACGGTGAAGTCGGGTGCTTTGTCGCCCTGCTTGATCAGCGTCGTAGCCTCGATCTGCTCCTCCTGCGACTGAGCCGAAGCGCTCATCGGTGCAGCGATCACCATCAGGGCGAAAGCTGCCAAAAAGATATATGCCTTGCGGCGAATGTTCTGAATTGACATAGTAGTACGGTTTTAATGGTTCATAAAATATCTCTACTCGCGGCAAACGAGCGTTCCGATCTGCTCGCCCGCAAGCACTTTTGCCAAGTTGCCCTCGGTATCCATATCGAATACGATGATGTCGAGGCCGTTCTCCTTGCAGAGCGTGAAGGCGGTCATATCCATCACTTTCAGGTTGCGCGTATAGACCTCGTCGAACGTGATCTTATCAAACTTCGTAGCCGTCGGATCCTTCTCGGGATCGGCCGTATAGACTCCATCCACGCGCGTGCCCTTGAACATCACCTCGGCCTCGATCTCGATGCCACGCAGCGCCGATGCCGTATCGGTCGAGAAGTAGGGATTCGACGTGCCGCCGCCGATGATCACCACATAACCCGCCTCCAGATACTCGATAGCCTTCGCCTTCGAGTAATATTCGCCGATGGGCTCCATACGGATCGAGGTCAGCACCTTTGCCTTAACGCCGTTATCCTCCAAAGCCGAGTGCAGCGCCAGCGAGTTGATGATCGTTGCGAGCATACCCATCTGATCGCCCTTCACGCGGTCGAAACCCTTCTTTGCGCCCTGCAGGCCTCGGAATATGTTACCGCCGCCAATAACAATGCCAATCTGCACACCCGTTGCGGCTGCGGCCTTGATCTGCTCGGCGTATGACTGCAAAACCTCGGGCGAAAGACCATAACGCTGCTCGCCTTGCAGCGACTCGCCACTGAGTTTGAGAAGTATTCTGTTGTATTTCATTGCTAAATCAGTTTATCTTTTTGCGAAGATAAGAAAAAATTCCCGTTATAACACACTTCGCAGCAAAACTTTTATTTTCAACGTAAGTATAAATACCTATTTTCTCCGTCCGTGTGGCCTATTTATCCCCTTACGAGCTACGCCATTACCCATTTTTGAGTATCTTTGCGTAGGATAATAAAGAAAATCGTATCTATTTGAGTGACAGAGGTCAATAAAGAGGTCAAAAGCTGTTGGTAACGATTTAGCGACATTACCACCGCACCGATACGCTGTGCTTTGCTTATATCAAACAA
>SUZL01000018.1 GCA_015059925.1 Rikenellaceae bacterium
TTATTGATATAAAACAAAAAAGGGAAAACCTTTCGATTTTCCCTTTCAGTGATCCCGGCGGGATTCGAACCCACGACCCACAGCTTAGAAGGCTGTTGCTCTATCCAACTGAGCTACGGAACCATCGCGTATGCACCTCGTGCGAGGCGTTTTGCGACGCAAAAATAACGTATTTATTTCTTTTATCCAAACTAAACGGCGATTTCCCGTCGGTTTGGCCTCTCAATGCGAGTTATTTGCGGCTGCGGATTCGGCGCAAGGGGAGTTTCATCACCCCGAATAATGCCTCCTTGAATATGCCGCCGCTCATCTTCGAAGCTCCCTCGCGGCGCTCGGTAAATACAATTGACACCTCGCCCAGTCGCAGGCCCAATCGCCACGCCGTATATTTCATCTCGATCTGGAAACCGTAGCCCTTCATCTGAACGGCATCGAGGTCGATCGTCTGCAGCGCCTTGCGCGAGTAGCAGACAAATCCTGCCGTCGCGTCGTGTACGGGCATACGGGTGATGAGACGAACATATTTCGAGGCGAAATAGGACATCAGAAGGCGCGACATAGGCCAGTTGATGACATTCACGCCGCAGACATATCGTGAGCCCACAACAACATCCCGTCCCTCGCAGGCGGCCGCGTAGAGTCGCTGCAGATCGTCGGGGTTGTGCGAGAAGTCGCAGTCCATCTCGAAGACGTAGTCGTAATCGCGCTCCAGAGCCCAGCGAAAACCCGCAATATAGGCCGTTCCGAGGCCCAGCTTGCCCTGCCGCTCAATCATATTGAGGCGCGAGCCGAACTCTGCCTGACGCTTGCGCACGACCTCGGCTGTGCCGTCGGGCGAGCCGTCGTCGATGACGAGCATATCGAACTCCCCTTCGAGCGACATAACCGTGTCGATCATTCGAGAGATGTTCTCAATCTCGTTGTAGGTGGGTATGATTACAACCTTTTTCAACTCTAATACTGCTCCTTTTCGTTGGGGAAATCTTGTGCCTTAACGTCTGAAACATAGTGCGATATAGCCTCGCTCATCACTCCGTGCAAGTCGGCATAGCGACGCAGGAAACGGGGCGAGAAGTCGTTGGTAATGCCCAGCATATCGTGTACCACAAGCACCTGGCCGTCCGTAGCACCACCCGCACCGATGCCGATCGTAGGGATCGTAAGCTCCTTTGTTACACGTTCGGCCAGCTTGGCGGGGATCTTCTCCAGCACGATGGCGAAGCATCCGGCCTCCTGCAGAAGGTGGGCATCGCGGATGAGCTTCTCGGCCTCGGCCTCCTCCTTGGCGCGGACGTTGTATGTGCCGAACTTGTGGATCGACTGCGGCGTAAGTCCCAGATGGCCCATCACGGGGATGCCGGCCGAGATGATGCGCTGCACCGACTCGATGATCTCCTCGCCGCCCTCGATCTTAACCGAGTCGGCCTCGGTCTCCTTCATAATGCGGATTGCCGAGTCGAGCGCCACCTTCGAGTTGCCCTGATAGGTTCCGAAGGGGAGATCGACAACCACCAGCGCACGATTCACGCCACGCACCACCGAGCGGGCGTGGTAGATCATCATATCGAGCGTGATGGGGAGCGTGGTCTCATATCCCGCCATTACGTTTGCGGCAGAGTCGCCGACCAAAATTACATCAATACCCGCGGCATCGACAATCTTTGCCGTCGAGTAGTCGTACGAAGTGAGCATAGCGATCTTCTCGCCACGCTGCTTCATCTCGGTTAAACGCAGAGTCGTTACGGCTCTGACAGATCCTGCTACTGACATTGTGTTGGTTTATTTTATCTACACCTTAATATATACCTCGGCGCTTGCGCTTGGGCATATACGGATTAAGGCATTGTTGTTATCTTATTTTGGGCAAATGTAAATAAGTTTTGCACGGAAAGCAAATTTTTCTACTATTTGGCGCATATATTCCCGCGCAGCGCCGCGAAAAACGGCCACAGCACCACGCCTCCCGCAACCGATACGTTGAGCGAGTGTTTGGTGCCCACCTGCGGGATCTCGATCGCGCCGTCGCAGAGATCAACAACCTCCTGCGCAACACCTGCAACCTCGTTGCCAAAGATGAGTGCATAGCGCGAATTGGAATCGATCTGTAACTCATCGAGCATCACAGCCCCCTCGACCTGCTCGACGCAAAGAGCCTTATAGCCAGCCGCTTTTAGCTGCTCGACAGCCTCGACGGCGGAGTCCGAGTGCTGCCACTCGACGGTCAGCTCCGCACCGAGTGCCGTCTTGTGAATATCGCGTGAGGGTGGAGTGGGGGTGATGCCGCACAGCACCACTCGCTCGATGGCAAAAGCGTCCGATGTGCGGAAGAAAGCACCCACATTCTGGGCCGAACGCACGTTGTCGAGAACCACCACTACGGGCAGGCGCCCCATCGTGGCAAATTCGTCCGCCGAGGGACGATGCAACTCCTCGTTTGTAATTTTTCTCATTTCTGGCATATAATTATGTTCGACAAATATAGCACAAATCGCGGAAATAGATTAACTTTGCAGATTATAAATTATCTTTTACGCAGAATGATGTGCCTTGTAAGATATATTTTCATCACTCTTGTGGCTCTGTTCGGCTCTGTTGTTGCCTCGGCGCAGGAGGATATGAAACTGCTCGTTGGGGCTGACTTCGATACCTATTTCGACAATCGCGAGTACTCGGGCAGCAAGATTGGCGAGTCGCAGACGCTCTTTTCATCGCGCCTCACGCCCACCGTTGGCGTTGAGTGGGGTGAGCGTAACCGACTGATGGTCGGCGTGGATATGTGGTCGAATTTTGGCGATGTCGCAAACGCATTTGCCAAGGTGCGTCCGCAGATCTACTACCGCTTTGCTTCGCCCAAGGTGCGTGCCTATGCCGGAATCTTCTCGCGCGAGGAGATGATTGGCGACTACTCGGAGGTCTTCCTCAGCGACTCGGTGCGTTTCTACCAGAATCGCGTGCAGGGATTTATGGGGCAGTATCGTGGCGACAGAGGCTTTGTGGAGCTCTCGCTCGACTGGTGCGGAATGTACTCTCACGCCTCGCGTGAGAAGTTTCGTGTGCTCTCGGCAGGCCGATATTTTTTGGATAATTATCACCGCCGTTTCTACGCGGGTTACGCCCTGCAGGTATTCCACTATGCGGGCAGCGAGACCATCGAGAATTGTGTGGTCGATAATATTATAGCCAACCCCTATCTCGGTGCGCGCTTCAGTGCCTACTTCGATTTCGATGTGCGTCTGCACTATATTCAGACCTTGCAGCGCGACCGCGCCAACGAGGATAAGTTCCGAACTCCGAAGGGCGCGATGTTGCAACTCAGAATGGAGAAGTGGGGACTTTATCTGGACGAGCAGTTGTACGTCGGTGATGATCTGCAACCCTATTATTCGTCGTTCCGCAGCGATGCCTTCCCCTATGGCTATGGCGGCGATCTCTACGCCAGCGAACGATTCTTCGGAACGGAGGATGGCATATATAACAACACCAAGATTGGTTATGTTCGCTCGTTCTTCGGCGACACGTTGAGTGTTAATGCTTTCATCGCAATGCAGTACGACGGATATAAGTGGGGCACGAAGCAGGTGGTTCAGCTCTCGGTGCGACTGCTGAAGGATGTTTCATTGAATAAAAAACGATAACAAAACATATAACACATTATGACAGAGAATACTAACATCGAAACAGTTGAGACCAAGGAGCGTCTTAACTTTGTGGAGGAGGTCATCGAGCAGGCCATTGCAAAGGGTGAAACACGCGTTCAGACCCGTTTCCCGCCCGAGCCCAACGGCTACCTGCATATCGGCCACGCCAAGGCTATCTGCTTGGATTTTGGCGTTGCGGCCAAGTATGGTGGTGTGTGTAACCTCCGTTTCGATGATACCAATCCTACCAAGGAGGATATGGAGTACGTCGAGGCTATCAAGGAGGATATCCAGTGGCTCGGCTTTCAGTGGGGCAACGAGTATTACGCATCGGATTACTTCCAGCAGTTGTGGGACTTCGCCATCCGCTTGATCAAGGAGGGCAAGGCCTATATCGACGAGCAGTCGTCGGAGGAGATTGCCGCACAGAAGGGTACGCCCACGCAGGCAGGAACCGAGAGCCCCTACCGCAACCGCCCTGTGGAGGAGAGCCTCGAGCTCTTCGAGAAGATGAATTGTGGCGAGATCGAGGAGGGACGTATGGTGCTTCGTGCCAAGATCGATATGGCAAGCTCGAATATGCACTTCCGCGACCCGATCATCTATCGCGTTGTGAACCATCCCCACCACCGCACGGGCGATAAGTGGAAGGCATACCCGATGTATGACTTTGCGCACGGCCAGAGCGACTACTTCGAGGGCGTTACGCACTCGTTGTGTACGCTCGAGTTTGTGCCCCACCGTCCGCTCTACGATCTGTTCGTTGATTGGGTGAAGGAGGGCGACGGCTTGGGTAACTACCGCCCCCGCCAGTATGAGTTCAACAAGCTGAATCTGAACTACACGCTGATGAGCAAGCGCAACCTGCTCATCCTCGTCAAGGAGGGCTTGGTTAATGGCTGGGACGATCCCCGTATGCCGACGCTCTGCGGTTTCCGCCGTCGCGGTTACTCGCCCGAGTCGATCCGCAGCTTTGTCGATAAGATCGGTTACACGACCTATGATGCGCTGAACGACTTTGCGCTGCTCGAGAGCGCTGTACGCGACGATTTGAATAAGCGCGCAACGCGCGTGAGCGCAGTCCTCGACCCCGTGAAGCTCGTCATCACGAACTATCCCGAGGGACAGGTTGAGGCTATGGAGGCCGTGAATAACCCCGAGGATCCCGAGGCTGGCACCCACACCATCGAGTTCAGCCGCGAGCTGTGGATGGAGCGCGACGACTTTATGGAGGATGCACCGAAGAAGTACTTCCGTATGACGCCGGGTCAGGAGGTGCGCCTGAAGAATGCCTATATCGTGAAGTGTACTGGCTGCGAGAAGGATGCCGACGGCAAGGTAACGACCGTTTTTGCCGAGTACGATCCCGAAACCAAGACGGGTATGCCCGGCAGCAACCGCAAGGTTAAGGGTACGCTGCACTGGGTTAGCTGCGATCACTGCCTGAAGGCCGAGGTACGTCTTTATGACCGTCTGTGGAAGGTTGAGAATCCCCGCGACGAGATGGCCGCCATCCGCAAGGAGCAGGGATGCGAGGCGTTGGAGGCGATGAAGCAGATGATTAACGAGGATTCGTTGAAGGTCCTCACCGAGTGTTACGTCGAGAAGTATCTGGCCGACGCCAAGCCGCTGGATTACTTGCAGTTCCAGCGTATCGGTTACTTCAATGTGGATAAGGACTCTACGGCCGAGAAACTCGTATTCAACCGCACGGTAACGCTTAAGGATTCGTGGGCAAAGATGAATAAGTAGGATATTATATATAGATAATAGAAACCGCCAAGCATTACGCTTGGCGGTTTCTATTATTGCAATTCCTTATACATATCTATAACTGATTTATAATAATTTAACGCTTTTTCTGTTGTATCGATAAATTGATTAAGTGTTTTACTTCTACTTTGTAATAGCTCTATTTCCTCTTCAGTAAAATTGGATGAAAATATCTTAAGAGTAATTAACAACTGGATAGAGGCAACGCTATCTTTTAATGAATGACAAAAAGTAAATAATGAATTATAAATTCCCTGATTTGACGCATATATAAGGGTGTTAAACTTTGTATGATAGTATGAGAATAATAGATTATTAGCGCTAATCCTTGCTTGATTAGCTATGTTATTAAGTTTGTTCTCTATTTTACTTAATTCGTAATCACAGTATAAATAATCATAGTCTCGCTGTAATTTATCCAACTTGATTATAAGGCTATCTATTTTTATAGAATTAGATTGCACTGAATCCATATTCTGCGCATAGACATCAATAGTAAATGCACTAAAAAGCATTAGAAAGAGTAAGCGTCCCATAGATATAAATATTAAGTTAAACAATAGGTCTCATTACCAGTAGATGGCAACCGTTTAACTTAATAAAAAGAAGAAACGTGGGTCGCGCTTACTTGTCAAGAAGGTACGACCAAGCACCTATACACGAACATAAGCACGCCCACGCCAAGTGGCGTGAGCATTTAATGTGCCTACTGTTTGTTCGTGTCTTAATAAATTTGGTCGTTTTACTTGACAATAAACAATAGCCTAAATGCCACCAATACAAGACTGCCTATTCGACAGCCTATCACAAATATACGAATAATTTAGAAATAACAACAATCCCTGTGCGATAATTAATAAAAAACACCCCACCAAGCTGCGCGCTCGGCGGGGTGTTTTCTTTAATTTCAGACAATCGATTACTCGATCGTAATATCAAACTGATCGTACTCGGCCGTACGCCAAGCCAGATGCTGCGTCAGGCGTGAGATCGCAAACATTGGCGAGAAGGTGCGAACACCGATGGTCTTGCCGTCGGGCTTGAACTCCAGAATACGCAACCAGCAGTCGCCTCCGTTGCCGTTCCAGTCGCCATCGCCCTGCTGTGAGTTGAACATCATCTGCGGGATCGAGCGGCCATCGGCAGCCTTGTCGATGCGGTATGATGAGGTGGGCTTGAAGTTGGTGCTCTTCACGTCGCCCTCGATCTTGGGGGCAGCGCCAGAGTGGCCACTCAGCACCATAACGATATTCTTCGAGGGGTAAACCAACTTCTTCCACACGTCGTCGGCCCAGTTGCAGGGGCGCAGCGTGTAACCCTCCTGCGTGATGCGGTCACCGGCGGTGTTGAGCCACGAGTGAACGAGGAGTATAACCTTGTAGCTCTTGTACTTATCCGACTCGGTTAGCTCCTTTGCCCAAGCGATAGCCTCGTCTCGGGGAGCAAACTCGAGGGTGATAACCAGCAGATCGCCCCACGCCTTGTCGTGGAACTCGTAGGCCGAATTCTCCATCGTATGCACACCCTGCCAATTCTGGCAAGTCGATACCAAGCACTTCTCGAACAGAATGTTACGCTCGGGATAGACGTAGTTGGGCATAATCGTGTGGCGGTCGGTAGCGGTGATCTCGCCGATGTCGTGATTACCCTGCGCTACGACGTAGGGCAGACGGTTGTCCAAGCGGCTCAGCGCGCGCGATACGGCCTCCCACTGCTGACGGCCCGTCTGGTCGCCATTGTATTCGTTGGGCTTCGGCGCAGAGATCTGCTTGCCGTTCTGCTCAACCATATCGCCTGTGAAGAGGGCAGCCTTGATGTTGAGGCGGTCGATATTCTGTGCCACCCACGCCGTCTGAAGATCAAACAGAGGCTGGTTGGCGGCAAATTTGGTATAGCTCTGCGGGTCGGGAATGAGAATCATACTGAACGAAGCCTCATCCTGAAGCGTAGGATAAACGGGAATCTGTGGCTCGCCTTTGGGGCCTTGAGCCAGAGCAACGCCTGCGAAGCACAGCGCGCAGATAAGAGCAGTAATTCGTTTCATATCAATTAAGTTTTATGGTTTGCGATTAAAATAGCATCCCCTCGTCGGGTTTGGGGGTGTAGCCGAGGTGGGCGTAGGCCAACTCCGTAGCCTCGCGGCCTCGGGGGGTGCGCTTGATGAATCCCTCCTTGATGAGGAACGGCTCGTACACATCCTCTATCGTGCCTGCCTCCTCGCCTACGGCCGTGGCGATGGTGTTCAGACCGACCGGCCCGCCCTTGAATTTCTCGATTATCGTCTGCAGGATCTTGTTGTCCATCTGATCCAGACCGCGCGAGTCGATATTCAGCGCTTGCAGGGCTATGCGCGTGATCTCCAAGTCGATATGTCCCTCGCCCTTGACCATCGCAAAGTCCCTCACTCTACGCAGCAGGGCGTTGGCGATACGGGGCGTGCCGCGCGAACGCAGAGCCACCTCGTGGGCGGCATCGTCGTCGATCGAGATGTCGATGATTCGGGCTGAGCGCTTCACGATACCCGCCAGAACGGGCGTGTCGTAGTACTCCAAGTGGCAGGTGATACCAAATCGGGCGCGAAGTGGCGAGGTCAGAAGGCCACTTCGTGTGGTGGCGCCGACCAGCGTGAAGGGGGCCAGCTCAATCTGAATCGAGCGCGCCGAGGGGCCCTTGTCGAGCACGATGTCGATCTTGTAATCCTCCATCGCGGAGTAGAGATACTCTTCGACGATGGGGCTGAGGCGGTGAATCTCGTCGATGAAGAGCACGTCGCCCGCATCGAGGTTTGTCAGCAGTCCCGCCAGATCGCCCGGCTTATCGAGCACGGGGCCCGACGTAACCTTCAGCTGCGCACCCATCTCGTGGGCGATGATGTTCGCCAGCGTGGTCTTGCCCAAGCCCGGAGGGCCGTGCAGCAGCACGTGGTCAAGCGAGTCGCCTCGCATCAGGGCGGCTTTGATAAAGACCTTCAGATTATCCACAATTTTATCCTGCCCCGAGAAGGTGGATAGCTCTTGCGGACGGATTTTATTCTCATATTCGAGATCGCTCTCGATGTTTCGCATATTTCTCTCTATGGCCATAGAAAATTTATTCTATTACAAATATACGATAAAATTGATATTTGGATGCAAAGTGGGCAAGTTATTTTCTCTGACCAATCATCAATGAGTCTATTTCGGTGGCCAATTTCTCGGCCTCGGCCTCATCTTTTAGGTGTATGTAGCTATGCTTTCGCCCCTTTTTCTTGCCTTCGATCCAGCGATTCTCGCCTACCTCGTTCACCTCACAATAGCCATTGTCGATTAGCTCGATATATTTGTCGGCATCTTTGCTTAAAAGATATACGGCCAGCTGATCCCAACTCGGTCGAGAGGCGAAGTTGTTGTAGAGTAGATATGCTTGATACATAGGATGTTCTGCCGTTAGCAACTCTTTCACTCTTTGGCCTCCCGTTAGCACTTTATTACCAATCTCCCATCCACAGAAAACAGCCGGTTTGTGCCAATTTTGCAGCGTGTAGAGAGTTGATTGCGGGTCGGGACGATAGAAGTTTGCCTCCTTGCCTGAGGGGTATTGACCGCCCATACATAACCATCTTTTTACCTTCTTCTCCGCGAGTGCCTTGCCGCCGAGTTGGCTATAATTGTCGGACGTGGATTGCAGCAGTCGCATAAGCGAGGAGAGGTGGCCGACGGTGATGATGGTTACAGAGTTATTCTTACTTTGGGCAAGTATGCGTCGGTAGAGTGTTGTGCCATCCTCAGCCTCGGAGTGGCTACTAAGCGAAGATGGAAATTGTTCGCTGATCTGGCGAGTATAGCGCGAGTGGTTGTTGAGTGTCGGCTGCCCCCGAAGAAAGCCGATGGGAATCTGCTCCTGACCGTAGAATCGGCATATCGAACTGACACATAAGGGTGCGTAGGGATCGTCGCTCGTAACGATTACGGCGGCGAGTTCAATCTCGTTACGATTGTGCATATTGAGCAGCATAGCCAATGCACCAACATCATCCACGTCGGAGTCTATGTCCGTATCGAAAATGACGCGAGGCTGTGCCATTCCCACGCAGGGAAGGATAAGTAAAACGAGAAATATGAATTTTTGTATAAAATTTTTCATAAAAGAGCTATTGTATGAGACAAAAATAGCAAAAAATACCTAAACGCGAAAGAATAAATTTCTCAGTCGTCCCGTTTTCGTCTGCGCAGAAGAAACGGCCTGCGGGCCGATTTTGGTAATTATTACGCCCTTTTTTATTGTAAATAAAAATAAAAATGCTATCTTTGGAAAATTAAATGCTGCAAACCTCAGAGAGTTTGAGTGTAGATGGGCTGGTGTGCTGATAGAGTTGTATGGCATAAAAAAAGAAGGGATGCGACCTATCGCCCCCTTCAGTAAGTGTGACCTCGAAAGGATTCGAACCTTCATCGTAAGAACCGGAATCTTATATTCTATCCATTGAACTACGAGGCCGCGCCTGCAAAGATTGTAAAAAAAAATGAATATGGCAAATAGTAGCACACCACGTGAGCGCCTTGAGAGCGTTATACGGTGGGCCAATATGACGACAAACTACTTCGGACGTTATATCGGTCTTAACCGCTCGGAGAGTCTCTACCAGATCAAATCTGGCAAGAACGGCATCTCCCACTCGCTGGCCCGCCGCATCGTGGATCACTTCCCTGAACTCAGCCTCGGCTGGTTGCTTACGGGTGAGGGCGATATGTTTGGACGTGAGCGAACGGGCCACACAATTCCGCTCTATGAGATGGAGTCGCTGCGAGTGCCCAATTGGGAGCAGAACGAGCCCGAATGCCACCTAATGATGCCTCCCGTTGAGCCGTGCGACGTTGCGGTGCGCTCCTCGGGCGAGGGTATGAGTGACGAGGTGATGGTCGGATCGATACTTTTTTTGAAAAAAATAGGTGTTGATGCCATTATTTCGGGAGGTTTGTATGTGATAGTTTGCGCGAATTATGTAATTTTGCGTAGAGTACGCCTCTTGGAGGGGGCGGCCGAGCGACAACTCAGGCTCGATGCCGCAGATCCCGACTTCGATGCGATGACGGTGGGCGAGCGACAGATCGAGGCCCTATACCGCGTGGTGGCATCGATGAGAATGCATTAATACGGCGAATTTAAGGAGAATATGAACAATTAAATTTTATACGATGATTGTAAAGACAAAAGAGAGTGCGTCATTGTTGATGGCTTTGGTGGCAACGCTTATCGTCGTGGCTGTGATGATTGCGTGCGGATTGGTTTGGTGGATGGTTGCAGGTGTTGCGGCCTGTGTATTCATTCTGATGGCTCTTTTCTCGCTTTTTATGATGAAGCAGTATGTTGCCTACAAACTCAAGCCCATCTACTCGATGGTGCTCTCGCGTGATGTGCATACCACCGAGATCGTCGATGAGATGAAGGACAAGCACGTCGAGAATATCTCGGAGGAGCTTACCGCTTGGGCCGACGACAACGACAAGGAGATCACGCGCCTGAAGCAGAACGAGGTCTTTCGTAAGCAGTATCTGGGCAATGTGGCGCACGAGCTGAAAACCCCGATTTTCAACATTCAGGGTTATATCTCTACGTTGCTCGACGGTGGTCTGGAGGATGAGCTGATCAACCGCAAGTATCTGGAGCGTGCCGAGAAGAGCATCGACCGTCTGATCAACATCGTGAGCGATCTGGATACCATCTCGAAACTCGAGAACGATATGAACCGCCTGAAGATGGAGTCTTTCGACATCGTGGCTCTGGCCAAAGAGATTGCCGACCAGCTGGAGATCGAGGCCGCAAAGCGCAACATCAAACTCTCGGTCAAGGGTGCAGACTCGTTGCCCTCGCAGTTCCGCGTTACGGCCGACAAGCACTTCGTAGGTCAGGTGCTGGTGAACCTCATCTCAAATTCGATCCACTACGGCAAGGAGGGAGGCTCTACCCGCATCCGTTTCCGCGATATGGCCGACAAGGTACTCATCGAGGTTGAGGATACGGGCGTAGGTATCTCGAAGGAGGATATGCCCCGCATCTTCGAGCGTTTCTATCGCGTCGATAAAAGCCGCTCGCGTGAGCAGGGCGGTACGGGCTTGGGCCTTGCCATCGTAAAGCATATCGTCGAGGCTCACGGCGAGCGCGTGACGGTAAGAAGTGAGCTGGGCTCGGGAACTACTTTTGCCTTCCCGTTGAAGAAATAATTCTTAGATTAAGAAAAGATGCTGAACGACCTTTTATATATTGTTTGGGATGCCGATCCGGTGATGTTCACCATCGGCGGATTCGAGTTGCGCTACTACGGCCTGATGTGGGCGCTGACGTTCCTTATCGGCGAGCGCTTCTTCACAAATTACGTTAAGCGCGAGGGCTTCGGCTCGCAGATCGTCGAGACGGGATTTATCTGGATCGTGCTGGGTGCCGTTTTGGGTGCGCGCATTGGCCACTGCCTCTTTTACGAGTTCGACTACTATATCACCAAGCCTTGGGCTATCATCACCGAGTTCCGCAATGGCGGTATGGCCAGCCACGGCTCGGCGCTGGGTATGCTGCTCGGTATGTGGATCACCACGCGCAAGCACAAGATGCCATACGTCTGGTGGTTGGATCGCATTATGATCCCCGTAGCCATCGGTGGCGCGCTGGTGCGTTTGGGTAATCTGATGAACTCGGAGATCGTGGGCCGCGCCACGGATCTGCCTTGGGGCTTTAAGTTCGTAAGACTCTACCCCAATATCGGCGAGGCGATGATTCCGCCGCAGCACCCTGCACAGCTCTATGAGGCTATCTGCTACGTCATTACGTTCGTCATACTGTGCGTTATGTACTATAAATACGACGTGGCACGTCGCAAGCCGGGTGTGATCTTCGGCGTGGGTTTGATCGGTATCTTCCTCACGCGCCCCTTCATCGAGATGGTGAAGGTCAATCAGGAGGCTTTCGAGGAGGGTATGCTGCTCAATATGGGACAGTTGCTCAGTATCCCGTTCATCATTATGGCGGTGCTGATGATTTGGTACGGTATGAAGGGCCGCTTCCCCGTAGGTAAGCCCGATTGCCCCGAGAACCGTCCCCAGAAGGAGGATAAAAGAAAATAGAGAAGATGGTCGGAGAGGTAAATAAGATAATCTACAATATGCTTATCAGCGGTCGCGGAGTGCGTCTGCCCCAGATTGGTACGCTCTATATCGAGCGTCAGGGTGCGCGTCGCATCTCGGAAGATCGACTGCTCAGCCCGCGTAACGTGGTGGCCTTCTCCTCGCACGACGAGGCACCCTCGCTCGTGGACGAGATCGTGGCAATCGCCGGATGTCAAATCTCGCAGGCCGAGGATATATACGAGCGCTGGAAGTCGAAGACTCTGGTCGATGGTGTGCTTACGATCGGTGGTGTTGGTCAGCTCAAGGGCAAGAGCTTCCAGATGGAGCAGCCCTTCAATAGCGCCATCAACCCCAAGGGTGTCAAGACGTTGGTCGTGCGCCGTCCCAAGAGCCGCAGCAATGGTTGGCTCTATGCGGTGTGCGGCGTGTGTGTCATCGTGGCACTCTGCATCTGCGGGTATATTATGTGGGGCGATAGCCTCTTTCATAAGAGCAATACGGAAAATGTGGTTGCCGCCGCGCCTGCGGAGCAGGTTGCAGAACAGGAGGTTGCGACCGAGCAGACACCTGCCGCCGAGCCTACGGTGCAGAGCCAGCCTGAGCCGAGCGCTCCGAGCGTAGCTCCCGCGCAGACGCCTAATGTGCAGAATAGACGATATGCCTACTACGTTGTGATGGGTGTATTCTCGACCGAGGCCAATGCCGACCGCGCCATCGAGCAGGTGCGCACGAAGGCGAGTGAGGTCAAGTGCGAGGTGTTGCCCTTCGGCAGTAAGTTTATGGTTACGATGTACGGCAGCGACAGCCGCGAGGATTGCAACACATTTGCCCGCTCGTATCGTGATCTGTTCCCCGATTTGTGGATATATAACAAGAAGTGATGCGTATTGCCGAGGCGATAGGACGAATAGTCGATCTGTTTTATGTGCGGCCATTCTCGCAGTTACTCTCACCCACAATGTTCCGCTATGCCGCTTGTGGCGCTGCAAATATGGCGCTCGATTTGGTGTGGTATTTTGTGATCTATCACTACATCGTCGCCGAGCGATTTATCGATCTGGGTTTTGTGGTGGTCTCGCCCCACGTCGCTTCGCTCGTGGTGGTCTTCCCGATAACATTTCTGACGGGCTTCTGGCTCAACCGTAACGTGGCGTTCCGAGCCACCGAGATCGGCTCGGGCGGTCAGCTGTTGCGTTATGCAATATCTGTTGTGGGATCAATTCTGCTGAACTACGTCTGCATCAAACTCTTCGTCGAGACCTTCGGTATCTGGCCCACGCCTGCCAAGGCCCTCACTACGGCCGTTTGCGTGATTTATAGCTACTTGGCCGGCCGCTACTTCGCATTCAAGGGCGGTGCGTAGCGCTATTTCCCCAACGCCTCCTCCTTGACCTTCTGCAATTCGTACATCCTGTCGCGGTAACGCGCCGCGGCGAGGAAGTCCAGCGACTTGGCCGCTCGCTCCATATCCTCCCTCGCGCGGGTGATCTGCTCGTCAATGCCCTTGATGTCGAGCTCGCGTGTTGTGTAACCCTTCTCCACATCGCTCGCTACGGCGTAGTGTTCCTCCACGATCGGATATACGTTCATATCCTCGGGTCGCTCCGTACCCGCCAATAGCAGGCTCTGGCCCGTGCCGCTCTTCTGCGCCTGACGTGGCAGTATGTTGTGTTCGATGTTGTAGCGAATCTGCTTCTCGCGGCGGCGGTTGCTCTGCTCTATGGAGAGGCGAATCGAGTCGGTGCAGACGTCGGCATAGAGAATCACCTGCCCATTGGGATGACGCGCCGCGCGGCCTGCTATCTGTGTGATAGAACGCACATTACGCAGAAATCCCTCCTTGTCGGCATCGAGTATTGCCACCAATCCCACCTCGGGCAGATCCAAGCCCTCGCGCAGTAGATTCACACCCACCAGCACGTCGAACAATCCCGTACGCAAGTCTTCCAGAATCTGCACTCGCTCCAGCGTATCCACGTCGGAGTGGATATATCGGTTGCGCACACCCACGCGGTCGAAATACTTCGATAGCTCCTCGGCCATACGCTTGGTGATGGTCGTAACCAAAATCTTATCATCGGCCTTGACGCGCTTGTCGATCTCCTCGATCAGATCGTCAATCTGATTCTCCGTCGGACGTACCTCAAGCGGCGGATCGATCAGTCCCGTCGGGCGGATGAGCTGTTCGGCGATGAGTCCCTCGCTCTTCTCCAACTCGAAGTCGGCAGGCGTGGCGCTGACGTAGATGGCCGTACCCATCATCTGCTCGAACTCCTCGAAACGTAGCGGGCGGTTATCCTTCGCGGCGGGGAGGCGGAAGCCGTACTCCACAAGATTCTCCTTGCGGGCGCGGTCGCCACCGAACATCGCGTGCACCTGCGGCAGCGTAACGTGGCTCTCATCCACGACCATCATATAATCCTCGGGGAAGTAGTCCAACAGACAGAAGGGACGCGTGCCCTCGGCGCGACCGTCGAAATAACGCGAGTAGTTCTCGATGCCGGGGCAGTAGCCCAGCTCCTTAATCATCTCCAAGTCGTACTCCACGCGCTGCTTGATACGCTGCGCCTCCATCGGGCGGTCGTTCATCTCGAAGAAGGCGATGCGCTTGCCCAAGTCGAGATATATCTGCTCGACGGCGGTGTTGATGCGCTCCTTCGTGGTAACGAACAGATTGGCAGGAAAGATCGTTACCGAGCCGATCGACTCTAATCGTTGGCCACTCGTGGGGTCGATTCGCTGTATCGACTCGATCTCATCGTCGAAGAACGTAACGCGGTAGCAGTTGTCGCCAAAGGCGGCCATAATATCTATCGTGTCGCCCTTGACGCGGAACGTGGCGGGCGTGAGCTCCAGCTCCGTACGGGTGTAGAGCGCCTCGACCAAGTGATAGAGGAAGTGCTTGTAATTCACCCTCTCGCCCACCTTAATCGAGATGGATGTCGCGTGGAAGTCGGCGGGGTTGCCGATACCATACAGACACGACACACTCGATACCACGATCACATCCCGACGGCCCGAAAGCAGAGCCGATGTGGCGCTGAGTCGCATCTTCTCAATATCTTGATTTATCGAGAGATCCTTCTCGATGTAGGTGTCTGTTGTGGGGAGGTATGCCTCGGGCTGGTAGTAGTCGTAGTAGGATACGAAGTACTCGACGGCATTCTCGGGAAAGAAGTTCTTGAACTCGCCGTAGAGCTGTGCCGCGAGCGTCTTGTTGTGGCTCAGCACGATGGTCGGGCGGTTGAAGTGGGCGATGACGTTGGCAACGGTAAAGGTCTTTCCCGAACCCGTTACGCCCAATAGCGTGTTGTGTCGTGCGCCACCCTCAATCGAGTTGATGAGCTGCGCAATAGCCTCGGGCTGATCGCCCGTAGGAGCATATTCCGACACAAGTTTGAAATCCATACGACAAAGTTATCCATTTCTTGGAAAATCTCGAAGAAATGAGCAACAAATATGCTGCCCGAGGGCGGTAATAGCCGATTTTCGAGAATATGACAACTATTTTCCCGCCACTCAATGTGTGGCACGATAATTTTTTGTAATTTTGTACTCTTATGATTGATCGCGCCACAGTAGATAGAATTTATGCAGCCGCTAATATCGTAGATATTATCGGCGACTACGTTACGCTCAAACGCAAGGGCGTGAACTATCAGGCGTGCTGTCCCTTCCACGACGAGAAGACCCCGTCGTTTGTGGTCTCGCCGTCGAAGGGCGTATATAAATGTTTCGGCTGCGGTAAGGGTGGCAATGCCGTAACCTTCGTGATGGAGCACGAGGGCGTGAGCTACCCCGAAGCGCTGAAGATGGTGGCCAAGCGCTACGGTATTCAGGTCGAGGAGCGCGAGCAGACCGAGGAGGATGTTCGCCGTAACAACGACCGCGAGAGTATGTTTGCCCTGAATGGCTGGACGGCCGAGTATTTCTCGAAGTTTATGTTTGAGAATGTCGAGGGCCGAACGGTGGGATTGTCCTATTTCTCGCAGAAGCGCGGTTTCACCGATGCCACGATCCGCAAGTTCGGTCTGGGTTTCTGCTCGGCCAAGGGCGATGCTATGACTCAAGCGGCTCTCGCGGCGGGGTATAAGGAGGAGTTCCTGCTCTCGACCGGTCTTACGCTCAAGCGCGAGAGCGATGGCCGATTGTACGACCGCTTCCGCGATCGCGTGATGTTCCCCGTACATAACATCTCGGGCCGCGTTGTGGCCTTCGGCGGACGAACGCTGCGTACTGACGGCAAGGTTGCCAAGTACCAGAACTCGCCCGAGAGCGAGATTTACAGCAAGACGCGCGAGTTGTATGGCCTCTACTTTGCCAAGAAAGCGATCCAGCAGCAGGGCTATGCCATTATGGTTGAGGGTTATACTGACGTTATCTCGATGCATCAGGCTGGCGTTGAGAACGTTGTGGCATCGTCGGGTACATCGCTTACGCAGGATCAAATCCGTCTTTTGAGTCGTTTCACGCGCAACATTACGGTGATCTACGATGGCGACTCGGCCGGCGTGAAGGCTACGATGCGCGGAATCGATATGATCCTGAAGGAGGGAATGAACGTTCGCGTGGTATCACTCCCCGTTGAGCACGATCCCGACTCATTCGCAAGGGCGCATACGGCCGACGAGGTGCGCGACTATATTCAGAGTGCGGAGGTGGACTTCCTCTCCTTCAAGGCCAAGTTGCTGATGCGCGAGGCGGGCAAGGATCCCATCAAACGCTCGGAGGTCATTGGCGACGTGGTGCGCTCGATTGTGCAGATCCCCGATTCGATTCAGCGCTCGGTCTATATCAAGGAGTGCGCCCGCACGATGGATGTCGATGAGAATGTCCTCATCGCGGAGGTAGCCCGCAAGCGAGCTATGCTCTCGGGCGATCCCGAGGCTGAGGAGTTCATCCGCCGTCAGCAGTCGCAACGTCGTCGCCAGCAGGAGCAGCAGCCCCAGCAGGAGGTTGAGGTTGATGTGATGCGCTCGACCGTTGCGGGCAGTAGCGTCGATGCGCTGGAGTACGAGCTTGTGAAGTATCTGCTCAAGGCGGGGCATAAGAGCTTCGAGGTTATGGAGGGACGCCGTGCCGTGCAGATTAATATCGCTACGGAGATTCTGCAAAACCTTGAGGCCGACCAGCTTACCTTTGCTAACCCCATCTACCAGAGTATCCTGCAGACCTACCGCGAGCATTGGCTGCGTCTGGGCGAGGGTGTCGAGGTGCCGGCGCAGTATTTTGTCAATCATCCCGATCCTGCGGTCTGCAATATGGCGGTCGATATAATGACCTCGGATGACAATTACATCGCCAGCGCCATATGGGCGCAGAAGGATGTCCATATCGAGAGCGAGGGGGAGATCCTGACCAATGGCGTGCCGAAGGCTATTATGCTCTACCGCTCGAAGGTTGTCGAGCGAATGATCAACGAGCAGCGCGAGCGACTGAAAGACCCGATGATAAGCGAAGAGGAGGAGGCCGAGTGCCTGCAACAGCTCTCGAAGCTCAATCAGGTGAAGCTCGCCATCGCCAAGCAGAGCAAGCGGTTGATTTTGTAGCGGGGGATTGCAATAGAAAAAAAGGGCAGGAACCGGAGGCGTACACGCATCACTGCGCATACCGTGTGCAAACAGAAAATAAACAGAAAGATGTGTAAAACATAAAGATAAAAGAATTAGTTACCTTTATCCGGTCCTACCCGTCGCACAAAAGGACAAAAACAGTGCCACAAACGGTATTGTGCCGGTATGAGGCGAGCGCCCGATAAAGAATGAAAATGTAGATAAAAAAGTTATGGCCGATTATAGAAATATAAATATACGAAACAAACGTGCTACCTTCGATTACGAGATCCTCGAGGAGTTCATCGCGGGTATCGTGCTGGTGGGCACCGAGATCAAGTCGATCCGTCTGGGCAAGGCCTCGCTGACGGATTGCTACTGCTATTTCGATCGCGGCGAGTTGTGGATTCGCGGTATGAACGTGGCGGAGTATGGCTGGGGGACGTGCAACAATCACGCCCCGAAGCGCGACCGCAAGCTGCTGCTCAATCGCAAGGAGCTAAATAAATTGGAGCGCTCGCTGCAGGATCGCGGTCTGACGGTGGTGGGCCTGCGATTGTTCATGAGCGAGAAGGGCTACGCCAAGATAGTAATCGGTCTGGCGCGCGGCCGCAAGGCGTACGATAAGCGCGAGTACCTGAAGGAGAACGATGCCAAGCGTGAGATGGACAAGGCTATGAAACGATATAAGTAATTTCGCGCAAGCAGGATAGGGTAATAGTATGAAAAACAAGATAAAAGCAGTATTTTTCGATATTGACGGCACGCTGGTCAGCTTCCGCACGCACGATGTCCCCGCATCGGCCCGCGAGGCTATTGCGCGATTGCGTCGTCGTGGTATCAAGGTCTTTATCGCAACGGGCCGCCTGCTGTGCCACACCCACGTCGTGCGCGACATCGAGGTCGATGGCTACATCACGGTCAATGGCAGCTACTGCCTGACGGCCTCGGGCGAGGTGATCTACGAGGAGGCCTTCCCGCGCGAGGTGCTTCATCGCGTCTTCGAGTTGGAGGAGCGCTACGGCTTCCAGACCGAGTATATGACCAACAAGAATATCTACGTCGATAGCATTACCGAGCAGGTGCAGGCAGCCATCGATATGGTCGATATTGTCCCCGAGGTGGCCGATCCCAAACATATCGTCGCCACGCAGCCCGTATTCCAGCTCTGTCCTTACCTCTCGCCCGAACTCGAGAAAGAGGTTCTGGCCCATCTGCCCGAGTGCGTGGGTAGCCGCTGGAACGATATGTTTATGGATGTGAATCTGCGGGGTATCGACAAGGCTACGGCCGCCCACCGCGTTATGGAGTACTACGGCCTAAAGATGGAGGAGTCGATGGCCTTCGGCGATGGCGGAAACGATGTCTCGCTCATCCGAGAGGTGGCGTTAGGCGTTGCTATGGGCAATGCGTGCGAGGCGCTGAAGGAGGTGGCCGACTATGTAACCACGTCGGTCGATGACGATGGTATTCTGAATGCTTTGGAACACTTTGAATTGATATAATTTCGAGATATGTCATTGATATTATGTATTGAGACAGGCACCGACATATGCTCGGTGGGATTGGCCCGCGATGGCGAGCTCATATCGTTGCGCGAGAGCGACCAGGGGCGCGACCACGCCAAGCGTCTGGGTGTTTTTGTCGATGAATTGTTGCGCGAGACGGGCGTTATGCCCGACGAGTTGGATGCCGTAGCCGTAGGCAAGGGCCCGGGATCATATACGGGCCTTCGTATTGGCGTATCCTTCGCCAAGGGTTTGTGCTACGGGTTGCAGATTCCGCTGGTGGCGGTCTGCTCGCTCGATGCACTTGCCGAGGTGGCCATCGAGGATCACGAGGCGGGTATTCTGGATGTCGAGGCGTGGGACGAGGCGACGCTCTGCCCGATGGTCGATGCGCGCCGTATGGAGGTTTACACCTGCCTCTACAACGCTAAGGGAGAGCCGCAGGGCGAGGTCTCGGCCGAGATTATCGACGGCGAGAGCTTTGCCGATGTGCGCCGCGAGGGGCAACTTGTGATCTTTGGCAACGGAGCCGCCAAGTGCCGTGAGGTGCTCCCGGATGCTACCTATATTAATATAACCCCTTCTGCACGCGGTCTGGCGCGGTTGGCGCAGCAGCGTCTCTCGGCTGGCCAGGTGGAGGATATTGCCTACTTCGAGCCCTTCTACCTGAAGGATTTTGTTGTTATTCCATCAAAGAAAAAACTTTTGTAGCGATGCGTTACGACAATGCGACGGTGCGCCGTCAAGATCGACTTTTGAGCGAGGAGCGCGCCTTGGAGCTGCTCCGTGAGGGAGAGTATGGAGTTTTGTCGATGGCCTCGGCTGAGGGCGGCTATGGAGTGCCCATCAATTACGCTGTTGAGGGCGATACGATCTATCTGCATTGTGCCCTTGAGGGACGTAAGCTAAGAGCCATCGCGAACGATCAGCGCGTATCGTTCTGCGTGGTGGGGCAGAAGCGTATCGTTCCTGAGCAGTTCACGACCGAGTTTGAATCGGTGATCGCAGCCGGTCGTGCCCGTTTGGTTGAGCAGGATGCGGAGCGTCGCCACGCTCTGCGATTAATTGTCGAGAAATATGCCCCGACGCACCTTGAAGAGGGGCTGAAGGCCATCGAGCGCTCGGCTCACCGCACGGGCGTGGTGGCTATTGAGGTGGATTGCTTGTCGGGAAAGTGTAAAAGGGTGTAGCCCGCGCCAAAGCCGAATACGATGTAATTGGTGGCAGATAATATCTTGCCGCCAATTTTTTTCTGGCAAAGCTATGGCGATTTCTAAAATATTCACTAACTTTAGAGTGTAAACTTTTAATTCTCAAAGCTTATGAAAAAGTATTTGGCAGAGATGATCGGAACTATGGTTCTGGTATTGATGGGTTGTGGTACGGCCGTTAGTTTGAGTTGCGGCGTTGATACCGCATCTGTTGTAGGCACAGCGTTGGCCTTTGGTCTTGCTGTTGTTGGAATGGCATACACGATCGGTGGCATTTCGGGTTGCCACATCAACCCCGCCATCACGCTCGGAGTGTGGCTCTCGAAGCGTATGAGTGGCAAGGATGCTGCGATGTATATGCTCTTTCAGGTCATAGGAGCCTTTATCGGAGCAGGCATCCTGATGGCTCTGGCTCCCGAGTCTGGCTTGGGCGCAAATGCAGTGCAGAGTGGAATCTGCGTTGGCGGTGCTGTGGCTGCCGAGGTGGTCTTTACCTTTATCTTCGTGCTCGTGGTGTTGGGAACGACCGATGCCGAGAAGGGTGCAGGCAATCTGGCAGGTCTGGCTATCGGTTTGACACTCGTTTTGGTACATCTCGTATGTATCCACTATACGGGAACCTCGGTTAATCCCGCTCGATCGATCGGCCCCGCTGTGCTGGCAGGAGGTCAGGCGTTGTCGGATCTGTGGATCTTCATCGTTGCACCGTTTGTCGGGGCTGCGCTTGCCGCAGGAGCGTGGAAGGTGCTCTCTTGTGAGTGTAAGTGTGAGAAATAGCGAAATGCAGAATAATAAAAGGGCTGTCGCAACATTTTGTTGGACAGCCCTTTTTCATTATTAACTATGTCAATTACTCGGCAGCAATAGCCTCGCTGGGGCAAACGCCTGCGCAAGTACCGCAGTCAATACACTTGTCGGGATCAATTACATAGATATCACCAGCTGAAATAGCCTCCACGGGGCACTCGTCGATGCAAGTACCACACGCTACACACGCATCTGAAATTTTGTAAGCCATAGTTTTGTTTGTTTTATGTTTAATAAATAAGTTTTCTTAAGACAAATATAACACTTTATTTGATAATATCAAAACCTGTGTAGGGAATAAGTACCTCAGGGATTCGGATTCCCTCCTCCGTCTGGTTATTCTCCAAAAGTGCTGCCACGATTCGAGGCAGAGCCAACGAAGAGCCGTTGAGCGTATGTGCGAGCTGCGTCTTCTTGTTCTCATCGCGGTAGCGCAACTTCAGACGGTTGGCCTGGAATGACTCGAAATTCGATACCGACGACACCTCCAGCCAGCGCTGCTGAGCCTCCGAGTAAACCTCGAAGTCATAGGTCAGGGCCGATGTGAACGACATATCGCCACCGCACAGACGCAGGATACGGTACGGCAGACCGAGCGAGGCTACGATCTTCTCGACGTGCTCAACCATACCATCCAGAGCCTCGTACGACTTCTCGGGCAGAGCCAGCTGCACGATCTCAACCTTGTCGAACTGGTGCAGACGGTTCAGTCCGCGCACATCCTTACCATACGATCCGGCCTCACGACGGAAGCAGGGCGTGTAGGCGGTCATCTTGACGGGGAACTCGCTCTGGTCGAGAATCACATCGCGGAAGATGTTCGTTACGGGCACCTCAGCCGTCGGCACGAGGTAGAAGTTGTCGGCCGTAGCGTGGTACATCTGTCCCTCCTTGTCGGGCAACTGACCTGTACCGAAGCCCGAGGCCTCGTTTACCATAATGGGGGGCTCCACCTCCTGATAGCCGGCTGCGGTGTTGCAGTCGAGGAAGTAGTTGATCAGCGCACGCTGCAAACGCGCACCCTTGCCCTTATATACGGGGAAACCTGCACCCGTGAGCTTTACACCTAGATCGAAGTCAATGATGTCGTACTTGCGAGCCAGCTCCCAGTGCGGCAGGGGATTTGCTGGCAGCTCCGAGTAGTTCTCGACCAGTTTCACCACCACGTTATCCTCCGCGGTGCGTCCCTCGGGAACGATCTCGGCGGGGAAGTTGGGCAGCAGCACGATCTGTGCCTGCAACTCGTTGCTAACCTGCTGATGCTCGGCCGAAAGCTCCGTCGAGCGGGCCTTGAGCGAAGCCACCTCCTGCTTCTTGGCCTCGGCCTCCTCCTTGCGTCCTTGACCGATGAGCATACCAATCTGCTTGGCGGCAGCATTCTGCTGTGCCAGACAATTATCCAATTCAGCCTGAATAGCCTTGCGGCTATCATCCAGCTGCTCTATCTTCTCGATGATGGGGGCTGCATCTACTCCCTTCTTAGCCAGACGTGCAATTGCCGCCTGCTTATCGTCTCTGATTTGCTTGAGTGTCAGCATAACGTTTCGAAATCTTTATTTTTATGTATAACAAACGCAAAGTTACAAAAAACGTCGTAATAAACGACACATATTTGAAGAATAATCTTTTTTTCGCCAATTTGTTAGCCTTTTATTTCTATTGCATATCCATATTTTCGTAGTATATTTGTAGAAAATAGATCTTTTGCGATGAAAAACTTCTTTAAGAGTACGATTGTTCAACTGCTTATCGCGGTGGCGCTCGGAATTGCGGTTGGTGTATATATCGACGGTGCAGCGCTGGCTGCTGTGGTGAGCCTCAAGCATATAAGCGGGCAGGTTATCTTCTTCCTCGTCCCTCTCATTATTCTGGGTTTTATCGCTCCTTCGATTGCACATCTGCGCAGTAATGCCTCGCGGATGCTCCTGTTTGCTTTCGGTATTGCCTACCTCTCGTCCATCGGAGCTTCATTTTTTGGCGCTGCTGTCGGCTATCAGATTATCCCTCATCTGTACATCTCTTCGGATGCCAATTCGCTGAAGCCGCTACCCGAAAATATCCTGCAAATCGACATCCCGCCCGTGATGAACGTGATGACGGCATTGGTGCTGGCCGTTATGCTCGGATTGGCTACGGCGTGGGTGAAGTCCGACGAATTTTCACGACTTCTTGACGTGTTCCAGAAGATGGTCTTGGAGCTCGTTCGGAAGATTCTACTCCCCATTCTGCCGATCTTTATTTTTGCCAATTTCTGTATCTTGAGTTATCAGGGCGCAGTTACCAAACAACTACCTATCTTCTTGTCTATCTTGCTGGTAGTAGTCATCTGTCATTATATTTGGCTGGCTCTGTTGTATGGCATTGCGGCAATATATTCTCGCAAAAATAGCTGGCAGGTACTCAAGTATTACGGCCCTGCCTACCTTACCGCTCTTGGCACAATGTCGTCAGCCGCAACACTCGGCGTGGCACTGAACTGCGCGCACCGTAGCCCCGTGCTCCGTAAGGAGATTAGCGACGTAACCATCCCGCTTTTTGCCAATATCCACCTGTGCGGCTCGATCCTGACGGAGACGGTTTTTGTTATGACTGTGTCGCAACTTCTCTATGGCTCAATGCCCGATCTCTTTACGCTCGCACTGTTTATTTTGATGTTGGGACTCTTCGCTATCGGCGCCCCGGGCGTCCCCGGTGGAACGGTGCTTGCATCGCTGGGCTTGATTATCTCGGTCCTTCATTTTGACGAGGCTGGCACAGCCCTTCTATTAACGATTTTTGCCCTCCAAGATAGCTTCGGAACCGCCTGCAACGTGACAGGCGACGGCGCCCTCACCCTCATCACCGACACCTACGAACAAAAAATGGCAGACAATAAATAGAAAAGCCGGTCTCATTTCGAGGCCAGCTTTTTATTTGCCGATGCAGAGTTTTTATTTTCCCACACAAAATGTAAAAATAGATAATATTTGAACAGAAAAGGAAGAAATACTTCTTTTATTGTTCAAAATATTACTATATTTGCGACATGAATAGACAATTAAAGGAAATAGGAGCAGTCCCAGTAACGACTTCAGTCATTGAATCGTTATATCCGGAACTCAAGTCATCAGAGAAGAAGGTTGTTTGGCTTGAGAAGAACGGATATATCATAAGATTGAAGCGAGGACTCTATGTCGTCAACCCCGAACATTCGGGAAAGACGCTTTCGAGTGAATTGATTGCCAATCATCTTTATGCACCTTCTTACATCTCTATGTCGACGGCATTGAGATACTATGGCTTAATTCCAGAAGCTGTGTATACACATCAATCCATGACAGTAAAGCATTCTCGAAGTTTTCAAACTCCGATAGGAAATTACGATTACAAATACATTGCCCGAGATGCCTTTTCTGTAGGAGTGAGGAGCATACATAAGGGAGAATATGCTTTCTTGATAGCATCACCCGAAAAGGCTTTGTGCGATTTGATAGCAAATTCTTCCAAGGTCAATCTGCGCTTTTTGAAGGATGTGGAAAACTATCTTGAGCATGACATCCGAATGGATATGGATGAGTTCTATAAGTTTGATGCAACTATTTTTGAAGAGTATATAAAGGTAGGCAAGAAGGCCGACTCTATAGCAACCGTATTAAAGTTTCTGAGACGATGAAGGATGAAATTTACGATAGCATGTTGTCACGATATGATCTGACGACAGAGCAGAATAAGAGGAATGCTATTTTTGAAGTAAACCAACAGGTGATTCTTGCCGGTTTGTATAGTGGCGGATTCTTTGAATCTGCAGCATTCTATGGCGGTACTTGTTTGAGAATCTTTCATGGGTTGCAACGTTTCAGTGAAGATATGGACTTTTCTCTGCTAGTACAGGATGATGCATTTGACTTCAGCAAATATTTCCAACCCATTGTTGATGCACTTGCTTTGGTAGGATGTGAGGTAGAAATCAAGAAGAAGGATAAGAAGAATTTCGGCAATGCTGAGTCTGCCTTTCTAAAGGACAATACCGATGTCTATGATGTTATGTTTCAAACAGAGAAATCTATTAAAATCAAGATTGAGGTTGATACTTGTCCTCCACTTAATTTTAAGACTGAGCAAAAACTGTTGTTGCAGCCTCATTCATTTATGACTCGTTGCTTCACTCTACCCGATCTGTTTGCAGGTAAGATGCATGCTCTGGTATATCGTGCGTGGAAAAACAGAGTTAAGGGACGCGACTGGTACGACTTTGAGTGGTATGTACGCCATAATGTACCCCTTGATTTTGCTCATTTGGCTGAAAGATGCAAGCAGTTCAATAATGAAGATATTACACTAGAACTATTCAAGGAGAAACTCAAGGAACGCCTTTCTACAGCTGATATAAAGCAAGTAAAAGAGGATGTACTTCCTTTTGTGCGCAATCCGAAGGAGTTGGATATCTGGTCGAATGATTATTTTGTTCTATTGGCGGATATGGTGAGGATTGAATAAGCTGAATGTGCGAACTCCCCAACCAACTTGCTCATAAAGAAATATGTTGAGCGAGGCGAGAAGGAAGATAGCTTGAGAGTGTTTGTGACTCAGTAAAATATGATAAAAATTAAGAAGAAAGTGTACAAGAATTCCGATATAATCATAATTTATGACAGATACTCTACTTAATAAAATTTCAAAACATTCAAACAATACTATTTTAATTTGAGGCTCACACATAGCTGCATCGTGTCCTAAGACTGAAGAATTAACCGGCACATCTCTTAGGTGTGTTAAAGTAAGCCCTTCTTCAGATATAGTTTCACGAATAATATTTATGAATGTT